>NZ_JAQGNT010000118.1 GCF_028291725.1 Hydrocarboniphaga sp. | reverse complement strand
TCTTTCGACCTGCGGCGGCGTTGCAAATCCTCGCAATAGCGGTGCTATTGCTGTGGTTTGCGCCTTGCCACAGGCCGAAATCCATCGGTTTTATTTGTGTCGCCAAGCATGCAACGGACCACTAGCGTGTAGGTTGGGGTGAGCGCAGCGAACCCCAACAATAGTTCGCGCTGATGTTGGGGTTCGCTGCGCTCACCCCAACCTACTCAGCTGCAACTGTAGGAGCGGGTCATACCCGCGACTGAAGCCCCGCCGGCACAGTCGCGGGTATGACCCGCTCGGACACTCATCAATCAAGCTCATCGATCAAGCGAGGCCCGAAAATCGTAGACTCCTCGCATGGAACTTTTCCTGGCCCGCCATGGGCAGACCAACTGGAACGTCGGCGACCGCTACCAGGGGACCTACGACGAGCCACTCAACGAGCGCGGGCACCAGCAGGCGGCCGAGTTGGCGGCAGCCGTGCCGCGGCGCATCCAGCAGATCGTGGTGTCGCCGCTGCTGCGGGCCCAGCAGACCGCGGCGCCGATCATCGAGGCGCTCGGCGTGCCGGCGCTCACGCACGCCGCATTTCGCGAACGCGGCTTCGGCCGCTGGGAAGGCCTGACCTACGCCGAGGCGCGCGCGCTGGACCCCGAGCTGTTCGACCGCGGCGGGATCTTCTCTTTCGACGAACAACCGCCTGGCGCCGAGCCGCTGCACGAGCTGGTCGCACGCACCGGCGCCGGCCTGCGCGACGTCGCCGGTCGATTCCCGGAGCAGTCGGTGCTGTTGATCGTCCACGGCTTCGTGATCCGCGCGCTGCGCCTGCAACTGGAGCACCTGGCGCCGGGTGATCTGCGGCATCTTCCGCGGCCGATGAATGGCGAGCTTTTTCATTACTCCGCCGAGCGGATCGAGCGCTGGATCGGCTCGGAAGCGGCCAGCTGAGACCGTGGTTTAGCGGTTTTTCGCCGCGCTGGCACTGAACGGCCAAAAAAACGGCAAAATGGCGGTCCAGTTGACCGGATTTTCGCTTTTGACCGCATTCGCCACCACCTCGATTGCACCGCCCGCGCGCCGCCTCTGCATTGCGCCGATGATGGATTGGAGTGACACCCATTGCCGCAGCTTTCACCGGCTGCTGGCACCGCATGCGCTGCTGTACACCGAGATGGTCACCACCGGTGCGCTGCTGCATGGCGACGTCGCGCGCCACCTGCGCTTCGACGCCGGCGAACATCCGCTGGCGCTGCAACTCGGAGGCTCGGAGCCCGACGCGCTCGCCCGCTGCGCGGAAATGGCGGAAGCCTGGAACTACGACGAGGTGAACCTGAACTGCGGCTGCCCCTCGGACCGCGTGCAGGAAGGCAGCTTCGGCGCCTGCCTGATGCGCGAGCCCGAGCGCGTCGCCGCCAGCGTCGCCGCGATGCGCCGCGCGACGAGCCTGCCGGTCACGGTCAAGCACCGGATTGGCGTGGACGATTGCGAGGACTATGCGTTCATGCGCCACTTCGTCGAGAGCGTCGCCGCCGCCGGCTGCACGGTGTTTATCGTGCATGCGCGCAAGGCCTGGTTGCAGGGTTTGTCGCCGCGCGAGAATCGCGAAATCCCGCCGCTGACTTACGAGCACGTCTATCGACTGAAACAGGACTATCCGCAGCTGACGATCGTCATCAATGGCGGCATTCGCAGCCTGGCCGATTGCGAGACACATCTTGCACAGGTCGACGGCGTGATGCTCGGCCGCGAGGCCTATGAGAATCCTTATGCGCTGGCGGCGATCGACGCGGCGCTGTTCGCCGTCATCGGTGGCACGCCCGCCAGTATGCCGACACGCGACGCGGTGCTTGCGGCCTATCGTCCCTATGTCGAGCGCCAACTGGCCGCCGGCACGCCGCTGAAGCACATCAGCCGCCATCTGCTCGGGCTGTATCGCGGCCAGGCGGGCGGGCGCCAGTTCCGGCGTACGCTGTCGGAACGGGCGCACCAGCCCGGCGCCGGCATCGACGTGCTGATGAACGCGATGCCGCGGGCACAGGACATGCTGAACGTCGTGGACGAGCGCGCCGCGGCATAATGCGCGACCCGGACCCGGCCCGATCTTCGGATCGCGTCCACGCCACCATGGAATGCCATCGATGACGCGCCTGCTGAGTTGCCTGTTGTTATTGATCTGCACATCGACCGCCGCCGCTCAGAGCATTGCCGCGGCCGCGGTTCCGACGGTCGTCGTGCGCATGGAAACCTCGGTCGGCCGCATCGTGCTGCAGCTCGATCCTCAGCATGCGCCGAAGACCGTCGCCAACTTCGTCGGCTACGTCAACAGCGGCTACTACAACGGCCTGATCTTCAGCCGCGTGATCGCCGGTTTCATGGCCCAGGGCGGCGGCTACGACAGCGCCTTCAAACAGCGCAAGATGCAGGCTCCGGTTCGCAGCGAGGCTGACAACGGGCTGAAGAATGTGCGCGGTAGCATCGCGATGGCGCGTACCGGCATGCCGCAATCGGCAACCAGCGAGTTCTTCATCAACTTCGTCGACAACACCAATCTCGATTATCCGAGCTTCGACGGCTGGGGCTACGCCGTTTTCGGCCGTGTGATCGAGGGCATGGACGTGGTCGACAAGATGGAAGCGATCCCAACCGGCCCCGGCGGTCCGTTTCCAAGCGATGTGCCGCAGACGCCGATCATCATCACCCGGATGACGGTCGACCCGTCGCCGGCGAAGTAGCCCGGAAGTAGCCTGATTCAGGCACCATTCCAAACAGCATTCCAAACAACCTAGAGAGAACTGGAAAATGTCCGACAGCAATCCACCCGTGCAGGTCCTGCTGAGCACCAATCTCGGCGACATCACGCTGAAACTCGATGCCGCCAAGGCGCCGAAGACCGTCGCCAACTTCGTCGACTACGTGAAAGCCGGCCACTACGACGGCCTGGTGTTCCACCGCGTGATCAAGGGTTTCATGATCCAAGGCGGCGGCTACGACAGCGAATACAACCAGAAGCGCACCCAGGCTCCGATCGAAAATGAAGCCAAAAACGGCCTGAAAAACAAGCGGGGCACGGTGGCGATGGCGCGTACCGGCGACCCGCATTCGGCCAGCAGCCAGTTCTTCATCAACCATGGCGACAACGATTTCCTCGACTATCCGGGCCAGGACGGCTGGGGCTATGCGGTGTTCGGCGAAGTCACCGGCGGCGTGGACATCGTCGACAAGATCGCCGAGACGCCCACCGGCTCCGCGCGTCCTTTCGGCCGCGACGTGCCGACGACGCAGATCGTGATCAAGTCGGCGACGATCATCTAGGCAATACGCGACAGCAGCACGCCCGATGAGCACGCTGCTGCTGTCCGATCTGCACCTGCCGCCGCAGCCGTCCGCACTACGCGACAGTTTCATCGCGTTTCTGGACGGCCCGGCGCGCAGCGCCAGCGTGGTCTACATCCTCGGTGATTTGTTTGAATACTGGATCGGTGATGACGTCGGCCTGGACGTTTATGCCGCGGAAATCGCAGGGCTCGCGTCACTGACGGCGTCCGGCGTGCCGGTCCGGGTTCAGCGTGGCAACCGCGATTTTCTGCTCGGCCCTACGTTCGAACGCGCCAGTGGCGCGCGCTTGCTGGCCGATCCCAGCGTTGTCGATATCGATGGCGAACGCTGGCTGCTGACGCATGGAGACGCGTTCTGCACCGACGATGTCGGCTACCAGAAATGGCGGCGCTTCTCGCGCAATCGCGCCGTACAGGCGATTTTCGCACGCCTGCCGCGCCGCTGGCGCGAGCGCATCGCGGGCGGCGTTCGCGGCAGCAGTCGCGAAGCCAAGACGGGCAAGAGCGCGCAGATCATGGACGTCAACGACGCCGCGGTCGCACGCGGTCTGCACAAGGCGCAGACGCTGCACTTGATTCACGGGCACACGCACCGACCTGCGGAGCATAAGGTCGCGAGTGGCGGTATCGCCGGCGAGCGCATCGTGCTGGCGGATTGGCGCGATGATAGACGCGAGTATCTGGAAATCAACGGCGGCGTGCGTCGACGGATCAATCTCGTCTGATTCCGCAACCTGTAGGAGCGGCTCTTAGCCGCGATTGTGTCGGTGCAGCCTCAATCGCGGCTAAGAGCCGCTCC
>NZ_JAQGNT010000028.1 GCF_028291725.1 Hydrocarboniphaga sp. | reverse complement strand
GGTATGACCCGCTCCTACAAGGAGCCGAACTGTAGGAGCGGGTCATACCCGCGACTGCGAACTCGAATCAGGTAGCGACGATGCGTTTCTTGAGCACGCGCAACGCAATCGCGGTCAGGACGGTTCCGGCCACCAGCGCCACCAGATACCCGCCCAGATGCGTCACCGCGTTCGGAATCGGCAGCACGAACACACCGCCATGCGGCACCTTGAGCTCGGCGCCGACGGCCATCGAGATCGCACCGGCGACCGCCGAGCCCAGCACCAGCGAGGGAATCACGCGCAGCGGATCGCGTGCCGCGAACGGAATCGCGCCCTCGGTGACGAAGGCCAGGCCGAGCACCGCCGCCGCATTGCCGGCTTCGCGTTCCTCGTGAGTGAATCGATCGGCGAAAATCCTGGTCGCAAGCGCGACGCCGAGTGGCGCGGTCATGCCGGCGACCATCGCCGCCGCCATCGGGCTGTAGACCTCGCTGGCGAGCAGGCCGGTTGCGAACGCATACGCCGCCTTGTTGACCGGGCCGCCCATGTCGAAAGCCATCATGCCGCCGATCAGCAGGCCGAGCAGGATCGCGCTGCCGCCCTGCATGCCGCGCAGCCACGCGGTCAGTGCGGCGAGCGCTTCGGCGACCGGCCCTCCGACGACGTAGATCATCAGCAGACCGGTCAGCAGCGTGCCCAGCACCGGCAGAATCAGCACCGGCTTCAGGCCTTCGAGATTGCGCGGCAGCTTGATGTGGCGATTCAAAAACGCGACGCCGTAGCCGGCGATGAAACCGGCGGCGATGCCGCCGAGAAAGCCGGCGCCGAGATTGGCTGCGACCAGTCCGCCGATCATGCCCGGCGCGACGCCGGGACGATCCGCGATCGAGAACGCGATGTAGCCGGCCAGCGCCGGCACCATCAGCACGAAGCCGGCCTTGGCGCCGATCTGGAACAGCGACCAGGCCAGCGTGCCCTTGTGCGCGTCGTCGAAGGCGTAGATGCCGCCGAGTGCGAACGCCAGCGCGATCAGCAGGCCGCCGGCGGTTACGAACGGCAGCATGAAGGACACTCCGGTCATCAGGTGCTTGTACGGGCCGCTGCGCTTTTCGGCGCTTTCTTTTTTGACGCTGCCGTTGGCGGATTTTTCGGTGTCGTGAATGCTGGCTTCGGCGAGGGCTTTGGCGATCAGTGCCTTGCCGTCATTGATCGCCGGCTTCGTGCCGCTTTTGAAAACACGCTTGCCGGCGAAGCGCGACAGATCGACCTGCGTATCGGCCGCGATCAGCACCACGTCGGCGTCACGGATCTCGTCGGCACTGAGCGTGTCGCGCGCACCGACCGAGCCCTGAGTCTCGACGCGCACCGAATAGCCGAGCGCATTCGCAGCCTGCTGGATGCCTTCGGCCGCCATGAAGGTGTGGGCGATGCCGGTCGGACAGGAGGTGATCGCGACGATGCGCGTCGGCCCGGCGGGCACTACGGTGCCGCGGTCGTCGCGCTTCAATACCGCGCCAGCATCGGCGAGCACTTCGTCTAGCGTTGCGGCCACGCGTGGCATGTTGCCGAAGCGCTCGGCTTCGAGATCTTCGGTGCCGACCAGGATCACCGCGCTCGCGGACGCGAAATCGTCCAGCGGACTGATCACGCCTTGCGGTGTGCGCACTTCCGCCGCTAGCGTCCAGCCGCGATCGACTGCCGCGCGGCGCAGCGCCTCGGCAGCGAGCACCGCCTGCGTGCTGCGCTCACCGGCACTGACGACTGCGATCAGATTTTTCATTTTGTCGTTCCTCCAGCGTTCTTTATGTAGCCCGGGTGAAACCCGGGGTCGCACGATGGCGTCGTGCGGAAAGCCCCGCGTTTCACCCGGGCTACGGGATCCCTCTAATTTTTGTGGCGGCGGCCAGCTCGTTTACGCGCCGGCGATCCGGCAGATTCGGGCCGGGCAGGCCGAGCTTGGCGGCGGCGAAGGCGGTCGCGAGACGCGCCGTGGTTTCCAGATCGGCGTTGTCGAGTAGCGCTGCGCTCAGGCCTGCGACCATCGCGTCGCCGGCGCCGACCGTGCTGCTGGTTTCGATCACCGGCGCGCGTGCCAGCAGGGCACCGGCGTCGCTGACGAACAGCGCGCCCTCAGTGCCCAGCGAAACCACGACCAGCGCGATGCCGAGCGCGCGCAGCTCCTGAGCGGCGGCGAGCAGATCCGCGGTGTCGGCGAGTCTGCGTTCGGCCCAGGCTTCGAGCTCCTGCCGATTGGGCTTCACTGCATACGGCATCGCCGATTTCGGCGCGGCGAGCGCGGTGCTCAGCGGCGCGCCGCTGGTGTCGAGCACCGCGCGCGCCTCGTTGGCGGCGACGATCTTCAGCAACTCCACATAGCTGTCTTCCGGCAGGCCGGACGGCAGACTGCCGGACAACACCGCGAGCACGCCCGGCGCGCACAGATCGCCCAGCGCGCGGCCGACCGCGATCAGATCGCCGGCATTCGCGTTCAGGCCGGGCAGGTTGATGTCGGTGGTGGTGCCGTCCTTGCCGACCAGTTTGATATTGGTGCGCGTCTCGCCGCTCAGGCGCAGACACCGGTCGTCGATGCGCTTGGCATCGAACAGGGCTTCGAACACGGATGCATTGGCGCGGCCGAGCAGGCCGGTGACGGCGGTCGCGACACCCCAGTCCGCGAGGCAGGACGCGACGTTGACGCCCTTGCCGCCGGCATCGACGCGCGCCGACCTCGCGCGATTGACCGCGCCGAGCTGCAAGGCGTCCAGTATCACGGTCTGGTCGATCGCCGGATTCAGCGTGACGGTGACGACGCGCGCGCTCATTGCGCGGCTCCGTCGAGTGCGCGGACTTCGGCGGCGGTTTCGGCACTGAGTGCTTTCGTCGCCAGCAGCTTCAGCGTCGCCAGGTCGGTGGCGCGCAGGCGCGCTTTCACCGCAGGAATGTCGCGCGGCGTCATCGACAGCTCGTGCACGCCGAGGCCGGTCAGCAGCATCGCGCCGAATGGGTCGCCGGCGAGCCCGCCGCAGACGCCGACCCAGCGGCCGTGATACGCGGCGCCTTCGACGGTCAGCCGGATCAGCCGCAGCACCGCCGGGTGCAGGCTGTCGGCCTCGGCGGCGAGCTCTGGATTCTGGCGATCGATCGCCAGCACGTACTGCGTCAGATCATTGGTGCCGATCGAGAAGAAATCCGAGTGGCGTGCCAGTGCATCGGCCTGGATCGCGGCAGCCGGTACTTCAATCATGATGCCGATCGGTAGCACCGGCGCCGTCAGCTCATTTCGGATGCGCTCGCAGATCGCGCGCAGCGCGATGATCTCCGGCGCCGAGGTGATCATCGGGAACATTATTTTGAACTGCGGAATCGACAGCTTCGCGCCGTCTTTCGCCGCGCGGTACAGCGCACGCAACTGCGGGTCGAGCAGATCGCTGCGACGCAGCAGCAGGCGCGCGCCGCGCACGCCGAGAAACGGATTGTCCTCGTGCGGCAGATCCAGATGCGCGACCTGCTTGTCGCCGCCGATGTCGAGGGCGCGCACGATCAGCGGGCGGCCGTCGAGTGCCCGCGCCATGGCCATGTAGGTTTCGTACTGTTGGTCTTCGCTCGGCGCGCTGCCCTGCTCCAGGAACAGGAATTCGGTGCGCATTAAACCCACGCCTTCGGCGCCCTGCGACAGCGCTATCGGCACCTGGTCCGGCAGGTTGACGTTGGCGCCGATGTCGACGCGATGGCCGTCGCGGGTCTGCGCCGGCAGGCTGCGCTGCTCGGCTTCGCGTGCGCGCACCGCCTGCTGCTCTTCGATATAGGCGCGTGCCGAGGCCAGATCCGCCGGTGACGGGTTCAGATACAGCCGGCCGTTCTGGCCGTCGATGATCGCCGCGACGCCCTCGCTGACGTCGAGCAGGGCCGCGCCGCCGGCCACCAGCGCCGGCAGGCCCAGCGTCCGCGCCAGGATCGCGGTATGCGAAGTCGGCCCGCCCTGCGCGGTGGCCAGGCCGACGACGCGCTGCGGATCGAGCATCGCGGTGTCCGAGGGCGACAGGTCGTTGGCCAGCAGAATGCAGTTCGCCGGCAGCTCGCTGCTGCCGTCGCCGCCATGCAGCGAAGGATCGATCTGCGTCAGCACCCGGCGGCCGACGTCGCGCAGATCCGCGGCGCGGCCGGCGAGCACCGCGTTGCCGAGCGCCGACAGCTTGCCGGCCATGCGCTCGACCGCCTGGTGCCAGGACCAGGCGACGCCATGGCCTTCGACCATCAGCTGGCAGGTCAGCGTGATCAGGTCGGTGTCGTTGAGTAGCTCGGCCTGGGCCTTGAAGATCGCCGCGTCGGCGGCGCCGAGACGGCGCGCGGTGTCGTCAGCGACGGCTTTCAGCTGCAGCCGCGTGACGTTCAAGGCCTGGTGCAGCAGTTCGCCGCCCTGCGCGAGCGGCACCGGATGATCCGGTATCGGCGCCTCGCTCACGGAGAGCCGGTGTACCACGCCGATCGCCAGGCCCGGGCTGGCGCCGATGCCGGCGATCGCGGCCGGCACCTGTGGCGGCGACCAGCCCAGCACCGGTGCGGAGGCGCGCCTGGCGGCGGCCTCAGTGTCGGTCTTCTCCTGCGCGGTGATGCTGTTGATGACGGCCTTGAGGCGGATCAGCGCCGAGCCGGCGTTGCGGCCCTCGGCCGAAATCACCACGCGATCGCCAAAGCGCAGGCCGAGCTGTAGCAGCGACACCAGGTTTTTGGCGTCGGCTATCTGGTCGCCGAACCGCAGCTGGATGCGCGCACCGAAGCTGCGCGCGGTCTCGACCCAGCGCGACGCCGGCCGCGCGTGCAGGCCGGCCGGGTAGGGGACGCTCCAGTCGAAATGCTCGGCGAGGTCGGTGGCCGGCGTGGCGGACGCGATCTCGATCGCGTCCTCGCTGAGCGCGTCGACGATGTCCTGCACCTTGTCGGTGACGAACAGCGTGACCAGGCGCGAGTTGTCCTGGATCAGCCGCGTCAGCCGGCGCAGGATCGCGATGTGCGCGTCGGACTGCGCCGCGATCGCAACCACCAGATGGGCGGTCTGGCCGGGGTTCCACTCGACGCCGGCCGGCACCTGCAGCACCGCGATGCCGTTGCGCTTGACCAGGTGGCGGTCTTCGCCCAGGCCATGCGGAATCACCACGCCATGGCCGAGGAAAGTGTTCGCCAGCGCCTCGCGTTTCAGCATGCTGGCTGCGTAGGCGGGATCGATGCAGCCGGCCGCGATCAGCAGCTGGGCCGCTTCGCGGATCGTGCTTTCCTTATCGGCCGGGTGGGCGCCGAGGCGCACCAGCTCGCGGGGCAGCAGCGCGGCAGCGGCGATCATCGGATTGGCGATAGACATCTCTGGACTCCTCCAGTGCATCGGTTAAGCCGATCGGTACTCGATCTGCGGCTCTTATGCGGCCATTATGAAATCGTTTTCATAGATCATGTCAAGAAGAATGCTCGTTGTTCTTGCCATGCGCCCGGAAACAGGCGGAAAATACTGAGGATATGATGAAAACGATTGCAATATGAGCGTCAGCATCAAGGACGTCGCCCGGGCGGCCGGCGTATCGCCGGCGACGGTGTCGCGGGCGCTGGGGCGCGGTCCGGTCAGCGACGAACTGCGCCAGCAGGTCGCGGCGGCGGTGCGCGCCACCGGCTACAAGCCGAATCTCGCGGCGCGGCGGCTGCGCTCGCAGGACAGCGGCACCATCGGGCTGATCGTCGCCGACATTCGCAACCCCTTCTTCACCGCCGTCAGCCGCGCGGTCGAGGACAGCGCCTACCGCGCCGGCATGCGCGTGATCCTGTGCAATACCGACGAAGATCCTGAGCGCGAGGCCCTGTATCTGGGCTTGATGCAGGAGGAGCGCATCACCGGCCTGATCTTCGCGCCAACCCGCGCGACCGTGGATCTGCTGCCGAAGCGCTCGCTGGACTTCCCGGTGGTGCTGATCGATCGCGCCGGCCCGGCCGGCGTGCACGACGCCGTGGTGCTCGACAACCGCGACGCGATGGCGACGCTGATCGGCCATCTGGTCGAGCGCGGCTATCGCGAAATCGGCGGGCTGTTCGGCAATTCCAGCAGCACCGGCGCCGAGCGCCGCGAAGGCTATATCGCGGCGATGCAGCGCCACGGTCTGACACCGCAGTTCCGCGCGGTCGCGCCGTCGAGCGAAGCCGCGCAAAAAGAAACCGCCGCCTGGCTCGCACAGGCGGATCGTCCTCGCGCGATCGTCGTCAGCAACAGCCTGCTGCTGATCGGCGTGATCAAGGCTGCACGCTCACTGGGCCTGATCATTCCGCGCGACCTCGCCGTCGCCGGCTTCGACAACGAGAGCTGGACCGAACTGGTCGAGCCCGGTATGACGGTGATCGAACAGCCGGTGGAAGAAATCGGCCGCACCGCGATGTCGCTGCTGTTCGAGCGCTTGCAGACGCCGGGCTTGCCGGTGCGCAAGGTCGTGCTCAGCGGCCGCTGCATCGTCCGCGGATCAAGCGGAGCCGCGCAGTGAAACCGCCGATCGGCCGCGATACGCAGCTATGCATGTCGCTGTCGGCGCGGCCCGGCAACTTCGGTTCGCGCTTTCACAATCATCTGTACGAGGCGCTGGGCCTGGACTACGTCTACAAGGCCTTCAGTACGCGCGATCTGGCGGCTGCGATCGGCGGTATCCGCGCCTTGAACATCCGCGGATGCGCGATCTCGATGCCGTTCAAGGAGGCCTGCATTCCGCTGCTGGATTCGCTGGCCACGTCGGCGGATGTGCTCGGATCGGTCAACACCATCGTCAACGACGCCGGCCATCTGCGCGGCTACAACACCGACTATGTCGCGATCGTGAAGTTGCTCGAGCGCAACGGGATCTCGCCGCAGACTTCGTTCGTATTGCGCGGCAGCGGCGGCATGGCGAAGGCGGTCGCGTCGGCCTTGCGCGACAGTGGTTTCGGCGAGGGCACCATCGTCGCGCGCAATGAAGCGGCCGGTCGCAGGCTGGCGATGAGTTGCGGCTACCGCTGGCAGGCCGAATCCGGCGATCTGCATGCGGCGATGCTGGTCAACGTCACACCGGTCGGCATGGCCGGCGGCGACGAGAGCGAGGATCTGGCGTTCGATGAGGCGGCGATCGACGCGGCCGACATCGCGTTCGATGTTGTTGCGCTACCGTCGGAGACGCCCTTCGTCCGCGCCGCCCGCTCATGCGGCAAGCGTGTGATCACCGGCGCCGACGTGATCGTGCTGCAGGCGCTGGAGCAGTTCGTGCTCTATACCGGCGTGCTGCCGAGTGCTGAACAAGTGCGGCGGGCGGCGGAGTTCGCGCGAGGCTGAACCGCCCACAAAATCCGTCATTCCCGCGAAGGCGGGAATCCAGGCAGTCGGCCGGCGCGCCGCTGATGTCCGGCCATAGGTCTCTCCACGTGGCATTGTCCTTTTCGATCAGCGCCAGCTTCCGCGCGCGTTTCCATTTCTTGATGGCTTTCTCGCGGCCGATGGCGCTCTCCATGGTCTGATGCTGTTCGTACCCGACCAGCGTTTTGATGCCGTGCTGCTGGGTGAATCCGTCCGCGGTACCGTTGCGGTGCTGCCACACTCGCCGCACCAGATCGGAGGTCACGCCGACATACAGAGTGCCGTTTCGCTGGCTGGCCATCATGTACACCGCAGGTTCTTTCATGCGGGTAACTCAGACGCGATGGATACGCCCCGAGTAGCAGCCGCGTTTCGCATTATGAGCATGGATATAAGCGACCAACGGATTTTTGAACAGCCGCTCGATCAGGCTCTCGATCGCTCCGCCGTCGACGACATCGGCGTCGAGCATCATTCCGCCGGCATCGTAGGCGCGCAGCGACAGCAGGCGGATGCGCATGACTTCGGGAATCTCGTCGACGCGATCGTAAGCCTGCACGGCGCCTTCGCGGACAAAGATCGCATGGCTCGCGCGATACGGCGTGTCCGCCGGCTGGCAGACGTGATTCAACAGCAGCAAGCTCTCGCCCGGTTCGGCATCACGCATCTCGATGCGATCCGGAAAGCCCGGCTTCTTGTCGGCGACGTAGCGCAAGATGCCAAGCCCGGCGAGCGCGTCGTCGCTGAGGCCGTAGAAGCGGCGGAAGGGTTCGGCGGAGAGGCCGGTGACTCGGAAGTGCATGGTCGGATTGCTCGATGTCGTGTTCCGACATTGAACCCGCGCCGGCCGAAGCGATCCATCCGATTCTTGCGTCGCGACGGCCGCAAACAAGTCAGCCCGTCGGACAGGACCATCAACGCTGGGAGCCTGCCAGCTTCTTGAGATCCTCCGTCGATTGGTTCAGGATTCGGTTGCTTGTGCATGGCGTGGCTGTTCTCTGCGGTTCGTTTTGCGGAGCTTGATGACACGGATGCTATGTATAAGAACAGACCCGATCGGGTTCCCCGCGCACAAACAAAAATGCCCAGCTTGTGGCTGGGCATCGGTGTATCTCGAAGAGATGGCTCCCTGGGACGGGCTCGAACCGCCGACCCAGTGATTAACAGTCACTTGCTCTACCGACTGAGCTACCAGGGAACGGGCCGCGGATTCTAAGGAGTTCCTACGGGTGCCGCAATGCTTTTTTCAGATCGCCGGATCGGCGGCCATGATGGCCCGTTGTCAAGTCCCTTCAGGCCCAGCCGCTGAGGGCCAGCTTGCCGATGGTGGTGCCGGATTCGAGCCTGGCGTGTGCGCGGCGCAGATTCGCGGCGTTGATCGGTGACAGGGTCTCGGTCAGCGTGGGTTTGAGCGCGTTCTGGTCGATCCAGTCGGCGACGCGGTTCAGGATGCGGCCCTGCTCGATCATGTCCGCGGTTTTGAACATCGCGCGCGTGAACATGAACTCCCAGGCGTGGGTCAGGCTCTTGGACTTGTACAGGCTCTGATCGAGCGGGCCGCTGTTCTCGACGATGCTGCAGACCTTGCCCTGCGGTCGCAGCACTTCGGCGGTGACCTGCCAGTAGCGGTCGGTGCTGTTGAGGTTGAGCACATAGTCGACTTCGGGATGGCCCAGTGCCGCCAGCTGGCCGGGCAGCGGCTGACCGTGATCGGCCGTCAGCTGCAGGCCCAGCGAGGCGGTCCAGCGACGAGTCTCGATGCGGCCGACCGTGCCTATCACGATCAGGCCGGCGAGCCTGGCGAGTTGCAGTGCGATCGAGCCGACGCCGCCGGCAGCACCGATGATCAGCAGGCTCTTGCCGCGGTCGGCGCCGTCGGCGCTGATGCCGAGGCGCTCGAACAGCGCCTCATAGGCGGTGATCGTGGTCAGTGGCAGCGCCGCGGCCTGCGCGAAGTCCAGCGTGCGCGGTTTGCGGCCGACCAGGCGCTCGTCGGCGAGCTGGAACTGCGAGTTGCTGCCGGGCCGGCCGATCTCGCCGGCGTAGTAAACCGCGTCGCCGGGCTTGAACAGCGTGGCTTCGCTGCCGACACTTTCGACCACGCCGGCCGCGTCCCAGCCGAGCACGCGCGGCGTGGATTCAAGCTTGTCCTTCGGTGCGCGGATCTTGGTGTCGACCGGGTTGACGCTGATCGTCTCGACGCGGACCAGCAGGTCGCGCGCCTCGGGCTGGGGCATCGGCAGGTCGATGTCGATCAGGGACTCGGGGTCATTGATGGGCAGATAGCGAGTCAGGCCGACGGCTTTCATAGCGATCTCCAGCAGGCCGATGTCGACATACAAAAATTAGGAAACATTGGCTTGCCTCTCCCGGAGGGCGCGGATATCTACACATCTACCGAAAGCAGGTTGAGTTGAGTAGGTTGGGGTGAGCCTGCGAACCCCAACATTCGTTCGAGCCGATGTTGGGGTTCGCAGGCTCACCCCAACCTACACGCTGGCGGGATGATGTGAGACGGGACAGCACAGCTCACTGCTTCGTATTCAGCGTATCGAAACTTCTGTGTCACCGTACTTGTGACGAATCATGCGGGCGAGTTCGTCATAGACCGGGGGCAGCTCGGTGAAGCCTTCGCTGCCGAGAAAATGTCCGCCATGATCAATGCTATGCAGCTCGGCTTTCAAGCTGCGGCTCAGCGCCGCGGTCTGCCGGTACGGCACCACTGGATCGTTGCGCGAGGCGATCACCGAGCGCCGCATCGCGAGCCCGGTCAGATGCGGATAGTTCAGCGGCTCTCGTGTGAAGTCATCGAGTTGCGGCAACAAGCTCAGCGAGTCCGCGAAGCCCGAAACCAGCACGAAGCCGCCGATCGGTGTCGGCTGATCCAGGCCGTCGAGATAGCGCAGCAGCGTGATGCAGCCGAGGCTGTGGGCGACGAAATAGCTGTTGCGGTCGTGATGGTGGATGTTGGCTTTCAAATACGCCAGCCAGGCATCGGCCCTGGGATTCGCAGAGTCGGGCAGCGCCAGTACCGCCACTTCGGCGCCTTGGGCTTCGAGCTTCGCCTTCAGCCACGGAAACCAGTGGTCCTGCGGCGAGGCCACATAGCCGTGGATGATGGTGACGTGCTTGCCGGTCATCGTCGGAACGGGCTCCTGCGATGAGCCGTTGCCGCTGCAGGCGGCGAGGCTCAGTGCCAATGCGATGTGTCCGATGCTCCGGATCACGCTAGGTTACTTCTCGACGAACGCCCGCTCGATCACATAGTCACCTGGCACGCCGATGTGCGGCGAGATGTGCAGGCCGTGCGCATCGAGCAGCGCGCTGCTGTCTTTGAGCATGCTCGGGCTGCCGCAGATCATCGCGCGATCGTTGGCCGGGTTGAGCGGCGGCAGGCCGATGTCGCTGAACAGTTTGCCGCTGTTGATCAGGTCGGTCAGGCGGCCGGTGTTCTGGAATTCTTCGCGGGTGACGGTCGGGTAATAGATCAGTTTCTCCTTGACCTGCTCGCCGAGGAATTCGTGCTCGCGCAGCTCCTGCTTGAAGAACTCGGCATAGGCCAGTTCATTGACGTAGCGCACGCCGTGGATCAGCACGATTTTCTCGAAGCGCTCGTAGGTTTCCGGGTCCTTGACCAGCGACAGGAACGGCGCCAGGCCGGTGCCGGTGGACAGCATGTACAGATGCTTGGCCGGCTTGAGGTCGTGCAGTACCAGGGTGCCGGTGGGTTTTTTGCTCACCAGCAGCTCGTCGCCGACTTTCAGGTGCTGCAGCCGCGAAGTCAGCGGGCCGTTCTGCACTTTGATGCTGAAGAACTCGAGGTTCTCTTCATAGTTGGCGCTGGCGATCGAATACGCGCGCATCAGCGGCTTGCCGTTGACTTCGAGGCCGATCATCACGAAATGGCCGTTCTCGAAGCGCAGCGCCGGGTCGCGCGTCGCGGTGAAGCTGAACAGCGTGTCGTTCCAGTGTCGAACGCTGAGGATTTTTTCTACGCCGATGGCCGCCATTTGCTCGCTACGCCTTGTCGATGGGTTTCCGGGGGAAGTCCCCCGGAACCCGATTGTGGAACACCTGGCGTCGCCGTGTGTCGCCTGTTCGGACTAACGCGGCTGGCCGGCTTGCTTGGGTCTCAGCCGGCCGCGATCGCGCGCAGACGCTCGACCGCGCCTTTCAGCACTTTGTCGCTGGTGGCGAAGGACAGGCGCACATGGCCGGGCGTGCCGAAAGCCGAACCCGGCACCAGCGCGACCAGCGCCTTCTGCAGCAGCAGGTCGGACAACTCCAGGTCGTCCTTGACGCCGAGTTTGGCGATCAGGCCCTCGACGTTCGGGAACACGTAGAACGTGCCGTCGCCGGCCGCGCAGGAGATGCCCGGCACGCCGTTGAGATCGGCCACCAAGCTGTCGTGACGGCGCTTGAACGCCGCGACCATCTCCGTGACGCAGCCCTGGTCGCCGCTCAGCGCCGCCTCGGCCGCAACCTGTGCGATCGAGTTCGGGTTGGACGTGCTCTGGCTCTGGATGTCGTTCATGGCCGTGATCAGCCTGGCCGGGCCGCAGGCCCAGCCGATGCGCCAGCCGGTCATCGAGTAGGTCTTGCTGACCGCGTGAATGATGACCGTGCGCTCGTACAGATCCGGGCAGGCGTTGACGATGTTGCTGTAGGGCTCGGCCGTCCACAGGATCTTCTCGTACATGTCGTCCGAGCAGATCAGGATCTGCGGGTGCCGGCGCAGCACCTCGCCGAGCGCGCTCAGCTCGGCGCGCGAGTAGGCCATGCCGGACGGGTTGCTCGGCGAGTTCAGCCAGATCATCTTGGTGCGCGGCGTGATCGCGCGCGTAAGCTGCTCCGGCGTGATCTTGAAGCGCGCGGCCTGCGTGGTTTCGATCATCACCGGCGTCGCGTCGGCCAGCAGCACCATGTCCGGGTAGCTGACCCAGTAGGGCGCCGGCACGATCACCTCGTCGGTGGCGTTGAGGTAGGCCTGGCACAGGTTGTAGCAGGCCTGCTTGCCGCCGGTGGAGACCAGGATCTGGTTGGGCTTGTAGTCCAGGGCATTGTCGCGCTTCATCTTGGCGATGATCGCGGCCTTCAGGCTCGGGATGCCGCCGACCGGCGTGTACTTGGTGAAGCCGCGCGCGATGGCGCCGCGGGCGGCTTCTTTAATGTGTTCGGGGGTGTCGAAGTCCGGCTCGCCGGCGCCTAGCGACAGTACGTCGAGGCCCTGGGCCTTGAGTTCGCCGGCCTTGGCGGTGACGGCAAGAGTAGGTGAGGGCTTGATACGGCCCACGCGCTGGGACAGAGCAAATTCCACGGCGATTCCCGGTTGATGCTGCGGTTGACGAAAGGGGGCGAATTCGGGCGCGCGATGATACTGGAATCGGCCGGGGCCGCACAGGTTCAGCTTCAGACAGGCTGCTACTAGAGGCTCCCGCTCAGCAGCTTTTCCCAGCGGTTGGACACGGCGCCGCGCAAGCGACTGACCCATTCGGTCAGCGCTGCGGCCTCCATCGGTTTTGCGATGAAGAAACCGGTTGCGCAATCGCAGCCGAGCTCGCAAAAGTAGAGCAGGCGTTCAGCGGACTCGATACCTGCGGCGGTCACCGTCAGCCCCAGGCTTTTCCCCAGGCCGACCACGGCTTTGGCCACTGCACGGCCATCGGCAGTGTCGCCGGCGGCGCCGCACAGCGACGGGTCCATGATCAGCTCCGAAAACGGCAGGCGCACCAGCTGCGCCAGCGACAGGTAGCCGACTCCGAAATTGCCGAGCGACAGTTTGAAGCCCCTGATCCGCAGCCGCGTCAGCAATTGCAGCGAGTTCGCCGTTTCCGACATCGCCGCCGCTTCGGATATCTGCAGCGTGACCCGGTGCGGGTCGAGCGCGGCCTGCTCACAGTGCCGGGTCAGCGCATCCACCAGCGCCAGATCGCCAAGGCTGGCGGGGGATATCCTCAGCGTGAGTCCGATGGACCCGCTGGGATAGGTCCTGCCGAGCCAGCTCAGGGCCTGCTCGTTGATCGATTCCGTCAGCGCTGCTATCAGCCCGCTACGCTCGGCAAGAGCAATGAACTGGCCTGCGCTGAGCACCCCGAACGGTAGATGGCGCCAGCGCGCGCTGGTTTCAAAGCCGGCCAGCTTGCCGCTGCTGCACTCCACCTTGGGCATGAACATCGGGAATATCGCGCCGCTTTCCAGCGCCCGGCGCAGCTCGGCGGGGGTCGGCGCAGGGGCTTTGACCGTTGCCGGTACCTGCCCCGCGAGCGGATTGCCGGCCGCAGCTGCCGGCGAGCGCGCCGCGAGCAGGGCCTTCAGCTGCTGCAGCTTGAACGGCTTGGGCAGCATACCGGCCACATCGAGGCCGTTGGCGGAGGCGGTGCGCATGGCAGCGGCCAGAACCTCCTCTGCCATGCCGCTGCAAATGATGATGCGCGCGCTGCAGCGGCGCCGCGCCAGCATGTTCATCACCTCGACGCCGTCGATATCCGGCATCGCCAGGTCGATGGCGATATGGGTAGGCGACCAGTTGGCGATGGCGTCGAGCAGGCCACTGACGCGTGTCGTCGTCCGGCCCTCGCCGCCGAGCGACTGGACCATGGCGGCGGCGACTTCCGCCACCGCCGGATTGTCGTCCACCACTAGCAATCGGCAATTTTCCATGGAGTTTCCTGGTGAGTGGGCGGCGCCGTTGCGCACGCCCTTGTCGTTCGCGCTAGACATCGCCCACCGCCGCCGGTCGCGCGGCCGCAGGCGCGTCCGAGAGCTGCGGCAGGTAAATCGACAGCTGCGTGCCTGCACCCGGCGCCGATTCGACCGAAATGTGCCCCAGCGACTGATTGACGAAGCCGTAGGCCATGGCCAGCCCGAGCCCGGTTCCCTTGCCGGTTTCCTTGGTCGTGAAGAAGGGTTCGAACACATGCGGCAGATGCTCGATGGCGATGCCGGTGCCGGTGTCCTTGACGGTGAGCAGCACGTAGCGGCCGTCGCAGCCCAGGCCGCAACGCAGCGCTTCGGCTTCATCGAGCTGGATGTTCTGCGTCCGGATCGTCAAGCGGCCGCCGTCCGGCATGGCGTCGCGCGCGTTGATGGCAAGGTTGAGCACCGCGTTTTCGAGCTGCCCGGGATCGACCCGCGTGAGCCAGAGATCCGCGGCCAGAATCAGATCGATCTTGATGTGTCCGCCGAGCGAACGGCGCAGCAGTGCCTCCAGCCCGGCGAGCAGCGGGTTCAGATCCACGGCCTTCGGATCGAGCGCCTGTTTGCGCGCAAACGCCAGCAGGCGCCGGGTCAGTTCGGCGCTGCGCTCGGCAGCATCGCCGATCAAGGCGGCCAGCTTGTGCAGCCGGGGTTGCGCCACCAGCAGCTCGGTGAGCAGTTCGGCATTGCCCTGGATCACGGTCAGCAGGTTGTTGAAGTCGTGGGCGACGCCGCCGGTGAGTTGCCCGAGCGCTTCCAGGTGCTGCGACTGGCGCGATTGCTCGGCCATCAGCTTGCGCTTGGTGATGTCCTGCGCAACCGCCGCCATGCGGCGCGGCGTGCCGGCTTCGTCGCAGACCGCAAAGCCGGTATCCGAGACCCAGCGCAGGCTGCCGTCCGGCCGCAATACGCGATATTCGACGCTGTAGGGCTGCGCCGGGAAAGCCTTGGCGGCGCGTGCGACGCGCGCGCGGTCGTCCGGATGCACAGACTCGAGCCACAGGCCCGGATTCAAATACAGCTCCGCGGTAGAGCGGCCCCAGATCTTTTCGTAGGCGGGTGATACGTAGAGCAGCCGCTTGCTGTCCAGCTCGCTGAGCCAGAACACCTCGCTGATGGCATTGGCCAGCTCGCGAAAACGGCGCTCGCTTTCCGCCAGCGCTTCGGCGGCCCTCAGGCGTTCTGTCACATCGATGGTCGTGACCAGCCGGGCCGAAGCGCCTGCCCAGGGCAGCCATTGGGCGTGGATCTCGGTGCGGACGATCCGGCCACTCTTCAGCAGATGCCTCCACACTTTTACATTTCTGGCGGAGGTTTCGAGCTCCTCGACATCGGCTCCCAGGGTCCGTACATCGTCCGGCGGCCGGATGTCGGCCAGCGTCATCGCAAGAAACTCAGCGCGGGAGTAGCCGTAGTACGCGACCGCCGCCTCGTTGACTTCCAGGAAACGCAGCGTGGCGGGATCGAACACCCACATCGGCAGAGTATTGCCGTCGAATGCGGCCCGGTAGCGTGCCTCGCCCGCCGGTGCCCCGCTGGCGACGTCGCTAAGGTTCGCCAGCGTCATCAGCGCACCCGCCCAGGCTCCGGTGCTGAACGCCGCGACATGGACGCGAAGCCAGACGATTTCACCGCCGACGTGGCAGGCGTAGCCCAGGCGACACGCGGCTTGCGAGCCGATCAGCACGGCCCGGATACCGGCCGCCAGGCGGCTGGCTTCGGCAGCGCTTTCGCCGTCCTCGGCTCGGCACAAGGCCAGGAAATTTTGTTCGACGGTGCCCGCGAACGGGCCAGACCGGTGAGTGGCCGCCAGCTGCTCCCAGGCCTTGTTGACCACCACGATGCGTCCGCGGGCGTCCAGCACCGCTGCCTGCGAGGGCAGCGCGTCGACCAGCGCCCCTGTCAGCGCGGCTTCGGCCGGCGTCAGGGTCGCACTGTCCAGTTCAGAAGCGCGGTTTTGGTACATGGGCTCTCCTGAGGTCCAACGATCCGTGTCGGTTACAGGCGGTGACGCTCGAGACAAATGTCGGAGAGGTTTTTTGTGGAAGCAGGTTCGCAAGTTCGGGCTGCCAGTGTAGTCGCGTGGATCAGCCTGCACATTTTCGTATCGGCAGTACGCCGGGATTCTGAACCTAGCAGAGCACACGCTGGATCGGCGGGAGTTCCGACGACTTCCGGCGTCTGCGCGAGCGCGGTCTTCAGAACGCTGCCTGGGTGCCGTTAACTCGCTTGAATGCGGACCGGGCGATGTGCCCGTTTCGGAGCTAAGGGATTTGGGGAATTTGGCGAATGAAACATCTTCGGTTGTGCATGGCAGTGGTTTTTGGTCTCTGTGCCGGGCGGGCAGGCGCCGCCGTGGATGCGCGTCCGGCCGATGCCGATCCCTGGCTGCGGCCCGCGCAGGTGCCGGCGCCGGAGTCCAACGCGCCCACCGCCGAGCGCGTCGAGCTGGGCAAGGCGCTGTTCTTCGACCCGCGCCTGTCCGGCTCCAACTGGATCAGCTGCGCGTCCTGCCACAACCCGGCGCTGGGCTGGTCGGACGGCCTGCCCACGGGCATGGGCCACGGCATGAAACCGCTGGGGCGCGGCACGCCGACGATTCTCAACACCGCCTACAACCCGCTGCAGATGTGGGACGGCCGCTTCAAAGACCTGGAACAACAAGCGCTGGGACCGATGGGCTCCGGTGCCGAGATGAACCAGGACCTGGGTAGCGTCGCGACGGAGTTCGCCGCGATCGCCGGCTATCGTGCACGTTTCGACGCCGCCTATCCGGGCGAGAGCATCAGCACGACGACCATCGCCAAGGCCATCGCCAGTTTCGAGCGCACCGTGGTGTCGGGCGAGGCGCCGTTCGATCGCTGGCGCCGCGGCGACGCTGCCGCCATCGGCGCATCCGCCCAGCGCGGCTTCGAGCTGTTCAAAGGCAAGGCCGAGTGCGGCCTGTGCCATATGGGCTGGAACTTCACCGACAACGGCTTTCACAACATCGGCCTGAACAGTGAGGACCCGGGCCGCTACGCGCAGAAGCCGCTCAAGTCGATGAAGGGCGCGTTCAAGACGCCGACGCTGCGCGATGTGGCCCTCACAGCGCCGTATATGCACAACGGTATGTACGCCAGCCTCGAAGAAGTGATCGAGCACTACGATCGCGGCGGCGACCTCAAGGACAACTTGAGCCCCAGCATCCGTCCTCTGGGCCTGACCGTGGTGGAGAAGCGCGATCTGCTGGAATTCCTGAAGACGCTGACCGGCGCGCCGATGCTGGTCGTGCTGCCGCAGTTGCCGCAATAGCTGCCAAGGCCCCTTGAATTTTTAAACATTTTTCGATTGTTGGAGATTGACCATGAACACCCTGCGCTACGCGATTCCCAGCCTGTTGCTGATGGCGATGCTGCCGGCTGCATTCGCCGAGGATCACCTGGTCATGCAGAAAGACAAGGCCTTCAGTGCCAAGGCCCTGAGCATCAAGACGGGCGAATCGGTCACGTTCCGCAACGAGGATGAATTCTTCCACAACATTTTCAGCCTCAGCGATCCCGCGCCTTTCGACCTGGGTGCTTTCGGCAAGGGCCAGACGCGCAAGCTGGTGTTCGACCAGCCCGGCCACTACGAAGTGGAATGCGCGATTCATCCGGAGATGCGGATGACGGTGAACGTGAGCAAATGAACCGCAGCCCCGCCCTGTTCGCGCTGGCTTTGCTGCTCGCCGAACCCGCGGCTGCCGATGCGGGGTCCGCGCCTGGCGGGCGGCAGGTGTTCATGACCTACTGCCGGCTTTGCCACGGTGACGCCGGCGAAGGCGATGGCCCGGCCGCGAAGCTGCTGGCCGATCACGTGCGGCCGGCGAATCTGCGGCGGAGCGTTCTGATCAGGACCGAGAAGGAACGGATCATCCGTGCCGGCGGTGCCGCGGTCGGCCGTTCGGGTTCGATGCCGCCCTGGGGCGAGCAGCTCAGTGACGCCGAGATCGGCGATCTGCTTGCGTATCTGTCCGTGCTCGCGCAGCCGACGACGACGCCTTAATAAATAAATAAACAAGCCTGACGAGAGACTCCATGTCGATCACCACAAGATTGATGCTGGCCCTGGGCAGCATGGCGCTGTTCGTCGGCATCGTGGCCGGCATGGGCCTCTGGCAGCTGCAGCGTTTCGACCATAAGACCCAGACTTTCGTGCAGGTGTCGATGCCGCGTATCGACACCATGCAGGCGTTCACCGAAAGCATCAACCGCATCGGCAACCACGCCTATCGCGCCTATCTGGCCGACGATGCCCAGGTCATGCAGGAGCAGCTGACGGCGCTGAACCAGGACAAGGCCGGGATCGGCGAGATGCTCGCACGCATGGACCAGCTCTTTGCCGACGGCGGCGAGCAGGCCAAGACGCTGCAGGCGGTGATCCAGAACGACAACAGCTCGCTGCTGGTCGCGCTGACCAAGTTCGGCCGCTTCCTGCAGGCCGGCAAGCGCGAGATCGCGCGCACCGCGCTCTACGACGAGGCGCTGCCGCGCATCGACGCGATGCGCAAGACGCTGGCCAGCTACAGTGGCTACGAACTCGCGCAGCTCACCGCCATGCAGCAGGCGATGCATGCTTCCTACCGTGGCGCAGTGATGCTGATGAGCGCCATCGGCGTCGTCGTGCTGCTACTGGCTGTGGTGCTGGCGATCACCATCACGCGCTCGGTGAGCCGTCCGCTGGCCGGCGCCATCGACGTGCTGCGCGGCATCGCCGACGGCGACCTGCAGCGCGAAATCCCGGCGGCAAAGACCCGTGAAATCCGCGAGTTGCTCGAAACCCTGCGCAAGATGCGCGACGACCTGCGCGCCCGCCTGGAACGCGAGCGCCGCATCGCCAACGAGAACCGCGCCGTGCGCGATGCCCTGGACCAGGCCAGCGCCTGCGTCACGATCGTGGATCAGCAGCGGCGTGTCACTTACAGCAACCCGGCCGTCGCCGCCATGTTCGACGGCGCGGCCGACGATATTCGCGGGCAGATGCCCGCGTTCGACGCGGCTGCGCTGCAGGGGCTTTGCATCGACGGTTTCTTCACGGAAACCGATCGCGCCCAACTGCAGTCGGCGCTCGCCGAGCCGCTGCGCACGCGTTCGCGCATCGGCGCCCGCAGCTATGCGATGGTGGTCAGCGCGATCCGCGGCGAGCACGGCGAGTGCCTGGGCAGCGTCGTCGAATGGAAGGACCGCACCGCCGAGATCGCCGTCGAGCATGAAGTGGCCGGCATCGTCCAGGCGGCTGCCGAAGGTGATTTCAGCCTGCGCGTGGACGAAGCCGGCAAGGACGGCTTCTTCGGTCACCTGGCTCGCGGCATCAACCGGCTGCTTGATACCTCGGCGAGCGCGTTCGAGGAAGTGATGATGGTGCTCGGGGCGATCGCCCAGGGCGATCTCACGCGCCAGATTTCGACGGACTACCGGGGCATGCTGGCGCGCATCAAAGAGGACGCCAACGGCACCGTCGTGCAGCTTGCGGATATCGTCGACCAGATCAAGTCGAGTACCCAGGCGCTCAGCTCGGCAGCGCGGCAAATCGCGGCCGGCAACGCCGATCTGTCGATCCGCACCGAGCAGCAGGCGGCGAATCTGGAGCAGACCGCGTCGAGCATGCAGGAGCTGACCTCGACCGTGCAGCGCAACGCCGAGCACGCCCACCATGCCAGCCAGTTGGCGATCAGCGCGAGCGATATCGCCGTCCAGGGCGGCGCGGTGGTCGGCGAAGTGATCAAGACCATGTCGGCGATCGACCAGGCATCCAAGCGCATTGCCGACATCATCGGCGTGATCGATTCGATCGCGTTCCAGACCCATATTCTGGCGCTGAACGCGGCGGTCGAAGCCGCGCGCGCCGGCGAGCAGGGCCGCGGCTTCGCGGTCGTCGCCACCGAGGTGCGCAGCCTGGCTCAGCGCGCCACCGCGGCGGCGCGCGAGGTCAAGTCGCTGATCGCCGATTCGGCGGCGCAGGCGGGCAGTGGATCGGCTTTGGCGGAGCAGGCGGGGCAGACGATGCAGCAGATCATGAGCTCGGTGAAGCGGGTTACCGGCCTGATGGCCGAAATCGCCACTTCGTCGCGGGAGCAGAGCGGCGGCATCGCGCAGGTCAATAGCATGCTGGAGCAGATGGACCAGACGACCCAGCAGAATGCGGCGCTGGTGGAGGAGGCTTCGGCGGCGGCCATGAGCATGGAGCAGCAGGCTCAGGTGCTGGTGGGAGCGGTAGAGCGCTTCCATACGGCCAAGGATTGGGACCAGCCGTCACAATGGGCGGACTCGGACAGGCCGGCCCTGGCGGCCTGATCGCGCAGGATTGTTTGGCAACGGGCGGCACTTTCAGCCGGTCGGCGCGGTCAACTCCGAATCGGGTCTGCTAGTGTTAAGACATGAAAGAAGCCCCCCGCGACGAACTCAAAGACCGCCGACTCAAGCATCGCCGCGAGGAGCTGTTCAAGCTCGCCGCCGACTGGGCGCCGTCCGGCGACCAGCCCAGCGCGATCAAGACCATGGTCGAGAACCTGGAGGCCGGCGTCGCCCACCAGACCCTGCTCGGCGTGACCGGCTCGGGCAAGACCTTCAGCATCGCCAACGTGATCTCGCAAGTGCAGCGGCCGTGCCTGGTGATGGCGCCGAACAAGACCCTGGCGGCGCAGCTTTACGGCGAGTTCAAGGAGTTCTTCCCGAACAACGCGGTCGAATACTTCGTCAGCTATTACGACTACTACCAGCCCGAAGCCTACGTTCCGAGCACCGACACCTTCATCGACAAGGACAGCTCGATCAACGAGCACATTGAGCAGATGCGGCTGAGCGCGACCAAGGCGCTGATGGAGCGGCGCGACGCGATCATCGTCGCCTCGGTGTCGGCGATCTACGGCCTCGGCGATCCCGAGAGCTATTTCAAGATGGTGCTGCACCTGGTCAAGGGCGACCGGCTTGGCCAGCGCGAGCTGATCCGCCAGCTGACGGTGATGCAGTACACGCGCAACGAGATGGCGCTGGACCGCGCCACTTACCGCGTGCGCGGCGAGGTGATCGACATCCATCCGGCCGAGTCGGACATGGAGGCAGTGAGAGTCGAGCTGTTCGACGACGAGATCGAATCGATCAGCATCTTCGATCCGCTGACCGGCGAGGTCAGGCAGAAAGTGCCGCGCTACACGATCTACCCGAAGAGCCACTACGTGACGCCGCGCGAGCGCGTGGTGGCGATGTTCGACGTGGTGAAAGACGAGCTGCAGGAACGACTCAAATATTTTCAGACCAACGGCAAACTGATCGAGGCGCAGCGCCTGGAGCAGCGCACCAACTTCGACCTGGAGATGATCCAGGAACTCGGCTACTGCAACGGCATCGAGAACTACTCGCGCTATCTGTCGGGCCGCGCGCCGGGCGAGCCGCCGCCTTGTTTGTTCGACTATCTGCCGCCGGATGCGGTGGTCGTCGTCGACGAATCGCATGTGACGGTTCCGCAGATCGGGGCGATGTACAAGGGCGACCGTTCGCGCAAGGAGACCCTGGTCGAGTACGGCTTCCGGCTGCCGTCGGCTATGGACAATCGCCCGCTGAAGTTCGAGGAATGGGAGCGGCTGGTGCCGCAGCTGATCTACGTGTCGGCGACGCCGGGCCCCTACGAGCTGGAGAAGTCCGGCACCTCGATCGCCGAGCAGGTGGTGCGCCCGACCGGCCTGACCGATCCGCCGGTGGAAATTCGCCCGGCGCGCAGCCAGGTCGACGACGTGCTCGGCGAGATCCGTCTGCGCGTCGAGCTGCAGGAGCGGGTTCTGATCACCGTGCTGACCAAGCGCATGGCCGAGGATCTGACCGACTACCTGCACGAGAACGGCGTCAAGGTGCGTTACCTGCATTCGGACGTCGACACCGTCGAGCGCGCGGAAATTATCCGCGACCTGCGGCTCGGCGTGTTCGACGTGCTGGTCGGCATCAACCTGCTGCGCGAAGGCCTCGATCTGCCCGAGGTCTCGCTGGTCGCGATTCTCGACGCCGACAAGGAAGGCTTCCTGCGCAGCGAACGCTCGCTGATCCAGACCATCGGCCGCGCCGCGCGCCATCTCAACGGCCGCGCGATCCTGTACGCGGATTCGATCACCGGCTCGATGCGCCGCGCGCTGGATGAGACCGACCGCCGCCGTGCCAAGCAGGTGCAGTACAACCTCGACAACGGCATCACCCCCAAGGGCGTGCAGAAGCGCATCGCCGACGTGATGCGCCTGGGCTATGAGGACGGCGTTGCCGACATGAAGGTGCTGCGCGCGGCCGAGGCGAAGAAGGTCTACGAAGCGATTGCCAGCCCGGAGCTGGTCGGCAAGCGCATCGCTAAGCTGGAGAAGGAAATGAGGGCCGCCGCGCAGAACCTGGAGTTCGAGAAGGCGGGGCAGCTACGCGACGAGATTCGCCGGCTGCGCGAGGCGGTGTTGATCAGCGCGGCTTGAAACCTGGCCGGGTCTTGATCGCGCTAATAGAGCGCTTCGGGTGGGATGGCTCGCATTCTTTGGTGGCCGGTCCGGCGGGGTCGGCAAAAGATTATTCCATGACGGCCTTGCCTAACTTTCCCCGGCCTTGTATCTTTCGCGCCCCTGCAAAGGTCTGCAGGCGCGTAGCTCAGTTGGTTAGAGCACCACCTTGACATGGTGGGGGTCGGGGGTTCGAGTCCCTTCGCGCCTACCAATTAAACATCTGTTTATATTGGTTATTGTTCCTTTAGGCCACCTTATTTTCGGCAGTTTTTTCGGGGAATTTCCCGGAATTGCGCGATTTAAGGCGGGCGCATCGGGTTTTATCGTCGTATCAGATCCTCAACACCACGGTTCGTAATCGCCGGCGGGCCTCGTGATCTGCCCATTGATATCGCTCGTTGTACTGCCGTCATCTTCAACGCAATCGTCGGAATCTTCCTCGCGAAAACCGGCACATCTGCTTCGCCAAGAAATCGAAGACCGGCAAGGCAGCGCCGGCAGCGGGTGCGGTGTTGATTCAACTGCGGCACGAGAAAGTAGAAGGGCAATCGAAGATGAGACGGAACCTGCAGACAGACCAACAAGTTGGCGTCGAGCAGGGCTCCGGGAATGTCTATCGTGACCTGGGTTTCCGCAATCCGGACGCGATGAAGCTCAAGGCCACGCTCGTGTCTGGCATCCGGGCCGTTATCGAGCAACGGCAACTGTCTGGCGTCGAGGCCGCGCGGATTATCGGTATTCCCGAGTTACGACTTTCGCGATTGCTGATTGGCCAATTCGAGCGAATCTCGAGGGAAAAACTGATCGAGTCGCTAGACCGGCTCGATCAAAACGTCAGCTCAGATCTACGAAAGTAGAAAACAGACTATTCGTTGAACAGCTCCGAGTGAGTGCCTGCCCTGACAAATACGATCAATCCTGGGGTAGCACTATCATCAACTTTGTACGCCAAAAGGAAATCACCGCCGATGTGGCACTCCCGATGCGCCGACCACTGTTCCTTCAACTGGTGATCACGCCACTCCGGCCCTAGCGGCGCGTCGTTGGCAATCAGCAACAGCATCGCCTCTTTCAGCCGGTTCATGTCGTAACGCCCAGACCGTATCAGGCGTTCCCAGTCTTTGAGGAATGACTTCGAATAGTCTGAAATCCGAGGCAGTGGCGCCCGCTTACTTGCCGATGTTTTTTTCAAGATCGGCGAACAGTTCGGCGGCGGCAGAAAAACGGGCGCGGCGGGCGGCCGCTATGCCATCAGCCTCGGCCATTGCGGCTCGGGTTTCCGCATTGGGCACCTTGAGTTCCAGCGGGAACGCTTGGTCGACCACCACACGGCGAAGGAACATCCGGACAGCATCGGAGACGGACAGGCCCATGGCAGACAAGGCCTCGGCAGCCTGAGCTTTGGTTTCATCGTCCACACGGATATGCAGCATTGACGTTTGCGCGGTCATTTCCAGTCCTCCGAATCAGCCGGTAGTATGTATCTCCATTGAGATACAAGCAATCGCTGCCAGTAGATTTCAGGGGATGCGATCAAGACCGAAAGGCCGATCACGCTGGGGGGCGGACAAGGGCTACGACGCTGCCGAGTTTGTCGACTTATCGGGCAACACCAATGTGGCCCCGCACATCGCGCGGCACACCAAGAATCGAAAGTCGGCGGTACCGGATGGCCGACTCGTTCCCGTAATCGCGCTGTATGTCATTGTTTCTGAATGCGTGTAGCTGTCCAGATCGCCCGCTCGCCAATGAGCGGGTCTGTGCAGTGGGTTTTTCCCTGTGCCGACGCGATCCGGGAACTGGCTCGACTGTCGTACCGGTCGTGCATAGCCCTTTCACCCCACCTCCGGCACGGCCTCTGCATCCAGCGCCGGCCTGTAGCCGAAGCGCCGCCGCACGCGGAAGCGCGCTTCGTCCACCAACTCGAATACCACCGGCACCACCACCAGGCTCAGCACGGTGGAGGTCAGCAGGCCGCCGATCACCGCCACCGCCATCGGCGAACGGAAGCCGCTGTCGCCTCCGCTGAGGTTCAGCGCCATCGGCAGCATGCCGGCGACCATCGCGACCGTGGTCATCACGATCGGCCTTGCGCGCTTGTGGCAGGCATCGACAATCGCATCCAGACGCGACAGGCCCAGCGTGCTGCGCGCGGTGATTGCGTATTCCACAAGCAGGATCGAGTTTTTGCTGACGATGCCGATCAGCATCAACAGGCCGATCAGTGAGGCCAGCGACAGGTCCATGCTGCACAGCACCAGCGCGCCGAGCGCGCCGCCGGCGGCCAGAGGCAGCGCCGCCAGCACGGTGAAGGGCTGCCAGAAGTCGTGGAACAGCAGCACCATTACCGCGTAGACGCAGAAAATGCCGGTGGCCATCGCCAGCAGGAAGTTGGTGAACATGTCCTGCATGAATTCGAGGTCGCCGCCGGTGGCGCGCTTCACGTTGCCCGGCAGGTGCTGCATCGTCGGCAGCGCCGCGATCTCTTTGTCCACGTCGCCCAGCGCACGGCCTTGCAGCTCCACGCTGAGCGTGACGTTGCGGCTGCGGTCGTAGCGGTCGATCTGTGCGGGGCCGCCTTCGATCGCGAACTGGGCGACGCTCGCCAGCGGCACGGTGCCGCCGTTGCTGGAGCGCACGCGCAACTGCCGGATGGTGTCCAGATCCTGGCGCGCGGCGGGCGCCAACATGGTGCGGATGTAGAGCTGCCGCTCTGGCAGGTTGAGCTTGGGCAGCACCACGTCGTAGTCGCCGCTGGTGGCGATGCGTACCGCGTCGCCGATCGCCGAAGCATTGACCCCCAGCTCGGCGGCGCGTGCGAAATCCGGACGGATCACCAGCTCCGGCCGCAGCAGGCTGGCCGAGGAGATGACGCCGCCGAGCCCGTGCAGCTTGCTGCGGATCTCGTGCGCGACGCTGGTCGCGGTGCTCTGTAGCATCTGCGCGTCATCGCCGGTCAGCACCACGGTCAACTGGGCGCCGGAACCCTGGCCGCCGACGCTGACGCGCGCGCCCGGTAGGGCGGCGAGCAGGCGCCGCATGTCGGCTTCCACGTCCTGCTGGGAGCGCTTGCGGTCTTCGGTGTCGGTGAGCGGCACCAGCAGCGTGGCCTTGGTGACGTCGCCGTCGCTGGAACTGGCGCTGCCCGCGGTCTGGCCATTGCCGATGATGGCGTAAACCTTTTTCACTTCCGCCAACTGGTGCAGCAGCGCGGTGGCCTGGAGTGTCATGTCCCGGGTCACGTCGAGTTTCGAGCCGGGCGGCGCTTCGAGATCGATCTCCACCAGCGCGCGATCGCCGGCGCTGATGAAGGCGGTGGGCAGCAGCGACACCAGCGCAATCGAGGCGACGAAGAACGCCGCCGTGGCGAAGCTGGTGCGCCAGGGGTGGCGCAGGCAGGCGCGCACCGCGATCAAGTAGCGGCGCATGATCCAGCCGTCCGCCTGTGGCTCGTGCGGCCGGGCCTTGAGCATGTAGGCGGACATCATCGGCGTGATCAGGCGCGCCACCGCCAGCGAGGTCAGCACCGCGACGGCAGTGGTCCAACCGAACTGGCGGAACACCAGGCCGGCGATGCCGCTCATCAACGCCACCGGAACAAACACCGCGACGATGGTCAGCGAGGTTGCGATCACCGCCAGGCCGATCTCATTGGCGGCTTCCTCTGCCGCGACTTTCGGCGTCTTGGCGAAGCCAAGGTGGCGGATGATGTTTTCCACCTCGACGATGGCGTCGTCCACCAGGATGCCGATCACCAGGGTCATCGCCAGCAGCGTGATGCCGTTGAGCGTGTAGCCGGCCCAGTGCATGAACGCGAACGTCGGGATGATCGACAGCGGCAGCGCGACGGCCGAGACGATGGTCGCGCGCCAGTCGCGCAAGAATAGCCAGACCACGACGACGGCCAGAATCGCGCCTTCCAGCAGCGCTTCCATCGAGCCCTTGTAGGCGCGCTCGATGTGGCCGACGGTGGTATAGACCTGCTCGAACTGCACCCGCGGATGATCCTTGGCCATCTGCTCGACGGCCTTTTCGACGGCCTTGGCCACGTCGACTTCGGCGGAGCCGCGCGTGCGGTAGACGCGGAAGCTCAGCACCGGCTTGCCGTCCAGCAGCGACAGCTGGCGCTGCTCGGCGCTGGTATCGTGGACGCTCGCGACCTGATCCAGCCGCAGCCTGCGGCCGTCGGCGAGCGGTACCGTAAACGCGCGCAGATCGTCCGCGGACCCGACCGTGCCGATGGTGCGCACGGCCTGTTCCAGGCCGCCGAAATCGCCGCGGCCTCCGGGCGCTTCCTGCTGCATGTTCTGCAGCTGCTGCGAAACATCACCGGCGGTGACGTTCATCGCCTGCAGCTTCACCGGGTCCAGCTCGACGCGAACTTCGCGCGCGATGCCGCCGTAACGCACGACGCGGCCCACACCCTTGAGCGGCAGGATGCTCCTGCTGACGGTGTTGTCGACGAACCACGACAGGTCCGCCGGGTCCATGCTGTTCGACGACACCGTATAGGTCGCGATCGAGCCGCCGTTGACGGTGACGCGCGAGATGCGCGGCTCCAGCACGTCGGGCGGCAGCGAGGAGCGCACGCTGGTGACCGCGTCGCGCACGTCGTCCAGCGCTTCCTGCACGTCCTTCTCCATCTGGAATTCGATGAAGGTTTCGGAGTCGCCGTCGGTGACGGTGGAGGTGACGTGCTTGGCGCCGGAAATCGCCGCGGTGGCGGCCTCGATCTTGCGGGTGACCTCGGTTTCGAGCTGTGTCGGCGTCGCGCCCGGCAGGCTCACCGACACGATGATGCCGGGGAAGTCGAAGTCCGGCATTTCGGCGATCGGCAGCATGCGAAATCCGATCAGTCCGGCCGCGGTCAGCAGGACGAACAGCAGGATGGCGGGTATCGGCCGGTGGATCGACCAGGTGGAGAAGTTCATCGCGCGCTCGGCTTACTGGCGGCATTGCCGGCGGCGACGCTGACCAGATCGCCTTCACCGACGAAGCTGCCGCCGGCTTTGACTACGCGGTCGGCCGCCGTCAGCGCGCTGCCGATCTCGATGTCTTCGCCGTGGCGGCGCAATGTCGTCACCTTGGTCTCGTGCACGTGATTGTTCGCGTCGAGCTTCATCACATAGCGGTTGCCGTCGCGCAGCACGATGCTCGATTCCGGCACGAACAGTGCGCTGCTGCTGCCCAGCACGAAGCTGCCGCCGACGAACTCTCCGGCGGCCAGGCCGCAGTCGCGCGGCAGATCCACGTAGACGATGCCGTTGCGCGTTTTGGTGTCCACGCCGGGAGCGAGCTGGCGCACCGTGCCTGTGACCACGCTGCCGTCGGGCCGCTGCACGTCGGCAGTCATGCCGGGGCGCACACGCGACAACTGCTCGGCGGGGACTTCCGCGCGCCATTCCAACCGGCGGTCGCGGATCAGCCGGAACAGCTCGGTGCCGCTGCCGGCGACGGTGCCGACGGTGGCGCTGCGCGACGAGATCACGCCGTCGTCCGGCGACAGCACGCGCGTGCGCCGCAGCTGCACGCTGGCGGCGTCGCGCTGCGCGCGCGCCAGCTTCAACTGCGCTTCGGCGGTGGCCGCCGCGGTGCGGTACTGCTGGATGTCTTGCTGGCTGATCGAGCCGGTCTGGTCCAGTTGCCCGGCGCGCTGCGCGTCGGCCAGAGCCTTGGCGAGGCTGGCCTCGGCCTGTGCCACCGCCGCTTCCTGCTGCGCCAGTTCGGCGTTCATCATCGCCGGGTCGAGTGTCGCCAGCACCTGGCCTTTGCGCACGATGTCGCCGACGTTGACCATCACCTCCAGCAGCCGCGTGCCGCTGACTTCGGAGCCGATCACGGCCTCCTGCCAGGCCTGCACGTTGCCGTTGGCGCCGATAGCCTGCGGCCAGTCGCCGGTTTGCGGAGCCACCACTTGCACGGCCATGACCGGGTTTGCTGCGGCGGAAGGCGCCGCCGCTTTATGGCAGGCGGCCAGTGCGAAAACCAGCACCAGCGGCAGACCGAAGCGACCCACAGCCGAACGAATCTTCAAAACCGGAGCGCTCATGCGCCGTCTCCTGTGACGTGTGCCTGCGGCGCGGCAGCCGCGGCGGAGGAAGCGGGGATGGGTGTCGCGGGATTGCCGATGTCGTCGGCCCAGCCGCCGCCGACGGCCTTGTACAGCGCGATCCAGGAGCTGCTGATTTCCAGCTGTACCGCGGCCAGCGCCTGGCGGCTGGCCAACGTCAGCCGGCGGCTGTCTTCCAGCTCCAGCAGCGAGGTGGCGCCGAGCCGGTAACGGTTTTCCTGTGAGGCCAGCAGCGCGCTGTAGTGGCGCTCGGACTGCCGCGCGGCCTCGGCGCGGCGCGTGGAGGTGTCGACGCGCACCAGCGCGTCCTCGACTTCCTGTACCGCGCTCAGCACATGACTACGGTAGCTCGCCAGCGACTGGTCATAGCGAGCCCGCGCCGCTTCCACGCGCGCCAGGCCAGCGCCGCCTTCGAAGATCGGCAGGCTCACGGACGGGCCCCAGTACCAGCTGCGCGACGAACCCTCGACGTGCCGGATGCGGTTCACCGTGATATTGCCCACCAGCGTCAGTGACGGCAGCCGGCTGGCCTGGGCGACGCCGATGTCGGCCATCGAGGCGGCCAGCGCGCGCTCGGCGGAGCCGAGATCGGGCCGCTGCGACAGGATCTGCGCCGGCACGCCCGGCACCGCGGGGTTCAGCGGCACCGGGATGCCGGCGCGCCAGGCGGCGGCGGGCTCGGTGGCCTTGCCGTCCGCTGGCGGTTCGCCGGCCGGCGACGTCGCCTGCGCGGTGGCGGCGAGACGCGTCTCCAGATCGGCGGGCGCGACGCCGGTCAGCGCGGTCAGTCGGTTCAGATCCTGGCCGCAGCTGCCTTCCTGTGCGATCAGCTGGTTCTCGCTGTCGTAGGCGGCCGCCTGTGCCTGGTCCTCGTCCGAGGGCGCGGCGAAGCCCGCTTTGAGCTTGAGCAGGGTCAAGCGCTCGGTCTGCCGGCGCGAGTCCAGAGTGTCGCGGTACAGCGCCAGCAGACGCTCGCAATAGCGTCGCTGCACGTAGGCATCGGCCACTTCGGCCGCCAGCGAAACGCGCGCCTCATGCCAGTCGGCCCGGGCCGCCGACAGCCGCGCGCTGTCGCTCTGATAGGCGCGCCGCGCGCCACCGAAGATATCCAGCTCCCAGCTGGCGTCCAGCGCACCGCTGAGCAGGCTATAGGTGCCGGTGTCGGCGGTCGTCGACAGCAGCGCCGCCTCGCCGCTGGCCGAACTGCCGTTGCGCGTGGCCGAGCCGCTGGCGGTCGCCGAGGGCAGGAAGCGTCCGCGCGTCTGCGCCAGCTCCGCGCGTGCTTCACGGATCGCGCCCACCGCCGCATCGATGCTGGGATGGCCTTGTTCGGCCGCCGTCACCAGCTCCGTCATCAGCGGATCGTCGAACTGCTGCCACCAGCTGGTCAGCGTCGTGGTCGCGCCGTCATGCGGCAGCCGCGCATGCCATGCCTGCGGCAGGCCTGAAGCTTGCGGGTCCGGCGGAGTGTAGTCGGGGCCCACCGCGCAGCCCCCCAGCAGTATCGCGGCGATCAGCAGGTATCGGTCGACTTTCATCCGGACTCGCGCTTTTTTGCATTATAGGGAGTCGGCCATGCCGGATAAGGCTAGTGTGATGCCCCACGCTCTATGCCGGCTTGAGCGATGTCAGATCGCCGATGCGTAGCCGCCACCTAGCTTGAGCATCTCGCCTGTTACGAAAGACGAGCGATACTGTCTAGTTCATCGCGGGGGCCGTACAGTCCGCACATGACCGAAATCTATATCAGTACCGACGTCGAAACCGACGGCCCGATCCCGGGGCCGCATTCGATGCTGAGCATAGCCTCGGCTGCGTATCGCGCCGACAAGACACTGCTCGCGACTTTCACTGCCAACCTCGAAACCCTGCCCGGCGCTCTCGCGTATCCGCCGACAGCCGAGTGGTGGTTGAGCCAGCCCGAAGCCTGGGCTGCCAGCCGCACCGATCTGCAGTCGCCGGCCGTGGCGATGCCGGCCTACGTGGCCTGGCTGAAATCGCTGCCGGGCACGCCGGTGTTCGTCGCGCTCCCGGCGGGCTTCGACTTCATGTTCGCCTACTGGTACCTGATGCGCTTTGCCGGCGAAAGCCCGTTCCGCCAGTCCGCGCTCGATATCCAGAGCTATGTGATGGGCGCGCGCGGTCTGAGTTTCGTCGAGAGCGGCAAGCACTACATGCCGCGGCGCTGGTTCGACGATCTCCCGCATACCCATATCGCGCTGGACGACGCGATCGAGCAGGGCGCGCTGTTCTGCAACATCCTCGCCGAACACCGCCGCCGCGACGATGACGATCGGTCGAGCTAAGCGGCATCGGGGGTTCGGATATTGACGATCGGGTCACGAGCGGAGAACCGTCTGGCGCGCCGTTGACCGCGTTCGTCGCGCCGCTGGTCGGGGCAGTCTGCGGTGACCATAAGCTCGGCGGTGCGATTTTAAATATAACAACGAGATTCAAATGCTCAAGAACCTGTCCGCCTGGCGTCTGCTGAGCGGCTCGGTGCAGACCGGTGCCACTCCCCCGCGCCGTGCTTTCGTGCTCGCCCTGCTCGACATCTACAAGCGCTATGGTGTCTACATCGGCGGCCAGCTCGAATATGCCGACCTGGTCAAGGACTGGCCGGCGTCCGGCTTCCGCCGCGGTGATCTCGAGGCGGGTCTGGACGAGGCCGTCGACGCTGGCCTGCTCAAGCTCAGCGAGGGCCCGGGTGAACCGACCGTGAGCTTGCTATCGACCGACTTGCCGCCGGAGCCCAGCGGTACCTTCGCGCGGCGTTTGCGCCATCAGGCTGCTGGCCGCACCTTGCAGGTGCAGCGCTCGCTTCACCGCTCGGGCGCAACTGATTGGAACGGCGAGAACCGCCGGCGCTCCGCCGGCGCTGCTCTCGAGTCCGGGTTGCAGCACTAGCAGCCTGTCGGGCTTGGCAAGATCTACTGCGGCTTCGGCCTGCTGCGCCCAAGCTGCGGGCGCCCTCGTTAAATATCACTCGTATTCTCCGCGGTCGCCCGCAGCATGGACACAGCAGGCCAAACCCTCGATACGATCTCCCAAGCCCGACAGGCTGCTAGCCGGCCATTGCCGGTGCGTCGCTCCGCGGCGTGCTCTGGGTGCCGGCGCTGAGATAGTTCTTGCCATCGGCCGCCTGCCAGGCGGCGGCAAAGGCTTCGGTCTGGCTGGCGCTGTCGATCGTGTCGACATACCACCACTCGCCCTGGCAACGCTGCGGCGTGACGTCGAGCAGCACGTAGCCGTGCTGGGACAGGTCGACATATTTCATGTGCGGATTCAGCAGCCGGATCACGTCCTGGATCGGGGCCAGCTGATCCAGGCCCGGTGAGGTCACCGACGGCGCGACGAACTCCACCGCCAGGCTGCCGCTGGTTTCGATCGGGCCCAGGCCTGGCCGGTAAACCAGCAGGTTGTTCGGGTCACGCGACAGATCCATCGCCCAACTCGAATGGATGTCGCCGGTCAGCACCACCGCGTTGCGGATCGCATTGGTGTCGAGCATGTCGAACACCCGATCACGGTCGGCGCGGTAGCCGTCCCACTGGTCCATGTTGAGATACACACCGCCGGCTGCGATCAGCTCCGGCGTGCCGGCGACTTTCAGCTGGCCGAACATCACCTGCTGGCCGATCAGTTTCCATTTCGCCGCCGAGGTTTTCAGCCTGGATTCGAGCCAGGCCAGCTGTTCGGCGCCGGCCAGCGAACGCGTCGTGTCGTCGGGGCAGCTCAGCTGCGCCTGCAGATCGCACTGCAGGCTGCGCGCGTACAGGCGCGTGTCGAGCATCACCAGGTCGACCAGGTTGCCGTAGGCCAGCTCACGGAAGATCCTGTTGGTGTCGCCGGGGGTCGGCAGACGGATCGGCATCCACTCGTCATACGCCTTCTGCGCATTGGCCTTGCGCAGAAACCAATCCGGCTCGTCCTCATTGCCCTGATGATTTTCGGCACCGTCCTTGTAGCTGTCGTTCGCGGACTCGTGGTCGTCCCAGACCGTGATGAACGGATTCTGGCGATGCAGTGCCTGCAGGTTCACGTCCTGTTTGTACTGAGCGTGCCGTGTGCGGTAGTCGCTCAGCGTCGCGATCTCGTTCGCCGGCTGGTACTCGCGTGCATTGCCGTATTCGCCGCTGCCGTATTCGTAGATGTAATCGCCCAGGTGCAGGATCGCGTCGAGATCGGCGCGCGCGGCGAGCGCGCCGTAGACGTTGAACAGGCCGTGCGCCAGGCTCGCGCAGCTGACCACGCCGAAGCGCAGCCGATCGATCACCGCGTTCGCTGCAGGCGCGGTGCGGGTGCGGCCGATCGCGCTTTTGAATCCGCGCGCTTCGAACTGGTAGTAGTAGCTGGTCGACGGCGACAGTCCGGTGTAATCGATCTTGATCGTCCAGTCGCGATCGGCGCTGGCGGTCTGCCTGGTTTCACCGATTTTCTGCTTCAGCTGCGGATCGGCGTAGACCTTCAGCGTCACCGGGATGCTCTCGTTGGCAAGCGGTGTGGCTCGAGTCCAGAAGATGATCGCCTCGGGCAGGGGATCGCCGGTCGCGGTGCCGTGCTGGAACGGGTTGACACCTTCACCGTCGCCGCCGCCACCGCCTCCAGCACTGCAGCCGGCGAGTGCTGCCGCCGACAAGGCCAGCGCCGATCCGCCGGCACCGCGCAGAAAAGCGCGACGCGAAATGCCGCGACGGCGCGCCTTGCGGCGGCCCCGTGAAGGTGCGCCCATCGAAAGTCCCCAATAAAAAATGAAGTCGCTGCAGGAGCGGAATACGATCAGGCTCGGCCAGCTTGCACTTCTCAAGTTTGTGTCGCGTGAATGACAGACATGTGACATGAGCTGTTTTTGCCAGTGTGGCCGGTGTCGAGGTTTCACGAGCCTGTGTCACGAGCCTGTTACAGCGCGCTGTCAGCGTGTCGATTTGAACCGACCACGCCGATGCCGCCGATCACCCGCCGCGCTTTCGTCATCGCTTCCGGCGCCAGCCTGGTCAGCGTGCTCTCCGGTTGTGGCGCCGGCGGTGACGGATCCGATAGCGGTTCTTCCGGCGGCGGGCTGAGCGCCGCCCGCTTTACGCACGGCGTCGCCAGCGGCGATCCGCTGCCCGATGCGGTGATGCTGTGGACGCGGGCCTTGCCGATTGCCGCAAACGAAACGACGACGCGTATCCGCTATGCGATCGCCCGCGATGCGGCGATGACGGAGCTTGTCGCCAGCGGCGTCGTCGCCGGCAGCGAAGCCGGCGACTGGACGATCAAGCTCGATCTTCGCGACCTGCAGGCCGACCACGCGTACTACTATCGGTTCGAGTCCGCGACCGAGCGCTCGCCGGTCGGCCGCACCCGCACGGCGCCGTCCGGATCGGTCGACCGGCTGCGGCTGGTATTCGTCACCTGCGCCAACTACGTGGCAGGTTATTTCCACGCATATCGCCGTGTTGCCGAGCGCAGCGATCTGCATGCCGTGGTGCATCTTGGCGATTACATTTACGAGAACGGCGAGCAGGATCAGGTTCGGCCCCACGAACCGGCCTACGAGATACTCACCCTCTCGGACTACCGCATGCGCTATGCGCAATATCGTCGCGACGAGGACTTGCTGGAGCTGCATCGCCAGCATCCGATGATCTGGGTCTGGGACGATCACGAGGTCTGCAACAACGCCTGGCGCGACGGCGCCGAAGGGCACGATCCGAGCGCCGATGGCGACTACGCGACGCGCCGTCGAGCGGCGATGCAGGCCGCGTTCGAATGGCTGCCGATCCGTGCGCCAGACGCGGCCGATCGGGCGCGAGTCTGGCGCGGATTCAAGTTCGGCGATCTGGCCGATCTGACGATGATCGACGCGCGCCATTTCGGCCGCGACCGGCCGGCGGCGCCGAATACGCTGTTCGGTGATGCCGTGCCGGTGTTCACCCAGACCGGCGATTTCGCCGACGAAACCCGGCAGATGCTCGGCGTCACGCAGGAAGCCTGGCTGGCGACACAGCTGGCCGGCAACAGCGCGCAGTGGCAGCTGATCGGCAACCAGATCTACTTCTCGCCGTTGAAACTGCTCGGTGCGCCGCGCGCCACCGGTGGCGGCGGCCTGTATCTGTCGAACGACAAGTGGGACGGCTACGATCCGGCGCGTGCGCGGGTGATGCAGATGATCGCGGCGCGCGACAACGTCGTCATCATGACCGGCGACGCGCACGAGGCCTATGCATTTGAAGTGACCGACGATCCGAACAGCATCGGCTACGTCGCACTGACCGGCAGCGGCGCCAGCGCCGTCGAATTCGTCGCGACCTCGATCAGCTCGCGCGGTGACCAGCCGGTGGGCAACGGCGCCACCGCGATCGTCACGCGCACGCAGACGCAGGCCGAGCAGCTGCTGCGGCTGACCAATCCGCATCTGAAGTACTACCAGAACACGCTCAACGGCTACGTGCTGATCGACCTGACGCCGCAGCGCCTGCAGGCTGAGTTCTGGATGGTGCCGCAGGTGACGGTGCATACCGACGAGCAGGCGCTGGATCGCAGTTTTACGCTCGCCAGCGGCAGCCATCATCTGGTGGCTGCAAGCGACGCCTCAAGGCCGATCGCGGGAGGACCGGCACCGGCTCCCTGAGCTTGCGCCACCTCCGAATGACGAACCTGTAGGAGCGGTCCTTGACCGCGATTGAACCCTTGAACAGCACCATCGCGGTCAAGGACCGCTCCTACAGTGGTTATCGATTGGTTTTGCTATTCCAGTCCAGCCACAACTGTGCATCGTCATAGCGATGATCCGCGGCCTTCGGCGTTGGATCGCCTTGGTCGAGTTGGCGATGCACCTGCTCATCCAGCGGCATCGGCACCGCGTCGCGGCCGAGCTTGTAGCTCTGCTCGAACACCACTTCGCGATACGCCTTGTTCAATGCGAGCGCGCGTTGCGGCGACGGCAGCAGCAGGCCGCGCAGGCCCTGCGAGCCGTCGACACCGGCGATGCGAGCGAAGTCGGGCCTGCCGTTGGCGGAAAAGAATCGCGCCAGCATTTCCCGGTTCGCCCGGTAGTCGTCGCCGCCACGCGCACGCTCGAAGTATTCCGCATATTCGCCGCGCGTCCTGCCGTTCTGCGGCGCATCGCGTTGTCCGGCCAGCGTCTGTAAACCCCATCCCTTGGCGTCTGGCAGTTTGCGCGCCAGCGAGAACGTCTGGTCGACCGATATGCCGACATTCGTGTGGCAGCCCATGCAGTACAGTTGCTCTTCGCGTGTCTGCAGGCGCAGCCGGCCCTGTGCGTCTTCGATATAGCCGGACAAAGTCCAGCCGTAGTCGTTGCTCTGGCCGGTCAGCGCGCTGCCGGCGTAGTGCGGGCGATCGCCGGTGAGCTTTTCGCGCGCGTTGTCCTGGTAGTGCGTGGCGATGCTGAGGTCGTCGATCTCCAGTGCCTTGATTGCATAGCGCAGCTCCTTCAGACGTCGCGCTGCGTAGTCCGGCTGTTGCGGATCGAGATAGCGCACCGTGTGCAGGAACTCGGTGTACTGCGGATACAGGCCGCGTCGCGGTTTGATGTCGCCGCGGCCGGCGTAGCGCGCCGGCAGTCCGCGCAGATGCGTCGCGATGCCGAGTTTGCCGTCGCCATCGAGATCGATGCCGGCGGCGCGCTCGTCGATGCTTTCGATGCGCCGGTCGATCGCGGCATCGGCGACGTCGGCCGGTGTCGCGATCATCGCTTCGACAATCGCCAGGTTCGCGCGATAGACCTCGCGCGAGAATCGGCCGGCCGCGTCTTCGCGCAGGCCCGCCGGCAGGCGGATCATCACTTCATCGGCCGATCCGTTGGTCGGCCAGAACGCGCCGGGGAAAGGCTTGTAGCGGAACGCGCGCCATTGCGATCCGTCGCGTGCGAAACCGTGTTCGTCGAAGCCTTTCTCCAGGTCGAGGTCGGGCTTCCAGCCGCGGTAGTCGGCCAGCTTGCCGATCGCCAGACGCAAGGGAGCGTAGTTGTCGGCGCGGGCCCAGGCCAGGATTTCCTCGTCGCTGACCTTCGCGATCGCAGCGCGCCGATCGACGAACTGATTGGTCCAGGGCATGGTCCGCCGCAACGGGCTGAAGTCGTAGCGCTGCTGCAGATCGGCGTCGTCGGCCCCGTTGTTGCCGCGCGCCGTCGTGTGGCAGACGTAACAGGGATTCGCGGCGCCGGTTTTCGCGTAGCACTGTGGCGGAATCCCGGCTTCGACATTGCCGATCTTCTCGCGCACACGTGCCGCCGCAAGCGGATCGTAGTCATCCGCGGCCGCGATGCCGCTGATCGCAAGTGACAGTGCGATCAGCGCCAGTTTCACGGGCGAACCTGTCCGGCCCCGTCCAGCCGTCAAGGCCGTGGCGGCAGTTCCGGCAGGCGCTGCGTGAACACGTCGGCGCCGAAGCTGGCCTGGCCGGTGCTGCCGGCGTAGCCCAGGTACGGCAGGCCGAACAGATCCTGCACCGTGCGCAGCATCGAGTAGTGGTTGTACTCGGCCGTGCTGACGGTGCCGGGTTTGACGAACGGCGAAATGATCACCGCGCCAACCCGGCCGCCGCCGGGGCCGGTGATGCCGGGCAGCAGCGAGTTCGGTGTCGGGCCGGCGCCGCAGCAGGCGGAGGCATCGGACTGCGGGCCATCGGATTCGTCGAAGGTGATGATCAGCAGTCCGTCCTTCTTGAACGCCGCGGAGTCGAGGATCTTCGGCACCAGCACCTGCAGAAAATCATTGATCGATTCCAGGCCGCCGGGCTCGCCATCGGCGCAGGGCGAGTCATGGCCGTCGCTGCACAGGTCGGGGGTGATGAAGCTGTAGCGGGCCGTGGTGTCGACCGCGCCCAGGTCGGAGTCCAGCGCGGTCAGCGGCACCACGTGCTGTTCGCACAGGGCCTGGTTGTCGATCACCGAATGGAAGTACATGAACGGGTTGTGGCGCGTCGCGTAGTTGTCTTCCGCGGTGGCCGACTGGGTGCCGTCCACCGAGTTCAGGTCGGGATGCGCGCAGGCCGCGGCCTCGCGGTCCGGCGTGTTGCCCATGTCTTCCATGTAGCCGCGCCAGCTCAGGCCGGCGGCGGTGAGTTGATCGGTGAGGTTCGGCACCGTGGTCGGGAACACGCAGCCGACGCCGATGGCCTGGCCGTCGATCGCCGACGCCGGCGGCGCGCCGATAAAGTTGGTATAGAGCTGGCAGTCGGTCTGGGTCGCCAGGTTCAAGCCCTGGCCGCTGATCATCGCGATGTAGTTGCCGAGGCTGACGTGGCCGATGCCGTAGTACTGCTCGAGCAAAGCGCCCTTGGCCTTTAGCTCGGTGGCCAGGTACGGCGCCAGCGAATCGCTGGCGAAAGTTTTGGCGTAGTCCTTGTTCTCGAGCACCACCACGAATACATGGCCGACCTTGGTCGCGCTGCTGCCGGATGAGCCCTTGTCGCCATCACCGCCAGCGCAGGAGGCGAGCGCGATCGTCAGCGCGGTGACCAGCGCGCTACGCAGGCAGGCAGAAGCTTTGGACATGGGAAGGCGACCTTTGGGTAGCGGCAGATGCTCCGCGCTGATTGTGACGCTTCCGTTAAAAGAGCGGAGCCCCGTCTGTATTTACTGTAGGTCGGCAATCCCTTGCCGACGTTTTGGCCCGATGCGCAAGCGAGGCCTGATGTCGGCAAGGGATTGCCGACCTACGCGTGGTTCTCGGCATAGCGCTCCGGCTCGACATGGATCGTCGCTTCGACCGGACCGTACTTCGCCAGCAGCAAGCGCTCGATCTCCTCGGTGATCCGGTGCGAGGTCTCGATGTCGCCGGCATTGGTGATCAGGTGCATCTCGACGAATACCTGGCGTCCGACCAGGCCGCGCGAATGCACCTGGTGGCAGTCGACCACGCCGGGCACGCTCATCGCGAGCGCCTCGATCTCGTCCAGCGGAATCGCGGTCGCATCGACCAGCCAGGGCAGGTTGCCCTTTACCACGACCCAGCCGCTCCACAACACCGCGAGCGCGACCGGTATCGCCAGCGCCACGTCCAGCCACCACCAGCCGGTCAGCCAGATACCGATGCTGCCGGCGATCACGCCGAGCGTGATCCAGATATCGCCGAAAGTCTGGGTCGCGTCGGCGAGCAGCAGCTTGCTGTGCAGCCGCTGTCCGGCGCGCCGCTCGTAGATCGCGACGAAGATGTTCACCGCGAGTACCAGCACCAGCAGCACCAGTGCGCTCGGGTTCATCTGCACCGCCGCGGTGTCGGACTCGAACAACCGCATCACCGCCGGCTTCACTACCTCGAAGCAGGCGATGCCGAGCATCGCCGCGATGCCGAGGGCGCCGACCGCCTCGAACTTCAGATGCCCGTACGGATGCTCGCGATCCGGCGGCGGCGCCGACCAGCGCATCACCACCAGGCCCATCACGTTGTTGAGGCTGTCTGTCAGGCTGTGCACCGCGTCGGCCATCACTGCCAGCGAGCCGGTCCACAGGCCGACCGCCAGCTTGAGCAGGCAGACGCCGACATTCAGGATCAAGGTCAGCCACAGAATGCGGCGTACGCCGCTCGCATAGCCGTCGTCGGATTCGGGAGTGGTGGGAGCTTGCATGCGCCGATGGTCGACGATTGCCGGCTCGCCGCCAAGCGCCACGCATGCGACGATGACGTAGCCCGGGTGAAACCCGGGATCGCGCCAACCTGAAAAGCCCCGGGTTCCACCCGGGCTACGAGCCGCCACGATGACATCGAAGGCCAGCTGGATCACTCACCCGAGTTGCGTGCTGCACCAGATGGATGCCGGGCATCCGGAGAGCCCGGCGCGGCTGCTGGCTCTGCAGGCGATGCTGGTTCGCAGCGGGCTGGGCGCGAGCTTTGCGCAGATCGATGCGCCGGCGGCCAGCCGCGAAGCGCTGCTGCGCGTTCACGATGCCGATCATGTCGATCGCATCCTGTCGTCGCGGCCGGGCTCGGGCCGGCTGTGGCTCGACCCCGACACGTCGATGAGCGAGCACAGCCTGGACGCGGCGCTGCACGCTGCCGGCGCCGGCGTGCTCGGCGTCGAGCGCCTGTTGAACGGCGAGGCCGACTTCGTTTTCTGTGCGGTGCGGCCGCCGGGCCATCACGCCGAGCGCGATCGGCCGATGGGTTTTTGCATCCTCAACAACATAGCGGTCGCCGCGGCCGAGGCGCTGGCGCGCGGACTGCTGCGCGTCGCGGTGCTGGATTTCGACGTACACCATGGCAACGGCACGGCCGACATCTTCGCGCGCGATCCGCGGGTGCGCGTGTTCAATACCTACCAGGACCCGCTGTATCCCTACTGGGAGGGCAGGGCCGACGCGCCGTCGCTGATCGATATGCCCCTGCCCAGCGGCAGCGATGGCGCGGCCTATCGCGCCGCGGTCGTCGAAGGCTGGCTGCCGGCGCTGGCCGCGTTCGCGCCGCAATTGCTGCTGGTTTCGGCCGGTTTCGACGCGCATGTGCGCGATCCGCTGGCCGGATTGCGGCTGGTCGACGGCGACTATGCCTGGACCGCGCAGCGTATTCTCGAGATCGCCTCGCGCTACTGCGAGGGCCGCGTGATCGCGATGCTCGAAGGCGGCTACGACCTGCAGGGACTGTCCGGCGGCGTCGAGGCCTTCGTTCGCCCGTTCGTTGAAAGCGGTCCGGAACGGGTCGACTAGCAGCCTGTCGGACTTGGCAAGATCTACTGCGGCTTCGGCCCGCTGCGCCCAAACTGCGGGCGCCCTCGTCAAATATGACTGGATATTCTCCTCAGTCGCCCGCAGCTTGGACACAGCGGGCCCTTACCCTCGCTACGATCTCCCAAGTCCGACAGGCTGCGCGCAGGCATCTGCGCCGATAGGCGTCTAATTCCCAGGTCAGGAATCCGTAAATCCAAAAGTTGGACACCGATGACGGCACGCTGTCAACTTTTGGCGCCATCAGGATTTCAGTCAGGCTTTATCCAAAAGACGACACGCCCCGGCGCCTATTGCCGCGATATACTCCACCGGATTCGCGGCGCCCGTCCGTGTTATGGCTACATTGAGGACCAGCGTCGAATGCGGACTTAAGAGCCGCGCCAGGGCCGGAGAGGGTTTCCGGCCCGTGTGCCAAGACGCATCCGGCGACCTCGGTCGTCTTTGACAAACATCGAACCTCATCTATTGGGAGCACCAGCAACGGGGCTGGTTGGACAGTAGGTGACCAGGAGAGGCTTGAGCCGATGACGACATCGCCGGAGTTCTGGTCGATCGCGGTCTACGTGGTAGCCGTGTTCGGCCTTTGCAGCGTGATGCTGGGGCTGTCTGCGCTGCTCGGCGGCCGCAGCGGCGCGCGTGCCCGCGGCGAACCCTTCGAATCCGGCGTGGTATCGGCATCGCCCGAACGCCTGCGGCTGTCGGCCAAGTTTTACCTGGTGGCGGTGTTCTTTGTGATCTTCGACGTCGAGGCGCTGTTCCTGTATGCCTGGGCGGTGTCGGTCCGCGAATCCGGCTGGACCGGCTTCGTCGAGGCCGCGATCTTCATCTTCATTCTCCTGGCGAGCCTGGTTTACCTGGCCCGCATCGGCGCGCTCGATTGGGCGCCCGCGTCGCGCAAGCGCCGCCCTCTCACGCACAAGCAGAGCGAGGCGAGCGAAAGCACCTAAGCGTACTTTCGATCCGCTAGCCCGAGGCCAGCCATGGAATACACACTCACCCGCATCGACCCCAATCGTCCCACCGGCGTTTCACCGCTGACCAAGGACTACACGCAACGCGAGCCTGGTGATGTGTTCACCGAGGAGCAGGTCAAGCGCAACGTGCTGACCGCCAAGCTGTCGGACATGGTCAACTGGGGCCGCAAGCATTCGATCTGGCCGTACAACTTCGGCCTGTCCTGCTGCTACGTCGAAATGGCGACCGCGTTTACGCCGACGCATGACCTGGCGCGCTTCGGCGCCGAAGTCATCCGCGCCTCACCGCGCCAGGCCGACCTGATGGTGATCGCCGGTACCTGTTTCGTGAAGATGGCGCCGGTGGTGCAGCGCCTGTACGAGCAGCTGCTGGAACCGCGCTGGGTCATTTCGATGGGTGCCTGCGCCAATTCCGGCGGCATGTACGACATCTATTCGGTGGTGCAGGGCGTCGACAAGTTTCTGCCGGTGGACCTGTACGTGCCCGGCTGCCCGCCGCGCCCGGAAGCCTTTCTGCAGGGCCTGATGATGCTGCAGGATTCGATCGGCAAGGAGCAGCGTCCGCTGTCCTGGGTGGTCGGTGATCAGGGCATCTATAAAGCCAACATGCCGTCCGAGCGCGACCGCAAGCAGGCGGCACGCAACGCGGAAACCATTCTGCGTTCACCGGATTCGCTGCATCTGGATGGATCGGTCTGATGGCTGACGGTGCGCCGCTGACCCTGCCGGAAACCGTGCGCGATCTGTTCGCGCGCTTCGGTGAGAACGTCTTTACGCTGCAGACCACGGCCGACGGCATGCCGACGCTATGGCTGCCGGCCGATCGCGTTGCCGAAGTACTGCGCTTCCTGAAGAACGACATCGCCAGGCCGTACAAGATGCTGTACGACCTGACCGCGATCGACGAGCGCCTGCGCAAGCATCGTGCAGGCCAGCCGCCCTCGGATTTCACCGTCGTCTACCAGCTGCTGTCGATCGGCCGCAACACCGATATCCGGCTGAAAGTCGCCCTGCTTGGCGAGTATCCCTCGCTGAAGACCATCGTGCCGATCTACGCCAACGCCAACTGGTACGAGCGCGAAGTCTGGGACATGTTCGGCATCGTCTTCGACGGCCACCCGCATCTGCGCCGCATCCTGCTGCCGCCAAGCTGGGTCGGCCATCCGCTGCGCAAGGAGTACAACGCGCGCGCCACCGAATTCGATCCCTACCAGCTCGACGCGCTGCGCCAGGACCAGGAGCAGGAGGCACTGCGCTTCCAGCCCGAAGACTGGGGCATGAGCCGCGGCACGCGCGATCACGATTTCATGTTTCTGAACCTGGGCCCGAACCACCCTTCGGCCCACGGCGCGTTCCGTATCGTGCTGCAGCTCGACGGCGAGGAAGTCGTCGATTGCGTGCCGGACATCGGCTATCACCATCGCGGCGCCGAGAAGATGGGCGAGCGCCAGAGCTGGCACACCTATATTCCGTACACCGACCGCATCGATTATCTCGGCGGGGTGATGAACAACCTGCCGTACGTGATGGCGCTGGAGAAGCTGGCCGGCATTAAGGTGCCGGCGCGTGTGGAAACCATCCGCGTGATGCTCTGCGAGTTCTTCCGCATCACCTCGCATCTGCTGTTCTACGGCACGTTTGCGCAGGACGTCGGCGCGATGTCGCCGGTGTTCTACATGTTCGTCGATCGCCAGAAAGCCTACGACGTGATCGAAGGCATCACCGGCTTTCGCATGCATCCGGCCTGGTTCCGCATCGGCGGCCTGGCGCACGATCTGCCGATCGGCTGGGAGCTCAAGGTCCGCGAGTTCCTGGACTGGATGCCGAAACGCATGGACGAGTACCGTCGGGCCTGCCTGCAGAACGCAATCCTGATTTCGCGCTGCCGCGACGTCGCCGCCTACGACACCGCCGCGGCGCTGGAGTGGGGCGTCACCGGCCCGGGCCTGCGCGCCACCGGCTGCGATTTCGATCTGCGCAAGGCGCGTCCGTACAGCGGCTACGACAACTTCGAGTTCGAGGTTCCGGTCGGCGCCAAGGGCGATGTCTACGAGCGCGCGCTGATGCGCGAAGAGGAAATCCGCCAGTCGCTGCGCATCATCGAGCAGTGCCTCAACAACATGCCGTCGGGCCCGTACAAGGCCGACCATGCGCTGACCACGCCGCCGCCGAAAGAACGCACGCTGAAGGACATCGAAACCCTGATCACGCATTTCCTCGGCGTAAGCTGGGGGCCGGTGATGCCGGCGGGCGAGACCTCGCAGATGATCGAGGCGACCAAGGGCCTGAACAGCTATTACCTGACCAGCGACGCCAACACGATGAGCTATCGCACGCGCATCCGCACGCCGAGCTTCCCGCATCTGCAGCAGATCCCGAGCGCGATCCGCGGCCAGATGGTGCCCGACCTGATCGCTTACATCGCGTCCATCGACTTCGTCATGGCCGACGTGGATCGCTAACGATGACCAACACCACTACGCCGCAAGGCGTCCAGACCGTGATCAAACTGGCTGATCTCATGAAGCCGCCCGCGCCGAAGCCCGAACGCTTCGTGCTGTCGGATGAGGAGCGTCACGAGATCGAACACGAACTCACGCATTATCCGGATTCGCGCGCCGCCAGCATCGAGGCGCTGAAGATCGTGCAGAAGCATCGCGGCTGGGTGTCGGACGAAGCGATCCCGGTGATCGCCGACATGGTCAGCATTTCGGCCGCCGATCTCGAAGGCGTCGCGACCTTCTACAACCTGATCTTCCGGCAGCCGGTCGGCCGCCATGTGATCAAGGTCTGCGACAGCATCTCCTGCCATCTGACCGGCTACGACGAACTGCGCGACGCGCTGATCCAGCAGCTCGGCGTCAAGCTTGGCGGCACCACGCCGGACATGCGTTTCACGCTGCTGCCGATCTGCTGCCTTGGCGCCTGTGATCGCGGCGCCTGCCTGATGATCGATGACGACCTGCATGGCCCGATCGAGCCGGCGCAGGTCAAAGCCATGCTGGAGGCTTACCAATGAGCTTGCGCAGCGCAGCGGACCCGCAATACCAGCGGCCGCTCACTCGTCTGATCGATCGCGCGGCCGGCCCGCTCGATCGCGCCGGTTTCGAAGCCGAAAACGGCTACGCGGGACTGAAGCAGTCGATCAAGGAGCTGACGCCGCAGCAGGTGCAGGCGGTCGTCAAGGACGCCAATCTGCGCGGCCGCGGCGGCGCCGGTTTTCCGGCCGGCGTGAAGTGGAGCCTGGTGCCGATGGGGCCGGATGCCGGCGAAAAATATCTGGTCTGCAATGCCGACGAGATGGAGCCCGGCACGTTCAAGGACCGGCTGCTGATGGAACAGGCGCCGCATCAGCTGATCGAATCCATGATCCTGGTCGGCTATGCGATGCAGGCGACGCGCGGCTATATCTTTCTGCGCGGTGAATACATCGTCGCGGCTGATCGCTTGAACGCGGCGCTGAAAGAGGCTCGTGCCGCCGGCTATGTCGGCAAGAACGTGCTGGGTGGCGAATGGAGCTTCGAGCTGTTCGTGCACACCGGCGCCGGCCGGTATATCTGCGGCGAAGAAACCGCGCTGATCAATTCGCTGGAAGGTCGTCGAGCGAACCCGCGCGCCAAGCCGCCGTTCCCGCAGATCGCCGGCCTCTGGGGCCGGCCGACGGTGGTCAACAACGTCGAGACGCTGATGAACGTGCCGCACATCGTCCTCAACGGTGCGGACTGGTTCAAGAACCTGAGCCAGGGCAAGAGCAAGGACTCGGGCACCAAGATGTACGGCTGCTCGGGCCGCGCCAACAAGACCGGAACCTGGGAGCTGCCGATCGGCACCACCGCGCGCGAACTGCTGGAGGTTCATGCCGGCGGCATGCGCGACGGCAAGAAGCTGAAAGCCTGGCTGCCGGGTGGCGCGTCCACCGATTTCCTGCTGCCCGAACACCTTGATCTGGCGATGGATTTCGACACGATCGCCAAGGCCGGCTCGCGCATGGGCACGGGCTTGATCGCGGTAGTTGCGGAAGACCAGAGCATCGTTTCCGCCGTGCGCAATCTCGAAGAGTTCTTCGCCCGTGAATCCTGCGGCTGGTGCACGCCTTGCCGCGACGGCCTGCCCTGGAGCGTCAAGATCCTGCGCGCGTTCGAGAACGGGCAGGGCCAGGTCGAGGACATCGAGGTGCTGTCCAAGCTGACCAAGTGGCTGGGCCCGGGCAAGACTTTCTGCGCGCATGCGCCGGGCGCGATGGAGCCGCTGCAGTCGGCGCTCAAATACTTCCGTCACGAGTTCGAAAATGGGCTGGCGAAGTTGCCAGCGGAGGCAGCCTGATGCGCGACGCTCTATCTGCGCGAGCCCTCACCCCACCACCCGCATCCGCGGGTGGTCCCCCCCTCTCCCGCGACGCGGTAGAGGGACTGATGCGTCGCCTGCGGCGACAGGCAAGTTAATGGCAAGCATTCACGTAGACGGCAAGCAGTACGAAGTCGACGGCTCAGACAATCTGCTGCATGCCTGCCTGTCGCTCGGTCTGGACATCCCCTATTTCTGCTGGCATCCGGCGCTGGGCAGCGTCGGCGCCTGCCGCCAGTGCGCGGTCAAGCAGTATGCCGACGAGAACGACAAGCGCGGGCGCATCGTGATGTCGTGCATGACGCCGGCGGCGAACAACTCCTACATCGCGATCGACGATGCCGAGGCCAAGGAGTTCCGCGCGGCGATCGTCAGCTTTCTGATGACGAATCATCCGCACGACTGTCCGGTCTGCGAAGAAGGCGGCCACTGCCATCTGCAGGACATGACGGTGATGACCGGCCATCACAACCGCCAGTATCACTTCACCAAGCGCACCCATCTGAACCAGGATCTCGGCCCGTTCATCGCGCACGAGATGAATCGCTGCATTTCCTGCTATCGCTGCGTGCGCTTCTACAAGGACTACGCCGGCGGTAACGATCTGGGTGTGTTCGGCATCGCCAGCAACGTGTATTTCGGCCGCGAGCGCCCGGGCACTTTGCAGAACGAGTTCTCCGGCAATCTCTCCGAGGTCTGCCCGACCGGCGTGTTCACCGACAAGACCCATTCCGATCGCTACGTGCGCAAATGGGACATGCAGTTTTCGCCGAGCATCTGCGCCAGTTGCGCGGTCGGCTGCAATATCTCGCCGGGCGAGCGCTACGGCGAAGTGCGGCGCATCGAGAACCGCTATCACGGCGAAATCAACGGCTATTTCCTCTGCGACCGCGGCCGCTTCGGCTACGGCCACGTCAACCGCAAGGATCGCCCGCGCAAGGCGCAGATCCGGCGCGCCGGGCAGCTGGTCACGGTCGAGGCCGCCGACGCGCTGGCGCATGTGCATGCGCTGCTGCGCTCCGGCAAGCCGGTGCTCGGCATCGGTTCGCCGCGCGCCAGCCTGGAGGCCAACGCGATGCTGCGCTCGCTGGTCGGTGCGCAGCGCTACAGCAGCGGCATGAGCGCGCTGGACGCGCAGCTGACCGGCGAAGTTCTAAAAGTGTTGCGCACCGGCTCGGTACCGGCGGCGACGATCACCGCGATGGAAGATGCCGACGCGGTGCTGGTGCTCGGCGAAGACGTGCTGGCGACCGCGCCGCGCGTGGCGCTGGCGCTGCGCCAGGCTGCGCGCGGCCGCGCGCTGCAGATGTCGCGCGACAAGCGCGTGCCCGATTGGCAGGCCTATTCGTCGGCCGATATTGCGCAGCACGAGCTGAATCCGATGTATGTCGCGACGCCGGCCGCAACCCGTCTCGACGACACCGCGCGCCGCGGCCTGCGGCTGTCGCCGGACGCGATAGCGACGCTGGGTTTTGCGATTGCGCATCAGATCGATCCGTCCGCTCCGGTTGCGGCCGGCGTGTCGGACGAGATCGCGGCGCTGGCCAGCGAGATCGCGGCCGCGCTGCGTGCGGCCAAGAAACCGCTGATCGTGTCGGGGACCGGCGCAGGCTCGCTCGCGGTGATCCAGGCTGCCGCAAACGTCGCCTATGCGCTGCATCGCCGGAATGCGGCGACCTTGATCAGCCTCGCGGTGCCGGAATCGAACAGCCTCGGCGTCGCGATGTTCGGTGCGCAGGATGTCGAAGCGGCGATCGAGGGTATTGCCGGCAAGGACGCTGTCGTCGTCATCGTCGAGAACGACCTCGACTGGCGCCTGCCGGCCGCGACCGTCGCCAAACTGTCGGCCGCGAAACTCGTCGTCATCGATCACCAGATGACCGCGACCACTGAGCGTGCCGAGGTGATTCTGCCCGCCGCGAGCTTCGCCGAAGGCGACGGCACCCTGGTCAACATGGAAGGCCGCGCGCAGCGCTACTTCCAGAACTTCGACCCGGCCTACTACGACCGCCACGTCGATACCAGCGAGAGCTGGCGCTGGCTGGATCGCCTGCGTGGCGGCGCGGCGGCTACCGAGAACCTCGACGCGGTGCTCGCCGAATGCGAGGCGCAGCTGCCGCAGCTCAAAGGGATCGTTGCAGCGGCTCCCAACGCGAGCTTCCGCATCCAGGGAATGAAGATCAATCGTGCGCCGTCGCGCCAGTCGGGCCGCACCGCGGCGCGCGCCAAAGTCTTCGTGCACGAGCCGCGATCGACGCAGGACCCCGACACCGCGATGAGCTTTTCGATGGAAGGTTACAACGGCGTCGGCAGCCAGGATCGCCCGTCCGAGTTGTTGCCGTACGCCTGGTCACCAGGCTGGAACAGCCCACAGGCCTGGAACAAGTTCCAGGCCGAAGTCGGCGGCGCGATGAAGGGCGGCGACTCCGGCGTGTTCCTGCTGCGCAGCAGCTCCGAGATCGAAGCGCAGGGTTATTTCCCTGCGATCCCGGCGAGCAATACCAGCACCGCGGCGGCCGGCCTGCGCGTACAGCCGATCCACAGTCACTTCGGGTCCGAAGAGCTGTCGAGCAAGGCCGAACCGATTCGTGAGCGCATGGTGCCGGCAACGGTGACGCTGGCGTTTGCCGACGCTCAGCGTCTCGGCATCGAGCACGAGGGCAGTGCCACGATCACCGTCGATGGCGTCAGCTTGACGTTGCCGGCGAAAGTGCGCCTCGACTTCCCGGTTGGCCTGGTCGGCATTCCGGTCGGGCTTCCTGGCGTGCCGGCCCTGCTGGCCGGAGCCGCCGCCTCCGTGGCGAAGGGGGCGTGATGTTCGAGCGCATCCAGGAACTTCTGAGTCCCGTGGTCCTGGCCGCGATCTGGGCTGCGTGCAAGGCGATCATCATCCTGTTGACGCTGGTGGTGTCGGCGGCCTGGATGATCTGGCTCGAGCGCCGGCTGCTGGCGCTGTGGCAGGATCGTTACGGCCCGAACCGCGTTGGCCCTTTCGGCCTCGGCCAGGTCATCGCCGACATGATCAAGATCTTCTTCAAGGAAGACTGGATGCCGCCGTTCGTGGACAAGTTCACGTTCGTGCTGGCGCCGTTCCTGGCGATGATGTTCATGATGCTGGCGTTCGCGCTGATCCCGATCACGCCGAACTGGGGCGTGTTCGCGCCGGATCTGGGCATGCTGCTGTTCTTCGCGATCGCCGGGCTCGCGGTGTACGCGGTGATGCTCGGCGGCTGGTCGTCGAACAGCAAGTACTCGCTGCTCGGCGGTCTGCGCTCGACCGCGCAGACCATCAGCTACGAAGTGTTCATGGGCATTTCGCTGATGGGTATCGTGGCGCAGGCCGGCACGTTCAACCTGCGCGAGATCGTGTTGTGGCAGGAGCAGCACATCTGGTTCGTGATTCCGCAGTTCTTCGGTTTTCTGGTCTGGTGCCTGGCCGGTATCGCGGTCACGCATCGCACGCCTTTCGATCTGCCGGAAGCGGAATCCGAGCTGGCCGCCGGCTATCACACCGAATATTCGGGCATGAAGTTCGGCATGTTCTTCGTCGGCGAATACGTCGGCATCGTCATGGTATCGGGCCTGACCACCGCACTGTTCTTCGGCGGCTGGGACGGGCCATTTAGCGAGCACGTTCCGTTCCTGTGGTTCGCGATCAAATGCTTCATCTTCATGTCCGGCTTCATCCTGCTGCGCGCCGCGCTGCCGCGCCCGCGCTACGACCACATGATGTCTTTCGCCTGGAAAATCTGCCTGCCGCTGTCGCTGATCAATCTGCTCGCGACTGCCGGCATCATGCTCTGGGCGGGGAATTAGGACAGTCAATCCATGAGCCAAACCCTCGCCATTCTTCACGGCATCTGGACCCAGTTCCGCTCGATCGGCATGATCTTCATGCACTCGTTCCGCCCGCGGAACGTGATCTCGTATCCGGAAGTCAAACCGCCGGTACCCCCGCGTTATCGAGGCCGCATCGTGCTGACGCGCGATCCCGACGGCGATGAGCGCTGCGTCGCCTGTAATCTCTGCGCGGTGGCCTGCCCGGTCGGCTGCATCTCACTGCAGAAAGCCGAGCGCCCGGAAGACGGCCGCTGGTATCCGGAATTCTTCCGCATCAATTTCTCGCGCTGCATTTTCTGCGGCCTGTGCGAGGAAGCCTGCCCGACCAACGCGATCCAGCTGACGCCGGACTACGAGCTCTGCGAGTACGACCGCCAGAACCTGGTCTACGAAAAGGAGCACCTGCAGATCGCCGGCCCCGGCAAGTATCACGACTACAACTTCTACCGCGTGGCGGGCATGTCCATCACCGGCAAGGGCAAGGGTCAGGCGCTGAACGAAGACGCGCCGATCGACGTCAAGTCGCTGCTGCCCTAAGGACAAGGACGACATGGTCGAATTCGCGTTTTATGTTGCCTCCACCGTCGCGCTGTTCTCGACGGTGATGGTGGTCGTCAACACGCACCCGGTGCACGCGCTGCTGTATCTGGTGCTGTCGCTGCTGTCGGTGGCGATGGTGTTTTTCACGCTCGGCGCGCCGTTCGCCGGCGCGCTCGAGGTGATCGTCTACGCTGGCGCGATCATGGTGCTGTTCGTGTTCGTGGTGATGATGCTCAATCTCGGGCGCAAGACGGTCGAGCAGGAACGCGCCTGGCTGAAGGCTTCCGGCTGGATCGGGCCGCTGGTGCTCTCTTTAATCCTGTTGGTGCAACTGGTGCTGGTGCTCGCGCCGATGAGTCACCTGACGCCGGCCGGCACGCAGATCATCGACGCCAAGACGATCGGCATTGCCTTGTTCGGGCCTTACCTGCTCGCGGTCGAACTCGCCTCGACGCTGCTGCTCGCCGGCCTGGTTGCGGCCTATCACCTGGGGCGCCACGAAGACTGATGAATACCCTGCATGGCATTCCGATGGAGCATGGCCTGTTGCTGGCCGCGAGCCTGTTCGCGGTCGGCTTCGGCGGCCTGATCGTGCGCCGCAATATTCTGTTCATGCTGATGTCGGTCGAGATCATGATGAATGCAACCGCGCTGGCTTTCGTCGTCGCCGGCAGCCGCTGGATCCAGCCGGACGGGCAGGTGATGTTCGTGCTGGTGCTGACGCTCGCCGCCGCCGAGGCCTGCGTCGCGCTGGCGCTGGTGATGCAGCTCTACCGCCGCTTCCGCACGCTGGACGTGGACGCCGCCAGCTCGATGAAAGGATAGGGGCCTGCTGATGCTTACGGAATCACTGCGTTGCTGGCAACCCTTCGGGCTGCCCCCTTCGGGGCCGCATTGCGGCGTCAAGTCCTTCCTTGTGTACATCGCGTACAGCCGATGGCCCGAGGCGCGAGATGACTCAATGTCATCTCGCGATAAGCCATCGGCGTCGGACTTTCCTTGCACTGCAGCCCCGAAGGGGGCAGCGCAGCGATCCCGCAAGCATCAACAGGCCCTCGTCGCATGTTGAACTTCCTGCCTCTGGTCTTCATCGCGCCGCTGCTCGGCTTCCTGATCCTGGCGTTCTCGCGTGGCCGCATCTCCGAGAACCTTGCTGCGGTGGTCGGTGTCGGCAGTATCGGTGTCTCGGCGCTGACCACGCTGACGGTCGGCTATGACTTCCTCGCGCATCCGCCGGCCGGCGATTCGCATGTACAGCTGCTGTGGACCTGGATGAGCGTCGGCAACTTCGCGCCGACGTTCGCGCTGAAGCTCGACGCGCTGTCGCTGACGATGCTGTCGGTGATCACCGGCGTCGGCTTCTTCATCCACCTGTTCGCGTCCTGGTACATGCGTGGCGACGATGGTTACGCGCGCTTCTTCAGCTACATGAACCTGTTCGTCGCCAGCATGCTGTTCCTGGTGCTCGGCGATAACCTGCTGTTCCTGTATTTCGGCTGGGAAGGCGTCGGTCTGTGCAGCTACCTGCTGATCGGCTTCTGGTACAAGGACCCGGCGAACGGTGCCGCGGCGCGCAAGGCCTTCGTGATCACGCGCGTCGGCGACACCTTCATGGCGATTGCGCTGTTCATGCTGTACCGCGAATTCGGCACGCTGAACATCGACGAGCTGTCGCGCCTGGCCACGCTGCAGTGGCCGGTCGGCGGTAGCCACATCGCGGATGTCATCTGCCTGCTGCTGCTCGGCGGTGCGGTCGGCAAGTCCGCGCAGCTGCCCTTGCAGACCTGGCTGCCCGACGCGATGGCCGGCCCGACGCCGGTTTCCGCGCTGATCCACGCGGCGACGATGGTCACCGCGGGCGTGTATCTGATCGCGCGCACGCATGTGCTGTTCGATCTGTCGCCGCTGGCGCTGCAGTGGGTCGGCGGCATCGGTGCCGTAACGCTGCTGCTGGCCGGCTTCACCGCGTTGGTGCAGACCGACATCAAGAAGATCCTGGCCTATTCGACGATGAGCCAGATCGGCTACATGTTCCTGGCCGAAGGCGCGGGCGCGTACCAGCCGGCCGTGTTCCACCTGATGACGCATGCGTTCTTCAAGGCGCTGCTGTTCCTGTCCTCGGGCTCGGTGATTCTGGCGATGCATCACGAGCAGGACATCTTCAACATGGGCGGCCTGCGCAAGCGCATTCCGTTCGTGTTCGCGTGCATGCTGGTCGGCACGCTGGCGCTGACCGCGTTCCCGTTTACTTCGGGCTACTACTCGAAGGACGAAATCCTGCATCAGGCCTATCTGAGCGGCCACACCTGGCTTTGGGCGGCGGGCCTGTTCGGCGCTTTCCTGACCGCGGTATATAGCTTTCGGCTGATCTTCATCACCTTCTTCGGGCCGGAACACTGGCGCGCCGCCAAGTCCACGCATCATGGCGCAGATGAGCATCATGGCGGCGGCCAGGGGCACGACACGCCGCATGGCGCGGATACGCTCGATCATCACATTCCGCTGATCGTACTGATGGTTTTCGCGCTGATCGGCGGCTTCATCCATCTGCCGCTGGCCAGTGTGCTGCCGGAGGCCGCGATCCACGAAGGAGAGCATGGCCCCGCCTATATCGAGCATCTGCCGCTGATCGTGTCGCTGTTCGGCATCCTCACATCCTGGCTGCTGTTCCTGCGCCTGCCGCAGATCCCCGCCGCGCTGGCGCGCGGTGCAACGACGGCGTGGATCGGCAAGCTGTGGAAGAACGCCTGGGGCTTTGACTGGCTGTACGAGCTGCTGTTCACTCGTCCCTTTGTCTGGTTGGCCAAGGTCAATCGCAACGATTTCGTCGACAGCTTCATCGGCCTGATCGCAGCCAGCCTGCGCGGCTCGAGTAGCGTGCTGACCGCGACGCAAACCGGCGGACTGCGCTGGTATGCGGCGGTCGCGGGCGCCGGCCTATGCGCGTTGATCGCCGTCGTCGCCTTCCACTGAGAACCTAGACCGATGATTCTCGTTTGGCTGATTCTGATCCCCTTTATCGGCGGCCTGCTGAGCTGGCAGAGCGAGCGCTTCTCGCTGCGCATGCCGCGCTGGATTGCGCTGCTGACGATGCTCGGCGTGCTGGTCACGTCGATCTGCTTGTGGGCGACCGGCGACTACTCGATCACCGGCACCGGTTTTGCGGCGGTCGCCGGCAAGGCTCCGACCTGGACCATCGAGTTCCAGGCGCAGTGGATTCCGAGCATCGGCGCCAGCATCCATCTGGGCCTCGACGGCCTGTCGCTGATGCTGGTGGTGCTGACCAATCTGATCGGCGTGCTGGCGATCACCTGCTCGTGGAAGGAGATCGAGCGCAACGTCGGCTTCTTCCATCTGAACCTGCTGTGGAACCTCGGCGGCGTGGTCGGCATCTTTCTCGCGCTCGACATGTTCCTGTTCTTCTTCTTCTGGGAAATGATGCTGGTGCCGATGTTCTTCCTGATCGCGCTGTGGGGGCACAACATCCCCGGCGGCAAGGGCAGGGTCTACGCGGCCATCAAATTCTTCATCTTCACCCAGGCTTCTGGTTTTTTAATGCTGCTGAGCATCCTGGCGATGGTGTTCCTGCATCAGCAGGCCACCGGCAAGCTGTCGTTCGACTATCACGACCTGCTGAATACACCGATGTCGGCGCAGGCCGAATGGTGGCTGATGCTCGGCTTCTTCGGCGCGTTCGCGGTGAAGATGCCGATTGTGCCGTTCCACACCTGGCTGCCGGACGCACACGGCCAGGCCCCGACCGCGGGCTCGGTCGATCTCGCCGGCATCCTGCTGAAGACCGCGGCTTACGGCCTGCTGCGGTTCGGCATTCCGTTCTTTCCGCATGCCTCGGCCGCGTTCGCGCCGGTGGCGATGTGGCTGGGCGTGCTCGGCGTCATCTACGGCGCGGTCGTCGCGTTTTCGCAGACCGATATCAAGCGCTTCGTCGCCTACACCAGCATCAGCCATATGGGCTTCATCGTGATCGGCATCTACGCCGGCACCGAACAGGCGTTGCAGGGTGTGGTCGTGCAGATGATCGCGCATGGCCTTTCGGCCGGCGCGCTGTTCATCCTGTGCGGCGAAATCTACGAGCGCCTGCATACTCGCGACATCACCAAGATGGGCGGCCTGTGGTCGCGATTCCCGAACCTGCCGCCGATCCTGCTGTTCTTCAGCGCCGCATCGCTGGGGCTGCCGGGCCTGGGTAATTTCGTCGGTGAGTTCCTGATTCTGGTCGGCAGCTTTGAAGCGGCACCCCTGGTCACCATTGTGGCGGCAAGCGGCCTGATCCTGGCCGCGGTGTATTCGCTGTACCTGGTGCAGCGCGCGCTGCACGGCGCGCCGCAGCCACTGCCCGAGGGTGCCCATCTGAACAAGCAGGGCAAGCTCAAGGATCTGTCCAAGCGCGAACTGGTGATGATGATGTCGCTGATGGCGCTGCTGCTGGGGCTGGGCCTTTATCCGCAGCTGGTCATCGATACCGCGCACGCGCCGGTGCAGGCCGTTCACGCGATCTACAAGGCGGCTACCGCGACCAGCGCGGTGGCGGTCACCGGAGCCGCGCCATGACGCCGGTACAGGTGTGGGCACTGCTGCCGCTGCTGATCGCCACCGCCGCGATCGTCGCGACGATGCTGGCGATCGCGATCTATCGGCATCATCGTTTCTGCGCGAGCGTCACGGTCGTCGGCATGAACCTGGCACTGCTGGCCGTCGCCTACGATATTTTCTTCGGTGGCAATACAACGGTGGTCGTCACCGGCCTGATGACGATCGACGCCGCCGCGCGGTTCGGCATGGGCCTGATCCTGGTGACGTCGCTGGGTGTGCTGACGCTGTGCCATGCCTACTTCGAGGGCTACAAGAAGAATCGCGAGGAGGTCTATCTGCTGATCGGCCTGGGCACGCTCGGTGCGTTGACCCTGGCCTGCGCGACGCACGCGGCGACCCTACTGGTGGGTATCGAGCTGCTGACCTTGCCGATGATCGGCGGCGTCGCGTATGCGATGGACGAGCGGCGCTCGATCGAGGGCGGCATCAAGTACCTGATCCTGTCGGCCGCGGCGTCGGCGGCGCTGTTCTTCGGTGTCGCGCTGATTTACGCGCAGGTCGGAGCGCTGGATATCGAGGCGCTGTCCCAGGCGCTTGCGGTGGCCAGCCTCGACCAGCCACTGGTGCTGGCCGGTTCGGCGATGATGCTTGCGGGGCTTGGATTCAAGCTGTCGCTGGTGCCGTTCCACCAGTGGACGCCGGACGTCTACGAAGCTGCGCCGACGCCGATCACCGCGTTCCTGGCTACGGTTTCCAAGCTCGGTGTGTTCGTCGTCGTGCTGCGCCTGTTCCACTACGGTGCCAGCCCGGTGTCACCGCTGATCCTGACGTCTCTGGTCGGCTTGTCCATGGCCTCGATGCTGGTCGGCAGCCTGCTGGCGCTGCGTCAGAACAACCTCAAGCGCCTGCTCGCGTATTCGTCGATCGCGCACTTCGGCTATCTGACGATCGTGCTGGTGGTGCCCGGCGACGACGCGCTGCGTGCGGCCGGCGTCTACCTCGCGACGTACCTGGTCACCTCGCTCGGCGTATTCGGCGTGATGGCGCTGGTATCGAGCCCGATGGGCGAGCGCGATGCCGAACATATCGACGACTATCGCGGCCTGTTCTGGCGCCGTCCTTACCTGACCTCGATCCTGACCGCGATGATGCTGTCGCTGGCCGGCATTCCGCTGACGGCCGGATTCATCGGCAAATTCGCGGTGATCGCAGCGGGCGTGGGCGATGCGCAATGGCTGCTGGTCGGGGGCCTGATCGTCAGCAGTGCGATCAGCATCTACTACTACCTGCGTGTGGTTGCGGCCTTGTTCAGTGCGGTGGCCCAGGGCTCCGAGCGCGTCACCGAATCCCTGGGCTGGGCGCAGAGCTTCGGCGGCTTCATGCTGCTGGTGGCGATGATCGTGATGCTGTTCCTCGGCGTGTACCCGCAGCCGCTGTACCTGCTCAGCAGCCAGCTCGCGCTGCATTGATCGGATGCTGATGGTCAGCACGGTCGCGTCGGTCGAGGCGCGCGAGAATTCCGAACTGGGCCGCATTCTCCACCAGTTCGACATTCCCGAGTATCTGCAGGTCTGGCTGGAGCCGGCGATCCGGCTGCTGCTGGTGCTGGTCATCTGGTATCTGCTGCACAAGCTGGTGAGCCTGCTGGTGCGTCGTCTCGAGACGCGCCTGCTCAATACCACGGATCTGAAGACCGAGTCGCAGTTCGACGCGCGCAAGCGCGTCGGCACCCTGGTCGGCCTGCTTAAGCAGGTGATCAACATCTTCCTGTTCGTGATTCTGGCGCTGGTGCTGCTGACGCAACTCGGCGTGCAGGTTGGCCCGCTGATTGCCGGTGCCGGCATCATTGGTGTTGCGGTCGGCTTCGGCGCCCAGTATCTGGTGCGCGACATCATCACCGGCTTCTTCATGGTGCTGGAGAATCAGATCCGCGTCGGCGACGTGGTCACGATCAATGGCACCGGCGGCCTGGTGGAAGTGCTGACCTTGCGCACGATCGTGCTGCGCGACGGCACCGGTACCGTCCATGTATTCCCGCATGGCACGGTCAACACGCTGAGCAACTCCACGCGCGACTGGTCGGCTTACATCTTCAATGTGCAGGTCGCGTACAAGGAAGATCCGGATCGCGTGATTGCGGCGATTCGCGAAGTCTTCGCCGAGCTGCGCCAGGATCAGGAGATCGGAGGGAAAGTCATCGCCGATGTGGAAATCTGGGGCGTCGACAAGCTCGACGGCACGGCGATGACGATCCAGGGCCGCATCAAGACGCGGCCTGGCATGCAGTCCGATGTCGGTCGCGCGTTTCTGCGGCGCCTGCAGGCGGTGCTGATCGAGCGCGACATCGACATGCCGTCGACCGCGCCGACGCTGCAGATTGTGAATCCGCTACCCAAGGCTCCGTAGGTCGGCAATCCTTTGCCGACGTGAGGCTTCCATTGCGCAACCGGGTTCGCACGTCGGCAACGGGATTGCCGACCTACGCCGGTCCCGGCAGTTAAGCTAGGCCATCTGCATTGTGGACGGCGAAGATGAAAATCCAAGCGATACCGCTGGTCGCCGTGCTCAGTTCTCTGCTGTCCGCATGCGGTGGCGGCGATTCGGACGTCAAGGTCTACAAGTACGACGAATCCGTGCAATGCAACGAAAGCAGCGGCGTCCCGCTGGCGACGATGCAGCAGGAGCTGACCAATGCCGGCATCGACGTGCTATGCGCGCAAAAAGGCAATGATGGACAGGCCTGGGCAGCGGTCTGCGGTGGCGGCACCGGCAATCTCAATGTCTACCTGATTCGCCACTCGAATTTAGACGACGCCGAAGCCCTGGGTTTCGGCGACACGGACGAGCTGGATTTCTACAGCGACAGCCCCTGCGAAAGCTGAGTGCCGTAGGTTGGGGTGAGCGCAGCGAACCCCAACATCGGCCCGACAATTGTTGGGGTTCGCGATGCTCACCCCAACCTACGGGTTTCGCTCATTTCGCCAGCGCCAGATGCGCCAGCCCGAGCAGTGAGGGGTTCGGATGGCGGATGCGGTACACCGGCACCGCGTTGATCTCGGCCGCAACCGGCGCCTTGTCCTCCATGCCCTTGCGCAGAGCGGCTTCGTCCAGCGCGCTGCCCAGGTCGTCGAATACGCTGCCGATCAGATAGACGCCGTTCCAGGCGCCATAGGCGAGCACCAGGTTGCCGATCGCCCGGCCCAGCCAGGTGGAGAAGACGACCATGGTCTTGCGCGCCGAGGCTTCGCCGGCCTCCGCTTTGCCCGCAATCGTCGATACATCGACATCGGGTACACCGCTGACGACTTCGTAGAGCCGCGCCAGGCCGGTCTTGGACATCAGGGTCTCGATCGACAGCCGTCCGAGCGGTGCCAGACGATTGAGCCATTGACGCTCGTCCGCACTGACCGCGGCGAGGTCCAGTTGCCCGGCTTCGGTTTCCAGTAGCGTGCGGTCGGCGGTCAGCACCGCGGCGCCGAAGGCGCGGTCGATGCCGATCACCAGTCGGACGCCCGAGCGCAGTGGCCGGGGCACACCGATCGCGATCAGCTCTTCAGGGCGCAGCAGCGGCAGTGCTGCGGCGACCGCGGCCAGATCGTTCAGCAGTAGCACGCGCGACGCGCCGGTTGCTTCGCCTAAATCGCTGAGTTCGATCGTCAGCTGCGACGCCGTCATCCGCACGAAACTACGCTCGGGCATGCGCAGCACGCGGCCGGCGGCCGCGACCGCGCAGGCACCGACCGATGCCAGGCCGGCCGTGCGCAGATGCTCGCTGAGGCTGGCCTGCAAACGGCCGTTGGGAGTCGGTATCGCGCGCAGCGGCTGCAGATGGGGGCGACCATCGCCATTGATCCAGGCCAGGGCTGCCTGCAGATGAGTGCCGCCGACGTCGGCGACCAGTGCGACGGAGTGCGGGGCCGAGGCCGGGGATGGTTCCAAGATGGGTCCTGTCAGTCGTTCTGCTTCAGCGCGCCGAGGAAACGCTGGCGCCAGTTCGAGACGTCTTCATCGAGCAGCCCGCGCATCAGCGCCTGGTGACGATTGCGGCGCTCGTCGATGTTCATGGTGCGCGCGCGTTCCAGCGCGCTCGCGACATCTTCGGTGTCGTAGGGGTTGACCAGCAGGGCTTCACCCATCTGCTGCGCGGCGCCGGCGAAGCGCGACAGCACCAGCACGCCCGGATCTTTTTCGTCCTGCGCGGCGACGTATTCCTTGGCGACCAGGTTCATGCCGTCGCGCATCGGCGTCACCAGGCCGATGCGGCTGGCGCGATACAGGCCGGCCAGTCGCCGCCGCGGAATCGCTTCGTTGACGTAGCGGATCGGCACCCAGTCGACCTGGCCGAACTTGCCATTGATGCCGGCCGCATGCTGCTCCAGCTCGCGCCGGAAATCCTGATAGGCGGTGACTTCACCGCGGCTGATCGGCGCGATCTGCAGATAGGTGATGCGGCCATGGGAATCGGGCTGCGAGTCGAGAAGCAGCTCGTAGGCGTTCATCCGCCGCACCAGGCCCTTGGTGTAGTCGAGCCGGTCGACGCCGATGATCTGCTCGCGTCCGCGCAGGAATTCGCGCAGGCGTATCCATTCGCGCTGGCCGTGCGACGAGAACGCAAAGTCGTGATAGCGCGCGGTGTCGATGCCGACCGGGAACGCCTCGATGCGCAGGCGCTTGCCGAAAGCCTCCATCCAGCCGGGGCCAACCTTGCCGCCGAGATCCTGTTCGACGTAGGCCGCAAGGCGTTTGACGTCGTCTTCGATCTGGAAGCCGACCAGGTCGTAGTCGAACAGGGCGCGCACCAGCGTCTGGTGCTGGGGCAGGGTCGTCAGCAGTTCGCGCGGCGGAAACGGGATGTGCAGAAAAAAACCGAGGCGCTGACGGACGCCGATACGGCGCAGCTCGCTGCCCAACGGGAACAGATGATAGTCATGCACCCAGACCAGATCGTCTTCGCGCAGCAGCGGCAGCAGCGAGCGGGCGAAGCGCTGGTTGACGCGCTGGTATGCGTCGAAATGGCCGCGGTCGTAGCCGGTCAGGTCGAGCCGGAAATGAAACAGCGGCCAAAGACAGCGATTCGCGAATCCCGAGTAGTAGGCCTCGTGGTCGTCGTGGGTCAGATCGACCGTCGCCAGCGTCACTTCGCCTTCGCGCGTCAGGGTCGGCGTCTGCGAGGTCTCATCGACGGTCTTGCCGCTCCAGCCGAACCACAGGCCCTGGTTCTCGCGCAGCGCGTCGACCAGCGCGACCGCCAGCCCACCGGCCAGCGGCGCGCCGCGGACCGAGCTGACGCGGTTCGACACCGCGACCAGGCGGCTCATGGCCGGCTCTGCAGGTGGTCGACGCTGGCCCGCAGCCAGCGATGCACCGCGGCGACATCCGCGAGCCGGTACCGCGCGGCGGAGTGCGTCGCGCCGACGCGGATGCCGATGCCGGCCAGCGCCTGTGCGACCAGGATCGCGTCCTCGTCGGTGGTGTCGTCGCCGACGAACACCGGGCTGCGGCCGGCGAACGGCGCGGCTTCGGCCAGCCGATGCACACCGAGGCCTTTGTTGACGCCGCGCGGACGCGCCTCGACCACGGCATGGCCGGTGATCACGTCGAGCCCATGGGCGAGCGCGAGCCGGCGCATCAGCGCCGCGCATTCCGGCGCGCGTTCGGGCGCCAGCCGATAGTGCAGGGCGACCGTGCCGCCCTTGTCCTCGACCAGGATGCGCGGATCGTTGGCGTAAATTGCTCGCAGCTCGGCCGCGAGCCGGCCGATCTCGGGTGGAAACTCGGAAGTGTCGGCCTGATCCCGTGCCAGCCGCATCTGCGCACCATGCAGGCCGGCGCCGCAGAAGCGCAGCGGTGCCAGCCAGCGATCGACCGACTCCAGCCGCCGGCCGGTCACGATCGCGACCGCGCCGGCCAGCAACTGCTGCAGCGAACCCAGCAATTCGACCAGGCCTTCGGCCGGACGCACAGAATCCGGCGTCGGTGCCAGATCGACCAGGGTTCCGTCGAAATCGAGATACAGGGCGGAGTCGCGGCTCAGCAGCGGCGGTTCCGTCTGCCACGATCCTTCCGCGCCCGAGGTCTCCCTCGGGGTGACATTCCTGTCATTGATGCAGTCCATTGCATTCACTGTAGCCTCATTAAGCCGGCCGTTGTATGAATCGAAGCCGGCTCGGAGTGGCGTTATTTTAAGCTCTATTGGCTTGCGGCTTGAGCTTTGACAGGCCATTACCTAGAATGCGCGGCTCTGAGCAGACCCGGTGGGGCCTGCTCATGTCGCCCAGCCGGGAGTCCGGCGGGTCCAATGGAGATAGCAGCATCGCCCAAGAACGTGAAGATCGACGCAACGACCAGATTTCGGCACTGCGGGTTCGAGTAATCGACGAGAACGGCGAGCAAGCCGGCATCATGCTGACGCGTGACGCCATTGCCCGAGCCGAAGAACTCTCGATGGATCTGGTGGAGGTCTCCCCGAATGCGGAGCCGCCGGTCTGCAAGATCATGGATTACGGCAAGTACGTCTACCAGAAGGACAAGGCTCAGCACGCTGCGAAGAAAAAGCAGAAGCAGATCCAGGTCAAGGAAATCAAGTTCCGACCGACCACCGAGAAAGGCGACTACGACACCAAGCTGCGCTCGGCGCACGCGTTCATTGAGGATGGCGACAAGGTCAAGGTTACGGTGCGTTATCGCGGTCGCGAAATGGCGCATCAGGAACTCGGCATGCAGTTGATGGATCGCGTGCGCAAGGATCTCGAGGAGATCGCGCTCGTCGAGCAGTATCCGAAGATGGAAGGTCGGCAGGCCGTCATGGTCCTGTCGGGCAAGAAGCGCTAGGCACGTAGCCTGGACGCGAACCGGCCACGGTGGCCGGTTCCATAAGAAGTCCCGCTTTAAGTTTTTGAAGCGGGCCCGGTCAGCTCGGGTGGTTCCGATGTGAAGCCGGCACTATAACTGGAGTTATTTATGCCCAAGATGAAAACCAACAAGGGCGCGGCGAAGCGTTTTTCCAAGACTGGAAAAGGCGGCTTCAAGCGCAGCCATGCTTTCAAGCGTCATATCCTGACCAAGAAGAGCCCGAAGACGATCCGCCAGCTGCGCGGTGAGACCCAGGTGCACTCCTCCGACGTTAAAGAAGTGAAGCAGCTGCTTCCCTACGCCTAAGGAGAACGACTAATGGCTCGTGTAAAACGTGGTGTGACCGCTCGCGCTCGTCACAAGAAAGTCCTCAACAAGGCCAAGGGTTACTACGGCGCACGCTCACGCGTGTTCCGCGCTGCCAAGCAGCAGGTCATCAAGTCCGGCCAGTACGCCTACCGCGATCGTCGCGTCAAGAAGCGCGAGTTCCGCGCGCTCTGGATCCAGCGCATCGGCGCCGGCACCCGCGAGCATGGCCTGTCGTACAGCCTGTTCATCAACGGCCTGAGCAAGGCCGGCATCGAACTCGACCGCAAGGTCCTGGCCGATCTGGCAGTGAACGACAAGCCGGGTTTTGCGGCGCTCGTGGCTCAGGCCAAGGCGCAGCTGGCGTAAGCAACCCGAGAGGCGGGATGGGCTGCGATCACATCGATCGCGGTGATCACGCCGAGTCATGAAAAAGGGGAGCGCCGCAAGGCTGCTCCCCTTTTTGTTGACGTCAAATGAGTGGCGCGGCTTTGTAGGCTTTGTAGGTTGGGGTGAGCGCAGCGAACCCCAACAGAAGTTCCGCGTCGATGTTGGGGTTCGCTGTGCTCACCCCAATCTACGAGTTTTGTGGGGAACGTAATGAGTGATTCGCTGGACGATCTGCAGGCCCAGGCGCTGCGTGACATCGAGGCCACGACCGATGCGCGCGTGCTCGAACAGCTGCGCATCGATTATCTCGGCAAGAAAGGCCGCGTCACCGAGCGGCTTAAACAGCTCGGCACGATGCCGCCGGAGGATCGCAAGCCGTTTGGCGATCAGGTGAATCGCGTCAAGGACGCGGTCTGGCGCGCGATGGAGGCCCGCGCGGTGGATCTGGCGGAAGTCGCGATGCAGGCGCAGCTGGCGGCCGAGACCGTCGACGTGACGCTGCCCGGCCGCGGCGACGGCGTCGGCGGCATTCACCCGATTACGCGCACCATCCGCCGCATCGAGCAACTGTTCGGCGAGCTGGGTTTCGAGAGCGTCGAAGGCCCCGAGATCGAGGACGATTTCCACAACTTCGGCGCCTTGAACATGCCGGAGGCGCATCCGGCGCGCGCGATGCAGGACACGTTCTATGTGAAGAACGGCGAATACGTGCTGCGCACGCACACCAGCCCGGTACAGATCCGCACGATGGAACGCTACGTCAGGAACGGTATCAAGCCGCCGATCCGCATCATCTGCCCGGGCCGCGTGTATCGCGTCGATTCGGACCGCACGCACAGCCCGATGTTCCACCAGGTGGAAGGCCTGTACGTCGCCGAGAACGTCGCGTTCAGTGATCTGAAATACGACCTGATGACGTTTTTGTCGCGCTTCTTCGAACGCGATGCCGAGGTGCTGTTCCGCCCGAGTTATTTCCCGTTCGTCGAGCCCGGCGCCGACGTGCATATGAAGCTCGAAGGCCGCTGGCTGGAGTTGCTGGGCTGCGGCATGGTGCATCCGAAAGTGTTCGAGGCGGTGGGCCTCGACCCGGAGCGCTACACCGGTTATGCCTTCGGCATGGGCGTCGAGCGCCTGGCGATGCTGCGTTATGGCATCAACGATCTGCGCCAGTTCTTCGAGAACGATCTGCGCTTCCTCGAAGCCTTCAAGTAAGGGTAAGGACAGACGATGAAAGTTTCCGAAAACTGGCTGCGCGAGTGGGTCAATCCGCAGGCAACGACGCAGCAGATCGCCGAAAAGCTGGTGATGGCGGGCCTCGAACTCGAGATCGAGCCGGCGGTGGCGGAGCCCTCGCATAAGGTCGTGGTCGGCCGCATCGTGTCGATCGCGCCGCATCCGAACGCCGAGCGTCTGCGCGTGTGCACGGTCGATGCCGGCGCGGCCGGCGCGCCGACCATCGTCTGCGGCGCCGCGAATGCGCGCGTGGGCCTGCTGGCGCCGGTCGCGCTGCCGGGTGCGCGCCTGCCGGGCGGTGTCGAGATCGAGGTTGGCGAGCTGCGCGGCGTGGAATCCCGCGGCATGCTGTGTTCGGCCAAAGAGCTAGGCCTGGCGGAGAAATCCGAGGGCCTGATGGAGCTCGACGCCGATGCGCGGGTCGGCCAGCCGATCGAGCAACACCTGGCGCTGGCCGACAACATTCTGAACCTGGAGCTGACGCCGAACCGCGGCGACTGCCTGTCGGTACAGGGCCTGGCTCGCGAAATCTCGGCGCTCTACGGCCTGCCGCTGTCGCGTCCGCGGATCAAGCCTGCGGTGGTCGTCGGCGAGCGTCGCTTTTCTGTGGAAATCGAAAACCTCGCCGATTGCAGCAACTTCGCCGGCCGCGTCGTCGTGGGCCTGAATCCGAAGGCGCGCACGCCCACCTTCATGCGCGAGCGCCTGCGCCGCAGCGGCATCCGCTGCATCCATCCGCTGGTCGACATCACCAACTACGTGATGATCGAGCTCGGCCAGCCGATGCACGCCTACGACGCCGACAAGCTCAGCGGCAGCCTGCGCGTGCGCCGCGCCAGAACCGGCGAGAAGCTCACTCTGTTGAACGACGTCGAAGTCACGCTGGACCAGGCCGAGCTGCTGGTCACCGACGAGCGCGGCCCGCTGGGCCTGGCCGGAGCGATGGGCGGCGCCGCGTCCGCGGTCAGCGCGACCACGACCAGGGTGTTCTTCGAGGCCGCGTGCTTCAGCATGCAGGCCGTGGCCGGCGTCGGCCGCCGCCACAAGATCACGTCCGACGCGCTGTACCGCTTCGAGCGCGGTGTCGACCCGGATCTGCAGCGCGCCGCGCTGGAGCGCGCCAGCGAACTCGCGATCCAGATCTGCGGCGGCGAAGCCGGCCCGATCACCCACGTCGGCCGTACCCAGCCCGAGCCGGTCAGCGTGCGCCTGCGCCGCGCGCGCCTGGTGCAGCTGACCGGGCAGGACATCCAGCCGCGCGAAATCGAGTCGCTGCTGTCGCGGCTCGGCATCACGCTGGTGCACGGCGACGTCGGCACCTGGACGGCGAAGATCCCGAGCTACCGCTACGACTTGCGCATCGAGGCCGACCTGATCGAGGAAGTCGTGCGCCTGTACGGCTACGAGCGCATTCCGGCCAGGCCTTACGCCGCGCAGCTGGCGCCATCGCGGCCTTCGGAAACCCGGCGCGGCAGCGCGCAGGTGATGGACGCGCTGGTGGCGCGCGGCTGGCAGGAGGTGGTGAACCTGGCGTTTGAAGAGCAGCGCATGCACGAGGCGCTGAGCCCGCAGCTGACTGCGATTGCGCTCGACAATCCGATCGCCGAGACCCATTCGCTGATGCGCACCAGCCTGTGGGGCGGGCTGATCGCGGCCTGGCTGCACAACCGCGCGCGCCAGGTCACGCGCGTACGCCTGTTCGAATCCGGCGTCTGCTTCCATGAGGCCGACGGCCGCGTGGTCGAGAACCCGCGCCTGTCGGGCATCGCGGCCGGCACCGTCGCCAGCCGCCAGTGGGGCCAGCCTGCGAGGGCGGTGGACTTCTTCGACGTCAAGGCCGATGTCGCGTCCCTGCTCGAAGCCTGCGGCGGCGACGTCCGCTTCGAGGCAGCCGAGCATCCGGCCCTGCATCCGGGGCAGAGCGCGCGCGTGCTGGTCGACGGCCAGCCCGCCGGCTGGCTCGGCCGCCTGCATCCGCGCGTCGCCAAGGCCCTGGATCTGGCCGAGCAACCGCTGTTGTTCGAACTCGAGTGGGCGGTGCTGCGGCAGGCCAGGATGCCGGTGCTGGCGGTGCTCAGCGAGTTCCCGTCGTCGCGGCGCGATCTGTCTTTGCAAATGCCGCGGGAGGTCTCTGCACAGGTTCTCTGCGATGTCGCCAGGGATTCCACCGGCGCGCATTTGCAGCGTGTCAACGTATTCGACGTGTATCGCGCGGCCGAGGCCGACCAGACCGGTAAGAGTGTCTCCGTGGAGTTGCATTTTCAAGACGCGTCACGCACCCTTACCCTAGAGGAAGTGGATGCCTCGATTGAAGAAATTAAGCGGTCTTTGCAGGAACGTCTGGGGGCGGTCGTCAGGGCCTGATTGTTGGGTTGACAGGCGGGTGGCGAAGGGGAGTAGGGATCGTGGCATTGACCAAAGCGGAACTCGCGGAGGCTCTCTTTGACGAGCTGGGCCTCAACAAGCGTGAGGCCAAGGAGTTCGTCGATCTGTTCTTCGAGGAGATTCGCGGCAGGTTGGAGAGCGGCAAGGAGGTGAAGCTGTCGGGTTTCGGCAACTTCGAGCTGCGAAATAAAAACCAGCGTCCGGGACGCAATCCGAAGACCGGCGAAGAGATCCCGATCTCGGCGCGCCGTGTGGTGACGTTCCGTCCCGGGCAGAAATTACGGTTGAGGGTAGAACTTGATGCGACCGGCTGAGCTCAAGCTTGAGCTGCCAGAGATTCCACGCAAACGCTATTTCGCGATCGGCGAAGTCAGCGAACTGTGTGATGTAAAGCCGCATGTGCTGCGCTACTGGGAGCAGGAGTTCCCGCAACTCAAGCCGGTGAAGCGCCGCGGCAATCGCCGCTATTACCAGCAGGACGACGTGCTGATCGTGCGCCGCATCCGCAGCCTGCTGTACGAACAGGGCTTCACGATCGGCGGCGCGCGTCTGCGCCTGAAAGAGAATCCCAAGGGGCTGGTAGAGGCGGTGCGTCCGGCGCCGGCGGCTGCCGAGCCCGGCGCCCGCGCCGCGCCGCCGGCGCCGCGTCGCAACTCCGAGATCAAGAGCCTGCGCACTGAGCTCGAGTCCTTGCTGAAGCTACTCCCCTAGCACTGATCCGGCGGCTCTTCGTCATTCCCGCGATACGAAGGCTTGCCCCCGCGAAGGCGGGGGCGGGAATCCGGAAGACCGCGGCGCTACTCGTCCGGCCCACTGCGCCTCGGCCATCCCCCGGCGTCCTTTGCACCGTGGCCCACTTCCGCTAACATGCGCGGCCTTCCGATGTCCCGGCGCGGCCACCTCCAACCGCAGTGGTACCGAACTTCGGCAAGCAGGTTTCATCCGGTCGGGGCGTAGCGCAGCCTGGTAGCGCATTTGCCTGGGGGGCAAAGGGTCGCAGGTTCAAATCCTGTCGCCCCGACCAATTTTTCAAGGACTTAGCGTTGCTGCTGCAGCCAGGTAACACTTGGGTAGCGCGGTGTAGAGGCCGTAGCGCTCTGTAGCTTCCTGAAATGCAGTCAGTTGCTCGGACAACACCTGGGTGCCATATCGGACCGGTGATTTCAGTCCGCTACCGGGCGCTTGAGCTGTAGGCCGCTGCGCTTGCAATGCGCGACCAGTTCGTTCTTTTGGTTATAGCCGCGATGCATGAACACCACGACACCCGCGTTCGGGCGCGATTTGCTTTCACGCAACTCCAGCACCTCGGTCTCGACACGCAAGGTGTCGCCGTGAAACAGTGGCTTGGGGAAACGCACTTCATCCCAGCCGAGGTTGGCGACGGCGGTTCCGAAGGTGGTCTCGTTGACCGATATTCCGGTCATCAGCCCGAGCGTGAACGCGCTGTTGACGATGCGTTGCCCGAACTCGGTGTGCTCCCGGCAATATTCCTCGTCGAGATGAATCAGTGCGGGATTGTGAGTGATCGCGGTGAACCAGACGTTGTCGGCCTCGGTGATCGTGCGTCGAATCGGGTGCTGAAAAATCTGGCCGACCTTGAGGTCGTCGAAAAATGCGCCGGGCATGATTCCGCTCGTGGTTAGTAGGACTTGGGAAGGTCGAGAACTTTCTCGCCGATGAAGGACAGGATCAGTTGCTCGGTGACCGGCGCGATGCGCGGCAGGATCGACTCGCGGAACAGCCGTTCAACCTGGAACTCACGCGCGTAACCCATGCCGCCGTGCGTCAGCACAGCCTTGGTCGCGGCGTCGAATGCGGCGCGTCCCGACAGGAATTTGGCGGCGTTGGCCTCGGCCGCGCAGGGCAGGCCCTGGTCGTACAGCCAGGCTGCCCGCAGGCACATCCAGTACGCGGATTCGAGCAGCGTCCAGGCCTCGGCCAGCGGATGCTGGATGCCCTGGTTCTTGCCGATGGGGCGGCCGAAGACGACGCGGTCTTTTGCATATTTTGCGGCGCGCTGCAACGCATCACGGCCCAGGCCGATCGCCTCGATGCCGACCAGCACGCGCTCGGGATTCAGGCTGTCGAGCAGGTAATAGAAACCCTTGCCTTCTTCACCGATGCGATCGGACTCCGGAATGAAATAGTCGTCGATGAAGGTCGCGTTGGAGTCGACCGCGTTGCGGCCGAGCTTCTTGATGCGGCGCACCTCGATCTTGCTGCGATCGAGATCGGCGTAGAACAGCGTCATGCCGTCGGTGGGCTTCTTGCACTCGGACTTGAGCGTGGTGCGTGTCAGCAACACGATCTTGTGCGCCTCCTGGCCGGTCGAGGTCCACATCTTGCGGCCGGTGACGCGATAGCCGCCTTCCACCTTTTTGGCGAAAGTCTTGATGCTGGTAGTGTCGAGTCCGGCGTCGGGCTCGGTGACGCCGAAGCAGGCTTTCTCCCTGCCCTGGATCAGCGGTACCAGCCAGCGCTTCTTCTGCTCATCGGTGCCGTGCACGACGATCGCATGCGGGCCGAACAGGTTGATATGGATGCTCGACGCCGCCGACTGGCCGCCGCCGCAATTGGCTACCGCGTGCATCATGATCGCCGCTTCGGTCACGCCCAGGCCGGCGCCGCCGAGTTCTTCGGGCATGGTGATGCCGAGCCAGCCCGCCGCCGCCATCGCCGCATAGAACTCTTCGGGAAAGCGCGCGTTTTCGTCGCATTCGTGCCAATAGTCGTCGGTGAAGTCCGCGCAGACCTTGCGCACGCTGGTATCGATTTCGCGCTGCAGTTCGGTGAGTGAGAAGTCCATGATGTCCTTGTCGATCGCGGACGCGATCAGGTGTTGGCGAGCCGTTCGCGCGCGGCCGCACGCAAGGTGTCGCGGTGGTCCGGGTGTGCGATGGCGATCAGGCGCTGCATGCGCTCGTCGAGCGCGACGCCGCGCAGACGGGCGATGCCGTATTCGGTGACGACGGCGTCGACGTCGTGCTGCGGAATGCTGAGGGGTGTGCCGGCTTTGAGGCGCGGGACGATGCGCGAATGCCGTCCGGCAGGATCGCTGGCCGGCAGCGCAATCACCGACAGCCCGTCCGTCTGGCGATGGGCTGCGTATGCGAAATCGGGTAGGCCACCGGGGCCGCTGACGTAGCGACCATCGACGGTCTCGGCATTGACCTGGCCGAGCAGATCGACTTCGATCGCCGAGTTGATCGCATGCAGTTTGCTCAGCCGGCCGAGCACCAGAGGATCGTGCGTGTGATCGACACCCGCCAGTTCCAGTGCGCGCAGTCCGGGCAGCTTTTGATAGAGCTGCTCCGAGCCGGCAACGACGGTGGTCATCAGCGGCCGGTCGATGCGCAGCACGCCGCTATCGATCAGGCCGAGGATCGAATCCGACAGCATGCCGCTGTGGAACGCGAGATCGCGATGGCCCGACAGTGCAGGCAGTAGCAGCGACGGCACTTTGCCGAGGCCCAGCTGCAGCGTCGCCCCATTGGGTATCAAGGTGGCCAGATGCGCAGCGATACGCTCCGCAGTTTCATTGCTGCGGCCCGCATCGTATTGCGCCAGCGGCGCCGTCGAATGCGCATGACTATGGAAGGCATCCATGGCGATGCGCGGCGCGCCCGCAACGTCGGGCACGTTCGGATTGATCACGGCGAGGATACGCTTGGCGCGCAGCAGCAGGCCGGGCATGAATTCGACGGCCGGTCCCAGCGAGCACAGCCCGGCTGCATCGGGCTCGCTGACCTGGACGATCACGCTGTCGAGCGGCGTCGCCATATCCAGCAGATGCTGCTGGATGCCGAAATAGTTCATTGGGCTGAAGTCGATCAGGCCAAGTTCACGTGCCTGGCGAAACGCTGGCTGCATGAAGAACACGCGCATGCGGCGCTGTGCCTTCTGTGACGCCAGGTTGCGGCCGTTGATGCCGGGGACGAAGCTGCTGACGAAGCACACGCCGCGCGCGCATTCGGCGTCATCGACCAGCACCTGCGTCAGTTCCACCGGTTCGCCGGCCGATCCAGCGATGAATGCGGTTTCGCCGCTTTCCAGTGAATTCAGCAGGCCTTTGACTGATACCTGCTGTGGCATGGTCAGGCGGTAAGGTGAGCGGCAACCGCGAACTGCGCTTCGGTCTTGCTGCGCAGCTCGGCCAGCGTAACGTCCTTGGCCAGCTCGATCAGCCTGGCGCCGCCACCCTTGCGATCGATCTCGAACACGCCGAGCTCGGTGATCAGCAGATCGACCACGCCCTTGCCGGTCAGCGGCAGTGAGCACTCACGCTTGAACTTCGGCGCGCCGGTCTTCTCGTTGTGCTCCATCACCACCACCACGCGCTTGACGCCGGCAACCAGGTCCATCGCCCCGCCCATGCCCTTGATCATCTTGCCCGGCACCATCCAGTTGGCCAGGTCGCCGCTCGAAGCCACCT
>NZ_JAQGNT010000098.1 GCF_028291725.1 Hydrocarboniphaga sp. | reverse complement strand
ATCGCGGACCTGTAGGAGCGGACCTTGTCCGCGATTGGAACCTTGAAGTGCACAATCGCGGACAAGGTCCGCTCCTACAGGTCCGCGATTCAGCGCTTCTTGAATAGCAGCAGTGAGAACGCAGCTCCGGTTTCGAAGCACTCGCTCTGCTCCAGCGCCAGCCGTTTCTCCGGCCGCGCCTTCCACACATACGGCGTCATCGCCAGCAGCTGCCTCAGGCCGGTCTGCGTCAGCTGCAGATCGGCATGAACCTCGTCGCGCGCCACCACCTCGAACTGCGCCTCGAATCCGGCCAAAAACTTGTCGGGCTGATGCGCCCGCACCTCGTCGAACAGCCCCGCGCGCAAGCTCCACAAATGCGTCGGTGCCGGCGTCACCACCAGTACGTGTCCGCCGTTGCGCAGCGCGCGATGCATCTCGCCCACGTGCAGCTGAGTGAACAGGCAGGTGATCACATCCAGCGATCCATCGGCCACCGGCAGCTGTGCGCCGCTGGCGACCAGCCAGGTGCAGGTCTTGATGCGTTTGGCCGCCAGCTGGATCGCCGGCTTGGCGATATCCAGGCCGATGACCTCGGTCGCCGCCCCGGGGAAGGCGCTGGTGTAATAGCCCTCGCCGCAGCCCAGATCGAGCAGGCGCTGCGCCTGCAGCGGCGCCAGCATCCGCAGCACCGCGTCGCGCAGCGGCCGGTAGTGGCCGGCTGCGAGAAAGTCGCGGCGCGCGGCCAGCGACTCGGCGCTGTCGCCGGGATCGAGGCTGTTCTTCTGCTGCACCGGCAGCAGGTTGACGTAGCCGTCGCGGGCGACGTCAAAGCTGTGGCCGCCGGCGCAGCGCCAGACCTTGGGCTCGCAGGCCAGCGGCAGGCGGCACAGCGGGCAGACGATGGCGGACGAGTTCAGGGGCATGGGCGCGCAGCCTAGCGGCTAAGGTTGACCTTGGGGAAGCCGGGGCGGATCATCCGCCGCCTCAGAAACACCACCCAGGTCGCGCCCGGTCAAGCGGGCTTTGAACGCCATGTCCGCCGCACCCGAACCCTCCACCCTGCCCTCGGTCGCCGAACTGGTGGCCGGCCTGCAGCGCGCCGGGCACGTCTTCCTGACCGCCGACGCGATGCAGCCGCTGCTGACCGCGCAGGGCGCGCTGACCGACTGGCCGGCCTTCGTCGCCAGCTGGGACGGCATGCCGATCGACACCTACATGGCCGACGGCGGCCGCTATCGCCGGCGGCTGTACGCGGTGTATGCGGCGGACGACACAGGCAGGCATCGTGGTGCACACCAGCCGCACTACCAGGGCCTGGAATACAACCCACTGAACGGCGACGTCGCGCGCTGGTTCGAGCCGATCACGCCGGCGATCGGCGACGGCCCGACGATGCACGCGGTGCTGGGCTTCTGCCACGGCCTGTTCGGCCGGCTGGCGCCGGCCACACGGCGCTGGCATGTCGAGGTACACCAGTTCCGCATCGAGGCAGTCAGCGGCGAGAGCGGCAAGCCGACGCCGGAGGGTGTGCATCGCGACGGCGTCGACTACGTGCTGGTGCTGCTGGTGCGCCGCCACAACATCGCCAGCGGCACCACCACGATCCACTCGCCGGACGGCGCCGACCTGGGCAGCTTCACGCTGCAGAAACCGTTCGACGCGACCCTGATCGACGACCGCCGCGTGTATCACGGCGTCACGCCGGTGCAGCCGATCGATGCAGCGCAGCCGGCGTTCCGCGATGTGCTGGTGGTGACGTTTCGAGGGCTGGCCGCGTAGGCGTAGGTTGGGGTGAGCGCAGCGAACCCCAACATTCGTCCGCGCTGATGTTGGGGTTCGCAAGCTCACCCCAACCTACACATTGCGGTTCCCGCATTCGGACGAGGCCGCACGCGGTCGCGCCGCGCAGGCTGCACCGGTATCCACACCCGGCCGCCATCATGCAGAACTCCGCGTTCGATCCGCTGCGCATCGGCCCGCTGACGCTGCGCAACCGCTACATCAAGTCCGCGACCAACGAGGGCATGGCGCGCGGCGGCGTGCCTTCCAAGGCGCTGGTCAATCATCACCGCTCGATGGCCGCCGGCGGTGTGGGCATGACCACGGTCGCGTACTGCGCGGTCAGCGCCGACGGCCGCACTTTCGTCGACCAGGTGCAGCTGAAACCGGAAACGCTGCCGCACCTGCGCGCGCTGACCGACGCCGTGCATCGCGAAGGCGCAGCCGCTTGCGCGCAGATCACCCACGGCGGCGCATTCACGTTTCTGCCGCAGCTGTCGACACGCTATCCGCTCAGCGCCTCCGGCGGCTTCAACGCGGTCGGCGCGATCAGCGGCCGCTTCCTGCGCACCGGCATGCAGGAGGCCGACATGGAGACCGTCACGCAGCAGTTCGTCGACGGCGCCAGGCTCGCGCGCGAAGCCGGCTTCGACGCGGTCGAGATCCACATGGGCCACGGCTATCTGCTGAGCCAGTTCCTGTCGCCGGCCTACAACCGGCGCCGCGATCAGTACGGCGGCGATGCCGCGGCGCGGGCGCGCTATCCGGCGCAGGTCTTGCGCCGGGTACTCGACAGGGTCGGCCGCGACATCGCGGTGAGCTGCAAGATCGGCGTTACCGAGGGCTTCAAAAAAGGCGGCACCGCCGAAGAAGCTGCGGTGATCGCGAAGATTCTGGAACGCGAAGGCGCGCATCTGCTGGTACTCAGCGGCGGCATGAACGTCGAGGCGCCGTGGGCGATCTTCGGCAGCCCGATGCCGCGCGAGGCCGCCGAGATCGCGCAGAATCCGGTGGTGCGCCTTGCCTCGCGGCTGATGCACCTGGTCGAGCCGAAGATCGAATTCAAACCGCTCTATCTTCGCGAGCACTCATTGAAAGTGCGCGCTGCGGTCAGCATGCCGCTGGCCTACCTCGGCGGCGCCAAGTCGATCCAGGGTATCGATCAGGTCATCGCCGATGGCTTCGACGCGGTGGTGATGGGCCGCGCGCTGATTCATGACCCGGATCTGGTATCCAAGTTCGCCAGCGGCGCGGCGACCGAGTCGGGCTGCACCGCCTGCAATCGCTGCGTGGTGTCGATGTACACGCCGGCCGGCACGCATTGCGTGATCAAGGCCGCGCCGGACGCATCACTCAACCAGATCCCCGCCGCCCCGTAGGTCGGCAATCCTTTGCCGACGTGCTCAAGCGATCAGGGCGCACGTCGGCAAGGGATTGCCGACCTACGGCGAACAGACGAAGCCCATCCTGCGTCACCGCTCTACCGTCCACAGGCCGCAATGCCGGGGATGGTGATGTCGACGACTGACGATGTGATCTCGGGGCAGGCCTGGGACGACTTCTGCGACGCGCTCAAGCGCGCCGGCAAGCAGGTGCTGCGCGCCGAGACGCCGGCAACGCCGCTGGATCGCAGCGAGGGCTGGCGCTATCTGACGCGGCTGCTGCGCATCGGCCTGGAAATGCACCTGGAATTCGCCGATGCGGATTTCCCCGGCTTCTTCGCGCCCTCGCACGAGACCGGCAAGATCGGCGCCGACAATCCCGACAACCTGTACCTGATGGGCCGCATCAACGGCCGTCACGACTACGTGATCCGCGGCACGCGCGGCAGCGTCTCGTACCTGTCGATCGGCTCGCAAAAGGGCGGCTACGAGAGCGACGGCAAGATGGAGCAAACCGGCTTCATCGACGCCGCCGAGATGCAGCTCGACGGCGAGGGACGCTTCGAAGTCCTGCTCAGTGAAACGCGCCCGGCCAATTCGAGAAACTGGCTGCGCATCGAGCCGGCCAGCAACGCGGTGATCGTTCGCCAGACTTTCCTGGATCGCAAGATCGAACGTCCGGCCCAGGTCAGCATCGAGCGCCTGCATCCGGGCGGCGCACGGCCGCAGCCGCTGACACCGGACCGCATCGTCGCCGGCCTGGGCAACGCGGCGCGCTTCGTCGAAGGCACGGCGCAGGTGTTCGCCAACTGGGCGCAGAGCTATCTGCCGCATCTTAATCAACTGCCGCTGGCCGACCAGGCGCTGTGCCAGCGCAGCGGCGGCGATCCCAACATCCTGTACTACCACTCGGCCTGGAAACTGGCGCCGGACGAGGCACTGGTGATTCACGTGGCCCGCGTGCCCGACTGTCGCTTCTGGAACCTGCAGATCGACAACTGGTGGATGGAGTCGCTGGACTACCGCCACCAGCGCATCCATCACAACAAGCACTCGGCAAAACTCGATGCCAACGGCGGCGTGACACTGGTGCTGTCGCATCGCGATCCAGGCCATGCCAACTGGCTGGAAACCGCCGGCCACGAGATCGGCACGATGTGTCTGCGTTGGGTCGGTGCCAAGCAGCCGGTCGATCCGAGCACGCGCGTGGTCAAGCTCGGCGTCAACGGAGAATGGCTTTGAGCGCAGCCGTCAGGAACTTCGAGCCGGAAGCGCTGTTGGCCGAGGCCAGCGCCGTAACCGGCGGACTGTCAAACTTCGGCGACGCCAGCTTTCGCCCGGGTCTGGACCAGCTCTGCGAATCACTGGACGGCGAAGCCCGGCTATCGCCGACCGGCGTCTACCTGATGCGCATGAAGGTGGTCGGCCAGCTGGTCAATCGCCTGAAAGTCGAGGACTGGTTCAAGCGCCATCCGGAAATCGCCGGCGAGCTCATCGCCGCGCCGGTGGTGATCGTCGGCCTGCCGCGCACCGGCACCACCAAGCTGCATCGGCTGCTGTCGCGCGATCCGCGTTTTTACTGGATGGCCTGGTGGGAAGCGATTTATCCGGTTCCTTTCGACAACGAGACCTTGCAGCAGCCGAGCGCACGCATCGCGCAGGCGCACGCCGACGTGAGGGCGATGACCGACGCGATGCCCAAGCTGGCGGCGATGCATCCAATGGATGCCGACGCGGCCGACGAGGAAGTGATGCTGATGGAGCATTCCTTCCTCTCCGCGTTCAATGCCTATGCCGACGTGCCCGGCTACATGGCCTGGATGGACACACAGGATCAGCGGCCGGCGTATACGTTCCTGAAACGTATGCTGCAGTTTCTGCAGTGGCAGAAACGCCAGCGCGGCATTGTCGCGCAGCGCTGGGTGCTGAAAGCGCCGCATCATCTGCTGCGCATGGACGTGCTGCTGGCCGAGTTCCCCGGCGTGCGCGTGATCCAGACGCATCGCGATCCGACCTCGAGCATTCCATCGATCGGCAGCTTCATTCATACCTTGTGGTGCATCTACAGCGATCAGGCCGCAGCAGCAGCGGCCGGCGGTTCGTGGAACGAGCTGATGCGGCGCGCGCTGAACCACACGATGCAGGTGCGTGATCGCGGCGATGGCTCGGCGTTTTTCGATGTGCGCTTTGTCGACACCGTGAAAAACCCGATGGACGTGGTCGCGCGCGTCTACGACTTTCTGGGCTGGAGCCTGCCGGCGGAGCTTGCCGCCTCGATGCGGAACTGGCTGGCCGAGGACGAGAAAGCGCATCAGGGCGGGCATGCGTATACGGCGCAGCAGTTCGGCTTGTCGGACGAGCAGATCCGGCGGGATTTTGCGGCTTATATCGAGCGTCATTTGAGCTGAGGGGCCGCAATCGCGGACAAGGTCCGCTCCTACAGTCGCGTAGCCGAGGGTGCGCAAAATTCCTGTAGGAGCGGTCCTTGACCGCGATTGAGAACTACAAAATCACTAGGAGAAACATCAATGCTGCTGAAAGACAAGGTCGTGATCATTTCCGGCATAGGCCCCGGCCTCGGCGTCAAGCTCGCGATCGAAGCCGCGCGTGAAGGCGCGCGCGGCGTGGTCTGCGCGGCGCGAACCGCCGACAAGCTCGACGACGCCGAAGCACGCATCAACGCGCTCGGCACTTCGGCCAAGGTGCTGAAAGTCGTCACCGATATTTCGGATCGCGGCCAGTGCGAGCGCCTGGTCGCCGAGACATTGAAGACTTTCGGCCGCATCGACGCGCTGGTCAACAGCGCCTTCGTGCACGGCGATTTCGACTTCGCCGCGACCGCCGATCTGGACTCCTGGCAGCAGGTGCTCGGCATCAACCTGATCGGTACGCTGAAGCTGACCCAGACGGTGCTGCCGAGCATGCAGAAGAACCGCTCGGGTGCGGTGGTCATGGTCAACACGATGGCCGCGCGCAAAGTGCCCTCGGTCCCCGAGGCCGGCTACGCCGCGAGCAAGGGCGCGCTATCGACCGCTGTGAAGTTCCTGGCCAGCGAAGTCGGCAAGGACAACATCCGCGTCAACAGCATCCACATGGGCTGGATGTGGGGCGCACCGGTCGAGAACTACATGCTCGGCCAGTCCAAACAGCACGGCATTGCGCTGGAAGATCTGAAAGCGCAGGTGTCCAAGGACATCCCGCTGGGGCGCATCGTCACCGACGACGAATGCGCGCGCGCCGCGCTGTTCCTGGTGTCGGACTATGCGAGCGCGATTACCGGCGCGGCGCTGGACTGCAACGGCGGCGCCTACATGCCGTAATCATGGTCGTTGTAGGTTGGGGTGAGCGCAGCGAACCCCAACATCGGCGCGGACATCTGTTGGGGTTCGCTGCGCTCACCCCAACCTACGACGATGCGAGGCTCTTGCCGGCGATGGAAAAAGTCATCTATCTGCTGTGGCGGCCATCCGGTCTCGATGCCGGTGCCTGGGCGGCGAATCTGCGGCAGAGTCTGCCGGATCTGCAGGAGCAGCCCGGCCTGCGTTCACTGCAGTTCAATGTGCAGGACGAGGCTGTCGAGCCCGCCTCGGCATTGCGACGCGCGTCATCGATTGCGCCGCCCGATGCACTCGTACAGATTTGGTTCGACTCCGCGATTCAGGCGCTGCGAGCAAGCACCGACGAGTCGCTGGCCCGTCATGCCTCGCGTATCGCCGCCTATCTGGTCACCGAATCGCAGCCGCTGGTAAATCACCACCGTCGCTCGCGGCCGGGTGTGCGCACCGAAGGCTTTGCGCAGCTCGCTCTATTGAAGCGCCCAGCACGGCTGACACCGGCGCAATGGCTGGACATCTGGCAGAACCGTCACACCCGCATCGCGATCGAAACCCAGTCGACCTTCGAGTACATCCAGAACCTGGTGGTCCGCGCGCTCAGTGCCGATGCACCGCACTACGACGCCTTCGTCGAGGAATGTTTCCCGGCCGCCGCGATGAGCGACCCTTACGTGTTCTTCGACGCGCCCGGTGACCCTGAGAAGTTCCAGCGAAATCTCGACCGGATGATGGAGAGCGTGCAGCGCTTCATCGACATGGACGCGCTCGACGTCCTACCCACCAGCCAATACCGGATCTCGCCGTAGGTCGGCAATCCCTTGCCGACGTGAGACCGTGTGCGCACATCGGGCGGTACACGTCGGCAAGGGATTGCCGACCTACGGCTGCTGCCAGATCGCCGAGGCGCCGGCGTCGGTCACCGACAGCAGGCGGTTCAGCAGCGACTTCAGCACCTCGCCCTCGCCCGGCCCGAGCCGCTCCAGCAGCTGCGACTCGACCGCCTTCGCCGCCGAGATGATGCGCAGTGCGCAGGCGCGGCCATCCAGCGTCAGCTCATAGGCGGTGCCGCCGCTGCCAGGCAGCGCCTGCGCCAGGCCGCGCTGCAGCAGCGATTGCAGCGCGGGCGCGCTGTGGTCGTCGAGCACGCCGGCCATGCCGACGTCGATCTCGGTCGCGGTCAGGTCGTGCTTCAGCGTCAGCGTCGACAGCAGGTAGAACTCCTCGTCGCTGAGGCCCTCGTGATCCAGATACGAGCGGATCTTGCTGAAAAACTGGTGATGGCTGCGGCCCAGCAGGTAGCCGAGAAAATCCTCGTTGAAGCTGCCGGCGAGATAGGCGTTGCGCGGCTTCAGACTGGCGTCGCGGCGCGTGGCATCGGCATAGCGGCCGCTGTGGAAAACCAGCGGAGCCGATTCGGCGCGCACGAAATTCAGCACCTCGCCGACGAAGATCACATGATCGCCTCCCTCGTACTGGAACGCGGTCCTGCACTCGAAGCGCGCGGTGCAGCCGCGCAGCAACGGAATGCTGTCGATACCCTGCTCGCAATCCAGGCCGGCGAACTTGTCGACGCCGCGCTTGGCGAAGCGCGTCGACAGCGGCTCCTGATCGGAAGCGAGCACATGCACCGCCCAGTGCTGCGCGCTGCGGAAAGCCGGCAGGCTGCTGGAACTCTCCGCCAGGCTCCACAGCACCAGCGGCGGATTCAGCGACACCGAGTTGAAACTGTTGGCGGTCAGGCCGATGTTGTTTCCGCTGGCGTCACGTGTGGTGATGATGGTCACGCCGGTGGCAAAACTGCCCAGCGCCCGGCGGAATTCCGCCGCATCGAAAGTGTCGGTCTGGCTCATCGCCATAGCATGCACGGATAGTGCGATCTGCGCAGCCGAGGTCGCTGTTTTTTCCATCGATGGATTAGCGCCTTAGAACGCGCCCTAGAAGTTGTACTTGGCCGAGACCGACACGTTGTCGCGATCCTGCAGCGGCCGCAGCTTGTAGTCTGCCGAGCCGATGTAGGCGTTGTAGGCGATGCCGAGCTGCAGCGCCTGCAGCCGGGTGAAGGTGATGCCGACGCTGGCGCGGTAGTCGCCGGGCCCGTTGAGCTGGCCGAAGCCACCGAGCAGCGAACTCTGGCCGTCGATGACCGCCGCCAGCACGATCGGGATCGTCGCGTCCCAGGCCGGGACCACGTTCTTCTTGTCGATCAGCACCAGCACCTGCACCGCCGAGGCGTCGCGGGTGTTGGTCAGATCCATGCGGCAGCTGTCTGCGGTGGCCGCGCAGGCCTGCTCGTGCTTGAACACATTGTTGTAGCCGATCTCGCCGACCAGGGTCAGCGTGTCCCAGAACCAGCGCGGGCCGATCGTGTACAGGCCGGAGAACTGGATCTGGCCGACGTCGCCGCGCACCGGCGTCGGAATCGGCCCCTGGATGCCGCCGTCGGCATCCACCAGCACCGGCGTGCCCTGACGATAAGTCAGGTCCATGCCGATGTTGGCGCCAAACAACGAGGTGGTCATGCTCATCGCGGTCATGTCGACGCCGTCGAAATAACGGATGTTGTAGCTGACCGGCACCAGCAGCCCGAGCTGCCCGGTGCTGATCAGCGGCGCGCCGTTGGGCCCGACCAGCAGCGGCGCGCTGCCGTAGTTCTGCACAGGTGCCGGATTGGTGTCGTGGTAGCGCAGCCGGAACACGCCGACGTTGGTGGTCGGCGTGATCTGGTATTTGACGCCGAGGCTGTACTGGCCGTAGTCGCTGGGCCGGATGTCGGGCCCGCGCATCACGTTGATGTATTGCGGCTGGCCCGGCTGCGGAATCTGGCCGATCGGGATCGGCACATCGGGCAGCACGCCGTCCAGCGTCGTCAGCAGCGACGACAGCGCCGCACCGGCCGGCAGCTGCACGCCGAGAAAGCCGGTCGCGGTCTGCAGCAGCTGCAGCGTGTCGGTCGACAGCAGATTGGTGCCCTGGTAGTTGGCGAAATACAGCGGGTTCTTCAGGCCGTAGATGAACTCTGCACCGGGGCCGACGACGTCGGCCGGCGAAAAATATTCACCGACCGGATACAGCTCGGTGGGCTTGAACTCGAGCTTGTACTGACCGACGAAGCTGATCTTGTCGTTCAGCGAGAACTGCGCCGAGATCTGGTTCACCGGCAGCAGGATGCTCTTCACATCGGCGCCCGGCACCGCCGCCTTGGTCGCATCGGCCGGCGCCTGCGCGAACGAAATACCGCTGAAAAACAGGCTTTCTCCGTAAGCGGCGATGTGCCGGCCGAGGCGCACGTTGAGCGCCGATTCGTCGCCGATGTACCAGGAGCCGTAGATGTAGGCGTCGAGCAGGCGCGCGCGGCGGCCGTCGTTGTAGCGCGCATCGTCGGTGAACTGGTTGGTCGGACCTTCGAGCTTGTTGATGGTATCCGGCGAGTTGTTGTCGTTGAGCTTGCGATACACGCGGTCGTAGAACGCATCGCCGCGCAATACCATACCGTAGTCGTTCTTGCTGAAATTGAGCTCGCCCAGGAAGGTCAGGCGGTTGTTGATCATCGAGCCCTTGTTGAAGTTCTGATCGCCGTCGTCGTAGTTGTACTGCGAGACTTTCAGGAAATCGGCGACCGGGATCTCCGGCGGCGGCGGCGGATTGATGATGCCGTTGGACGGCGACTCCACGCGCACTGCCGCCGAATAGGTCGCCGACAGCTGGTAGTCGCTGTCGATGCCCATGAAGCTGAAGCCGGCGAACGCGGCGGGCGCCCACAGCAGGCCCAAGCCGGCGGCAGTGCCGATCCTGCTGTTGAATGATTTCAGACCCGCTCTCCCCTTCGAAAAAAACGCCATCGCACTCTCCAGTCGCCCGCTTTTGCGAGGCTCTATTTTTGTAGGGCTAAACTAGAGTTATCGTCCGCGCGCAACCTCACCCGAATTGACTAGCAGGATTGACCCAAGGCGCGCGCAGCTGCGTAGGTTGGGGTGAGCGCAGCGAACCCCAACATCGGCGCGGATGACTGTTGGGGTTCGCCTGCGGCTCACCCCAACCTACGCAGCGGAGCCCTTCAGCAACTGCGCGATCTCGTCGAGAATCACCGGATCATCGATCGTCGCCGGCACCGCAAAGCTGCGGCCGTCGGCGATGGCGCGCATGGTCGCGCGCAGCACCTTGCCGCTGCGTGTCTTGGGCAGGCGCGGCACCACGATCGCCTGCTTGAACGCGGCGACCGCGCCGATGCTGGCGCGCACGCTCTCGATCAGCTCGCGGACGATGTCCGCATGCTCGCGGGTGACGCCGGACTTGAGCACCACCAGCCCGACCGGCAGCTGGCCCTTGAGCGCATCGGCGACACCGATCACCGCGCATTCGGCAACGTCGGGATGCGCCGCCAGAATCTCTTCCATCGATCCGGTCGACAGGCGATGCCCGGCGACATTGATGATGTCGTCGATGCGCGACATCACCCAGAAATAACCGTCGTCGTCGACGATCGCGGCATCGCCGGCGAGGTAGTAGCCCGGATAGCGCGCCAGATAGTTCTCGAGATAGCCGGCCTCGTCGTTCCACAGCGTCGCCAGGGTTCCCGGCGGCAGCGGCAGCTTGATCACCAGGTTGCCGATCTCGCCGGCCGCGACCCGCTGGCCGTCGTTGTCAAGGACCTGGATGTCGTAGCCCGGCACCGGCAGTGTCGCCGAGCCCGGCTTCACCGGAAAGGCCTCGATCCCGATGCAGTTGGCGATCGCCGGCCAGCCGAGTTCGGTCTGCCACCAGTGGTCGACCACCGGCACTTTCAGCATCGCCTGCGCCCACAGCACGGTGTCGGGATCGCAGCGCTCGCCGGCCAGGTACAGCGTCTTCAGGCAGCTCAGGTCGTAGCGCGCCAGCAGCTCGCCGCGCGGATCTTCTTTCTTGATCGCGCGGAATGCAGTCGGCGCGGTGAAGAAGGACTTCACGCGATACTCGGAAATCACCCGCCAGAAGGCGCCGGCATCGGGCGTGCCGACTGGCTTGCCCTCGTAGAAAATCGTCGTGCAGCCGGCCAGCAGGGGGCCGTAGACGATGTAGGAATGACCGACGACCCAGCCGCAGTCCGAGGCTGCCCAGAACACGTCGCCGACACCGACATCGTAGACCGCGCGCATCGAATACAGCAGCGCGACCGCGTTGCTGCCGTGATCGCGCACCACGCCCTTGGGTTTGCCGGTGGTGCCCGAGGTGTAGAGCAGGTATAGCGGATCGGTGGAGCGGATGCGCGCACACGCGGCTGGCGTCGCAGCGGCTTCGGCCTCACGCCAGTCGTGATCGCGGCCGGCCTGCAGGCTCGCCGCGCATTGCGGCCGCTGCAGCACGATGCAGGCGCCGACCGGGTGCGTCGCCAGCTGCAGCGCCTGGTCGAGCAGCGGCTTGTATTCGACGATGCGGCCCGGCTCGATGCCACACGAGGCGGTCAGGATCAGCACCGGCAGCGCGGCGTCGATGCGCTTGGCCAGCTCCGGCGCAGCGAAGCCGCCGAATACCACCGAATGCACCGCGCCGATACGCGCGCAGGCGAGCATCGCAATCGCGCACTCCGGCACCATCGGCAGATAGATCACCACGCGATCGCCGTGCTTCACGCCGTGTGCCAGCAGCATGCCGGCGACGGCGGCAACGCGGTCCAGCAGTTGGCGATATGTGAATAGCTGCTGGGTGCCGGTGACCGGGCTGTCGTAGATCAGCGCGCTCGCGTCACCGCGACCGGCGAGCACGTGGCGATCGAGCGCGTTGTAGCAGGTGTTGAACTCGGCGCCGGTGAACCAGCGATACAGCGGCGCCTTGCTGTCTTCGAGCACGCGATCCCAGGGCTTATCCCAGTGCAGCGACTGCGCCTGCTCGGCCCAGAAGGCTTCAGGGTCGGCGAGCGAGCGGAGGTAGTCGGCTGAGTAGCTAGGCGCGGTCATGGCGGCGATTCTTCCTGTTGTCCGGCACACGCGCTTCGCACAAATGGGGGAGTTGTAGAACCGTAGGGCGGGTCGTGACCCGCCGTTTTCAACGGCCACAAAGCGGCGGGTCTCGACCCGCCCTACAAGCTACAAGCCCTACGGCGTGCGTAATCGCGCGGTCGGGTTCGGCAGTTCTCCACAGGCAAACGCAACTAGCTGAAAAAAACAATTGTTCTTGCTTGCGCAGAATTACGGGGAACTCGTCATTGCATAGACCATATCGCCGACGAAACGCTTAAACGATTCGTTCTCCACAAATTGTTTGTAGACCTGCGTGTCGTCCTTCAACAGGATCTGCATGACCTTGCCCAGCGCGAGGTCGTGCGCCATGCGTGCCGTGTGCGGGGTGTTCTCCCTCGCGTTCTGGTACGCGGCATCGGCGGCAACTTTTGGCGCGATGTCGTCGCGGATGCGCTGAGCCACGCGATCGGTGTCGTTGAACAGGGTGGCGAACTGCTCATTGAAGGTGTTCAGGATATTGCTCAGGCGATCCAGCTCGGGGTCGCCGCTGCGGCCACCGGCATCGGTCGGAACCGGCTCGATCTCGGCTTCGGCGTCAGCCAGCGCAATCTTCAACGCCGCTTTTTTCTCGACCCGGTAGCTGTCCATGTCGATGGCTTCGAGGATGCCTTTCGCAAGGTCCTCTTCTTTCGGCGCCGGCAACTTGGGCAGGAGCAGATTCAACAGGATCGAGAGCTTCTCCCAAGCGACATTGCTGTAAGGGATGACCGACGACAGGAAGCCGTAGGTGCGGCAGAACACCTTGGCCTTGCCCTTGAACTCGACCTGCTGGTCCTCGTCCAGGTTCGCCACGTACACCGCCACGCAGGCATCAAGGATCGGGTCTAGCTGGTCGCGCTCCACCCCGCCAATGAACAAAGCCACGAACTTCTGCACCTGGTCCGGCGAATACACCTGCGCCTCGTCGAGCGCGGTCTTCAGATCGTGCAGTTTGTTCGGGTCGGTCTCGTCGGCAAGCAGGGTCGCCCGGTAGTAGTCCTGGAACGCGAAAGTGATGCCCTCGCTGTTGTTCTGGAAGTCCAGCACGAAGCAGTCGTGCTTCTGCGGATGCGCGCGATTCAGGCGCGAGAGCGTCTGCACGGCCTTGATCCCTGACAGCGCCTTGTCGACGTACATCGTATGCAGCAGCGGCTCGTCGTAGCCGGTCTGGAACTTGTCGGCGCAGATCAGGAAGCGATACGGATCGTTCTGGATCTGCTCGGCAATGTCATTGCTCGGGAAACCGTTGAGCGAGGCCTCGGTGACTTTTGCGCCGCCGAACTCGTGCTCGCCGGAGAACGCCACGATGGCCTGATACGGGCTCTTGCGCTCCGCCAGGTAGGCCTTGAACGCCTGGTAATACTGGATCGCGCGCTCGATGCCGCTGGTCACCACCATGGCGCGCGCCTGCCCGCCGATCTTCCCCGCGGCCAGAACCTGCTCGTGAAAGTGATCCACCATGATCTCGGCCTTGAGCCGGATCGCGTGGTCGTGACTCTCCACGTACCGGCGCAGTTTTTTCTTGGCCTTCTTGGTATCGAACTCTGGGTCGTCCTCGGTCTTCTTGACCAGCTTGTAGTAGCTGTCGACCGGCGTGTACGCCTTGAGCACATCGAGAATGAAACCCTCCTCGACGGCCTGCTTCATCGTGTAACTGTGGAACGGGCGATGCTTCACCTTGCCATCGGCATCCGGCGGCAGTGCTTCGCCGAACATCTCCAGCGTCTTGTTCTTCGGCGTGGCTGTGAACGCGAAGTAACTGGCGTTGGTGAGCATCTTGCGCGCCGCCATCCGCGCTTCCAGCGCCGCATTGATCGCGTCTTCGGGGTCTTTCTCCTCGCCTTCATCTGCCGCCGACCCTGCGAGCGCCGCGCTCATGGCCGCGGATGTCTTGCCGCCCTGGCTGGAGTGCGCCTCATCGATGATGATCGCGAAGCGCTTGCCGGCGTCGAGTGCGATCTCGTCGAGGATGAACGGGAACTTCTGCACCGTGGAGACGATGATCTTCTTGCCTTCCTGGATGAACCGGCGCAAATCGCCCGAGCGCTCTGCGTGGCCCACGGTCGCGCCGACCTGCATGAAGCCCTTGATCGTCTTCTGAATCTGATCATCGAGGATGCGGCGGTCCGTCACTACGATCACCGAGTCGAACACCTCGGCGCCATCCAGGCGCAAGCCGATCAGCTGATGAGCCAGCCAGGCGATCGAGTTGGACTTGCCGCTGCCCGCCGAGTGCTGGATCAGATATCGCTGCCCCGCGCCATGCTCGCGCGCATCGGCCAGTGCCTTGCGCACCACGCCGAGCTGGTGATATCGCGGCCAGACCTGGACACGTTTCTTGCGGCCGGTCTTCGGATCCTTCTCCTCAACGATCTGCGCGTAGTTCTCAAGAATGTCCGTAAGCCCCACGCGCGTGAGAACTTGCTTCCAGAGGTAGTCGGTTTTCAAGCCCTTCGGGTTCGGCGGATTGCCGGCGCCGTCGTGATACCCCCTGTTGAACGGCAGGAACCACGAAGCCTTGCCCTTGAGCTGCGTACACATGCGCACTTCGCCATCATCGACGGCGAAGTGCACCGCGCAGCGGCCGAATTCGAACAGCCGCTCGCGCGGGTCGCGGTCTCGCCGGAACTGCTCAACGGCGTCTTCGACCGTCTGCTTGGTGAGGCTGTTCTTCAATTCGAATGTGGCGACAGGCAGGCCGTTGATGAACAGCCCCAGATCCAGCGCTCGACGGGTTTCGTTGTTGCTATACGCAAACTGGCGTGTCATGGAGAAGCGGTTCTGCGCGTGCAGCACGGCCGCCTTCGCATTGCCGGGGGATGGCGTACCGTAGAACAGAGCAAAGCTCAGCTGCCCATGCGCCAAACCCTTGCGCAGCACATCGATGACACCGCGCTTGCCGATCTCCGACGACAGCCGCGTCAGGAACTTGAGCCGGTTGATGTCCTTGGGGTTGCCCGGCTCGGCCATTTCCAGTTTCTTGAAGGCCTCTGGCTGGGTAACCACCAGAAATGCGAACAACTGCGCCACATCCAGCGCCTGCACCCGGTCATAGTCCTTGGGGCTGCCGGCCAGATAGCCGCCGCCACCGTACTCGGGCGCACGCTCCGCCGCTTGGCCCGCGGGCACGGACAGGCCATCGGTGCCCGTCATGTGCCGCATGATCAGGGTTTCGAGGCCTTTCTCGGTGGTGTCGGTACTCAAACGCTCTCTCCGCCAGGCTCAATCAACTAACCATCAACTAAATGGAGCCTTCGCAACATATTGATCTGATGATAGAAAGCATGCTGTTCGCACCCCGTTCGACCGATTCCGTCAACAACCCATCAAGCAACCATCAAGCAAACGCTCGGCCCATGCCCGCCTGGGCGCTGCCGCTCACCCACCCTTTGTTTGTCAGGCACTCAAGCGCAATACCGATCTGGCGCGGCGTGAACTGCCGCTTGCGCTCGTTCCAGGCATAGGTATGCCGCACGACGTCATCCAGGCTGACGGCGCCCTGCCGCGTCATCACCCAATGGACTGTTGCCAGCAACTCCAGCCCGAACGGAGTCTCAAAGCCCTCCACCAGTTCAGCCACGCGCTCGAAGCGCGCGCGCGTATCGGCGTCGGCTGCGAGAAAGGCCCCGGCCTCCTCCGCGGCACCGGGCACCAGTTGCAATTGCTTGTCGGGGGCGTCGCCACCATCGGCGTACCCCGAGATCAGATGGCCTTCGATCTCGCGCAGCACATGCCGCAGGTTCTCGGCATACGGGCCGTAGGGCGCCTGCTTGTAGCGCAGGCGCAAAGGCTGCCCCGCCTCCTGCATGAAGTACATCAGCTTGTGCGCTTCCAGCAGCGTCACGAAAGGGTCCAGCAGCCCGCGAAGGTAGCGGTTCAGCAGCTCCACCAATGCGGCCCGCCCCGGAGTCATCTTGGGCACCTCGCGTTGGTGCTTCATCGTGTCGGAGGCTGCTGCACCGCCGGACTCGAAAACCATCACACGCACATCATCAAGCCCGCGCAGCGCCGCCTCAATGCGCGGACGCACCTGCGCCCAATCCAGCCCGCCGAGGCCGCTGCCAAGCGGCGGAATGGCGATCGACCGGATGCCGCGCGCGCGGATCGCTTCGACGAGCGATACCAGCCCAGAGTCGATGTCCTCCATCCGGCTCTTGCCGCGCCAGTGGCGCTTGGTCGGGAAGTTAATGACGTAGCGCGGCGCAGTGAGCTGGCCGGTCTCGAACACGAACATGCGGCCCGGCTGTACCTCACCGTGCTTGCAGGCGGCCGCGTAGGCCTTGAAGTTGGCGGGGAACTCGTTCTTGAACTGCAAGGCGATGCCGCGGCCCATCACGCCCACGCAGTTGACGGTGTTGACCAGCGCATCCGCCCCGCAGCGCAGAATGTCCCCCGTTGTGTATTCGATCATGGTCGAATCCTTGAGAATCAGTAGGGCGGCTTTTTTATTGTGCGCTGATCATGATCCAAATCCAGGCCCTGCTAACTTCATCTGATCGTCAACGGATGGTTTGCAGATTGTCATCTTGTGCCCTCCAACATCGCCGTTCAGTTGTAGCAACCCTAGCCAGTTGTGCTTGTTATTATCCCTTTCATCAAAGGTATGAAACTCGGTGGCCCGATATAAAATCGATGTAGCTAAATGGATCGAGTCGGGAACGGATATGGTTTTTTGATTCCACTCCGGCCGCAACAGATAGTAATTCCGAAGATCGCGGGCGAGATTAGCTACACGGAAATCAACCGATATACGCGTGAAGTTCGGCCTTTGCATGATTTCATGCAGGATATTTTCAGCACCTGCGGGGATTTTATTGACGCTGATTTCCGTGCTTGTCAGCACAGAAGTCATAAGCGAAATATCGCGTCTTTTGAACCTTGCTATGCAATCGCTAACGGCCTCCATCTCACCAGGCTTCCTCGTCTCGCTGGCTAGCCATGCGATGAATAGGCACGTGTCCCAATAGTAGACGACCTTATTCCCAGCCATTGCGGATTTCCCTTATCAGGGCTTCTGATGTTGTTCCGACAGTTAAACCAGGAGCCAAGCCGAGTATGTCGTCGAAATTCGCAAGCTGGTCTTCGGAGTGATATATCTCAATATCATCCACATTAATATGATGTGGAAAATCCGCAAACTTTCGATACGCACAAAGGCCAGTCACGGCGATCCGTCTGCTTACGGCCGAGATAGCCTTATCGACTAAAGATGGCGGGAAGTGACATGCGATACGCTTTGCGCCTACGTCTGGATAAATCGTAAAAGCGTTGGCTTCAGCGTGGATGTTGATCTTTTCTAGCGTGCCCTCAACTGTAGAAAAGCAATGCTCCTGATCGGCCATATGCTCGTCAATTTTCTTCGCGATCTTCTCGGTTAGGGAAAAGATTCGGGAATCGATCTTGAGCGTCGCTGCACGCAACTTCGTTCCCACGGGCGCAGACAGCGCCCTCAAATCTTCGAGTAACCCATAGTCAACATCGTCCGGGATGACGCCGTTTTCTACAGAATCAATTAAGCCGAAGAAGTGCGAGAAAGCCTGGCCTCTAAGAGCGTAGGGAACGCCATTTGTATAGCGGGCTTCTAATTCAACTGTGGCCGGGCTGGAATGTGAGAGGCCGACCACAGCGAAATAGCTGCGCCTTTTCCCGCCAGAACTAGTTTTGTCGGCCCGAGCCAGTGCGGCTTGGAGCTTTTGGAGTTCTTCGACAAAGACCTCAAGGCGTACATCGCCATTGTCTTTTTCCAGTCCATCGACGACTAGGGTGATTCTTTCAGCAGTCATGTCTAGTCGCTCCTGCCGCGTGGTTTTCTCAGGCCGACTCGGACGAGTCCCGGTACATGAGCCTCTTGCCGCCGATCTGACCGAGTAGCGCGTCAGCACGCGCCGTGTCGTTCACTTTACGCTGATTTCAGCGGAAATCGAACTCGGTCACGTAGCGCTGCAAGCGCTGCTCACCAACGTGGTGGAGCCTTCCGTAAAGGCCGCGCTTCAGGATGGCGAAGTTGGATTCCACGGTGTTCGTAGTAGCAACGGTCGCGCCAGTTACGCGCACATACTCACCAGCGCCGTGGTTAACGCTGGAATGCTTGTCGAAATACTTCTTGCCGATGGCCTTGTATACAGCGGCTTCATCGTTGTTCAGGTGAGTGTCGCGGGCAATGGTCTTGCGCAGGATCGGCACAGGGTTCCCTCACGAACAACGCAGGGAGACTGCTGAGTTGCAGTTCGTTCAGCGGCCGCTGCTTGATCGTATGCACACCGGTCATCGTGCCCGGCATCGCACGGAGCAGCACCTCACGATCACACCATAACAGGTGACCATCGACCACGATCGATGGCAGCCGGTTCACATGGGCGATGTGATACCGCTTCGGCTGCGCCGGTACCGTCATGCCACGGCGCCGTCGGTTTCACTGCCGAGTTCTTCCGCCATGTCGGCCTCGTCTTCCGCGACATCCGGAGCTGTTTCATCCGGCAGACGCGCCGCAGCTTCACGCACGTCCAGCTTGCCGGTGACGACGTCGGCGACTAGGCGGGTGCGGTATTCGCGGAGGAGTTCGATTTCGCGTTCGAGGCGGGAGATGGCAGCCACGAGCGGGCGAGTTTGCTCCGACGTCTTTTGAACGATCGCATCCTGTTCGTCGGACGGGGCCACTGCAATTGAAATCGACATCAGTCTGTCTTGAGTGAGCTTGGGCTGCGCTGCGCCTGATATCCACGGTTTGTAGTTCAGCGTTTCTAAAACATGCGCCAGATAGACGATGCTCCCCCGCCTCGGCTTGAGGATATGGGCATGGTTGTTCACCCAGAACTTGCCTCTCGCAATAATTGCGAGCGGAAGGTTTCGAAGAACCAAGTTGGCACCGTCTTCGGCGATGAGCAGCAGATCGTCATCGAAGAGATAGTCATCGACCTTGTCTATCACACCGGATGCGCCGTAGTAGTCGTAGGTCCTCGACGTCATAGCGCCACGTTCGACTGAGTTGAGCGGCACACGTTGCGTGTTCAAGCAGCGGAACTCGTTCTTTAATCTCGACACCTCCCAATGCTGCGGAATATCCCCGAGCCAAGGGATGCCAGAGGGTTTGCGGGGAGCGCCAGGATCGAGGCCGCGGGTCACGGCGCGGTGGATGATGGCCTGCTTCTGCTCGTTCAGCAGCGCAATCACCTTGCGCTTGGCGCGAATCGCCCGCTCCAGCCGCCCGTTCGCCCAGTCCAGGAATCGCACGATTGCCGCCTCCTCCGCCACCGGCGGGCAAGGTGACTGCATCTGTTTGAACTGGTCCCAGTACAGCCGGTTGCGGTCCTTCACGATGCCGCGCGACGCGCTATCGATCTCGGCCATGTAGTTGCCGGTCCGGAACAACGCGGCGAAGTATCGGGCGTCGACACCTGGGTAGGGTCGCGCCACGACGTAGGCCGGGCTCACGAGGCCATCAACCGGACAAACGCCGAGTGCGCCCTGCCACATGCGCATCGTGTTGTAGGCAAGGTCGCCCTCAACTGCCCGCTTGTACTTGCCCAGGTCCGACATGATCTGCTTTCGACCCGCGTGGCCGAAGCTGCGAACCTGCACACCGGTCTTCAACGAGACCTCCAGGATCGGCAACTCGGCATAGCCTGTCTGGCTGCGTTGGCCGAACAGGCTGCCATTGCGAGCCGTGAGCCAGTGGGCCGGCACCCGCCCCAACCAAGGCAGGCCCGAGTCCCTGTACTCCGCATACGGCTTGAGCCCGTCAATCACTCCTGGCCGCCCTGTTCATCGCCATCCCAGCGTTCGCGGTAGGCATGGATGTAGTCGGCGGTGGCCGCCGGGTCGATCGCCCAGTAGTGGCGGCAGAGTTGCCTGTACATCGCCAGCCCGGGTTCGTGGCCGCAGAAGTCCAGCAGGCCATCCAGCGTGCGTTCGATGTGCCTGGCATCGCGGCTGCCGGTGCGCAGGATGCCGTCCACCACCGGCTGGTATTGCTGCGCCGCCCGTTGCTGAAGATCACGCACACTCCGGACGAGGGCCATGACCGCCTGGTGCTCGCTGTCGTCGGGGGTCACTCGTCATCCTCTGCGTTGGGCAGGCGCCGCGCCGCCTGTTCCCTGGCATGTTCTATCGCCTGATGCAGCCGGGCGCGCAGCAGAGGCAGCGGCGGCAAGGCCGTGAGGTATTCGCTGACTCGGATGGACTTCGCATCGAGCTGCAGCAACTCCACCTGCTCGGCGTCGGCGGAAGCGCACAGGATGAGCCCGATCGGGGATTCCTCGCCAGGCGCACGTTCGTGTTTGTCCAGCCAGCGCAGGTACAACTCCATCTGGCCGACATGGGCAGGCTGGAATGACTCCAGCTTTAGTTCGACGGCGATCAGCCGGCGCAAGTGGCGGTGGAAGAACAACAGGTCGAGATAGAAATCGTCCTTGCCGACGCTCATGCGTTTTTGCCGGGCGACGAAGCTGAACCCGGCGCCCAGCTCAAGCAGCACGCCCTCGATCTCGCGCAGGATGGCGCTCTCGAGGTCACGCTCGCTGTAGGCCCCCTTGAGCCCCAGCAAGTCGAGCAAGTAGGGATCGCGGAACACGGTGTCGGGGCTCATTTGCCCATCGCGAAGCTTGCCGATCTCGGCCGAGATGACGGTTTCCGGCTTCTTCGACAGCGCGGTGCGCTGGTACAGCATGCCGCCGATCTTCTGCCTCAGCGTGCGCACGTCCCAGCGCTCGATGCGGCACATCTCGGCGTAGAAGTCTCGGGCGAGCGGGTCTTTGATCGGGAGCAGCGCATGAAAATGCGACCAACTCAATTGTTGTGACAGCGTCACGACAATCGTCTCATCGGGGAACGACTGCGCGAACTGGATCATCCGGGCGATTTCGGCATAGCTGAATCCGCGGCCATAGTCAGCAGTCAATTCTCGTGACACTGTCACGAGAATCTGTTTTCCATACGCAGCCCTGCCGCCTTGGAGATGCTCATTCGAGAGGCGCCTGCCCAGGTGCCAGCAGAGCAGCGTCTGGGTGGAGTAAGCCACCGTCGCAATCCGCTGGCGGGCCGCCTGGACGAGCGTCCGCAGATCGCCAAGGAGGGCGGCTTCGTCGATCACTGCCGGCGCCTTGGCCTCAGGCGCAGGCATCGCCGCTCGTCTTGCAGGTTTGGGAGCGACACGCCCGGGCCGCTTGATCAATTTCTTCATGGCTGCGTCGCTCCCATCAGCAGGCCATCCAGCAGCCCCTCTGCCTCTTTTTCGATTGCAAGGATGTCGGCGCCAATCTCGGCCAGCGTGCGCAGCGGCTGCGGCTTGAGGAAATGCCGTGTGAAGCTGACCTCGTAGCCGATCTTGGTCGCGCCCTCGTTGATCCAGGCGTCCGGCGTGTACGGCAGCACCTCGCGGACGGTCTTGGCCTTGCCGAGGATCTCTCTCATGCCGGGTCTACCTGCGGAAGGCCGAACGGCAATCGTCGGCGCGAGATCCGATACGCCTGGTCGGGATGGGTGGGCGTATCGGGGAAGCGGCGTTCCAGCAGGCCCGCCTCCAGCTCACCTCGATTCGGCTCCGACTCCCCTCGATCACCCGGACCGGTCTGCGCTTGAGCCGGGGTGCTGAGCGGGGGCGGCAGGGTGTAGTAGCTGTTGGCGCCGTGGGGATGCAGATCGAGCAGGCTGCGGTCCCGCAGCTTGCGGCGGTCGCGGGCGCGCTTCGTCCCCTCCCGGCCTTCATACAGGAACTTGCGATCAAAGTGCTGCCCCTCGTCCTGATGGAGGAAGGGAGTGAGGTCGAACGCCGGCTGACTCATTGCGGACCCTTCTTCAGCAGCCCTTGTAGCAGCCCCTCGACCTCTTTCTCGATAGCCAGAATGTCGGCGCTGATTTCCTCCAGCGTCCGCAAGGGCTTGAGAGCAGCAATCACGCCCGGCCAACCCTGTTTTTCCGCCGCGCTGTCGCCAATGGCACAGGCTCGGCCTCGTCAACCGGCGCACTCAAGGCATAGAACTCATGCAGCTTGGCCGCCAGCATCTGCTTGTCCGGCAACTGGGTCTGGTACTGCGCCACCAGTGCCGGCGACAGCGTGCGGCTCAGCGCGTACTCCACCACCTCGCTGTCCTTCGACGCGCACAGCAGCAAGCCGATGGCCGGGTTCTCGTGCGGCTTCTTCACATCGCGGTCCAGCGCTTCGAGGTAGAAGTTCAGCTTGCCCAGGTGTTCGGGCTCGAACCGGTCCACTTTTAGCTCGATGGCCACCAGGCAGTTCAGGCCGCGGTGGAAGAACAGCAGGTCGAGCGCGAAGTCGCGGCCGCCCACCTGAACCGGGAACTGCGAGCCGACGAAGCAGAAGTCGCGGCCCAGTTCGATGAGAAAGGCGCGAAGCTGGCCCAACAGACCGCTGTGCAGATCGGCCTCGGTGTGGTCGGCCGGCAGGTTCAGGAACTCGACCGAATAGGTGTCCTTGAATACGCCGGCTGGGGCGTCGCCCTGGATTTGTGTCAGCGCCGCTGACACTTTTGGCGGACTCAGCACCGCGCGCTCGAAGGCGCCCAGGCGGTACTGGCGCTCCAGTTCGCGGGTTTTCCATTTCTCCTGTACCGCCATGCGCAGATAGAACTCTCGCTCTTCGGGGCGCTTGGACTGGGTCAGGATGATCAGGTTGTGCGTCCACGGCAGTTGTGTCACCAGCGGTGTCACTTTCTCGTCGGCGCTGTAGGTCTCGTAGAACTGCCGCATCCGGAAAAGGTTTCTGCGTGTGAAGCCGCGCTGCCCGGGCATGGTACGCGCCAGGTGCTGTGCCAGGTGGTCCACCACGCCTTCGCCCCATATAGCGGCTGCCAGCTTGGCGCTGATGTACTGGCCGATGCGCCAGTACAAACCGACAAGCTCGCTATCGACCGCCTGGTAGGCCCGCTGGCGCGCCTGCTCGATCAGGTCAACCACCTCGTTGAACAAAGTATCGGCGGGCTCGCTGGCATCGGGTTGGATGACGCTCCGGCCAGTGGCTGGCTTTGTCTTTGAGGGGGCCTTGCGGGTGCTCATGCCGCTGTGCTCCTCACCAGTAGGCCATCCAGCAGCCCCTCGGCCTCTTTCTCGATGGCCAGAATGTCGGCGCTGATTTCTTCCAGCGACCGCAGCGGCTTCGGCTTGTAGAAGTGCCGGGTGAAGCTGACCTCGTAGCCGATCTTGGTGGCGTCCTCATTGATCCAGGCGTCTGGCGTGTAGGGCAGCACTTCGCGGCGGATGAACGCTTCGATGCCGCCCTCTTCGAGCAAGGGCACCTGTTCGGTATCGCGCAGGTCCGAGTCGGGCTCGTGCTCGACGACGATGTTCTCGCTGCGAGCGCCCTCACCCCCGACCCCTCTCCCGGTGGGAGAGGGGAGTAAATACAGGCCGCGCAGTGGGTCGGCTGCGAGCTTGCCGGGTTTGTGCAGCTTGGCGATCACCGGCGGCGCGGTCTCTTCGCGCCAGCTCACGGACTTGAGGATGAGCCTGAGGTCGGCCGCGGAAATTTTTTCCTTTGTCTTCTTCAGCACGGCATCCACGCGGTCCCGGAAGATGTTGTGGTCCTCGTACAGTTCGCCGCCCAAGGCTTCGCGCAGGACATTTGCGAAGTCAACCAGCCGGGTATCGCGCGCCCAGGTCTTCGGGTCGAGCAGCTTCTTGCGCTTCTTTTCCGGTAGCCCCTGCTTGCTGCCGCCGTCCTCATCCTCGCCGTCATCGTCCTCGTTGCCCCATTCGGTCAGCCGCTTTTCCAGCGCGGCCTCGATCGACGAGAACCGGATGGTCAGGGCGTCACCGAACTCCTCGAACAGTACGGCCCGGATGTCCTCGTCCCCGGAGGTATAGCGCAGGGTCTCGATGGCCTGCGGCGTCAGCCGGCTGTGCAGGCGCAGTGGCCGCTCAACGGTGACCTTCCAGTAGCCGAAGCCCTTGTTGGGGAAGATCTTGGACTCCGCGGTTTCCTTGAACTCCAGGAAGGTATGCGTGATGCGTTCGATGTCTTCCGGTGATAGCTCGCAGTTCTTCTTGCCGAGGTTTTTGCGCAGCGGCTTGAACCACTGGCTGGCGTCAATGAGCTGGACCTGGCCCTTGCGGTGCTCGGGCTTCCTATTGGTCAGTACCCAGATGTAGGTGGCGATGCCGGTGTTGTAGAACAGGTTGAGCGGTAGCGCGACGATGGCTTCCAGCCAGTCGTTCTCGATGATCCAGCGGCGGATGTTGCTCTCGCCCTGGCCGGCGTCGCCGGTGAACAGCGAGCTGCCGTTGTGGACCTCGGCGATGCGGCTGCCGAGTGCCGATTTGCCGTTCATTTTCGCCGCCATGTTGGCGAGGAACAGCATCTGGCCGTCGCTGGACCTTGTGACCAGCGAGAGCTGCTCGCCCTGGTGCATGACCTTGAAGCGGGGATCACGCATGCCGTCCTTGCCGCCCATGGCTTCAAGGTCTTTCTTCCAGCTCTTCCCGTAGGGCGGGTTGGCGAGCATGAAGTCGAATTCCTGGGCCGGGAAGGCGTCATGCGCGAGCGTGGACCACTCCGCACCGCCGACGATGTGTTCGGCGTTCTCGCCTTCGCCCTTGAGCAGCATGTCGGCCTTGCAGACCGCGTAGGTCTCCGGGTTGATCTCCTGTCCGTATAGCAGGCTCTTGACCTGCTGACCGCGCTTTGCGGCGAGTTGGGTCAGCGTGTCCTCGGCCACGGTGAGCATGCCGCCGGTGCCGCAGGCACAGTCGTACAGCATGTAGGTGCCGGACTTGATCCGGTCCTGGATCGGCAGGAATACGAGATTGGCCATAAGGCGCACAGCATCGCGCGGCGTCCAGTGCTCGCCGGCCTCCTCGTTGTTGTCTTCGTTGAACTTGCGGACCAGCTCCTCGAACACCGTGCCCATCGAGTGGTTGTCGATGCCGGCCGGAGAGAGATCAATGTCCGGGTCCAGGAACTTGGCGATCAACGTTCCAAGCGAGTCCGAACGCGACAGCGTGGTGAGCTGATTCCTGAACTTGAAGTTCTCCAGGATGTCCTGGACGTTCTGCGAGAAGCCGTTGAGGTAGTCCTCAAAATCGGCCAGCAACTGCTGCTGGCTGGCGCGGGACTTGAGGTCGCGCAGGGTGAATTTCGAGGTGTTGTAGAACGCCTGGCCGGCGGCGTCGCACAGCGCGGCGCGCTGCTCGGTGATGCCGGCCTCGTCGAGCATCTTCTTCGTATCGAGCACTGCCGGCTTGGTCGGCTCCAGTACCGCGTCCATGCGCCGGATGACGCACATCGGCAGGATGACGTCCGGGTACTTGCCCCGCCTGAACAGATCGCGAAGGACATCGTCGGCGATGCCCCAGATGAACGAAACGATCTTGTTGTGTGTTGCTTGATCCAAGCTCAAATATCCCGTGTTTTATTGTGAATGGGTCCAGCAATGGCACCAATGCGTTTGAGTGCTACGGGCTGCGCCGTCTTCCCCGTACTCGATGGTGGAGGCAGGTCTGTAAGGGCTCGCCCAGGGGGAGCAGGAGAGTGGGTCGGCAATCCTTTGCCGACATGAGGCCCCGGTTGCGTATCGGGCGTACACGTCGGCAAGGGATTGCCGACCTACGGAGTGGCAGCCGGCGCGAACACTTTGCGGAACGCGGCCAGCGCCGCCGGGTGATAGATCGTGGCGTGCGTCTCGCCCGGCATCGGCTCGTAGTACCAGCGCAGGCCCTTGGGTGCATCGGCTTTCAGCGCTGCCGCCATCACCTGGGTGCCCGGCAGAATATTGCTCTCGTCGGCCGCGCTCAGGTACAGCGTTTTGTGCAGATCGGGCTGCGCTTTCAGACGCGCCGCGGTGCTGTCGGCCAGCTGCTGGCCGTTCCACCACAGGCTGGGGCTGATCGCGATATAGCTGTCGAACAGATCCGGCTCAAGCAGGAAGGTCTCGACGATGAACAGGCCGGCCAGCGACTCGCCGACGATCGCGCTCTCGCTGCTGGTGTTGTAGCGCGCCCGCACTGCGACCTTGAGCTCGTCGCGCAGAAACTGGCGGAACAGCGCCGAGCCGCCGACGCGCGGCGCGATGCGCAGGTCCTCGGCCACGTCGGTGGGCGGCGTCAGGTCGCGGCGGCGCTCGGTGTTCTCGATGCCGACCAGGATGAAGGGCCGCATCGTATGGTTGCCGACCGACACCTGCACTAGGCCGGCGATGTGCAGAAAGTCCTCGAGAATGCCGCCGTCGGGCATGTACAGCACCGGGCAGGCCGCGGCCTTGGGGCCGTCGCAGGGCGGCGGCGTGTAGACGTTGATGCGCCGCGTCTCGTGCATGACTTTCGATTCGATCGTGAAGGTCTGGCCGATCAGCTGCGCACTCGGCGCACTGGTCGTGACCTTGGGCACGTCCTTCGGATCATCGATCTTGGAGCCGAACGGGAAAGCCGCGGCGTACGGAATTGCACTGAGCAGCAGCAACGAGAGCAGGATGCGCAGGCTTGCGGACATGGCGGCGGTGTCGATCGGGCGGAGCCCGCAGTATAGACAGGGCCGCGCGGCGGCGGCCCTATGCGGCGATCACACCCAGCTCGCGGCGATAACGCTCGAAACAGGCCGCGCCGCAACGCAGCCGCAACAAGGCGCCTTCGGCGATCGGCCGGATCAATGCCGGATCGGCGCTGACCAGCGGGCGGATGACTTCGCGGTTCCAGGCCTCGGCATGGCGGATGTCGAGCCCCGCGTGCAACTGGAAATAGCGGCGGCCGGTGGCGGATACGCCAAGACGCTGCAGGCCCTGGTTGACCTGCGCCACGCGGCCCGGCGCGGTCAGCTCGATGACGCCCAGCGCGCCGACCGACAGGTAGGTGTAGCGGCGCGTTGCCGCCAGCGCCGCCATCAGGTTGGCCAGCGCCAACGATTCCCAGACCGTTGCCTCGGGCGTCGCGTGCAGACCCAGTTCCTCGGCCACATGCTCCAGCATCCGCCCATGCATGTCGTCCTCGCGGCCGCGGCCCATCTCGTCCCAGTAGTTGCGCGCGAGCTCGAGCTTGGGTTGCACCGGCAGCCGCACCTGGGTCAGCGCCACCAGATCGTCGAAGCCGGCTTCGCCGCCGATTTCCTGGGTCAGAAACCAGCGCATGGCGTCCATCGACGCCTGGCTGGCGAGCCACGGGAACAGGGCGTCGTTCTGGCCCGGCCCGGTTTCGCGCAGGGCCTCGAACCACTGCATGAAGGCATCCGGATCGCCCGGCAGCTCGGCCAGCATCGCACTGACGGCGCGACGCTCGTTCTCGACGTATTCACCTTCGAGTTCGCGCAGCTCCAGCTCGGCGCGCAGCTCGCGGCGCCAGTTGTCGTTCGGCAAGCCGGGCCGCAGCCGATGCGCGTTGAACGCCGCCAGGCGCTGCTGCAGATCTCGCGGGTTCAAGCTCTTTAGCCCGGTGTGTGCGGCGGCCCAGCTGGCGAACTGTTCGCGCATGGTCGGTCTCGATCAATCCGGTTCAGGATCCGGCTCAGGATCCGGTTCAGGTCTCGCATGCTGACGCCGACCGTCTGATTAGGGACTGAACACGGCGGCATTCTCCACTACCGCCAAAGCACGGCGCGCAGGCACGGCCGTATAGTCGCAGCACCCGTCTCAAGCCATCGACTCATGAATCGCGACGATGCACTGTCGAGCCTGCTGCAAGCGCTGTCCGAACGCGCGTATCGGTTCGTAACGCCGACACCGCTGACGCATGCGCGCGTGCTCGCCCGCGCCGGGCGGCAGACCGCGCGCACGCTGAGCGACGTCTTCGGCTGGAGCCTGCCGTTCGAGAGCCGCATCGTCGGCGATGCGATGCTGTCGCTGATGCGCGATGCCGGCGTTCTGCTGCCGGAGCCGGGCGGCTATCGCAGCACGGTCCGCGTCTCCGCGCTGGACGGCCATCTGTTCCTGCACTCGGCCTATCCCACCCTGGCCGGCGACGCGGTGTTCTTCGGGCCGGACACTTATCGCTTTGCGAACTTCGTCAACGCGAACCTGCCCGCCGCCGCATCGACGCTGCGCTGCGCGGACATCGGCTGCGGCAGCGGCGCCGGCGCGATCTCCGCCGCGGGCCGCCTGTCGGCGTCGGAATGGCTGCTGACCGACATCAACGCGGCGGCACTGCGCCTGGCCGAGGTGAATGCGCGGCACGCCGGCGTCGCCGTGCAGACGGTGCTGAGCGACGTGCTCGCCGCGGTCGATGGCGGCTTCGATCTGATCATCTGCAATCCGCCGTATCTGGCCGACGAGCAGCAGCGCGCGTATCGCCACGGCGGCGGCGATCTGGGCCGCGAGCTGGGGCTGCGCATCGCCGCGCAAGCCTGTGCGCGGCTCAGGCCGGGCGGCCGGCTGTTGCTATATACCGGCGTCGCGATCGTCGACGGCGTCGATCCGTTTCTGGCAGAACTCCAAGCGCTGCTCGATGGCCGCGACTGCCGTTGGCGCTACATCGAACTCGATCCCGATGTGTTCGGCGAAGAACTCGAACGGCCGGTCTACGCACACGCCGACCGCATCGCAGCGGTGGGGCTGTGCGTGGAACGGCCCTAGCCGAGTAGGTTGGGGTGAGTGCAGCGAACCCCAACATCGGCGCGGGCACACGTTGGGGTTCGCTGCGCTCACCCCAACCTACACGCTGCGCGTGGATCGCCTGCCCGTCAGTTCGACGGCGGATACAACGGGATGAGCCGCTGCTGGTTCAGATGCAGCTTCGCCAGAGCAAGAAACCCCATCGGCTCGAAGCCGCGTTTCCGGTTCGCTGCCGCGATCCGGAACAGCAGCACCTGCTTGGCCATGATCTTGCCGAAAGCAGCAAGCGGCCGGGTCTGCGGGTCCCAGGCTTCGATCGCCTCGGAGCCGGCACCATTGACCTCGATGATGGTGAAGCCCCGGCCCTCCATCAACGCCACCTCGCTGGCGTAACGCAGATCGAAACGGCCGAAATGGAATTCGTCCATGTCGCGGGCGACCGCATCGATCGCCGTGGTCAGCTGCGGCGTGATCAGCGCCTCGCCGTTGCGATACAGCCCGCCGACGCGGCTCGAGCCTATCGTCGCCAGGCGCACGACTTCGCCGGCCGCCGCGATCCGCGCCGGATCGATGCGCGAGCGATGCAGCGGATCGCCGAGACGCGCCAGCCGCGCGTCGCCTGCGATCAGCTCGGCGATCGAGTGCCGGCCATCGCCGATCACCTGCGGGAAATAACGCAGCGCGAGGCCGAGCACGCGGCCGCGCGTCTCGCCGGGCAGCCGCACGTAGAAAACCCCGGCCTCGCCTGCGTCGGGCACATAGGCCTGCAGCACGACGCGCTCGCTCCGTGGAAACGCAGCGAGATAGTCCGCGAGCTCAATCGGCGCATCGATGCGGCGCACACCGAAGCCGCACCAGCCGATGTCGGGCTTGGCGATGATCGGGAACGCGAGGCCGGCAGCTTGCATGCAGGCGGCCGCGTCCGCCGCGGCGCGCTCCGTGTGCACGACGAACGAGCCATTGGGCGCCGTCACGGCACGAGCCACGACGCCCATGATGCGGAAGTATTCGGTCTTGCCTTCGCCGACCAGGCCGCCGGAAGTGATCTTCGGATTGGCCACCGATGGCAGCACCGCCGCGCGATGGCGCAGACTCATCAGCACCCAGTGCGCCACCGGCAGAATCACGATCACCCACTTCGGCAGCTTTTCGAGAAACGCGCGGGTGTCGACGCGCGTGCCGGCCGCCGCTGGCGCGGACTTCACTCCGATGCTGCTTGCCGCCTGTTTTTCGATGAGCCGCTCCTGGCGATATCAATGGGCCTGCCGGTACTCGGCGGCGTGCTGAAGGCCGCCTCCTACTTTGCGGCGCTGCTGGGCCTGGCCGCAATCGTCTGGCTGAGCCAGCGGCATGGCATAGCCGAAATCGTCGGCCTGTTATACCGCGCCGGCTGGCCGCTGCTGCTGCTGGTGCCGTTCCATGCGCTGCCGCTGCTGCTGGACGCGATGGGCTGGCGCGTGCTGCTGGCGCCGCACGACGCACCGGGCCGCGCGCGCCTGCCCTATTTGTTCTGGGCCTCGACGATCCGCGAAGCGGTCGCGCGGCTGCTGCCGCTGGCCAGCATCGGCGGCGAGTTGGTCGGCATCCGGCTGGCGATGCGGCGCGGCCTGGACGGCGCCGCGGCGAGCGCCAGCGTCGTGCTGCAACTGCTGCTGTCGATCTTCAACCAGCTGCTGTTCGCACTGCTCAGCTTCGCTCTGGTGCTGCTGCATCCCGGGGCGACGCCGCTGGCACAGCGCATCGGCCTGGGCTTGCTGATCAGCGCGCCGGTTCCGCTGCTGGCCGCGCTGATGCTGCGTCGCAGCCGGCTGTTCGAACTGGCGCAGCGCGGGCTGACGCGGCTCGTCGGCGCGAGCCTGCAGGCGCGGCTCGGCCTGGACGGCGCCGCGCTGGACCAGCGTATTCGCGGCTATTTTGCACAGCCGCGGATTCTGCTCGCCGCCGTCTGCTGGGAATTCGCCGGCCTGGTGCTCGGCTCGTTCGAGAACGCGCTGGCGCTGCGCCTGCTCGGCCACCCCGTCGGCCTGCTGACGGCTCTGTCGCTGGAGGCGGCGATACAGGCGGCGCGCCACTTGTTCTTCATGATGCCGGCCGGTCTCGGCGTGCAGGAGGCCGGCCTGCTGCTGATCGCGCCAATATTCGGCCTGCCGCCGGATCTGGCGCTCGCGCTGTCGCTGTGCAAGCGCATGCGTGACCTGCTGTTCGGCGTGCCGGCGCTGCTGAGCTGGCCGTGGCTGGAGGCACGAAACCGCATCAGGGCCTGAAAGAGCGGTTTCGGAACCGGCGATACCGGCGTATCGTTCCGAGCGAAACGAGCAGGGCAATTCCTTTAAACTGTCGCCATCAACGGAGCGACCATGGCCAAGCCCAACTACGGATTCGACAAGCGGCAGCGTGAGCTGAAAAAGAGCAAGCAGCAGGAAGAAAAGCGCCTGAAGAAGCTGGCGCGCGGATCCACCGGCGATACCGAAGAGCAGCAGCCCCCCACGACGACACCGGAGCAAACCTCATGAGCAAGAGCCAGGATCGCAAGAAGGAAACCAAGAAGAAGCCGCTGAAGACGCCCGCCGAAAAGAAGGCGGAAAAGATCGAGAAGAAGAAGAGCAAGTAGCCTCATCCGGCTTGCCTTGTTCTCGCAGCAGCAAAAAAGGCGGCCAAGGCCGCCTTTTTTGTGGGCTTCGCTGCGTGGTGAGATGACACGGTAGGTCGGCAATCCCGGCTTTGCTTGAGCCGTTGTAGGGCTCGCTCAAATGTTGGGGTTCGCTGCGCTCACCCCAACCTACGGCTGGCGGATCCGGTGACACGGCGTCACTTGCAGCTGAAATTCTTCGCCAGGTTGATGTTGCCGACGCCCTTGTAGACCGCCTGTTTCGGATACGGGCACAGCGGCCGGGTGCGGGTCACCGCGCCGCTGGAATCGAGCTGCAGCGCAAGGATAGCCTGCGGCTCGGTGCCCTGCTCGACCCAGGCGCGCAGCGGCGACAGCGTGTCGAAGACCGAGGGGCCGTAGGACCCGCAGTGACCAAAGGCCGGCACCATGTAGAGCTTGGCGAAGCCGTTCAGCACGCTCTTGCCGTAGCGGCTTTTCAGCGCGTTGTAGTAGTCGACCGTGGCCAGCGGCGTGATCAGGCCGTCGGACCAGCCGTGCCAGAGCAGCAGCTTGCCGCCGCGCGCATTGAACGCATCCAGGTTCGGCGAGCTGCCGTTGAGCGTATCGGCGAGCTTGTTGTCCGCGAACGGCACGTCGACATCGGGATTGAAGCTGCGGAAATCCCAGGACGTGGCCTCGTACACCATGTTCTGGAAATACTCCTGCGACAGCAGATAGCTGTAGCCGTTGTACGGCGCGGTGCCGACGAACGAGCAGGCCCATTCGAATTCGCTGCCGTGAATGACCGCCGGGTAGAGCTTGTCGCCGGCGGAATTCTTCAGCGGCTTGTACAGCGTCTGGATCGCCTTGACCTGCTTCTTGCTCAGGCAGGTGCTCGCGGTGCTGGTGTCGCAGGACAGCGCCACCGGATCGTATTTGCAGGCCGTCGGATCGGTGATCTGGCCGTCGACCAGGCCGTCGAGGCCGTCGCAGCTGGCCATCACCGCGGCGGCCAAGGCATTGACCTGATCGGCGCTCGGATAGGCCGCCAGGCTCGAATCCCCGAGCACGGCCAGCGATTGCCAGACCAGGCCGTCCATCAGCCGGGTCCAGTTCTGCGCCGGCGCGCCGGAGTTGATGCCGTCGTAGTCCTCGGGATAGCGGCTCGCCTCCATCAGCGCCTGGCGGCCGCCGGCGGAGAAGCCGCCGAAATAGGCGCGCGTCTGCGGCGTGCCGTAATACGCGGCGACCAGTTGCTTGGCGATCACCGTCATCGCATGCGTGATGTTGTAGCCGAAGTCCTCGACCAGATCCGGCCGGCCGTTGGCCCAGCTGACATCCTCGGCGGTGCTCTGGTGGCCGAGGTCGGACGACACCGTCGCGTAGCCGCCGTTGAGCGACGAGGCCATCGCGTCATACATCACCACGCCGGTGCTGCCGCCATTGCCCCAGCCGCCGAGCAGCGTGTTCCAGGTGTCGGTGGGCAGCCAGACCTCGGTCAGCGCCGACGGCGCGATGCTCAGCGCCACGCGGCAGAACGCCGGCACCGTATAGGTCTTCGACGGCAGCGCGATCTGCGGCGGCGTGGTGAACGTGCCGGCCGGCACCGCCTCGACCGTGCTGATGGTCGCGCCCTCCAGCACCAGGCTGGCCAGCGCGGCGCAGTCGCCGGCGGCGTGGGCCGAAACGCTGTTGATCAGGCAGGCGGCGCAGCCGAGCCGCGCGAGCGCAGACAGGGCGGAGGCGATCAGCTTCATGACGGGTGCTCGATATTCCGGTAAGCACCCGCAGCAAGGCGCGTGCCGCGAATCGGCCCGAGCCTGCGATCCCGAAGTGCTGCGCTGCGCTCTATCGGCGCTGCGCGTTATTCCAGCGCAGCTGGCGTTCGCGCAGCGCCATGAACACGGCGAACGCGAACGCGTAGCTGGTCACCAGGCTCATCACGAAATACCACCCGCTCAGGCGCATGCCGCAGCGGCGGCCGTCGACGATGGTCCACAGCGGGAACAGCAGCAGATTGGCGATGATCAGGTCCTGGCCGCCGGAAGCCGAGGCCGGATTGACGAACAGCAGCGTGGTCCAGTGCCACCATCCGACCTGCTCGCCGTAGCCGCGCATGTACTGGAAGTTGAAATACCAGCCGATCACCAGCGCCGGCACCGCGATCAGATAGCAGACGCCCTCCAGCACCGAAACCCCGCCCTGGCGGTACAGCTGCCGGTTCAGCACCACGATGACGACGATCGATAGCAGGCCGATCGCGACGTAGAAGGATTCCGACGGCGACATGTGGGTTCTCCTGGGTGACATCCACGCGCGTCGAGTCTAGGTCGCTGCGGCGGCCGGGCCTCGTCCATTCGAGCGAGCAGGCGCAGTCGTAGGTTGGGGTGAGCCTGGCGAACCCCAACGATCACCGGCGCAATGTTGGGGTTCGCTGCGCTCACCCCAACCTACGGGCTAGCCAATGAGGTCGGCGGCGGGCAATACCTCAGGCGGCCTTGGACATCACCGAAACTTCCCGGTTGATTTTGCTGCCGGCCGCGATTTCCGCCAGCCTCAGATCGTAGGCCGCCTGCAGGTTCAACCAAAACTGCGGTGTGGTGTCGAAGTAGCGTGCCAGCCGCAGCGCCGTGTCCGCGCTGATCCCGCGCCGCTCGCGCACGACGTCGTTGATGCGCGGCGTGGGCACCTTGAGCGCCTTGGCAAGCGCATTGACGCTCATGCCCAGTTCCGCCAGATAGTCCTCGCGCAGAATTTCACCGGGATGAACCGGCCGCATGCCGTTCTTGCTCATGGCCTTGGTCCTCTTAGTGATAATCGGTGATCTCGGTGTCTTCCGCCCCGGTGTCCGTCCAGCGGAAGCACAAGCGGAACTGGTCGTTGATTCTGATGCTGTGCTGGCGGACGCGGCTACCGCGCAGCGCCTCCAGGCGATTGCCGGGTGGTGACGCCAGGTCGCGTAGCTCCTGCGCATTGTCGAGCTGGGTCAGCTTGCGCGTGGCAACGGCTGCAATACCGGTGAACCGGCGCGACTTGCCAGTCTCAAACAACTTTTGGGTGTCGACGCAGCGGAAACTGATGATCACGCCGGCACTTTATAACGGATAACGTTATGCGGCAATATGGCGCGGACCATCCGTTGTAGGTTGGGGTGAGCGCAGCGAACCCCAACGTCGGCGCGGACGAAATGTTGGGGTTCGCTGCGCTCACCTCAACCTACGTCCTAACCAGGATCCCGGTCCGTCAATCGGGCAGAGGCTCGGTGTCGCGGCTCAGTAGAGCCAAGTAGGTGTCATACGCGAACAATCGATTGCGGCGGTTTCCGGTCAGTTCGCGAACGATGCCCAGCTCCGTAAGCTTGGCCAGCGCGGTGACGATGCTGGTGCGGTTGACCTTCGTCGATGCGGCCGCAAGCGCCACCGTTGTCACCGGGCGGGCGCGCAGATGCTCATGCAAACGTAGCGCCGTCCCCGACAATCGTCCGACTGTTGCGATGCGCGCCCGGTCGCGATCGAACAGCGCCAGGATCTGGCGCGTCGTGTCGATCGTCTCGCCTGCGGTATGGATGACGCCGCGCAGAAAGTAGGCGAGCCAGCCTTCCCAATCGCCGTGCGTTCTTACGCGGCTGAGCCGCTCGTAATACTCGGATCGATTGCTCTTGAAATGCAGGCTCAGGTACAGCAACGGGTATTGCAGCACCTTGGCTTCGACCAGCATCAAGGCAATCAGCAAGCGACCCAGGCGGCCATTGCCATCGAGAAACGGGTGGATCGTTTCGAACTGCACATGGGCGAGCGCGGCCCGGATCAGCGGCGGCGTCGAGCCGTCATGCAGAAAGCTTTCGAGGGCTCCGAGGCAGTCCATCAGATTCTCGGGGGGCGGCGGTACGAAGCTGGCATTGCCCGGGCGGCTGCCGCCCAGCCAGTTCTGGCTGCGCCGAAACTCGCCGGGCATCTTGGTGGCGCCGCGCCCACTGGCCAACAGCTGAGCGTGAATCTCGCGCAGCAGTCGCAGCGACAGTGGCAAGCTCGCCAGACGCTGCACGCCGAAGTTGAGGGCGCGCACATAGCAGGAGACTTCTTCGACGTCGTCTTCGGGCACGCCCGGGATTTCGTCCATCTCGTGGATCAGCAGATCGGACAGCGAGGACTGCGTGCCCTCGATCTGCGAGGACATCACCGCCTCCTTGCGCACGTACTGGTAGAGCAGCAATTGCGGGTCGGGCAAGGCCGCGGCCAAGCCGTCCAGGCGGCCGAGCAGGCGGTTGGCCTCCTCCAGCAAGCCGATCATCGCGCTGTCGAACACCAGCGGAGGATCAGGCGGCAGATCAGGGGGAATAAAGGCCCGAAAGCTTTCGCCCACCGTGGTCCGGGTGACGTAAGTACCCAGGCGCTTGCTCATCGCCACCCGCCACAAGTCTGCATAAGAGGCGCCATCATCAGGCCTTATGCAGACTTTGGCAATTAAAGCTTCGTAAGACTGTCTGGGCGTCAGGCTTACGCAGACTTTGGCACCCCCTGCTACATCCGGAACACCCCGTACTTCGGATCGCCGATCGGCGCGTTCATCGCCGCCGAGATCGCCATGCCCAGCGCGTTGCGGGTGTCCGACGGCGCCAGGATGCCGTCGTCCCAGATCTCGGAGGTGCTCCAGTACGCGCTCTGCTTGCGCTTGAACTCACCGAGCACCGGGTCGCGGATCGCGGCGATGTGCTCGGCGCTGAGCTGCTTGCCCTGTTTGGCGAGCTGACGGATCTTGACGTCGGCCAGCACGTTGGCGGCCTGCTCGGCGCCCATCACCGAAATCTGGCTCTGCGGCCAGGCGAACAGGAAGCGCGAGTCGAAGGCGCGGCCGCTCATGCCGTAGTTGCCGGCGCCGAAGGAGCCGTGGCACATCACCGTGAACTTCGGCACCTCCGAGCAGCTGACCGCCATCAGCATCTTGGCGCCGTCCTTGGTGATGCCGCGGCGCTCGTATTCGCGGCCGACCATGAAGCCGGTGATGTTCTGCAGAAAGATCAGCGGCGTGCGGTTCTGGTTGCACAGCTCGATGAAGTGCGCGCCCTTCAGCGCGCTGTCGTTGAACAGCACGCCGTTGTTGCCGAGGATGCCAACCTTGTAGCCCCACAGATGCGCGTAGCCGCAGATCAGGGTCTTGCCGTAATTCGGCTGGTATTCGTGGAAGCGCGAGCCGTCGACCAGGCGTGCGATCACCTCGTGGATGTCAAAGCCCTGCTTGATGTCCTGCGGCAGCACGCCGTACAGCTCCTCGGGCGCGTAGTAAGGCGCCTCGGGCTGCTGCCACTCGATCTTTGTTTTCGTCTGGCGATTGAACTGGGCGACGACGTCGCGCGCGATCGCGATCGCCTCCTCCTCGCTGCTGGCCGGATAGTCGGCGGTGCCGGAGATGCTGGTATGCATGTCGGCGCCACCGAGTTCGTCGACGGTGTTCTCCTCGCCGGTCGCGGCCTTCACCAGCGGCGGGCCGGCGAGGAAGATCGCGCCGGTGCCGCGCACGATCACGTTGTAGTCCGACAGGGCCGGCACATAGGCGCCGCCGGCGGTGCAATGGCCGAGCACGACGGCGACCTGCTGCACGCCCATCTTCGACAGCATGCATTGATTGCGGAAGATGCGGCCGGCGTAATACTTGTCGGCGAACAGCTCGGCCTGCTGCGGCAGAAAGCCGCCGGCGGAATCGCAGAGATGCACCACCGGCAGCCGGTTCTCGATCGCGATGTCGAGCGCGCGCACCGCCTTCTTGACCGTCAGCGGATACCAGGCGCCGCCCTTGACCGTGCCGTCGCCGGCATTGATGACGACCTCGCGCCCCGAGACGATGCCGATGCCGGTGACCACGGCCGCGCCCGGCACTTCGCCGCCGTAAGCCTCGTTGGCCGCCAGCGAAGACAGCTCCAGAAACGGTGTGCCCGGATCGAGCAGCTGCTGGATGCGCTCGCGCACCAGCAGCTTGTTCTGCGCGCGCAGGCGCTCGACGTCGCGCTGCGGCCGGTCATGGCGCGCGGCTCGCTGCTTCTCTTTGAAGTCGTCGCTGAGCTTGCGGTTGTGCGCGGCGTTGGCGAGGAATGTGGCGGAGGTGGTGTTGAGCTTGGATTCGATACGTTTCATGCGAGGTCTCGGATCTTTTCCCCTCTCCTGGGAGAGGGTGGCGCACAGCGCCGGGAGAGGGAGGATCGGAGAGAACCCTCTCCCGGCCCTCCGGGCCACCCTCTCCCAGGAGAGGGGAACAGCATCAGGCTTGTTTCAGCATCACCAGCAGCGCATCGCGATCGAAGGTCTGCCCTTTCTCGAACGCGACCGCATCGACGACGCCGTCACGCGGCGCGAGGATCGTCGTCTCCATCTTCATGCTCTCCATTACCAGCAGCGTCTGGCCCTTGGTGACCGCGTCGCCGGCCGCGGCCTGCACCGCGACGATGCTGCCCGGCATCGGCGCGCGGATGCTGTCTTCGGCGGCGCCGCCGGCACTGGCCGCGAGACGATCCAGCGGATGGCGATAGCGCAGCTCGTAAGCTTCGCCGTCGAACTGCACGAAGACCTCGTCGCCGCGTGTCGCGACCACGACTTCGACATGGCGGTCGCCGATGCTGAGCCAGCTGCGTCCGTCGGCAGTGTCGGCCAGCTTGACCGCGATCGTGTCACCGCCCAGATGCAGGCGATAGACGCCGGGCCCGCGCGACAGCTCGACGTTGTGCTCGGCTTCGCCGAGTTTGAAAGCGTGGTGCATGTGATCTCTCTCTCAACGCAACTGTAGGAGCGGACCTTGTCCGCGATTGAAACCTTCAACAGCACAATCGCGGACAAGGTCCGCTCCTACAGTTCGATCTTCATCGGCAGTGCCAAGCATTGGATCAATTACTCCAGGCGCCGATCGCCGCATGCAGATCCGGGATCGCGTCCGCCGCGTCGCGCATCGGCCTGGTGCTGATCGCGGCGGCCGCCAGCAGTGCCTGCAGCGTCGCCGACGGCATCGGCGGATCAGTCGCGATCTGCGGATTGGCGTCGAGGAAACCGGTGTGCACATCGCCGGCGACGAAAGCCGGATGCGCGATCAGCCGGCGCAGGAACGCGGTATTGGTCTTGCAGCCGAGCAACACGGTTTCGCGCAGCGCCTTGTCCGCGCGCCGGATCGCATCACCGCGATCGCTGCCTCGAATGATCAGCTTGGCGATCATCGGATCGAAGGCGCTGGTGACTTCACCGCCCTGCACCACGCCGCTGTCCCAACGCACGCCCTCGCCCTGCGGCGCATGCAGCCTCAGCACCGGACCGATGGTCGGCGTGTAGCCGCGCGCCGGATCTTCGGCGTAGATGCGGAACTCGATGGCATGGCCTTTCGAGATGATGTCGGACTGCGCCAGGCGCAGCGGCTCGCCGGCGGCGACACGCAGCTGCTCGTGGACCAGATCCAGGCCGGTGATTTCTTCAGTGACCGGATGCTCGACCTGCAGACGCGTGTTCATCTCAAGAAAATAAAATTCACCGTCCTGGCCAAAAATGAACTCGACGGTGCCCGCGTTGCGATAACCGGCCGCGCGCGCAATGCCGGCCGCGGTCTCGCAAATCCTCGAACGCAGCGCCTCGTCGAGCGCAGGCGACGGTGTCTCCTCGACGATCTTCTGGAAGCGCCGCTGCACCGAACATTCGCGCTCGAACACGTGCACGAGCTTGCCGTAGGCGTCGCCGAGCACCTGCACCTCGATGTGCCGTGGATTCTCGATGTAGCGCTCGACATACAGCCGGCCGTCGCCGAAATAACGCTGACCTTCGGAACGCGCGCGTTCGATCTCGGTTTCCAGAATGGACAGATCACGCACGATGCGCATGCCTTTGCCGCCGCCGCCGGCGGAAGGCTTGATCAGCAGCGGCGCACCGACCTTGCGCGCACGCTCGACGAAGCTCGCCGGATCGTCGTCCTCGATCGCGCTCGGCGCGACCGGGAAGCCGCTTTTCTCGACGAAGTTGCGGGCGCGCACTTTGTCGCCCATCAGTTCGATCTGCTCGGGCCTGGGCCCGATGAACACCAGGCCCGCAGCCTCGACCGCGCGCGCAAAGCCGGCGTTCTCGGACAGAAAGCCATAGCCCGGATGGATCGCGCCAGCACCGCTGCTTTTGGCCGCCGCCAGAATCTGCTGCGCGTCCAGATACGCGGCCACCGGCGTGCTGCCGTGGATCTCGATCGCCTGATCGGCCATCGTCACTGCCAGCGCGCCGCGATCGGCCGAGTGATAGACGACGATGCCGCGCAGGCCGAGCTTCTGCACCGTGCGCAGCACGCGCACCGCGATCTCACCGCGGTTGGCGACCAGCACCGAGTCGAAAGGCCAGGGCTTTGTTGCTGCGTCTGCACTCATGCGGTTTGCTTCCTGGTATCGGTCTCGGTATAGGTGCCGGTATAGGTGTCGGCGACGACGCGCGGCTCGATGCGAGCCCTGGCTTGCCTGCATTCAGCCGGCTGCACCATCCCGTCGCAAATCACCGCGACGAGCTGGTCGGCGATGCTGTCGATGTCGAGCTCGCCGCGGCCGCAGACATAGTTCCAGCTGTGGTGCTCGATGCCGCCGTAGACCATCGCACGCAGCAGTGTTGGCGCGATGTCGCTGCGGAATTCACCGGCGGCGGCGCCCTGTTCGATCACCGCGATCAGCAGTTGCGTATAGCGGCGATTGAGTTCGTGCAGCACGGTGCCGCGATATTGCGGCTCGGACTGCACTTCGCGGAACATCAGGCGGCACAACTGCGGATAGTCGCGGATCGAGCGCAAGTGCCGCCAGATCAGCAGATGCAGCCGCGCACGCGCTCCACTGACATGGATCAGTTCGCGCGTGTAGTCGCCGAACAGTTCGTCATACCAGTTCTCGAGCGTGCGCAGCAGCAGCTCGCGCTTGGTCGAGAAATACTTGTAGACGGTGCCTTCGACGACTCCGATGCGCGAAGCGATCTCGGCGACCGCAGCGGCGTCATAGCCTTTCTCGCAGAACACCGTGCGCGCAGATACCAGAATCTCGTCGACCCGCTGTTCGCGGGCGAGCCGTGGCGCGGCGATGCGGGCGCTCATGACGGCATCCGGATCGGAAAGTCCATCAGCACCTGCGCCAGCATCTTGCCCTGCGGGTCGTAACGCAGGCTGGCGGTGCCGCCGCCGCCGAGCGCCTGGTGCAGCAGGAAGTTGAAGCCCTGCAGGCCCGGCCATTCGTAGCGCTCGACCTTGCCTTTGACGAAGTGCGCAAAGTATTCATGCACTGCATCTGCGGTGAGTTGTTCGCGCAGGATCGCGACATATTCCGGCTTGCGCGCGAGCACGCCGATATTGGCGAAATCGCCCTTGTCACCGGAACGGCCGTAGGCGAGGTCGACCAGCGGAACTGTCTTGCTTGTCTCCTTCCCCTGCGAAGCGGGGGAAGGCGTTTGGCTCAATGGGGAGTGACATTGAGTCACTCCCCACCCAAGGCCAAACGCGGATGGGGGCGGAAGGTAGCGCCGCTCCGCGACGTCTCGCCCCCACCCCAACCCTCCCCCGCTCGCGGGGGAGGGAGATAAAAATGCGATGCCGTCGACCTCGATCCGCACGCTGCTCTTGGCCACCAGACACGAAAACAAGCGCACCAGCGGCGCCGCACTGGGCCGGCCACCGAAGATGCCGGTGATACCCTGCGCCATCGCCGTTGCCGGCGGCACGAACTCGCGGCCGAACACCTCGAGCGCCTTGGCATCGTCGTGATGCACCGCCAGTTTCAGCACCACTTCGCGGGTAGCGCGAGCCCGTGCGTTCGCGCCCCAGTTGGCTTCGGCTCCGAGTACCTCGATGTCGGTACGGCGGTAGTCGGCAAACCCGACTTCGCTCATCAGCCGGCGCGTGCGCTTCAGAATCGCGGCGCCGACCGCCTCGGCCTTGGCTACCGCATCGACGCCGCCAACCAGCATCGTCGCCAAGCAGCGGAAGCCGTCCTGGTAAGTGATGGAGACCTTGTATTCGTCGGTCGGCGCATAGCCGCGCGCGCGGCTGACTTCGACTCGATCCGCGCCCACTGCCTTCAACTGCACCTGAGAAAAATCGCAGCTGACATCCGGTAGCCGATACGCGGCCGGATCACCGACCTCGTAGACGATCTGTTCGGCCACCGTGTCGGTCACCACGCGGCCGCCGCTGCCTTCGGGCTTGGTGACGACGAACGTCCCGTCGGCGCGGCATTCGGCGATCGGGAAGCCCATGCGATCCCAGTCGCCGGCGACAGCCCGCCAGTCGGTGCTGACGCCGCCGGTGGCCTGCGCGCCGCATTCGATCACGTGGCCGGCGAGACTGCCGGCGGACAGCAGATCATATTGATCGGCCTTCCAGCCGAACTCGTGAATCAGCGGCCCCAGCGCCAGCGCCGAATCGACGCAGCGGCCGGTCAGCACGATGTCGGCACCGGCATCGAGCGCGGCGGCGATCGGGAACGCGCCGAGATAGGCATTGATGCTCCACGGCTTGTCGGGAAAGGCCTCGCCGCTGAACATCTCGCGGACGTTCTGTTCGCGCAGCGCATCGGCCTGCGGCAGCAGGTCGTCGCCGGTGACGATGCTCACTTTCAACTCGATACCGAGCACTTTGAGCTTGTCTTCGATCGCCGCTTTGCAGGCCTGCGGATTGACGCCGCCGGCATTGGTGACCAGCCTGATGTTCTTCGCCTTCAGCTGCGGCGCGAGCCGGCCGACGACGCCGGGCAGATCGGTCGCATAGCCCAGCGCCGCATCCTTGGCGCGGGCACGCGCCAGCAGCGACATCGTGATCTCGGCCAGGTAGTCGAGAATCAGGTAATCAATGCCCGGGGACGACCCCGGGGTGATCGCGCCCGATTCGACCAGCTGCTGCGCGCCTTCGCTGCTGTCGCCCCAGAAACCGGCGCCGCCTCCGATGCGGACGATGTCTTTGCTCGCAGCGCTCATTTTCAGCGACCGGTCCAGTTCGGCGCGCGCTTTTCCTGGAAGGACTTCATGCCCTCCTTCGCGTCCTCGGTGCTGGCCATCACCGGCAGCATCACCTGCGCGTACTCCAGCGCCTGGCGCAGATTCATGTCGCGCATCGCATGGAAGCCCTGCTTGCCGATGCGCAGCGCGGTCGGGCTCTTGTCGACGATGCGCGACAGCAGCCAGTCGAGCTTGGTGTCGAGTTCGGCGCGCGGTACCAGGTAGTTGACGATGCCCCAGTCGAGCAGCTGCTGCGCGCCGAAGGGCTCGCCGGTGATGCACATCTCCTGCAGCTGACGCGGCGGCAGCAGCCGCATCATGTAGGGCAGGATCATCATCGGTGTCATGCCGATCTTCGGCTCGCTGGTACCGAAGCGGATGTCGTCCGCCGCGATCGCCAGGTCGCAGGCGCAGAGCAGGCCGAAGCCGCCGGCCATCGCATGGCCATTGACTCTCGCGATCACCGGCAGCGTGCATTCCTCGATGCGCTTGAACAGCTCGACGATGTAGTGATGCGGCTGCGAGTAGTCGACCGCGAACACCGCGCCCTTCGCGTTTTTGGCCAGATCGGCGCCGGCGCAGAACGCCTTGTCACCGATGCCGGTCAGCACGATCGCACGTACCTGGTTGCCGGCAACCGCCTCGGCGATCGCGCGGTCGATCGTGCGCACGACCTCCTCGTTGAGCGAATTGCGCCGCTCTTCGCGATTCAGCGTGATCCACAGCACGCATCGATCATCGCTTCCGCCGGCGGAAGCCAGACCACGGCGCGCTATCAGTACAGGCTCGTCAGACATGCGGCTCCTCGTCGGCGCCGCCGTCATGGCGACACCCTGGCTTGGGTCGCCGGCAGTCTGTTATCGCGCTGGTGAGTCTGCCTCACCCATTCGCGTGAGCCGGTTCCCGGGTCGGCGCTGACGCAGATTGGCTTCCACTGCCGGCAACCGAAAGAGCCTTCGTCCGTTTCGGGCGGAAAGTCGACCGAAGTGCGGTAATCTCCGCTCGTCCGCATCCCCTATCGTCATCCCATGCAGCCCACCGAGCCCGACAGCAAACCCCTTATCAAACCCCGTATCAAGCGACCGAACTCGTTCCAGCTGCTGGGCGGCATCCTCGCTGCGGCCGCCGGAGTCCGGGGCAACAGTGCGCGCGGACGCGGCTTCGCCGACGCCAGCACGGGCGCGATCCTGGGCGCCCTGCTGATCTTCTGCACGCTCGCCGCACTCGGCTGCTATGCCTTCATTCACGCCATCAAAAGCGCGGTGGCGAACTAATGGCCGTCTACGATCTGCACCTGTAGGAGCGGGTCATACCCGCGACTGTGCGCTTCAAGGCCTGAGTCGCGGGTATGACCCGCTCCTACAGCCGTAGGTCGGCAATCCCTTGCCGACGTGAGGCCTCGAATACACATTGACCGTACACGTCGGCAAAGGATTGCCGACCTACGCCTGCACCTGCAACACCCCGCTGAACCTGATCGTGACGCAAAGCCCGGATTGCCCGGCCTCGTCGGCATAGCCGAGCACCAATTCCGCGCCGATACGACTAGCGATGGTCCTGACGATGGACAGGCCGAGTCCGGCGCCCACCGCGTCGTTGCCGAGCACGCGATAGAAAGCGTCGAATACGCGCTGGCGTTCGGCCTGCGGGATGCCCGGTCCGCTGTCGGTGACTTGCAGTACCACGCCATCCGGACCGTCACGCGCGGACAGATCCACCTGCCCGCCGTCCGGCGAATACCGGATCGCGTTGTCCACCAGATTGCGGATCAGGGTCTTCAGGTCGATGGCACGCGCCGTCACTTCGCAATCGGCAGCGCCGACCACGCCGAGATCGATGTTCCTGGCCGCCGCCAGCGGCATCAGCTCTTCGATCACCTGCCTGAAGATCGTATGGACCGGCAGCCTGTCGACCGGCTCGTCGGATGCGCTCTGCGCTCGCGCCAGCGTCAGCAGCTGGCCGAGCAGGCTCTGGGTGCGCCGGATGCCGGCTCGCAGGGACGACAGCCGCTCTCGTGCCTCGGCCGACATGTCGCTGCCATCCAGCATTTCGGCCTGCAGCGACAGCGCCGTCAGCGGTGAGCGCAGCTCATGTGCGGCGTCCGCGACGAAGCGCCGCTGCAAGGCCAGCGATCGCGCGACTCGCGACAGCAGCTGGTTGATCGCATCGACGAACGGCCGAACCTCCGAGGGAATTTTATCGGCTGTGATTTCACGCAGATCGTGCTCCTGGCGCCGCTTGAGTTCGACCGAGACACTGACCAGCGGCCGGAATATCTTGCGGACCAGATCGCCCACCAGCACCAGCAGGATCGGGATCAGGATCACGAACGGCAGCACCGTGCGCAGCGCGCTGTCCCTGGCGATCTCGTCACGCAAGCTCGTCTGCTGGCCAACCGCGATGCGCGCGCCAGTGTTCAGCGTTTTGACCAGCAGCCTCCATTCGATATCGCGAATCCTGACCGTCTGCATGCCGTCGACCAAGCAGCTGGCCGCGCTCTCGGGCTTGACCGACAGGCCTTCGAGTTGACCCAGGGGCCTGACGAACACCTGCTCTTCCGAATCGTCGCTCGCCGGATCATCCCAGGGTTGCTCGGCGGAAAAGCTCAATTGTCGCCGATCGAGCAGTGCGGCGACTTCCTGCAGCTGATCGTCCTGCAGATCGATCGCGCCCTCGAACGCGGAAACGAACGAAAACGTCCCCGCGACCAGCGCGATCACCAGGATAGCCAGTGCCAGCCAGGCCGAAAGCCTGAACTGCAGCGAGGTATTCAGTCGCCCTTGGATACCATCCATCCCACGCCCCTGACGTTTTTGATCGCGTCACTACCCAGTTTCCTGCGTAGCGAGTGAATCAGGAATTCCACCGCGTTGCTTTCCACCTCGTCGCCCCAGCCATAGATCCTATCCTCCAGTTCGCTGCGCGACAGAATCGCCCCCGGCCGTATCAGCAGCGCATGCAGCAGCGAGAATTCCTTGCCCGACAGACGCATGGCGACACCGTTCACGGTGGCTTCCCGGGTCGCCGGGTTCAAGCTTATGGAGCCATTGCAAAGCATCGGTCCGGAGACGCCGCCCTTGCGGCGAATCACCGCACGCATCCGCGCCAGCAGCTCGCCTAGCTCGAAGGGTTTCAGCAGATAGTCGTCGGCGCCGCTGTCCAGCCCCGCGATGCGATCCTGGACCGCATCGCGCGCCGTGATGATCAGCACCGGGATCGGATCTCTGCGTGTCCGGATCGCGCGCAACACCTCCAGCCCATCGATCTTCGGCAGCCCCAGGTCGAGCAGCACGATGTCGTAGTCCTGATGGTCCAGTGCCGCCGATGCCAGCTCGCCGTCGCGCACCCAGTCGCTCGCATAGCTCGCCTCCTTGAGTGCCTCCTCCACGGCCTCGCCGATCATGCGGTCGTCTTCAATCAGCAGCACGCGCATGCGTACCCACCTCCGCAGTGTGACGAGAAAGTAGCGCGCCGACATTGGCGCGCGTACCAGGCTATAGCGGCCGACTTAGCACCGGCTGAGGCGCGCCGATCATACAGACCCTAACTCTGGGCTAATTGTTCGAAGCCACCATGGGCTCGGGAGATGCGCGTCTTCGAGCCGGTGCCATGGAACTCCAGAATCCGCAGGGCCAGACGATCAATCGCGGCGATGCCGCCGCGTTGAGCCCGGCCTTGTTCGGGCGAGTCGGCGAGGCGCCGCCGCAGCCGGCACTAGCGAAGACCGGGCTTGATCGCGGCTCCTTGAGACCGGTGATGGTCATGCACAGCCACGGTCTGGGCGGAATCGAGCGGCATGTGCTGACGCTGATGCTGGCGCTGGCGCGCGCCGGCCACGACCCGCACTTCGCCGGCCCGCGCGACAGCTGGATCGGAGAGCAGCTGTCGCGCGCGGGCCTGCCGCAGGTGCATGTGCCGATGATGGCGATGTACGACTTCAGATCCACGTTCCGACTGTGCTCCTACCTGCGCCGGATCGACGCGGACCTGGTGCACGGGCATGCGATGCGCGGCACCCGTTACGCGGTCTGGGCCGGTTCCTGGGCCGGCATCACCGCCGTCGGCAGCGCGCACTCCACGGTCAAGGGGCCGTGGTTGCGCGGCGCCCGGAGCATCTTTCCGGTATCCGCGGCGGTCGCCGATTCGCTGATCGCCAGCGGTTACCACACGCAGATTCACGGCCCGCTTTATCCCGGCATACAGGACCCCGGCCTGCCGGCGCCGGAGTTGCGCTGCCGGCTTCGCCAGCAACTCGGACTTGGCCCGGACGAACGGATACTCGGCATGGTCGGGCGCTTCGTCGCCAAAAAAGGCCATGGCGTCGCGGTCGACGCGCTGCATCGCCTGCGTGATCTCCCGGTGCGCCTGGTGCTGGTGGGTGACGACCGCACCGCACACGGCGCCGCCGTGCATGCACAGGTTCAGGCTTTGGAGTTGCAATCGCGCGTGGTGTTTCTAGGGCAACGCGATGATGCAACGACGCTCTGCTCGACATTCGACGTGTTCCTGCAACCCTCGACACGCGAGCCTCTGGGCTTGTCCCTGCTCGAAGCCAGCGCGCTGGAGCGGCCGATCGTCGCCGCCGCCGTCGATGGCATTCCTGAGATCGTGCTCGATGGCCAGACCGGCCTACTGGTGCCGCCGAACGACTCCGGGAGTCTTGCGGCCGCAGTAGGGCGCCTGCTGGCCGATCCCGACTTTGCCGCTCGCCTGGGGCAGGCGGCGCGGCGCTATTACCTGTCGCGATTCACCGACGACGCAATGGTCGAGCGCATGCTGGCCGCTTACCGCGGCGCCCTCGCCGGCTGATCACGGGACATTGCTCGACGACGCCCGCCGCCGCTGCTCTTCTGTTTTGAGCGCTTGCTCGCGCTCGGCGATGTAATGCCGGGTCAGCGGCACCGAGTCGTTGCGAGTCGCAAGCTGCAGCTGGAACACGACCACGTCCTCGCAGCGGAACGCCGCCTCGCAGAACGCCAGATAGAATTCCCACATCCTGCAGAAGCGCTCGTCGTAAAGCCTGGCCGCCTCGGCGCGGCGCGCCATGAAGCGCTCGCGCCAGGCACGCAGCGTGCTCGCGTAATGCAGCCGCAGAACCTCGATGTCGGTGACGATCAGGCCGGCGCGTTCGATCGCCGGCATCATCTCGGACAGTGTCGGCAGATAGCCGCCGGGGAAAATGTATCGGTCCAGCCAGGGATTGGCATGCGACGGCGGACCCGAGCAGCCGATCGTATGCAGCAGCATCAGGCCGTCGTCACGCAGCAGCCGGCGGCAGTTTCGAAAATAAGTGTCGTAGTAGCCGAGGCCGACATGCTCGAACATGCCCACCGACACGATGCGGTCGAACTCACCGTCCTGATGACGATAGTCGGTCAACGAGAAAACCACTTGCCGGCCCAGGCCGCGTTCGGCGGCACGGGCTTCGGCCGTGGCTCTCTGTTCTTTCGACAGCGTGATGCCGAGCACCTGATCGGCGCCTGCCACTTCGGCCAGATACATCGCCAGGCCGCCCCAGCCGCAACCGATGTCGAGCACCTTGTCACCGGGCCCGACGCGCAGTTTGGCGGCGATATGCCGCTTTTTTGCCAGCTGCGCATCTTCCAGGCTCTGCTCCGGCGTCTCGAAATACGCGCAGGAATATTGCCGGTCCGAATCCAGGAACAGATCGTAGAGCGGCTCGCCCAGGTCGTAGTGATGGGCGACGTTGCGCAGCGCGCGACGCGGATCGTTGCGCTGGCGCCAGCGCCGCGTGGCGAACCGCAGGCGGTCGATCGCAGCCAGCAGCGGACTCGGCGCAGAGTCCCGCGCGTTGTCCAGCAGCAGGTACAGGAAATCGTAGATCGAGCCCCGTTCCACCAGCAGGCGCTGGTCCATGAACAGCTCGCCGAGTTTCAGCTCCGGGTCGAACAGAAAGGCGCGCTGCGCCGCCGCGTCGACGAAGCGAACGCCGATCTCCGGCTCCGAACCATTGCCGAACAACCAGCGCTTGCCGCTGGCAGTCTGCAGCTCGAGCGCGCCGCGGACGACCAGGCCGGACAACGCGGACTTCAGCAAACTTTCCATGACGGCCCTCTGCTCGTGTCGATCGATGACACTAGTAGTTCGTTTCACCAAAACCATGACAAAGGCGCGCCGGGATTTTCGCGACTGCCTAGGCGCGGCGAGGAGGCATAGTGGTGACTATGGCGACGAGCTGCAACAACGGCAGGCGCGAAAAGACCAAGCGAATTTGTCATGGTTTTGGTGAAACGGACTACTAGGGCGCCGTGCGTTTGACGATGTTGATGCCGAGTTTCTTGACGCGATGCCACAGGCTGCGTTCGGTGATGCCGAGTATCTCGGCCGCCTGAACCTGTACACCATGAGTTCTCTGCAGCGCGTCGAGAACGAAGCGCCTTTCGATGCGCTCCAGCTCGGCGTCCAGGTCCCCCGGTATCGAGTTCGATTCGCGAGCGTTCTTCATCGCCGGAAAATGCAAGTCATGGGAAAGATCGCCGACTTCGACGCGGCCGTTCTTGGCGACGATGACGGCGCGCTCGACACAGTTCTGCAGCTCGCGAATATTGCCCGGCCATTCGTAGGCTTCCATCAGCTTCAGCGCCGCCGGCGTAAAATCGGGCATCGGCCGGTCCGAAGTCTTTGCCATCTCCTGCAGAAAATGCCGGACCAGCAGCGCGACATCGTCGCGCCGCTCGCGCAGCGGCGGAAGCTCGATCGGGAATACGTTCAAGCGGTAATACAGGTCGTTGCGGAAGCTGCCATTGCGCACCGATTCGCGCAGGTTCTTGTTGGTGGCGGCGACGATGCGCACGTCGACCAGCCTGCTGTGTGTCCCGCCGACCGCCTCGACCGTGCGGTCCTGCAACACGCGCAGAATCTTGGCCTGGATCGCGATCGGCATATCGCCGATCTCGTCGAGAAAGATGGTGCCGCCATCGGCCTGCACGAAGCGACCGGGCCTGGCGCTGACGGCGCCGGTGAACGCGCCCTTGACATGCCCGAACAGCTCGCTCTCGAGCAGGCCCTCGGGAATCGCCGCGCAGTTGATCGCGACGAACGGGCCGGCGCGCCTGGCACTGTTGAAATGGATCGCGCGTGCGGCGACTTCCTTGCCGGTGCCGCTTTCACCGGTCAGCAGCACGTTCGCGCGGCTTTCGCAGACCTCGCCGATGGCTTCGATCACGCGCCGGAACGGCGGGCTGGAGCCGATCAGGCTGTCGAAGCGATAGCGGCCTTCCAGCTCTTTGCGTAGCCGCAGGTTGTCGCGCAGGGCTTCGTACAGCCGCAGCGCGTTGGCGATGGTCGCCGACAGCTCGTCGATCTCGAACGGCTTGCTGACGTAATCGAAGGCACCGTCCTTGATCATCTGCACCGCGTCCTTGACCGTGCTGTACGCGGTCATGACGACGATCGGCATGCCCGGCCAGTTGCGCCGTACCTGATGCATCAGCTCGCGGCCGTCCATCTGCGGCATGCGCAGGTCGGTCAGTACCAGATCAATGTCTTCGGTCTCGATCAGCCTGATCGCGGCCTCTCCGGATTCCGCAATCACCGTGCGATAGCCGAGATCCTCCAGCGCCGATGCGATCACCTCGCGCAAGCGCGGCTCGTCGTCCACCACCAGGATCGTATGCGCTGCGGCCATCAGGGCTGCTTCGCCAATGGAATCGTGAACTCGAAGACCGCGCCGCCGCGGTCGACGTTCCAGCATTCGACACGGCCCTGGTGCGCCTCGAGCACGCTGCGAACCTTGGCCAGCCCAAGACCGCTGCCGTGGGTCTTGGTGGTGTAGAAGGGATCGAAGATGCGGTCGATGACATCCTCGGGGATTCCGCTGCCGTTGTCGGCAAAGCGGATCGTCAGCTCCTGGCCGACGATGCTCGACACGATCAGCAGGCGGCCGCCGTGCGGCATCGCGTCGGCCGCGTTCAGCACCACGTTGAGCACTGCCTGATACAGCGCGTCGGCGTCGCCGTCGACGAGCGCGGCCGAGGTTTCGTCGACGACGTCGAGCACCACGTTGCGGCGCGACAGTTCGGGCGCGTGCACGTGCGCGACCTGGGCGACGATCTCCGACGGTCGGATCGGCGCGCGCCGCATCGGCTCGGGCTTGGCGAAAGTCAGAAAATCGCCGATCAGGCGATCGATGCGCCTGACTTCGCCGACGACGTTGTCGATCAGCTTCTGGTCGCGTTCGGCGAGTGCGTAGCGGTTGCGGATCAGCTCGGCCGATGTGGAAATGGTGCCGAGCGGATTGCGCACTTCGTGCGCGATGCCGGCCGCCGCCAGGCCCAGGGCCGACAGGCGATCCTGCCGGCGCAGCTGGATCTCCAGCTCGTTGAGCTGTTCCAGACGCTGCGCCATGCCGTTGAACACGCTGGCCAGCTCCGCGACTTCGTCATTGCCCTCGACCTGCACGCGGCTGCCGTAGTTGCCGGCGGTGACCGCGCTGACGCTGGCCGTCAGCGAGCGCAGCGGACGCGTCAGCCGCTTGGAAATCACATAGCCCACCAGCATCGACAACAGCATGCCGGTGATGAAGATGATCAGGAATACGCTGGTGCGCGTGATCCAGCGAGTCGATGAAAGACTGCTTCTCAAACCGCACAGCACTACGCCTTCGATACTGCCAACGTCGTTGCGCAGCGGCAGGTACAGACCGGTAAACGCATCGTTGTCGACGTGCCGATCGAAGTATTCGCCGTCAGGGCCAGTCACCGCCGCAACGACTTTCGGACCCAGCTGCGGGTCGCTGTGCGCCTGGCTCGCCGAACGGAAGATTTCCTTGAAGCCGCTGCCGGATTGGCCGTAAAGACGAAAATCGAACGAGGTGATCTCGCTCAGATGGCCGAAGAAATTCTCGTCCAGCCAGGAGCCGAGCATCACCTGGTACTGCCGTCCTTCGTGGTCGAAGCTGGCGCTCGCCGCGACCATCAACTGGGTACCCGTTTGATTGGTGATTTCGGTAAAACCAATGCCGTGGCCCAGGCGCAGATGACGCCAGCTGAGGATCGGCGACGAGCTGAACACGATGCGCCCGGCATCGTCGGTAATGGTCAGCAGATCGTAGCCTTCGCCGGCGATCATCTGTTCCAGCAGCAAGGGCAGCCGCTTGTTGTCGATCAGATTGCCCAGCATATCGGGCTGCCGCGCCAGCACCTGGACGACATCGTTGGCCTCGCGCTCCGAATCGGCGACCGCCGCCAGAAAGTAGTTGGCGGTTTGCCGCAACCAGACGCGCAGATTGCTCTCGAACGCGCGGGTTACCACCTGGCTGGCCAGCTCGGCAGCGAAGAACATCGGCAGCAGGCCAACCAGGAAATACGCCAGCAGCAGCCGCGCCTGCAGCGAACCCTGGCGCCGCAGCCGCGGCGCCGCAATGCCGGCTTGATGAGGCGATGCGAGGTCTGCAGTCGGAACCATGATCGGGAATTTTCGGATTCGCAGGTTCGATAGCCGGCCGGGCGCCGGTCAGGCCGTCGCCATTGTAGGCCCTGCCGCCGCGCACGGGCCGAGCACCGCCTGCGCCTGCAGAAAGCCGATGCTGTCGGCGAGCACGACATCGCGTTGCCGATCGACCGTGATCATGTGGTAACAGTCGTTCAACAGCCGCAGCTCGACCGCGCCGCCGATCCGCTTCTGGATATAGCGCGCGTTCTTGACGCTGCAGACGTCGTCCTCGAGCGAGTGCATCACCAGGGCCGGCGTGCGGATCGACGGCAGGCGGCATTTGACTTCGTCGACCAGGCCCCACATCTGGCGCACGCTGAACGCCGGCATGCCGGCGAGGCCGGCGTCGGCGCTGTTGCCGGCCAGCATGTTCTGCACCACGCGCTTGCGCAGACGCTCGTCCTTGATGCCGTAGGGATGGCGCTCCATGAAGCGGTAGTTGCGGCCGATCGGCGTATTGATCAGCGGCTTCCACAGGATCGAATACCAGGGGATGCTCCAGCCGTCGTACCAGATCGTCGGCCCGTACAGCAGCAGGCCGCTGACCTTGTCCGGGTGCTGCGACGCCGCGTACAGCGACATCACGGCGCCCATCGACAGGCCGCCGATGAATACCTTGTCGACCCTCGTCAGCAGCGCGTTCAGCGCAAGCTCGACTCCGCGATACCAGTCCTTCCAGCCGGTCGCCGCCAGATCGTCCTCGGTGCCGCAGTGCCCGGGCAGTTGCACGCCGTAGACGGTGTAACCGGATTTATGCAATCCGCGGCCGACATAGCGCATCTCGACCGGCGTTCCGGTCAGACCGTGGATCAGCAGCACGCCGACGTTGCCGCCTTCGTAGAAGAAGCTGTGATCCCTGATCCCTGCAGGCTGGCTCATGCGAGTTCCGACATGCGCAGACTCGCAACCGGCCTGGTCACGCGATATAGCGCCTGCGCCAGCAGTTCCAGACCCAGATCGATCTCGGCGCGTGTGATGTGCAGCGACGGCGCGAAGGTGATGACGTTCTTGTAGTAGCCGCCGATGTCGAGCACCAGCCCGTGCTTGCGGCCGCCGGGCCCGATCAGATCGCCCTTCATGCATTCGTCGACGAGCCGGTCGACCATCGCCTTGTCGGGCGTAAAGCCGTCCTCGGCGCAAATCTCCGCACGCAGCGCGAGGCCCAGGCCGTCGACATCGCCGATGATCCTGAAGCGCTTCTGCAATTGCTTCAGGCCATCGAGAAAGTACGCGCCCTGCTCCATCACCATGGTCTCGTAGTCGTGCTCGGCCATCATCTTCATCGCTTCGAGCCCCACCGCGGTACCCAGCGGGTTGGCGGCGAACGTGGAGTGCGTCGAGCCCGGCGGAAACACGGTCGGGTTGATCAGCGCTTCTTTGGCCCAGATGCCGGCCAGCGGATTCAGGCCGTTGGTCAGCGCCTTGCCGAACACCAGCACGTCGGGCGTCACGCCGAAATGCTCGATCGACCATAGCTTGCCGGTGCGATAGAAGCCCATCTGAATTTCGTCGACCACCAGCAGGATGCCGTGCTGGTCGAGCACTGCTTTAAGCTCCTTGAAGAAATTCATCGGCGGAATCACGTAGCCGCCGGTGCCCTGGATCGGCTCGACATAGAACGCCGCGTATTCGGCCTGGCCGGTTTTCGGGTCCCAGACGCCGTTGTATTCGGTCTCGAACAGGCGCGCGAACTGGCGCACGCAGTGGCTGCCGTATTCCTCCTTGCTCATGCCCTTGGGCCCGCGGAAGTGATACGGAAACGGGATGAACTGTGCGCGCTCGCCGAAGTGGCCATAACGACGGCGATAGCGATACGAGGACGTGATCGCCGATGCCCCGAGCGTGCGGCCGTGATAGCCGCCCTCGAACGCGAACATCAGGCTCTTGCCATTGCTGGCATTGCGCACCAGCTTCAGCGAGTCTTCGACCGACTGCGAGCCGCCGACATTGAAGTGCACCCGGCCCTTGCTGTTCCAGGCCTTTTCGGAATGCTGGGCGATCCGCGTCGCCAACTCGATCTTCTCGCGATGCAGATACTGCGATGCGAGCTGCGGCAGGGTATCGATCTGCTGCTTCAGCGCATGGTTCAGACGCTGATTGGCGTAACCGAAGTTGACCGCCGAATACCACATCTGCAAATCAAGGAACGGGGTTCCCTCGGCGTCGTACAGATAGGAGCCATCGCAGCGCTCGAAGATTTTCGGCGGATTCAGATAATGCACCGTATCGCCAAAAGAACAGTACTTCGCTTCGTCGCTAAGCAGGGATGCTTCGTTCATCGATCAAGACTCCAGGATAAGGGCTGGCGGTGTACGTGGTGGTGCGGATGATCGAGCAGCTCGCTCAACAGAAACGGCATGTCGGAAAATCCGCTGAAATCGCGATGGGGGATGCCCATGCTTTCGCAATATTCGCTGAGCTTGTTTTTCGAGAAGACGAAATCAGCGTTGTGGGCCAGGCAGAAATCCGAGCGGCCATCGCCGATCAGCAGCACCCGCCGGTCACGCGACTCCTGCTCCGCGTTGGCGCATTTGCAAGTGCCACTCGCGGCCGTGCAATCGACCCGGCTGTTCGGGAACTGCAACTCGTAGGTATTGCGGCCGGTGGTGATCAGCTGGTTGGCGGTCACCGATAGCTGGCTGAGGTTGTGCCGCCGCAGAATGCTGCGGATGACACAGTCGAGCCCGTCGCTGACCACACGCACCGGCAGGCGCCGCGAGCGGCATTCCTGGATGAACTGACGAAATCCGGCGTCGATGTCGATGGTATCGAGAAAGGCTTCGAGCTCGGGCCGCGTCACGCGCAGCAGCTTCACCTGGCGGGCCATGCATTCGCGGGCACTGATCAGGCTCGCCTTCCACTCGGACTCGATTGCTTCCCATTCCGGAAGCGCAAAACGCTCCAGCAGCGCGTCGGTGACGTCGACGTCGGAGATGGTTCCGTCGAAGTCACAGATCACGATCCACGGCCCCGCGATGGACGGCGCGCTCAAATGGCCGGTGGTGACGCGGCTTGGGTCGCGGCTTGGATCAGGGCTTGAAGAATCCGGCATCAATTTCGCTCCTAGGCTTGCCTGGATGACGAAATGGCAAAGACGGTGCCAAGCATCTGTCCCATGAAAAAACAACAGCTTACAGAGCTTTTAGGGCGCGCCGAATGGAAAACCGGGCGACCGCGAGCCGCGCTTTTCGTAGCGAGCTACAAATTGCGTAGCTCGGCCCTCGCCGCTAGCAGTCAGCACCAGCCGAACGCCCGTCGCTGATTGATTCCAATGTCGCTCGCATGCTCGATTCTGCTTCACGACTGGCGCCGCTTCGTGCCGGCGCTGCTGTCGGTGGCTTTTGCCGGCGTGCTGATGCTGGTGCAGCTGGGCCTGCTGCTCGGCATGTTCGGCAGCGTCACCGTGCTGGTCGATACCGCATCGGCGGATCTGTGGATCACCTCGCCCGAGACCCAGAGCTTCGAGCAATCCAGAGACATCCCGGCGCGCCTGGCCGCACTCGCAGGCCTGCATCCGCAGGTGATCCACACCGAGACGATGCAGTTGCACGACGCCGACTGGCGCTCGGGCACCGCCACACGGGTCGCGGTCAGCCTGGTGGGGCTGCGGCCCGAGGGGCGATCGATCGCCTGCCCCGAGGTGCTGCGCGCAGCGCTGTGCGCGCGGCTCTCGGCGCCGATGTCGGTGCTGGTGGATCGCGGCGACCTGGCCAAGCTCGGCATCGAGCCCGGCATCGCGCTCGGCCAACTGGCCGAGGTCAACGGACGGCGGGTGCGCGTGGTGGGCGTGACCAGCGGGCTGCGCAGCATCGGCAGCGCCTATGTGTTTGCGTCCGAGCAGACCGAGCGCGCCTTGGCCGCGCATGCCGCAGACGCCGATACCGATGCCGATGATCCGGTGAGCTTCGTGCTGGTGCAACTACTCGCCGGTGCCGACGCCGGCAGCGTCCGTGATCAGCTGCAGAGCCTGATGCGGCGTCCGGTCTATCGGGTATGGACCGCGGCGGAATTCTCGATGCAGTCGCAGCGCTACTGGCTGCTCGAGTCTGGCGTCGGCGCGGGCTTTTTGTTTTCGTCGATGCTCGGCCTGGTTATCGGCATCGTCATTACCAGCCAGACGCTGCGCGGCGTGATCCTCGGCTCGCTGCGCGAATACGCGACGTTCCGCGCGATCGGCGTGCCGGCGCGCCGGTTGTCGGCCGTGATTCTGGAGCAGTCACTGTGGATCGGCTTGTGCGGCGCGCTGGCGACGCTGGTGTTGTCGGCAGTCGCCAGCCTGCTCGCACGCAGCTTCTATATCCCGCTGACGCTGACCCCCTGGGCGATCGTCAGCGCCGCACTGCTGAGCATCGCGACCGCGGTGATGTCGGGCCTGCTCGCGCTGCGCGAACTATACCGGCTCGAACCCGTGGAACTGCTGCGCTGACATGAGTTCCATCGGCGCCAGATCCACGATGAAACCGAGCATCGAGGCCGTCGGCCTGAGCCGGGTCTACGGACGCGGCGCGGCAGCGCGAACGGTGCTGGACCAGCTGTCGCTGCGACTTTGGCCCGGTGAACTCACACTGCTGATCGGCGCGTCCGGCTCCGGAAAATCGACGCTGCTGGCCGCGCTCGGCGGCCTGCTGCGGCCTCAATCCGGCAGCGTCACGGTGTTGCACACCGGCATCTGGTCGCTGAGCGACGCCGATCTCGAGCGCTTCCGCTTCCGCCATTTCGGCTTCGTATTCCAGGGGTTCAACCTGTTCCCCGCGCTGACGGCGGTCGAACAGGTTGCGCTGCCTTTGAAATTCGCCGGTGTCGCGCCGGCCATCGCCATCGGCCGGGCGCGCGATGCGCTGGATGAAATGGGCTTGTCGGCGCGCTCGAAGCTGCGCCCGGCGCTGATGTCCGGCGGCGAAAAGCAGCGCGTGGCGATCGCGCGCGCGCTGGTCACCGAGCCCGACGTATTGCTCGCCGACGAGCCGACCAGCGCACTGGATAGCGCCAACAGCGAGGTCGTCATCGGCCTGCTCAAAAAGATCGCGCGTGAGCGGCACGCGACGGTGCTGACCGTCACTCACGACCCGCGTCTGAGCGGCCACGCCGACCGCATCGTCGAAATGCGGGACGGCGTGATCATCAGCGACGAGCGCCCGAAATCACACAAGGACATCGCATGAAAGAGCGCGTTCGTACTCAGGTGCTCGTGTCGCGATCCCGATGGCTGTTGATTGCCGGCTGCCTGATCGCGGCCACCGCCGCCGCGGCGCTTGCACTGCTGCACCAGGCGCCGACCAAGGCCGTAGCCGGCGCCGTGCAGAATCCGCTCGTCGCGACCGCACCCGGCTGGGTCGATGTCGAAGGCGGCATTCAGCGGCTCGGCATCCGCACGGAAGGCACTGTGCAATCGCTGATGGTTCACGAAGGCCAGAGCGTCGCAGCCGGCGATCTGCTGTTAAAACTCGACGATGGGCCGACGATGCTGGAGCTGCGCGCCGCCGCGATCGACATTCAGCGGCGGCACGCCGAACAGATCGCCCTGGCCGCGCAGCTGACGCGCCTGCGTGCGGAAATCACGCGGCTGACGCCGCTGGTGGCAGCCCAGGCCGAATCCGCCGACGAACTGCGTGGCGCCAGCGCGCGTCTGGCGGATCTGCAATCGCAGATCACGCTCGCAGATCTCGCGGAACATGCGGCGCAACTCCAGACACTGCAGTTGCAGCAGCGCCTGAAGCGCGGCGAGCTGCGCGCGCCCGCCGCGGGCGAGATCCTGCGCGTCTCGACCCATGTCGGCGATACCGTGGCGCCGGGTAGCGCCCTGTTGTCTTTCGTCGGCAACGGGCCGCGCATCGTCCGCGCCGAACTCGACGAGCGCCTGTTCGGCCAGGTCACCAGCGGCATGACCGCGGAAGTCGCCCCCGAATACGACGACATGAAACTCTACGAAGCACGGGTGCTGCGCGTGGCGCACGCGGTCGGGCCGGTACAGACGCTGCCCGAGCTGCGAGCCGCGGCCAAAGACGATCGGGTGGTCGAGTGCGTGCTGTCGGTCGACAACAATGATCTGCTGATCGGACAGCGCGTGCTGGTCCGCTTTCGCGGCAGCCACTGATGCGCCGGCTATCGATCACGGTCGCGGCGCTGACCGTAGCCCTGCTGGCAGCCTGCGCGCTGGAGCCGGACTATCAACGACCGGCCGTTTCGCTGCCCAGCCAGTGGGACACGGCGACCGTCGCGGTCTCGACCCCCACTGCCGAGGCCTGGTGGGCTGGCTTCGCTGACCCGGAGCTACTGCAGCTGCTGCAGAGCGCGATCGCGAACAACCCCGACCTGGCGATCGCGGTCGACCGCGTACTCGAGGCTCGGGACAGCGTCACGGTTGCGCACGCCGCGAAATTTCCTGTGGTCGGATTCAATGGCCTGCCCACCGATCCGGTCAGCACGCAGCTACGCACGACCAATAGCGGGCGTGTCGATGTCGATTCCAACATCTTCGAGCTGTCGTTCAACGCCAGCTACGAACTGGATTTCTGGCAGCGGGTCCACAATCAGGAACTCGCCGCCCACGCGGACTATCGGGCGAGTCTGGCCGATGCCGGCACGGTGCAGATCGGCCTGCTGAGCATGGTTGCCAATACCTACTTCGATCTGCGCATGCTCGATGAAAGACGGCGCATCGAGCAGCAACGGCTCGATATCGCGGATCAGCGGCTGAGGCTATCGCAGCTCCGGCAAAGCGCCGGCCGCACCGGCAATACGCCGGTAGCAGCCGCACGGCTGGCGAGCAGCGACTGCGAGGCCAGGCTCGCGGCGATCGGCCGCGAACGCCAACTCGCGGTATCGACACTGGCTTTGCTGCTTGGCAAGAATCCGGAAGATCTGCAGCTGAGCGAATCAACACTGCGCGGCAGCGTGCAGGCCCAGCCGCCGCCGGAAGGCTTGCCGTCCAGCCTGCTGGAACGGCGTCCCGATCTGCTGGCGGCCGAAGCCCGTCTGCAGTCGGCTCATGCAGAGATCGCGGTGGCGCATGCCGATCTGTTTCCGCAAGTCGCGCTGACGGCAAAGGCCGGCTTCGTCACCGGCGCGGTGCGCAATCTGGCCAAGGCCGGCAGTACCGTTTTTGGAATTGGCCCGGACATCAGCTTGCCGATCTTCGATGCCGGCCGACTGAAGGCCGAGCTGGACGCCAGCCGCTGGCGCGACGATGCCGCCGTGCTCGAGTATCGCAAAGCGGTCCGACAGGCACTCGCCGAAGTCGAGCGCGCGCTACTCGACTACCAGGCTGCAGTGGAAAGCGCGCAGCGCAGCAACGCCGATACGATGATCGAGCAAGCGCAACTGCGGCAGGTTGCGGCGCAGATCGACGCCGGCCGCTCGTCCCGTTTTGATCGTCTCGACGTAGAGGAGCGTCTACTCGACCGTGACGGCCAGGCCCTGTTCGCTTACCGGGAACAACTGGCCGGCCTGGTCGCGCTGTACCAGGCGCTCGGCGGCGGCTGGAATCCAGATCAGGCGATGCCGCACCGCGACTGGGTCGGCACCGCCGACAACGCCGTCCGCTAGCGCAGCCGTCAAGCCCAAGGAACCTCCCTTTGATCCCGAGCACCCTACTGCTGATCGCCGCCACGATTGTTCTCGACGTGTTCGGACAGCTGGGCTTCAAGCTCGGACTCAACGGCATCGGAGACTCGCACGCCGATGCAAGGCGGCCGGCGTTCTGGCTGCGACTGTTTACGCAGCGATGGCTGCTGCTCGGCATCGCCGCCTATGCCTGTGAATTCTTTCTGTGGCTCGCGGTGTTGAGCCGCGTCCAGCTGAGCATCGCGTTCCCACTGGCCAGCCTGAGCTACTGCGGTGTGCTGATCGTCAGCCGCGCGGTGCTGGGAGAGGCGATTTCGCGCCGGCGCTGGGCCGGCTGCGGCCTGATTACGCTCGGCGCCGCGCTCGTATGCACGGGAATCCAGTGATGAACGCGAGCTTGCGATGAACACCGCCGCCGTGTTGGCCCGGCCGCGCAGCGCAATGCCGCTGTGGATCATCCTGATCGCCAGCGAGACGACACTCCAGCTGCTGCTGAAGTCGGCGGGAACAGCACTGGGTGATCCGTCCGCGAGCATCGCCTGGCTCGGCCTGGTACTCCACACGCCAGCCGCGCTCGCCGCGGCGGCCTGCTACATCGGGACTTTCGCCAGCTGGATGCTGATCCTTCGACGCAGCGAGTTGAGCCTTGCATTCCCCGCCACGGCGATAACCTACGTCAGCGTCTTGCTGGGCTCGCACTGGGTGTTTGCCGAGCCGATCGAAATCAGCCGATACCTGGGCGTTGCGATGATCGTCGGCGGAGTCAGCCTGCTGCGCGATTGACGCCGCGGCAGGCCTGAAACAGATCGAGGTCGGCGCGGTAGCGCTCGGTCTCGATATGGAACAAACCGAGAACGGTGTCGAAAAGATTGTCGTGCGACGCCGGCTTGCTCCGCGATGCCATCAGGCATTGCAGATCCACACCCTGGCTTTGCCTGGCGCCCTCGGAAAGCCACGCCAGCATCGGCACGTGGGTCTGCTCGGCCGGTGCGATCGAGTACGGCAGGCCATGCAGGTAGATGCCGTTCTCGCCCAGGCTCTCGCCGTGATCGGAGACATACAGCATCACCGAATCCAGGCTTGCCGCATGCGCCTGCAGGATATCGATCAGGCTTGTCAGCACATGATCGGTGTAGACGATCGTGTTGTCGTAAGCGTTGGTGATCTCCTCCCGGCTGCAGGATTGCACGTCGTCGCGCGCACACTCCGGCACAAAACGCCGGTATTCGGCAGGATATCGCTTGAAGTAGGCCGGCCCGTGGCTGCCTTTCTGATGGAGAACCAGCAACTCGTCCCTGCCCGCGGCGGCCGGCGACAGATCCAGGCCCTTCAGCAGAATCTCGTCCAGACACTCCTCGGAGTTGCACAGCGCGTCATCGTGTTTGCGAAACAGATCATCGGTCGCCACTCGGGCGCACACGCCCTTGCAGCCCGAATTGTTGTCGCGCCAGAGCACGTCGATGCCGGTTCGTTTGACCACGTCCAGCAGGTTCTCCTGTTCCCTGGCCTTGTCGCGGCTGAACGATGCGCGCCCCAGGCCCGAGAACATGCAGGGCACCGAGATTGCCGTCGAGGTTCCGCACGAGCTGACCTGTTCGTAGCTGATCAGGCCAGGAACCTTGGCCAGTTCCGGATTGCTCGGCCGCTCATAGCCGAGCAGGCTGAAATTCCGGGCGCGGGCGGTCTCGCCAATGACGACGACCACCAGCAGCGGCCTGCCTGCTTTCGCACCTCGCTTTGCGTCGGTAGCGAGCTTGATCAGCGGAACATTCTTTTTCACGCTCAGCGTGTCGCGGGCGTTCTGGAAGGCCGAATAGATCGGGTAGCTCGGGTTGATATAAAGCCGCACCTGCTTGTTGGGTCGAGCCCACAAGGACATCTGCTTGTAGTCGGCGGCGATTCCGCCGATCAGCACGACAAGCGCCAGCCCCGCCAGCAGACTCCGCTGCATCAAGCTGCGCTGCCATCGCTGCGCCACGATCGTCACACGCGCTACCCAGATCGCGGGCACCACGCCGAAGCCCAGAATGTGCAGGATAAACGGGATGGAGAACAGGTCGCCGACCTCATGCACATCCGTCTGCAAGGAGTTGACGATCATCGCCTCGTCGATGATCGTGCCGAAAGCATCCATGAAGTAGCTGCAGACCGACGCGATGAGCAGGACCGCGATCAGCACCGGTTTCAGCAGCGGCCCCGCTCCCAGTATCGACAGCAGCACGATCAGGGCCGCGTTCAGAATCACGAACAGACAAGCCAGGAACAGGTACTGCTGAAAATCGAAATGTGCTGGCAGCGTGGTGATCACGGCCAGCCAGAACGAATGGTTCTGCATCGTCGTCAGGTAGATCGCCACGATGACCGTCAGAGTCGTTGCCTTGATCGGCCCCTGGACGAGACCCTTGAGCAAGCTGACAACACGATTCAACGCGGGGCTCCGAATCGCCACTCGATCTGAACCCCGGGGACGAGGCGATGATCGTCAGCCACACCGATGGACTGCGGCTCGAATGAGGCCGAGTCAGAAGCCGTCGATCCGGAGCGCGCCATCAGGGCCGGCGCAAACCGCAGGCTGGAGCCTTTGAAATGAATCTCGTCGAGATCGTGATTGGACAGGATGCCGACCACCGCTCCAGCCACAACGTCGTACCAATAGTGGTTGTAGGACTCGACTCGGGTATATCCAACCCAGGTGGCCGCCAGCAACGCCGGGCCTCCCCAGCCCCAACCATAGTTCTTGCGAATGAATTCGGCCCCCATGAACGACGAGGCGGCGTGACCCGACGGAAACGACTGCCCTCCACCATGATAAGGCCGCTCCTCGTTCACGCCGTACTTGAGCGCGTAGGTCACTACCTCCATCCGCGCAAACGAAATCAGAAAGTCGTACCGCTCGGATTTATCGAGGCGCGGCCCCGGCCAGTTCAGGCCGGGCGGCACTTCGGCAGCGCCCGATTTCGAAGTCCCCGACTCGGGGTCCAGCAGATAAGTCAGGCCGAAAGCGAAGGCAGGGATCCCCCACTGTAGTACGTCCCCACTGCGTGTCCAGGCCGGATGCGGATCGTCCGGCGGAGATGCGAGAGCGTAGGACGGAGCAAGCGATGCCAGGCAGGGAGCAAGCCGGACGAAATAGGGACGGCAAGATCGAAGCAGAACGCGCATGGGTTCCCGAGAGTAGCGGCAGCGGAGCGGCTCGATACAGCGCTCCGCAGGATCTTCGAGTTCGGGGCGTTTTTTATCCGTAATCTATTCGTTAATATTTCATAAGATCGGCCGGCGACGTCGTCCGGCACATGCCGCTCCAGTATCCTGTCGGCCTTGCCTTGTTCGGGTGTGATCGTGCGCGTATTGCTGATTGAGGATCACCAGGACATCGCGGAAAATGTGGGCGAATATCTGGAGCAGCATCGCGAAATCGTCGATTACGCGGCGAACGGTGTGCTCGGGCTTCACCTGGCAGTCGTCAACCCCTACGACGTCATCGTGCTGGATCTGACACTGCCCGGGCTCGACGGCCTTGCAATCAGCGCCCGGCTGCGTTCGTCCGGGCTACGATATACCCCGATTCTGATGCTGACATCCCGAGACACGCTTCGCGACAAGCTGGCCGGCTTCGATGCCGGGGCCGACGACTATCTGACCAAACCGTTTGCGCTCGACGAGCTCTATGCGCGGCTTAAAGTCCTGGCTCGACGCGCGGGTGCGATGACCGACCGCGTCCTCAGCGTAGGTGAGCTTCACTTTGATACCGGCACCCTGCTCGTCCGGCGCCGTGAGCGGCTGATCGATTTGACGCCGTCGGTTCTGAAATTGCTCGAGGCCTTGATGCGGGCTTCGCCGAACGTGGTCAGCCGAGCCGAGGCTCAGCACGCCATCTGGGGTGAAAATCCGCCTAATAGCGACGCCGCTCTGCGTCTGCATATCCATGCACTGCGGATCGCGATCGATCAGGGTGAGGCGGTAAAGATGCTGCATACGGTTCACGGCATCGGATACCGGATCGTTGAACCGGATCATTGAACATGCTCAGCACCAGATTCAGTCTCAGAACCCGCTTCGTAGGCGCCATTCTGCTGGTCGTCATCCTGCTTTCGGCGGGCTTCTACCTTGCGGTGTCGCAGTTCATCGAATATCTGGAATACGAGCTGCTGGCGACTCGCGTTCAGCAGGAGCTGCAAGAGCTGGTGAAGGATTACGAAACCGATACCGAGCATGAGCCGCATGAATCCGAAGACATATGGCGATACATTGCCAGCACCGACGCTGATATTCCGGCCCCCTTGAAGCAGGTTCCCCCCGGCATCCATGACGATGTCATGATCGATGGCCGGGAGTTCTACGTCGGCCGGCAGGACGTCAAAGGAAGCCATCTGTTCGTCGGCATCGATATGGAGCCGCTAGAACGGCTCGAAGAGCGACTGTTGGCACTGACCGTTGTGTGCACCGTCCTCGGCCTGGTGCTCAGCTGGTTATTGGCTCGCCTTTTGGCGCGACTGGTGACCCGCCCGGTCGATCAGCTGGCGGCCCTGGTCTCGCACGCGGATCCGAAGTGGCATGGCCCCGAACTGGCGGCTCTGTTCAAGAATCGCGAGATCGGGGTGATCGCCGCCGCATTTGACCGATACGCTCTTCGGGTGAAGGAACTGATACGCCGCGAGCAAGCTTTTACTGAAGATGCCAGCCATGAACTGCGCACGCCGATAACCGCCATATCAGGCGCGGCACAGTTGCTGTCGGCCGACCAGAATATCGGACCGATCGCGCAACGTCGGGTCCAGAGAATTCTTCGCGCCTCGGTGCAGATGGCGCGCCTGACCGAAGTCCTACTGTTTCTGGCCCGCGACGATCATGCAACGGACCAGGAGGAATGCGATCTGCATCAGCTGTTGGCTGAGGTCTGCCAGATCAATCGTGATCTGCTTGGCGACCGCCCTTTGACGATCGGGCTGATCATCGAAGCGCCGCAGAGGGTCCGCGGCCAAGCGGGCATGATTGCATCCCTGGTCGGGAACCTGATAGCGAACGCGGTTGCTCATACCGAGCGCGGGCGGATCGAGCTCACACTGCGTCCCAGCCGCCTGATCATCGAGGACAGCGGCACTGGAATTGCCGAGGAAGATCTGGCGCGCATCTTCGAGCACGGATATCGCGGTTCAAATAGTCGCGGATTCGGCCTGGGGCTTTCGCTGGTCGCCCGGATTGCGGACCGGCTCGGTTGGCATATCGAGGTGACCAGCGCACTCGGAGCGGGCGCCCGCTTCGAGCTGACTTTCCCGGTACCGCCGCCGCGGGGATGATGGCGCTTAAGCTGAATCGCTCAATGCGGCATGGGCTCTCGTCAGGATCGTATCGTTGTCCACTCCGTACAAATAGTCGGCTTCATCCTCGATCGAATGGACGAGCGCATGCCGGGCGCCTTGCGGTGCCCACTGCACGAGCCCCTCGCGTTTCCTAAACCAGCTGACGGTGGGAGTATCTGCCAGCCAGGCCAGGTGAATCGTCCCCGTGTCGCCACCGATATGAAGCGCGGCGGACTGGATCAGCGAATACAGCTGCGGGATATCCAAGGTCCCCGCGAACACCTGCCAGGGGCTCGACGGCAGATCGGCCAAGAGCCGAGTCATCGCCGCCAGCTCACGTTGCTTCGCCGAGCACGAGAGTACCAGCCGATGACCTGGGAAGCTGCGCATCAAGCCCTCAACGAGCTGCGCCATCTGCGAAGGCGGCAGTTCCTTTCGCGATAGCTTGGTATAGGGGCTGACGTGGATGTACGGCACAGCCTCGGACCAGGCGACGGAGACCGGAATTGTTTTCTGTGGTTCGGCAAGCTGAAAAGTGGCGGCAGGAGTTGTAAACCCCGCCTGCCGGACACAACTGAGCCGTTGCTGGTACATCGGTTCCGTTCTGAACGGAACGTGCATGATGTCGGTACCAAACCACCGCCAGGCGCTTCTTGGCCTGCTCGAACCCGGCCGTCGAATCAGCTTTCGCGTCGCACCGCTGATCCCCGCGATAAGGCTGGAGCAATCGGCTCCGATCAAATCGACTGCAACGTCGTATCGCTGCGCGCGAATCTCGCGTGCGATTTGCAGATGATGAAAGTAGCCCACGGAGGAAAAGCGGCGATACGGAATGACGCGATCGATCCACGGTGCCATTCCGAGCAGGCTGGCGTTGCCTTCCTGCACCAGGCAATGCAGCTCAGCCTTGGGGTATCCCTGGCGCAGCGCCCACAGGGCCGGCAAGGAGTGAACGATATCGCCGAGCCCGGCAATTTCGATGGCCAATATTTTTCTCGCGTTCGAGGTGTCGGCAGCGAAGCCGGCCGAAACGCGGCGATAGTCGAAATCAGCAGAATGGAACGCAATCGGGAAGTTGATCATGGGCACATGCTTCGCATCTGCGGTGCCATCGCCAGGGGCTTTTTCGAAAAGCCATTAATCAAATGGTTTCAGTGGCTTGGCTTCCCATTTTTCCGGTTTGAAACGCGGTCGCATCCCCGCAGCACGAGGCTCCCGACATTTTTTGTAGTGACTACAAAATCACTGTCGGGACCCTTCCGCCCATGCGGAAAAAACGCTTACGAAACTCTGACGCAGACTTGACGTTCTCACGACAATTTCGCCAGTAGGGTCGCAACACGAATATCTGCAGTGGCAGGGCCTACTGCAAGCTGCTATCGCAGATCAGGATGCGGCCAGCAGATTCCACAGCCTGTCCGATATGTGACTACGAAACGCAGCCGAGGTCGCAATGCTCCGATGCTTGCCAGCCGCTCTTTCCGCTGCAGGATTGCTTCTGGCAATCAGCGGATGCGCTCATTCACCGAGCTATGACCCCGAGGATCCTCTCGAGAAAGTCAATCGCCGGATTTTCGCCGTCAACCTGAAAGCCGATCAATATTTGCTGAGGCCGGTTGCGACAAGCTACGTCCGCGTTCTACCCGACTCGGCCCGGCTGGCGGTCAGAAATTTTTTTGAGAACTTCCTGTATCCCACCACGATTGCAAACGACTTTCTGCAAGGCAAGCTGGAACAAGGCGGCGAAGACTCGCTGCGTTTCGCGCTGAACTCGACCATCGGCCTGGCCGGATTTCTGGACGTTGCGACCGGGCAGGGTTTCGAGCGCCACGACGAAGATCTGGGTCAAACCTTCGGGAAATGGGGATTTGGTCAGGGCTGGTACCTGATGCTGCCGCTGTTGGGTCCGACCACGAATCGGGATCTGGTCGGCCGGATCGGCGACAGTTGGACTGAAACCCTGCAGTACGTCTCGCCGGTCACCACGCTGGACCGACTCGGCTTCTATTCGGCCCAGCAAATCGATCACCGGGGCCGATTACTGAAGACCGACCACGTGATGCATGAGCAGCTCGATCCGTATGTATTTGTGCGAACCGCCTATCTCGACTACCGACAGAATCTCGTCTTCGACGGAAATCCTCCCGACGACATCTCTACGGTGGACGAGCCGCAATAGGCGTCCTGACCGGCGATTGAGACGCGGGAACAGCCGGCACGACCCGACGCAGTACCACGTCGATGGCGGCGCCTGGGCAAACAGCCCTGGCGTGCTCAAACCCTGCCGGCCTCTGTAGTCGCCGAGGCAACCGAGCCTCGGCGGTGTTCGCCAGTGGCGCGAGCCGGTATCGCAGATAACCGAAAAAAACGTGGGGGGCTGGCATCGAGAGCCGCGACTTGATATCACTAGGGGCGCAAGCCCACACATTGGAGAACCTCATGCAGGAAACCTGTCCTTTCGAATTCAATTTCGACCCCGCGACTTTCAAGATCGGCGACACGGTGAGCTATCGCGTGCCAAAACTGGCGGGCTTCCCCTTCGTCGCGACGATCACTGCGGTATTCGAAGATCACCTGGAAATCGTCGATGCCAGCGAGCCCGGTAAAACACTGCGCGCCACGCGCGAGAGCCGCCCGGTTGTGGCCGACGAGGCAGCACTGGGGTAATCCGGGCTTGCGCCGCGCTCTTTTGGAAAACCGCGGAATGGGACGAATGGCCTCTGCTGGGACTCGTCCCAGGGCTGCCGTCCCGTCCCCAAGACAGAAAATCTCCAAGCTTGGCATACTAGCGGCTCTACCCCTGCCTCCAACTTCCTATGTCGGACATCGCCGGCCTGTTGAAAACCGAAATTATCCGTCTTTCCAAAAAAGTGATCCGCCAGTATGTGGATCCGATCCAGAAGGCGACCACGCTGCACAAGCGGCAATTGTCGGATTTGAACAAGCAACTCCAGCAGGCGCAACGCGAGATCAAGAAGCTTCAGCGCGTCGGCGCCACCCAGGCCGCATCCGCTCCCGCAGAAGAAAGCACCAAGGTCCGATTCACCGCCAAGGGCTTCGTGACGCTGCGCAATCGGCTGGGTCTGAGCGCCCGCGAGATGGCCCTGTTGCTCGACGTCAGCCTGCAGACGATCTACAACTGGGAAGCTCAGAAGTCCTCGCCCAGGTCCGAGCAGGTGAAAGCCATTGCCAAGCTGCGCGGCATCGGCAAGAAAGAAGCGAAACTGCGGCTCGAGCAACTGGAAACGGCAAGCGTAGAACAGTAGGGGCGGGCTCGCCGCGCGAGCCTGTCCCACTTGCACGACAAGCCGCTCGCAACGCAGACCGCGAGGCGCAGAACCGCTGTCAGCTTGCCGCATGATCGTGCCGGGTAGCGACGGAAGAATGGGTTATGGCGCAGTACCTGGAACCTCTTGTTGCCGCCTTCTCCGCCACCAGCGTCGAGTTTTTGGAAACGCTCGTGATTGCATACGCGATCGGGCGTGCCGGGTATCCCCGCGAGGCGATCACCGCCATCGTCGTCGGACACCTGCTGGTGGCGGTGGCCGCGATATTCCTGTATCCGCTTCACCAGCACTTGCCACTGATATGGCTGCGGTCGGCGGCGGTCGTTCTGTTGATCGCGACCGGCAGCTACTGGACATGGAAGTCGTGGCGCCGCCTTCGCTCGGGCACCCGGCCACGCTGGGTCGACGACCCACTGGGCAAAGTCGGCGTTCAGGCGGAGCCTTCGCCGGTCGCGGCTTTTTCGTTTGTGGTGTTTCTGGTGATGGCGAAGACGTCGATGGTCGAGGCCGCCGAAATCGCGGTCTTCGTCCTGCCGATTGCGGTGGCCGACAAGGCCTGGCGGCCCGCTATCGCCGGCTGCGTCTCGGGCATTGTCGCCGTATGCCTGCTGGCGGTCCTGCTTCACCGCCAGCTGCGGCGCATTCCTGAAGTCCGGCTCAAGCTGCTTGCCGGCCTGGTTCTGACCACGATGGGCCTGATCTGGCTGGTCGAACTGATCTAGATCTAGGCGACTCCGCTCAGCTTCAGCGCCAGGCCGATCGCTGCACATGCCGCCAGTGTGAGCAGCAGATTCACGTGGAATCTCAGTAGCGCCAGCATCGAGCCGGCTCCGAGCAGCAAGGCGGCAATGCTGAGAGACGAGAACCGTGGAGCCGGCAGCTTGAGCCCGTAGCCGGACCAGGTATCGACCTGCGTGAACAGCACGTGGATCGCGAACCAGATCGAAAGATTGAGGATAACGCCGACGACTGCCGCGGTAATGCCGGTCAAGGCGGCAGTCAGCCATGGATTTCCGCGCAGCCGTTCGATATAGGGCGCCCCGAGGAAGATCCACAGGAAGCAGGGCACGAATGTCACCCAACTTGATATCGCGCCACCCAGCACGCCCGCGAGCAGCGGCGGCAGCGAACCGGGATCGCGATGCGCGCCGAGAAAGCCGACGTAGGTCAGCACCAGAATCAATGGCCCCGGCGTGGTCTCGGCCAGCGCCAGGCCCTGCACCATTTCGCCCGGCATCAGCCAGCCGTAACGCTCGACCGCCTGCTGGGTCATGTAGGCGAGCACCGCATAGGCGCCGCCGAACGTCACCACCGCCATCTTGCTGAAGAACACCGCTTCCTGGGTAAAAACGTGCTGCGCGCCGAGCGTCAGAAACAGCAGCAGCACCGGCAGCCCCCACAGTACGACGCCCGACATCAGCACGTGCAAGCCCCAGCCAGCCGCCGGATGTGCCGAGTCCGGTATCGCTTCTTTCTCGGCGGCGTTGGCCGCCTTGCCCGCCGGCAGGAACACCTTCGGCGCCCATCGGCAGCCGGCCAGGCCGATCAGTCCCGCAGCCAGGATGATCAGCGGGAACGGCGCTCCGAACGCGAAGATGCCGATGAAGGCGATACCCGCCAGCCAGTACAGTGCGCGATGCTTGAGGGCGCGCTTGCCGACCCGGATCACCGCTTCGATGACGATCGCCAGCGTCGCCGCCTGCATGCCGAACAACAGGCCCTGCATCCAGCTCAGATCGCCGTAGCTAACGTAGGCGATCGCGATCAGCGTCATCAGCACGAAGCCCGGCAGGATGAACAGCAGGCCGGCGACGAGTCCGCCGAGCGTCTTGTGCATCAGCCAGCCGACATAAGTAGCGAGCTGCTGCGCCTCGGGGCCCGGCAGCAACATGCAGTAGTTCAAGGCATGAAGGAAGCGTTCTTCGGAGATCCAACGCTTCTCGTCGACGACGATCCGATGCATCAACGCGATTTGTCCGGCCGGCCCGCCGAAGTTGATGAAACCGATCTTCAGCCACACAAAAAACGCTTCGCGGAACGAAACCGCCGGAGTGCCGGATTCCATCGGGATAGTGCCTTCAGACTGCGAAACGGCGGGCGTGCTGGAAGCGCTGATCGACGACTTCCCAATTCACATTGGCGATGAAGGCGTCCAGATACTTGGCTGCGGCGCTGCCGTAATCCATATGGAAACTGTGCTCGTACATGTCGAGCACCAGCAGCGGCAGGCCGCCGATGGCACCGTGCATGTGATCCCACATCCATTGATTGCGCATGTCGCCGGTGTAGGGGTTCAGGCTTAGCACGCACCAGCCCGAGCCGCCGGCCAAGGACAGCGCGGTCCGCCGAAATTCGGCTTCCCAGGCTTCGACGCTGCCGTAGACCGACTTCAGCGCAGCGGCAATGTCGCCGCCCGACTTGCCGTCACCACCCAGGTTGCCGAAGTAATGTTCGTGAAGCACCACGGAACCGACGCGGTGCGTTTCTTCGCGCTTGAGTCCGCCATAGACCAGCGGCGGAAAATCCCTGTCCTGCATTGCGGCAGCAAGCCGGCCTTCGATCATGTTCAGCGCTTTCACCGAGCCGATGTAGTTGTTGTCCCAATGCGAGCGGATCAGCTTTTCCGAAAGACCGCTGAGCTTGGCCGGGTCGAAGAGCAGCGGCCTGGGCTCGTGCTTGCCGGCAAACGCTGGCGGCAGCGTGAATGCCGGCCGTGTCGCTTCGGCCGCAGCAAATTGGGGAAACGCGGCCGCCGCGACACCGGTTCCGAGCAGGCCCAGCGCCTCGCGACGGCTGATGTCGTTGGGTGTGTCGTTGTCGTTCATGTCGGTGCCTCCGTGGCTTGCGGGTTCCAGTGATGCGTTTCTGCCTGGCCGGACCGGCACCAGGCGTAAAGCGCGTCGTACAGCGTCATGCCGTGGTCCAGCATCGCGTGGTCATCGGCGAGTGGCCGACAGGCCCAAGGAGATCGCCAGCAGCCCAGCCGCTTGCGGGGCGAGGTCGAGCCGCGAGGTGTCGGCACCGCGCACGATCGTCGCCAGCTGATCCAGCGCCGGATCGCGCAGATCGAACTGCCGGATAAAGGCGTCGAAACTGCAGCGCTCCGCGTCGTGGCTGTAGTCCACGCCCGGCACGTCGTAGGGCTCGGCGCCGAGTCGTTCGGCTTCCGCCAGTACGGCGGCTGCGGACACGTAGTGGAACTGCGCCAGCGGATCGATGAATCGCCGGATCAGCCAGGGGCAGGCTATGCGATCGATCTTGGGCCGCTCCCGCGTCACCCAGGCCGTGGGCCGCTCTATCGACGGCCGGCACAGCCGGGTCAGCCCACCAGCGGCGCTCCATGCGCTATATCCGCCGGTCAGATAGCGGGCGTCGACACCCGCTTCCCGCAACGTGCCGGCCATGCTTTGGCTGATCCAGCGCCCGTGTTCGCAATACACCACCACAGGCTGCGACCGGGGTAGCGTCGGCACCCAGTCGCAGCTCCGGTCCGGTGCTCGCCGCAGCGATCCGCTGATCACCCGGCCAGACGCTTCGATGTCGTCGACGCGACGGACGTCGATGACCAAGGGCGCGGCCCTGCTGCCGAGCAGCGCCTGCAAAACGCTGACCTCTACACTGTCGGGATCGGCTTTCATGTACGGGGACCGGACTGGCGATTTCCAATATAGAAAGCGTATCTTATGAAAATGATAAAAGATACAACCGTATCATCAAGTCCGCCGCCGCTCGACATCGCGGCAGCGGAGCACTGGCTGCTGCTGATCCACCAGCTACCACCCAAGCCGGACTATCTGCGCGTGAAAATCTGGCGGCGCATGCAGGGCCTGGGTGCCATGGCGATCAAGAATTCGGTTTATGCCTTGCCGTGCAACGATCAGACTCGCGAGGACTTCCAGTGGCTGCTGAAAGAAATCGAAGGCGCGGGAGGCGAGGCCTCGGTGTGCGAAGCGCGCTTCATCGACGGGCTGTCCGATGCCCAGGTCCGGGCGCTCTTCAATGCGGCGCGTGAGGCCGACTATTCAGCGCTGAGTGACGAGATCCGCGAGGCGCTGGCGATGATCTCGGCAACGTCCGGAAACGCCGGCGAACTGCGCACGCGCTTCAGCCGCATGCAGAGACGCTGCGACCAGATCAGCGCCATCGATTTCTTCGGCGCGGCAAGCCGGGCCGGCGCAGCGGCGCTGCTGGGCGAGTTCGACAAGCTGCTGAACGAGCAGGAAGCGCCGGTGGCCAGCCCGGCAGAGGGCAAGTTGTCTGGCTATGTCGGCCGCACCTGGGCGACGCGCCCCGGCATTCGCGTCGATCGCATGGCCAGCGCCTGGTTGATTCAGAGGTTCATCGATCCAGCAGCCCGATTCGTTTTCACCGATGTTTTCGCCGATGAACAGGCGCCGCCGCGGGCACGGACGATTCGCTTCGATATGTCCGTCGGCGAGTTCACGCACGAGGGAGATCACTGCACCTTCGAAGTATTGCGGGAGCGCTTCCAGATCGATGATCCGGCGGTTGTCGCGATCGCAAGAGTCATCCACGATCTCGATCTGAAGGACGACAAGTTCCAGCCGGACGAGGCTGCCGGAATCGGAGCAGTGCTTTCCGGAATTGCACTGTCGGGCAAAGATGACGAACAGAGAATGCGGCTGTCGGCCGTGGTCTTTGACGCCCTGTACCGGCAGTACGATTATCTAGTGGTCCGTTGCACGCTTGACGGCACATAAAACCGCGTCTTTCGACCCGTGGCGGCGTTGCAAATCCTCGCAATAGCGGTGCTATTGCTGTGGTTTGCGCCTTGCCACAGGCCGAAATCCATCGGTTTTATTTGCGCCGCCAAGCATGCAACGGACCACTAGCGGCCGCTACGGCAGCTTGACGAGCACCGGCAGCCAGCCCATCTGCTGCACCGCCTCGATACCCTCGAACAGCGGCACCATCAGCACGAACACGCTGGCGTCGCGCAGCGTGTTGTAGACCAGGCGCGGACGCACGACGATCTCGTCTACACCGCGCCAGTTGCCCAGGCGCGGCCACCAGCGCGGCGTGCTGGCGCAGTAATCCGGAAAGGTGAAAGGAAAACTGGCTTCGAGGAAGCGCTCTTCGCGCCGGATCAGTCGATCGAACACCAGAAGGTAGATCGCGCCGAAGAACACGCCGACCACCACCGAGCCAAACATCAATCCGGCACCGAGCGTACCCAGCAGCGAATAGAAATACAGTGGATTGCGCGACATCGAGTACGGGCCGATGGTGACCAGCTCGCTGCATTTGCGGCCGCCGATATACAGCGTGCAAGCAGCGCGCCCCAGCAGGCAGGTCAGGATCAGCAGCAGCCCGATTCCCTCGATGCTCTCGTGGATAAAGCCACCGTCCTGCCAGCGCGACGAGGTCACCAGCAGCAACGGCACCAGCGGCAGGCCGGCGAGTTTCAACAGCAGGCGGCGCGTTTTCTGCACCGACCCAAGACGACCAATCATTTCCATGCGTGCGTACTCGGTAAGGCGACTAGTTCGGATGCTCTAGAAACTCGATCAGATCGGCACGCTCGGCCGTGTCGGCGACCCCGTCGAACTTCATCTTGCCGCCAGGCACGAATTTCTTCGGTGCGGCAATGTAGGCATCGAGATTCTCCCGGCTCCAGACGATGGGGCGCTGCTTGATCGCGTCCGAATAGCTGAAGCCCTCGATGCTGGCAGCATTGCGGCCAACCACACCATACAGGCTCGGCCCTTTCTTGCTACGCAAGGTGCTGGCCACACTATGGCACTCGCTGCAGTTCTCGTCGAACGAGTCGGCACCTTTTTTCGCGTCGGCGGCAAGGGCCGGGCCCGTGGCCACGGCCAGCATCGCCAGAGCCGCCGCCAAACCCAGCGGCGAGTGCACGGCGTTCAAAACGCGAGCCATGCGAAGGCCATCAGCGTGTTGTTGTCGGAAGCATCGCGGCCCGCGCCGTCGTAGTCGGAACTCGCACCGTTGAACTGGCTGTACGCGGTGTATTGCAGCGCCAGCCGCAGATTGGCCCAAGGCGCCATCCACGAAGCTTCCTTGCCCCAGGGCGTGTAGTCGATCTGCCAGATCGTGCCCTGGGTATCGGGCTTACCGGTGCGCGAGCCCTCGATGTCGGCGGCCGCGTACAGCGTTTGATCGGTGTCGCCGCCGGTGCCGAAGGCGCCGACCGTAAAGCCGTAGGTATTGAGGTAGTAGTAGGACGCGCTGAAGTTGTACTCGGTCAGCGTCGCGTTGTTGCGCTCGGCGCCGCCTTCGGCGACCGTGGCATTCAGATCCTGCTTCTCGCGGATGTAGCGGGCATTGACCGAGAAGATGTTGCGATGCGTGCCGATGAACTGGTACGTGCCGTCGATGCCGATGTCGCGGTACTGGTCTTTCGCGCCGGCGCCGGGATCGGGCTGGATCGAGGCGTCGAGCCCGAACAGGCCCAGCGACGCGTACTGATGCTTGAACTCGTGGCCGACATGCAGGCGCCAGTACGGCGCCGCGCCATCGAGATTCACGCGGTCTTCACGCGGCACACCGACGCTGCTCAGGAAATCACCCGGCAGATCGCGATACGCGCCGGCCTCGGCGTAGACCCATTCGTTGATGTAGGCGTAGCCGGTGAGTCCGGTGCTCAGCTGCCCGAGTCCGCCGGCCAGCAGCGGCTCGCCCAGATAGCCCGGCGTCAGGTCCGAAGAAACGTAGGGGAAGCTCCATGACGGCAGCGTGTTGAATGGGTCCTGCGTACTCGGGCTGTTGTTCAGCGACACGCCGAACGTGGTTTCACCGCCGCCGAGCTGCAACGGCAGCGCGGCGCGCAGATCCACGTTGTCCCAGGACCAGGCATGATCGACGCCCGAATAGGTGCCCTGCACGAAACCACCGACATGCGGCGCGAAGCGCCCGGCCAGGAATACCGAGCCTTCCTGGAAGATCGTGTTGTCATTTGCCTTGTAGCCGGGCGCGGCGCCGCCGGGCTGATCCTTGCTGGTGTGCGTGCTCGTGGTGATCGCCTGGCCGGACATCGGCACCCAGAATTTTTCTGCGTTGTCGCCGTCGGTGTAGCCACCGATCTTGAACTTGGTGCCATGCGGAGTCAGCTGCGGGCCGATGCCGCCGACATGGCAGGCGGCGCAGTCTTCGCCGGTCTGGCGCGCGAAACTCGGCAAGGCGCTCGCGGTGCTCGACGCGGCCGACAACAGCACCAACATCAAAAGCCGGCCGAGCGTCCGCTGCGGCTGGAAAATCTGCTGCATGTATATCTCCCTGTAGTGCTGCGATAACAACTTTTTGATGCCGTAGGTCGGCAATCCCTTGCCGACGTGAGGCTCCACTTGCGCATCGGGCTTCGCACGTCGGCAAGGGATTGCCGACCTACGGGTTCTCGATCGAGCCGCGACGCCGTGGCAGCATGCTCATCAGTACCGCGTCACGGCGCACGTAGTGGTGCCAGAGCGCCGCAGAGGCGTGGATCAGCGCGATGCACAGCATCGCGATCGCGAGCGCTTCGTGGATCTGCTGCAGCTGATCGGCGAGATCACGATCGCGCGCAACCAGCGGCGGCAGCGGAATCAGGCCGAGAAAACTGAGATCCTGTCCGTGCGCCGAGCTCAGCGCCCAGCCCACCGCGGGTATCGCGAGCAGCAGACCGTACAGCAGCCAGTGCGTGGCGCTCGCGGCATACCGCATCAGCTGCGTGGTCTCGACGACCCGATCCTTGAGCCACGGCGACAAGGGCAGGCGCACCAGGGTCAGCATCATCACCAGCAGGCCGCTGCCGCGATGCAACTGGATCAGGCACAGGCGGAGCAGCTTGTCGTCGATCCACTCGCGGCCCAGCACGGCGGCTACTCCGATCAGGATCAGCGCGAGAGTGGCCCAGTGAAAACCGATCAGCCATGAAGATTGGGGACGCAGGTCCCCGCCCGGATTCGGCTTCATCGCCGTCAGCCCTGCTTCAACTGGGCGAGCGCCTGCGTGATCTCGGCGCGGCGGCCGGCATCGGCGTCCTCGCGGCCGGGCCGCGGCGCCGCGGCCAGCGCCTTGTTCAGATAGCGCTCGGCCTCGACCGCGTTCTTCTGCTCGAGCAGCAGATCACCATAAAAGTAGTTCGGGTCGATGCCGTCGGGATTGATCGCGAGCGCTTTTTGCAGGTAGGCCGCCGCCTGCTTCTTGTCACCGAAGGCCAGCGGCCAGCCGGGCGCCTTCGCGTACAGGCTGCCGAGCGAGGTGTAGACCGAACCGGCTAGCGCCTTCGCATCGATCTTCTCGGCTGACAGCAGCAGCTCACGCGCCTGCTTGATCTTGGACAGCGCACCGAGGCCGCCCTGGAACTTGGCGGCGCTGCTCAGGATGATCGCCTGCCAGATCATCGGCTCGGCACGCGCCGGATACTCCGCCGCGACGCTCGCTGCCGTGCCGATCAGCGCATCGAAACTCGCCGGCTTCTGCGCCTCGGGCAGCTGGTAGTAGGACTGGGCCCAGCCGTGCTGCAGACCGGCGATCCGCTCGCCCAGCGCATCGGCGTGCGCCGGCAGCATGAACAGCATTAGCAGGCCGCTGCCCAGCATCAACAGACTTTTGCAGATCGGATTATTGAACATGGATCGATGACTCCAATGGAAATTTCGAGAGATCAGGAGCCCGAGAGCGCGAACGGGCGCATACGCCTGCCCTGCTCGCGCAAACCCTTGTCGACCAGGCGCGGGAACAGTGCGTTGAGCTTCACGAAGAAGCGCTCTGGCCAGCCCAGGTAGCGCTCGCGCGCGTTGCCACGGATCGCATCAGCGATCGCCTTGGCGACGCGCTGCGGCTCGTCCTGCTTCATCGCGACCGCGTCGGCCATGCGGCTGACCGCGCCCTCGTTGATCGCGGTTCGGGTGTAGCGCGGCGCCACGTAGAGCACGTCGACGCCGCTGCCCTGCAGTTCGCGCCGCAGCGCCTCGGAGAATCCGCGCAGTGCGAACTTGCTGGCCGAATAGGCGCTGAAACAGGGGAAGCCGATCGAGCCGAAAATCGAGCCGACATTGACGATCAGGCCACGCCCCTGAGCCTTGAATACCGGCAGCACCGCCTGCGCCAGCTGCATCGGCGCAACCACGTTGGTACGCAGCAGTTGATTGAGCTGCTCGCTGCCCAGGTCTTCGGTCATGCCGAAATGCGAGATGCCGGCGCAGCTGATGACGATGTCCAGCGTCGCGCCATCACGCGTGGCCTGCTCGATCAGGCGCTGCGGCCCGCCAGCGGCCGACAGGTCGCAGGGCAGAATCCGGGCCTGGCCACCGAGATTGATGATCGCGTTGGCGATGTTGTCGAGCACCAGGGTCTTGCGCCCCGACAACAGAACCGTCGCTCCGTGCTGCGCGAGTTCGAACGCCAGCTCACGGCCGATGCCACCCGATGCGCCGGTGAGCAGCACGCGCTGGTTCTTCAATTGCATGCGGTGTGCTCCCGGTGCAGGTTCGCGAAAATGTCGCCGTAGAGCCGGTAGAAACGTTTGGCACCGCACACCACCGCTTGCTGATCCGCCGCTGTCATCCGCTCGACCAGGCCGCGGAAGAAGTCGACATGCTCCAGATCCAGCGAGCCGTGACTGCTCAGATAACGGAAGGCTTTTCCCGGCAACTTCAGCGCGCTCGCGATCCGCTGCGCGGCCTGCGTTGCGAGCGCGGTGCTGGTGCCTTCGAGCACGTGCACCATGCCGAAGAAGCCCGCCGGATTGCCGCGCGCGATCAGGTCGTAGGCATAGGCCACCATCATCTCGGTTTCGAACGAGGGCGCGCCGCGACGCACCGTGTCGGCATCGCCGCCGCTGGCCGCGATGTCGTCGAGCACCCACTCGTGGTGGCCGTATTCCTCTTCGATGTACGCCGCGATCTTGGCGCGCAGCCATTCGCGGTCGTCACCGAGCCGGGCGCCGCAGGCCATCATCAAAGGCACGGTGTGCTTGACGTGATGAAACGCCTGACTCAGAAACGCGATGTACAGCGGCACCGTCACACGCCCGGCGAGCGCGTCGGCGAACAGCGGCTGCGCCAGCAGCTGCGCGCGTTCGTGTTGAGTCTCGATTTGCAGCCTTTGGTAAAAGCTCATGCCGGTGCAGCCTCGCTGCCTTGGATGGAACGGGGTGGGTCTTGGTACAGCGACTCGATCTGCGATGCGTAGGCAGCGCGGATCTGCGCGCGGCGCAGCCGGCTGTTGGCGGTGCCCTGATCGTTGGCCGGCGTGAACGGCGCGCTCGCCGCGATCCATTTGCGGATACGCGCGTAATCCGGCAGTTCGCGATTGACCGCGGCGATCGCGGCATCGATGCCCGGCGCGCGCGCGACGATCACCGCGACATTGAACGGCGCGGCTTCGCCGAACACCGCCGCCTGTGCGATCGCCGGATGCAGGCACAGCTCGCGCTCGACCCAGTCGGGCGACACGTTGCGGCCGAACGAGGTGACGAAGATGTTCTTCTTGCGCCCGGTGATATGCAGGAATCCGTCGCTGTCGAGATAGCCGATGTCGCCGGTCGCGACCGCCTGCCCGCGATCACGCGGCGCTTCGCCGACGTAGCCGCGGAAGCTGCTGCCGGTGACCAGGATCTCACCATCGCCGGCGATGCTGATCTGCACATGCGGCAGCGGCTTGCCGACCGTGTCCGGGCGCTGCGCATCGGCGCGGTTCAACGCAACCACCGACGCGCATTCGGACAAGCCATAGCCTTCGAACACCGGCAGCCCGAGCGCAATCGCGCGCTGCAGCAGCGCCGGCGACACCGACGCGCCGCCAACCGCGATGAAGCGCAGCGATACCGGCCGCGGCGCTCCGGCCTCGATCGCCGACACCAGGGCCAGCAGCATCTGCGGCACCAGGATCACGCTGCTGGCGCGTGCGGTGATGATCGCCTCCAGCAGCTTGTGCACGTTCAGAGCCGAGGCGCCCGACAGCCCGACGTCGGCCAGCGGCCACACGCAAGTGGTGGCGCCGGCCAGCAGCGGTGCGTACAGGCCGCCGATGTTCTCCAGCAGCGTCGATAGCGGCAGCACGCACAGGTGGCGCGCATCCTCATCGGCGCCGCTGGCGCCCAGCAGCGCGGCGGCGACGCTTTGCTGCTCCTCGATCCCCAGGCACACGCCCTTGGGCTCGCCGGTGGTGCCCGAGGTGAATGTGATCTTGCAGGTGCCGGCATGCAGGCCCGTGATCGCCGGCGGCGTCGGCAGGCGAACCCGGTGCAGCACACCGGCGAGCACCGGCAGCGCGTCGAGCGGCACCGACGGGGCATCGAACAGCGGCGACGGCAGCGACAGCCGCGGATCGACCAGCAGGGTGTCGATACCCGCGCTGCGCAGCGCATGCACGATTTGCCCAGGTGAAAAGAATGACGGCAGCGGCACGCACAGCAGGCCAGCGTCGAGGCAGGCCAGTTCAGCGAGCGCCCAGGCCATGCCGTTGTCGGCGAGCAGCGCCACACGACGGCTGCCATGACGCCGCAGCTCCGCGCCCAGATCACCGATCGCGCGCTCCAGCTCGCGGTAGCTGAGCGCCGATTGCGGACCTTCGAGCGCGATCGCGGCCGGCCGGCGCAGCGCGTGTGCGCGCACCGCAGCCAGCAGCTCGCCGCGAATCGCCGTCACAGAATTCACGGGGCGCCCACGTCGGACAGCGGCGCGAGGCGCCGCTGCAGCAGGCCGGGCGTGCGGCCGAGCTCGCGCAGCATCCGGGTCGCGCCGGCGACATCGCCGGCCATCACCGAAGGCTGCTGATCGTAGTAACGACCCCAGTGCCGGCGCTCCTCAAAGCTGAGCTTCTCCACCGGAGCGGGCGCGACGACCTGCAGCGGCAGGCCCAGACGCGAAAAGCTGTTGCACAACCGCGCCGGACCGGTGAACACCACCCAGTGAAAACCTTCCTGGTGCAGACGCTCGCAGACCAGCGGAATCAGCTGGCGCAGCGCACCCGGCGAGGCACCGGCGAGGTTGCCGACCTCGACGATCTGGTGGCGCAGCACCGGCCGGCCCGCGGCCTGCGCCACCAGCGATTCGACCGGCTGGTCGAGGTAATGCTCGAGGAACAGCAACTCGCGCTGGCCATCGACTTCGGCGGGGCGCATGCCGAAGGCCGCCAGCAGTTCACCGTCGTCCTCGTTCTGCAGTCCGAACAGCCGCGGCATGAAGTTGTACAGCTCGGCGCCGTAGACCTCGGCAAAGCGCTCGGCGATGAAACCCTGCAGCTCCGGCCGGCGGCGTTCGTCGGCCTCCTGCAGGCAAAGATCCGGGCAGGCAGGAGTAAGGCGGCGACTGGCACTGAGCATGGGCGGCCCCGAAACGGACCCTGCGGAAGGCGGAGTCATGCCTGCAGGGGAGCAACGCCGGTGCCAGTCGCCTCAAGCGATTGCAAGCAATTGATTGGTTTTAGTTTATCCCCTGAAACCAGAGATTTTCGGCGGCCAGGAAATCCCCGCAAGGAGGCGCATCGCGCAAGCATTGCCGACAATTTTTGCGGGGTTGCCGCATCGCCGTAGGTCGGCAATCCCTTGCCGACGTGCAAACCCGATCGGTAATCGCTGCCTCATGTCGGCAAAGGATTGCCGACCTACATCATCAGCAGAGCCGCCGCGATCTCAGCCGCCACAGGCCGGCGCGCCTTCAGGCCTCATCACGCGCCCGTCGGCGCTCACCCACAGCACCGCGCGGACGCGCGGATCGATCGGGCAGGCCGGCAGGTAGCCGATCGCGGTGCCGGTGCCGGCGACGAAGCGCAGCATCGCCTCTTCGGAGGCCAGCACATGCGGCGGCAGCACGCCGTGGAAGTACTGCTCGTTCCAGTATTCCTGCTGCGCATCGGCCGACTGGTGCAGCACATCGCGCATCAGGCGCCGCCGCAGCGGATGGTCCGCCGGCAGGTTGACCGGCTGAATCCGGCTGCCGTCGTCCCAGAACAGCTTCTTGCGCTTGAAGATCTGCGCGATCTCGTCGTCGCTGGGCTGGTCGGCACGCGCGGCGGCGACGATCACGGCCAGCAGGGGCTCTTCTGCCCGTCCGGTCAGCGACCAGAAGCCCGCGCCCAGAGCCAGTGCGAACACCAGCGTCCGAAAGCGCATCAGAACAGCACCGCAATCGAACCCAGCAACCCATCACGCACGTTCAGATCGTTGTCAGTCGCGCGGCTGTATTCGGCCTTGAACACCAGCGCCGGCCGCAGCTTGTAGTTCAGGCCGCCGAGATAGATGTTGATGTCGCGCTCGGCGTCGGAGCGGCGGAAGGTTTCGTAGCGCGCAACCGCGTAGAGCCGCTCGCTCAGCGGCGCCACCGCCTGCAGGTACAGGCCGCGCTCGTTGCTGTCGGATTCGTTTCCGTTATTGACCCGGTAATGGAATTCGCCGCTGAGCTCAAAACGGTGCCAGGCCCAGACCGCGTCGATGCCGTACAGGTTGCGATGCTCGTCGGGCGTGTTGCGCTGCTCGAAATTGGCGTAGGAGAGGCCAGCGTGAAGGTGCGGCAACGGCGCGAACGACAGGTGCGCACCCAGGGCTTCGCGGAAGGTGTCGATATCCGGATCGCGCGCCAGTTCCTCGCCCGGCGAGTAGTACAGCGAGTACTCCACGCCGTCCTCAGTCCACGGCAAGCTGCCGTAGACCATCGCACCGGTGGCATTGGTCGGGAAGGTCTTCTCGGTGATCAGCGGCCGCGACGTGGTCCAGACCAGCGGCGAGGCGTGGATCAGGTTCCAGCGGCCGACCGGCGTCAGGAACTTGCCGACGCGGAACTTGAACAGGTCGGTGGCGGTGTAATCGACGTAAAGCCGTTCGAGCTCCAGTTCGGCGCGGCGGGTGGTGAGCGTGTCCTCGTCGGCGGCGAACAGATTCTCGGCCTCCAGCTCGGAGAAGGCGTGCCAGCGGCCGCCGTTGTCCCACCACAGGAAGCCGCTCAGCGACTGCAGCAGCAGGTTCGAATCGGGCTCGGCGGGCTCGGCAGCGCTGGCGGTGGCATAGCCGCCGAGCGCGAAGCCCGAATCGCCGAGACGCAAGCCCTGGCCGAGCTGGTAGCGCTGCGCCATCGGGTCGAAGTCGACGTCGTGAGTGCTCGCCACATCCTCGGCATGCAGCGCTGCGAACGGCGCCACCGCGAGCAACAGCAGGGCGACATGCGCGAGCCGCCGGGCCTTGAGACGCAGGGCTATCATGATTGACGCACGGCCTTCGTTATCCCCATGGTTTTGATCCTTCCCCTGTTCAGCGCTGCGTCCGGCCATCGCCGGCTGATAGCCGCAGGCGTGGCGGATCGTAGATCAAGTAGATTAATTGGCGCCCGCAGCGCGTGAGCATACGACGCCTGCTGCTGGCCGCCTTCCTGCTCGTGAGCCTGTTGCCGGCGATCGGCCTGACCCTGCTCGCCTTCGGCCAGACCCGCAACGCGATGCTCGGCGAGATCGAGCAGAACGCGCATCGCTCCGCCGGCGCGCTGTCTGACGACCTGGACCGGCAGCTCTACGAGCGTCTGCTCAATGCGACCACCTGGAGCCATCTGGAGGTGATGCAGGATCTGCGGCTCGACGACGTCGACAAGCGCCTGTCGAACTTCCTGGCGGAGATGAAGCGGCGCTATGGCGGCGTCTACCTGGCGCTGCTCGCGGTCGATCCACAGGGACGCATCGTCGCCAGCAGCGAGCCGCAGCGCATCGGCCGGCACTACGCCGCAATCACGCCCTGGTTTGTGACGAAGCTGCCCGGCGGCGCGGTGCAGATCGACCCGGTTGCCGGCGGCCGTCTCGCGATCCGAACCCGGCTGCAGTCACAATTCACCGAGGGCACGCTGGGGCAACTCGTGCTCGAACTCGATTGGGCGCAGCTGGAAAGCTCGCTGGACGCGGTCGCCGACGCGACACGCCAGGCGCTGGTGCTCGACACCCAGGGCCGCATCGTGATCGCCTCGTCCGGCCTGCGCCAGCGCGGCGCCGTGCCCGGCACCGCCGCCACCGGCTGGCTGCCGGCGACGCCCGGCACGATCCAGAACCGCGACGGCGCACCGTGGATGGCGGTGCCGGTGCTGGTCGCCTCCACACGCTCGGACGGCATCGGCAGCTTCAACGGTTTCGGCTGGACCTCGCTGCTGCTGCAGTCGCGCGACTCGGCGCTGGCACCGGTGCAGCAGATGGCCTGGACTTTCGCCGGCCTGCTGGCGGCGACGGTACTGATCACGATCCTGGTCTCGTCCTGGGTTGCCGGCGTGATCGCGCGGCCGGTCACCGCGCTGACCCAGTTCACGCGGCACTACCTGCAGCCCGGCCCGCCGCCGCCGGCACCGCCGCAGGGGCCCGGTGAGATCGGCGAACTCAACCGCAGCTTCGTGCGGCTGGTGGAAGAACTGCAGCGCTCGCAGGCGACCTTGACGCAGGCATCCAAGCTCGCCGCGCTCGGCGAGATCACCGCACTGATGGCGCACGAGGTGCGCACGCCGCTCGGCATCCTGCGCTCGTCGGCGCAGATGCTGAAGCTGGAGCCGGCGCTGAGCTCTGAAGGCAGCGAACTGGTCGGCATTATCGAAAGCGAGACCGCGCGGCTCAACCGCCTGGTCGGCTCGATGCTCGACAGCGCCCGAACGCGGCCGCCGCAACGCCGGCCCGACGATATCCACGACATCATCACCCACGCCATCACGCTGCTCGGAGCACAGGCGCGCGCCCGCGGCATCGGCATCGAGTTCCAGGCCGATGCCCGCGACACGATGCTGGACTGCGATTCCGAGCAGATCTCGCAGGTGCTGTTGAACCTGATCATGAACGCGCTGCAGATCCTGCCCCGCGGCGGCCATGTGCAGGTCCGCAGCCGCGACGAGGCACAGCGCCTGGTCGTCGAAGTCGACGACGACGGGCCGGGCATCCCGGCGGAGGACCGCATCCGGATCTTCGAGCCCTTCGTATTCAAGCGCGAAGGCGGCATCGGCCTGGGGCTGGCTGTGGTCCGGCAGATTCTGCGGCAACATGGCGGAGATATCGTCGCCGATCAGAGCAAGCTCGGCGGCGCGCTGTTCCGGTTCTGGCTGCCGCGCAACCACAGCGAGGATTCATGACGAGCGCATTGCGAGTTCTGGTAGTCGACGACGAGGCCAACATGCGCCGCGTGCTCGAGATCATGCTGACCCGGCATGGCTATCGCACCGAGAGTGCCGCCAACGGCCAGGAGGCTTTCGACAAGCTGCGCGAAGGCGGCTTCGATCTGGTGATCAGCGATCTGCGCATGCCGCTGATCAACGGCATCGAGCTGCTGCACCAGCTGCGCGATCACGGCATCGACGTGCCGCTGATCATGATCACCGCGCAGGGCAGCATCGAAAGCGCGGTGGAGGCGATGCGCCTGGGCGCCTGCGACTATCTGTTGCGGCCCTTCGACGTGGACGCGCTGGACCTGGCGATCCAGCGTGTGCTGAACGTGCGCGGCATGCTGCAGCAGAACCAGTACCTGCGTGAACAGACCGACCGCGACTGGCAGGGACTGGTCGGCGGCAGTGCCGCGATGCAGCGCGTGCGCGAGCAGATCAGCCAGGTCGCGCCGACACGCGCCACCGTGCTGCTGACCGGTGAAACCGGCACCGGCAAGGAGGTTGTGGCGCGCGCGATCCACCGCGCCTCGGACCGCCACGAGCAGCTGTTCGTTGCGCTGAACTGCGCCGCGATCCCGGCGGAGATGCTCGAGAGCGAGTTGTTCGGCCACGAGAAAGGTGCGTTCACCGGCGCCGTACGCGAGCGCGTCGGCAAGTTCGAGCTGGCCGACAAGGGCACGATCTTTCTCGACGAGATCACCGAAATGCCGCTGGCGCTGCAGACCAAACTGCTGCGCGTGTTGCAGGAGGGCGTGGTCGAAAAGCTCGGCGGCAACCGCAGCGTCTCGCTCGACCTGCGCGTGATCGCCGCGACCAACCGTCCGCCGAAAACCGCGGTGCGCGAGAACCGGCTGCGCGAAGATCTGTACTACCGGCTCAACGTGTTCGCGCTCGAGCTGCCGCCGCTGCGCGAACGCCGCGACGATCTGCCGGCGCTGATCACCCATTTTGCGCAGCAGCATCTCGGCGCGGGTCGCAGCGTGCCGGCGCTGTCGGCCGAGGCTCTGCAGCACCTGCAGTCCTACTCCTGGCCCGGCAATGTGCGCGAACTCGGCAACGTGATCGAGCGCGCGCTGATTCTCGGCGGCGGCCGCAGTCTCGAGCTGCGCCACGTCGCACTGGACGCGGCCGAAGCCGCACCGCCGCGCGCCGCTGCCGAGATCACGCTCGGCGAGATCGGCCTCGATGCCTGCGTCGAAGGCCTGGAGACGCGCCTGATCCGCGAGGCGCTGCGCCAGACCCAGGGCAACAAGACACGCGCCGCGCAGCTGCTGCGGATCAGCGAAAGATCGATCTGGTACAAGCTGAAAAAATACGGCCTCGCGGCGATCGACGGCGAGCCCTGACGTAGGTCGGCAATCCCTTGCCGACGTGAAGCGGTGATGGCGCATCCGGGGGTACACGTCGGCAAAGGATTGCCAACCTACAAGGCCGCCGAAATATCGTTCACCGATTCCCATGATTCAGCGGACCGGCATACAGGTCGTTTCAAATCGTTTCGAAGTCGTGCCAACGGTTTACCGCATAGCGGAGTCCAATGACCGGACCGCGCCAATCGGCGCATTACCGGATGGACTCTATGAAGCGCTATCACCGCTCCGCCGCCGCGTTCGCACTGACGCTGGCCAGCCTCGCAGCCCGGGCCGAGCCGCCGGGCGGCGAAACTCAGCGCAGACCGCCGCCGGAAGCCTTCAGCGCCTGCACCGGCAAAAGCGTCGGCGACAAGGTGAGCGTAACGATGGGCAGCCATACGATGGAAGCGAGCTGCGAGAAATTTGGCGAGCAGCTCGCCGCGCGTCCGACCAAGATGCCGGGCGGCACTCCGCCGGACCCGCGGTGAACGCGATGCCGGGCGCCGGCGATTCCGCACACGGGCTCGGTTCGGCGGCGCGTCCGCGGCTTGGCAACCAGGCCACCGCCGATGCAGCGATGCGCCGTTCGAGACTGCTAGCCGACACTCCCGTGGATGCGATCGAACTCGCGGCGCTGGCCGAGACCGAAGCGCTGGAGCGGGTGCTCGAACTGCTGCGCCGCGAACTCGGTGTCTGCTGAGGAAGCGCTGAGTGTCGCCCGGATAAACCGCACTGCAGGTCGGGATACTCCCCTCCCGCGAACGCGATATGCCCTACGCCATAGGCCGGGGGTAAACGTGCGGCAGCTCACAGGCGTGACGGCTTTTCGAGCCTAAGTTGGCGCCGCGTTACGCATCCGGCGTAACGATTCACGGTCCCGATTTCGGAGGAGAGCATCATGCCCAACGTCAATGTAGTTACTTCGTATCGCCTGTTCCTGGGCGGCCATCACCGCCGGCAGAACGGCGGTGCTTCCTATGTCGATCTGATTCTGCCGACGACCAACCAGCAGTCCGGCATCGCCACGCCGGGATTTTTTTCGCAGCTGCCTTACGGCGAAGGCGAAGCGACGGTGCTATGCAAGCTGATGTACTGGAACGTGGTCGGCTCGGCCAACCCGAATCACACCGCGCCGCCGAGCGCGCTGATGGAGCCGATCGGCAGCACCGACATGACGATCACCGCCTGGTATGCGCCGCCCGGCGGCATCGGCGGTGAAGACACGCCGGCGGTCGAGGCGGATACGTTCTCGATCGACGCCGATGATTTCGTCGACATCTACACCGGCAGCCAGTGGCTGTCACCGCTGGAGAGCGTGAACCCGGCATCGGCACACGGCGCCGGGCCGCAGGGCATCGACAACGATCTGATCTTCACCAAGGCCGGTGCGACCACCGGCACCATGGTCGCGACCCTGCCCGGCGATTCCTCGCAGCAGTTCGTCGAGTTCGTGTCACTGGAACCCGGCGTCGAACTCGGCGGCAGCCGCAGCTTCAACGAGGCGGCCGCTGCGGACGGTATCGTCATCGCGTCGTACCGCAATCCGCATACCGCACCACCGCGCATCGATCCGTCACGGCTACCGCGTGAAGGCTGGGTGCTGTTCGGCGGCGTCACTTTCGACGGCGGCGGCTTCGGCATTCCGATCGGCGGTGGCACGCCGGTGCCGATCGACCCCTGGGGCCCGGCGCTGATGGACGTGCTGCGCACGCTGTCGATCTATCAGACCGCCAACCGGCTCGCCAGCCATAGCGCACGCGCGGCGATCCAGCGCTACTCGCTGGACGCGGCGATCCACGATCTGGGTGCGCTGCAGAAGCAGATCGGCAGCCGATAAGGCCTGCTGCTTGACTGAGCCCCCGGATTTTCCGGGGGCTTTTTTGTGTGCGCGGGATGTTGGGGTTCGCTGCGCTCACCCCAACCTACCAGGGCATTCGTAGGTTGGGGTGAGCG
>NZ_JAQGNT010000067.1 GCF_028291725.1 Hydrocarboniphaga sp. | reverse complement strand
GGCAATCCTTTGCCGACGTGTGCTCCCCGATTTCCTGAGCACGTCGGCAAGGGATTGCCGACCTACGACTCTCAGCGACCGCGATTGCAGCCTACGGCGCCGCCACAAACCGGCTCCGCGCCGAACGCCGTCGTTCGATGGGCTATAGTCGGCGCTCGTCACGAGCGGAGGAGCTCGCAGATGACCGCTGGAAGACCTGAGGGCGACAGACCCTCGGCCCAGATCAGTTCGCACAAGCTGTTTGCGCCGCCCGCTTTCCGTGGGGTGGTGTCGCGGCGCGCGATACTCGACCGGATATTTGCCGAAGGCGCGGTCCGCACGTTCCTGTTTCAGGGGCCGGCGGGCCACGGCAAGTCGACACTGCTGCAGCAGGTGATGAGCGCCTGTCAGCAGCGCGGCAGCCTCACCGGCTGGCTCAGCTTCGACGACGCCGACAACGACATGCGCCGCTTCACCAGCCATTTCGACGCGCTGCTCGACGGGGTCTGCGGCGACACCCCCGGAGGTCCGCGCCGGCCGAATCCGGCCGGCCCGCGCGCGCGCCGCTCCGACGCGGTGATCCAGCGCCTGCTGCAACTCGGCCGCCCGGTCGCGCTGTTCCTCGATGAGCTTCAGGAGCTGTCCAACCCGGCGATTCTCGGCTTCTTCCGCGACCTGCTGGAACGCTTGCCGGACCGCATCACGATCCACTTCGGCTCGCGTGCGCTGCCCGATCTCGGCCTGGCGCGGCTGCTGGTCAACGGCCGCGCCCTCGTGCTGCGCGCCGACGAGCTGCGCTTCACCACGTTCGAGGCCGAACAGTTCTTCGCCGAGGCGCGCGACCTCGGCGTCAAGCAGGACGAAGTCGCCGCGATTCATAAACAAACCGAGGGCTGGCCGGCGGCGCTGCAGCTGTTCCGCCTGAGCCTGGCGAGCCCGAGCGTGCGCGGCGCGCTCGGCGATCTGGGCGGCTACCGGCCGCGCGAACTCGCCGACTATCTCGCCGACAACGTGCTCAGCCTGCAGACGCCGCGCATCCGCGAATTCCTGCTGCGCACCAGCCTGCTGACGCGCTTGAGCGCGCCGCTGTGCGATGCGCTGCTCGGCTGGCAGGACGCGCAGAGCATCCTGCTGTTCCTGGAACGCAACGGCCTGTTCCTGCGCAGCCTCGATTCCGAGCTGCGCTGGTTCAAATATCACACGCTGTTCTCCGGCTTCCTGCTCGAACAATTGCGCGAGAGCGATCCGCAGGGCCTGCGCGAACTGCATTCGCGCGCCGCACACTGGTATCACGCCCACGGCTTCCACGACGAGGCCATGCACCATGCCATCGAGGCCGGCGAATTCGGCTTCGCCGCCAGCGTGATGAACCTGTGGAGCACGCGTCTGGTCGCCGAGGGCCATCTGGCAACGGTCGAGCGCTGGTACGACCGGCTGCCGCTGGACGAAATCGAGCCGCGCCGCGACCTCGCCGTGAAGATCGCCTACGCACTGAGCTTTCTGCGCCGCCACCGCAAGCTGCGGCCGCTGATGGAGGTGCTCGACACACCGGTCACGCTCGCCTCGGCGCCGGGCGCGCCCTCGGCCAATCCCGACGTCGTGCGCACCATGGTCACGCTGCTGTTCGACGATATCCCGCGCGCCTTCGAGCTGGTTCGCAGCATCGACGTGCATGTACCGGACCCGGAACCGTTCCGCGCCTTCGAGCTGTCCGCCGCCTGCAATGTGATCGGCTACAGCGCGTCCTCATCCGGCGACTACGAGAGCGCGCGCGAATACGTGATGCTGTCGCGCGCCTACAGCGACAAGGCGCACGCGCGCTTCAGCGGCGGCTACTCGGTCGCGATTGCCGGCACCAATCTGCTGGTGCAGGGCGAGCTGCGCGAAGCGCTCGAACGCTTCCGCGCGGGCCTCGCCGAACAGCACGCCGACGCCGATACTTCGGTGGCCTCCGCGTCGCTGGTGTCCTGCTATTTGATGGCGCTTTACGACGCCGACGAGCTGGCCACCGCCGAGGCGCTGTTCGCACAGTTCCACGACGTGATCCGCGAAGGCGTGCTGCTGGATTTCCTCGCGGTCGCCTACGTCTCGATGGCGCGCATCCATGATGCGCGCGGCGCATCGCCCAAGGCGGTCGAGCTGCTCGACGAGGCCGAGAACATCGGCCATCTGACCGGCTGGCCGAGGCTGATCCGCATGGTCGATCGCGAGCGCGTGCGGCGCCATCTGCTGCGCGGCGAACGTGACCGCGCGCAGCTGATCGCGTCGCGCATCCCGCAGCGCCCCGAGTTCGTGCTGCCGCAAGGTACGGCGCTGTTTTCCGAAGACAGCGAAGGCGAGGCGATCGGCCGGATCCGCCTGGCGATCCATCGCGGCAACGGCGACGAGGCGCTACGCCAGATCGCGCTGGAACTCGAGCTTGCACAGCGTCACGGCCGCATCCGCCGGCAGATCAAGCTGCACATCCTGGAGGCGCTGGCACAGTCGCAGCGTGGCCGCGCGCGGCCGGCCTACGCCGCGATCCGTCACGCGATGCAGCTCGCCGAACCGCGCGGCTTCATCCGCAGCTTCCTCGACGAAGGCGACGAGGTGCAGAAACTGTTGCGCGAAGTCTACCCGTCGCTGCAGGAGGCCGGCGGCGGCCGCGAACAGTCCGGCGAAGGCCTGCTGCGTTTCGCCGCAAGACTGCTCGGCACCTCCGCGCCGAGCGCCGACGACCTCGCCAGCGGTGCCCCGCTGCAGATCGCCGAGCCGCTGACCGACGGCGAGAAGAACATCCTCGCCTTCCTGGCCCGCGGCGTGTCGAACAAGGTGATCGCGGCGGAGCTGTTCGTGTCGGAGAACACGGTCAAGTTCCATCTGAAAAACATCTACGGCAAGCTCGGCGCCGGCAGCCGCCTGCAGGCGATCAACGCGGCGCGGCGGATGGGGCTGGTTTAGAGCCAGACGGCGTTCCAGTAGGGGTAGTCGCCGAGGCTGTGAACCAGGCCGGCGCGGATCGGGTTGGCGACCAGGTAGCGGGCGGCGGTGATGACGTGCTCGTCTTTGCGCAAGGCCCGGTCGTGATAGGCAGGCTGCCAGAGTGAACCGGTTCGGCCCAGCACTTGATTGGCCGATCGGGCGCTCGCGCCTTTCAATCGCAGAACGACGGCGTCCAGGGTCTCATCCTCGTTCAGCTGCAGCAACCAGTGCGCATGGTCCGGCATCAACACCCAAGCCAGCATCCGGGCGTTCCCCAGCAACCGCGCCTGATCGAAGCACCGAGCGGCAGCGCAGGCAGCCCGAAAGTCTCTGAAGACAGGCCGGCGGTCCCGGGTCGCCGTCGTCACCAGATAGACCTGCCCCGGAATCGACACACGTCCGCATCGCAAGCCCGACTGTCTTGATCTGCTGTCCATACCGCAACTGTAGGAGCGGTCCTTGACCGCGATTGAGACCTGGCCGACACAATCACGGTCAAGGACCGCTCCTACAGTTCCATGAACACGGTTCGCTCTAGCCTTTGAACCGAATCGTGGCCGTGATACGCATCCGCATCGCAAGCCCGACTGTCTTGATCTGCTGTCCATACCGCAACTGTAGGAGCGGTCCTTGACCGCGATTGAGACCTGGCCGACACAATCACGGTCAAGGACCGCTCCTACAGTTGCGTAACCACAGCCTGCTCAGCCGTTCAGCATCTCCTTGTTCCCGGCAGCGAAATCGATGAACCAGTCGATCGCGGTCGGCTGCATCATCGCGTCGCGGCTCACCGCTTTCTCGATCGCCCAGCCCATCAGGATCTTGCGCACCGGCAATTCCATTTTCTTGCCGGTCAGCGTGTACGGGATCAGGTCCACCGCATACAACTGATCCGGCACATGCCGCGGGCTGCAGTCGGCGCGCAGCTTCACGCCGATCTTCTCGCGCAGCGTTTCATCCAGCTGCTGGCCCGGACGCAGCTGCACGAACATCGGCATGAAGTAGCGGCCGCCGGCGAGTTCGCAGCAGACGATCAGGCTGTCGGCGATCTCCGGCAGCTGCTCGACGCAGCGATAGATTTCCGCGGTGCCGATGCGCACGCCATAGCGGTTCAGGGTCGAATCGCTGCGGCCGTAGATGTAGCAGCCGCCGCGCCGGTTGATCTTGATGTAGTCGCCGTGGCGCCACACGCCCTCGTGCTGCGCGAAATACGATTCGCGATAGCGCCTGTCGTTCTCGTCGTTCCAGAAATACAGCGGCATCGACGGGAACGGGCTCATCACCATCAGCTCGCCGACTTCATCGGTCACCGCCTGGCCGTCGTCGTTCCAGGCCTGCACGTCCATGCCGAGCATGCGTGCCTGGATCTCGCCCGCATACACCGGCAGGGTCGGCACCGCGCCGACGAAGCCGCTGCAGATTTCGGTGCCGCCGGACTGCGAGGTCACCCACAGATCCTGCTTCACGCAGCGGTAGAACCACTCGAAGGTTTCCGGCGTCGACGGTGAACCGGCGACGATGATCGCTTCCAGCGCCGAAAGATCGTAGGCCGTGCCCGGATTCAGCCCGGCTTTCTCCATCATCTGCACGAACGTCGGGCTCGCGCCGAAGCTGACGCAGCGCGTATCGGCCGCGAGTTTCCACAAAAAGTCCGGGCCCGGATGCATCGGGCTGCCGTCGTACAGTACCGCCGAGCCGCCGGTGATCAGCGCCGCGATCAGCAGGTTCCACATCATCCAGCCGGTGGTGCTGTAGAAAAACATCGCCGCGCCGGGACGCAGATTCAGGTGGAAGTGCATCAGCTTCAGATGCTCGACCAGCACGCCGACATGGCTGTGCACGATCGGCTTGGGCAGGCCGGTGGTGCCCGACGAGAACACCACCCAGATCGGATGATCGAAAGGCAGGCGCTCGTAGACGAAGCTCGCACGCGGCACGTCGGCGTGGTCCATCAGCGACCGCCACAGCACCGCATCCGCGATCGGGATCTGCGTGGAGTCCGGATTCAGATACGGCAGCCACACCAGTTTTTCCAGGCCAGGCAACTTGCCGGCGATTTCCTGCACCTCGGCCACACGCGAGAAATTCTTGCCGCCGAAGCGATAGCCGTCACAGGCGAACATCACTTTCGGCGCGATCTGCGCGTAGCGGTCGATCACGGTCTTGACGCCGAACTCCGGCGCCGCCGACGACCAGACGCCGCCGACCGCCAAGGTCGCCATCATCGCGATCGCGGTCTCCGGCACGTTCGGCATATACGACACCACGCGGTCGCCGGGCACCACGCCCATTGCGCGCAACTGCGTGGCGAGAATACGTACCTGCCGGCCGAGTTCCTGCCAGCTCATCTGCTGCAGCGGACGGTTCTCGGTCAGGTGATGGAACGCCGTTTCGCCGGGCTTGGCGACGGCCTCGTGCCGCAGCAGATGCTCGGCGTAATTCACGCTCGAGCCTTCGAACCATTTAGCGCCCGGCATCTTGCGCTGGTCGAGCACGCGCTGGTACGGAGTCGACGACTGCACGTCGAAATAGTCCCAGATCGAGGCCCAGAAGGCCGGCACGTCGGTGACCGACCATTGGTGCAGCGCGCCGTAAGCGGCGAACTTCAGGCCGCGCTCGGACGCCAGCCAGCGCGTGTATCGCGCGATGTTCGATGTGTTCGCGAACGCCTCGCTCGGCGCCCACAGAAGCTGCCCTTCCTTGACCATCGCCTGGCTCCTTTCTGGGCCTTGCGCCGCCTTTGCAACGGCATCATCAGCCACGACGCGCTCCGCCGGTCTGCAGCGTCACGACGGGCTCGCTGACCAGACCGAAACTCTGCAGCACACCCAGCAGTTCGCGATGGCCGAAGGCCTGGCAGCCCGAGGCGAAGCCGTAACGCTTCGGCGGCGCCTGCAGCAGGTGATAGGCGACATAAGCCTGCAGCAGACCGGTCTGCTTGTAGTTGCAGTTGCCGTGGATCACGCAATGCGCGCGCCCCAGCGGGCCGCTGGCGTGCACTGAATCCACCGAGGTATTGATGCGCGTGTTCTCGCGCGGCGGCATGCCGGATTGCAGGCTCGCCGCCATGTCGGACAGCGCCTTGTCGGCTTCGGCTTTCGGCAAAGGCTTGATCTTTTCCTCGACCACTGCGGCGATCTGCACCACGCCCTCCATCACGCTGCGCTCGAACACGCCGCCCATGGCCTTGCAGTTGGCGACACGTGGATCGTCCTTGAACCACACCGGGTGCGCAGTGCCGCCCCAGGGCAGCGCCATCGCGGTCTGGTGCTGGCCCGGCACGATCACTTCGGCCTTGGCGGTTGCCGGCCACTGCAGGTACTGGTTCTGCTCCAGGTGATAGAAGTTCGCGGTCAGGATGCTGAAGATGGTCTGCGTCGAGGCATAGGTCGGGAAGCCTTTCCACAGCACCAGGATGTCCAGGGTATCCAGGCCGGGATTTTCCAGACAGATGTTCGCGGCGATCTCGCCGGTGGTGTACATCTGCGCGATGCCCGGCGCCAGCAGCAGCTGCTTCGCCGCGAACTTCTCGCCCCAGGTTTGCTGGGCGTGCATCATCCAGTTCTGTTCGCCATTGGTGTCGGTGTAATGCACGCCGGCGGCGAGGCAGGCTTCGACCGCCTCGGGCCCGTACTTCATGAACGGGCCGACCATGTTGCACAGCACTTTCGTGCCCTTCAGCAACTGCGTCAGCGCCTCGGTGCTGTGCTCGACCTCGGCGATTTCGTAGTCGGCGTTCTCGATGCCTGGCACTTTATCGAGCACCTCCCGGATGCGCCTGGCGTCGCGGCCCGCGGCAATGAACGGCATGCGGTATTCGCGCAGGTATTCGGCGACGAGGCGGCCGGTGTAGCCGGTGACGCCGTAGATCACGACCGGTTTTTTGGCTAGTGTGGTGCCCATCGTTGTTCTCCTCGAGTGCTTTTTGTTTTGTGGTGTGGATCAGGCGGTCATGCCGCCGTCGACGACCAGGTCGGAGCCGGTCATGTAGCTGGATTCGTCCGATGCGAGAAACAACACCGCCGCCGCGATTTCCGCAGGCCTGGCGAAGCGGCCCATCGGAATCCGCGCCAGGGTTTTCTGCGCAAACATCTGCGCCGTCTCCGGCGCCAGCGCGGCGAGCGCGCCGCTGACCATCTGGGTCTCGGCGAAGCCCGGACAGACGCTGTTGACGCGAATGCCGTAGCCGCTGCGCGCGCAGTGGATCGCGGTGGATTTGCTGAACAGCCGCACGCCGCCCTTGCTGGCGTTGTAGGCCGGCAGGCCGGCCTCGCCGATCAGGCCCTCGATCGAGGCGATGTTGACGATGGCACCGCCGCCGCTGTGCTTCATGCGCGCGATGGCCGCCTGCGTGCCGAGATAGACGCCGTTGAGATTGACGTCGATGGTGCGCGCCCAATCCTCGGCGCTGATGCTTTCGATATCGGCGATGCCGGCGACACCGGCGTTGTTGACCAGCACGTCGAGCCGTCCCCAGCGTGCGATCAGAGCATCGAGAACCTCGCCCCACTGCTCACGGCGGGTCACGTCCTGCTGTTGGAATACCGCATTGGCGCCGAGCGTTTTAGCGACGGCTTCGCCTTCGGCGCGATCCAGATCGGTGATCATCACCTTGGCGCCTTCAGCCAACAAGGCTTCGGCAGCAGCCAGGCCGAGGCCGCGCGCGCCGCCGGTGATCAGGCAGACTTTTTTCTGTAGTCGATTCATTCGCTGGTTCTCCGGAAAAGCCGATCACGGTCCGATCGCGGAATTCAGGTTTCGTCTGCCTCACTGGGCGTAAGCCCCACCATCCAGCACGATCTCCGCGCCGGTGGTCCAGCGCGCCGCACCCGACGCCAGATACAGCACCGCATTCGCCACGTCAGCCGGCTCGCCCAGGCCCAGCGGATGCAGCTGGTTCATCGCCGCGTCCGCGGTCGCCAGGTCCGGCACCAGGCCGAGGCGTACGAAACCTTCCAGCAGATGCGTGCCCATCGCGGTCTTGATCACGCCCGGATGCACCGAATTCACGCGAATGCCGGTGCCGAGCTGCGCGCATTCGATCGCGGCGGCCTTGGTCATCGAGCGCACCGCGCCCTTGGACGCGCAGTAGGCAGACAGGCCGGTGACGCCGATCATCGCGGCCAGCGACGACAGGTTGACGATCGCGCCACTGCGGCCGCTGATGCCGCCCGGGCGCATCGCGCGGATGGCGTATTTCAGGCCCAGAAACGTGCCGTTGACGTTGATGTCCTGGATGCGCTTGAAGGTCTCCAGGCTGCACTCGGTCAGCAGCGCCATGTCCTCGACGCCGGCGTTGTTGACCAGGATGTCGAGCCCGCCGAAGCGGCCGACCGCCTTGGCAATCGCCGCATCCCACTGTTCTTCCCGGGTGACGTCGTGCTGCATCGCCGCCGCCTTGCCGCCGGCGTCGCGGATCGCGGCCGCGGTCTTCTCGACCGCTTCGGCCTGCACGTCGGTCAGAAACACCGCAGCGCCGGCCGCCGCCAACGTGCTGGCGATATGCGCGCCGAGGCCCTGCGCGGCACCGCTGATGAAAGCCACTTTGCCGTCGAGACGGAAAGCGCGCGTCGGATCGTTTGTTGCCTGGCTCATGATGGGTTCTCCTCGCAATGGCTCTGCGTCAGCGCAGCGCATGGACGTCATAGAAGACTTCGAAGCTCTGCATGTCGACGTAGCCGACACCGAAGCACTGCAGGCGGTTGACCCACAGATAGCCGGGGTGCGCCGTCGTCATGCGCGGTGCGGTGCGCAGCTGCAGCTTCGGCGGCAGCTCGCCGCGCAGAAAGCGGGCGTGTCCGTCTTCGCCGAGGTCGCCGACACCCTGGTAGGCAACATCGATCAGCGCGCCGTCGTGCGTCCTGATGCAGGCGCGCACGTCGAGAATGCCGACGCCGTCGCTGCGCAGATTGAAGAAGTCGGCACCGACCGGCATCAGCTCGCCGCGGATGCGCGGGCCGGTGATTTCGCCGCCGAGAATCGTGAAGTTCACGCGGATGCCGCCGGGCAAGGGGCCGATGACTTGCGGCGGATTCAGCTGCGCGCGGTACGAGCAGATGTGTTCGAGCTGATAGGCGAGCATCGAGGTTCTCCTGGTGGATCAACCGGCACGCAGGCCGGACAGGCGCTCGAGCACGGCCTCGGGCTGCAGGCCGCTCGCCGGCAAGCTGAGGTAGCGCAGCGGCGCGGCGGCGGCGCGGCCGCTGTCCCAGAACGAAGCCGGTATGCGCAGCGCCGCGATCGTCGCACCACGCTGCGCTGTCGGCGCGATGACGAAGTCCAGGCTGGCGGCGTCGTAGTCGCCGGCACTCGGCTGCAGCAGGCCCAGATCCCAGCGGTAATGCCGCGCGACGTTGATCACGGCGCCGTAGCAGCACAGGTCATCGTCGGACGAGGGCACGGAGGCCGGGCATTCTTCCAGCAACAAGACATCAACTCCGGCTTCGCCGAAACCGCGCAGAAAGTCGGCGACATAAACCGCAGCCGCATCGGCATCGTCGGCGCTGACCTCCAGCGGCTGATCCGCAGCGAAAGCCTGCGCATACGCCAGCGCCGGCCAGTAACGCGGCGACGGCACCCGCAGCGCCAGCAGCGCGTCGCCGAAGCCGGCGCGCATGCCGCGCACCAGTTCCGCCAGATGCGCACGCAGCGCCGCGTCGGCAAGCAGCACTTTCAGCGGCGCCAGCAGGCGCGGCTTCGCCGCCATTGCGCTGCGCAGCGGCGCGGCCTGCGCAAGCCAGGCCTCGATCACCAGCGCGAGCGGCAGGCTGATCACGTCGGAGTGCAGCAGACCCTGGGCCTTGCGCTGCCAGGCCAGCGTCGCGGCGACGTCGAGCCACGGCGGCGCGCCCTTGGCCAGCAGCGCGGACGCATAGTCACTCGCGTCCAGCCACAGCAGCCCGCCGATGGGCACTGCGGCGACGCGATCCAGCAGGCGGCTCACTGGCTTACCTTCGCGTATGACAGGCACCGCTCGGAAGCGTGAGCCGCCCGCCCTGCTCCCGCACCCGCTGCCGCTGCGCGGCAGACACCGTGTCGCAGGGCGCTCATGCGCCGGCCGCAGACTTCGTCAGCGCTGCCAGTTCCGCCTCGAGCTGCGCGATCCGCAGGTCTTTCGGATTCGGCATGTAGATGCCCTGCAGCTTGTCGGCATCCATCTTCACGCTCAGGCCGATCGCCGGGTTCTGCGCGTGGATCACCGTGTTGTCGCTCCAGCTGCCGAAGTAGGTCAGATGCGGCGCCGGCTCCGGCGTGACCCACTCGGCGACGAACTCGTCGTAGGGCTTGGAGCGCGCAATGCGCGCACGGCGTTCGGCGGCACGCAGCTCGGCGGTGGCCTCGACGTCGACAATCAGCTGTTGCGAATCGAACACCAGCTTGTAGATGTCGCGGGCGATGTCGTGCGACATCAGGTCTTCGCGCAGATCCTTCATCACCGCTTCCGGATCGCGCTCGAGCACGTCGCCGTAGCCGCCGCCGGCACCCTGGCAGATCATGTAGACCTCGCCGTCGTTGCACAGCTCGAAGGTCATGCCCATGTCCTGGCTGCTGTACTTGCCGGGCAGCGGCTGCTGGTTCATCAGCTGCACGATGTCGAACACCTCGACGATCTTCGGATTCTTGCGCAGCTCGTCGAAGATGTTGACGCCCTTGATCTTGCACAGCTGGTAGCTCGGGCAGGAATAGCCGCCGAACAGGCCCTGCGCCGACGGAAACTTGGAACCCTCGCAGCCGGTCATGAAACCCCACATGCCGGAGCCGCGCGCAGTTGCGATCTGCTCGTAGCCCATGCCGCCGCGATACTTGCCGAAGCCGATCCGGTCCTTGGCGATGCGCTGCGCTCCCAGGCGGATGATCGGCGTGTCTTCCTCGTTGATCTCGTGTTCACCGCTGTCGCACATGAAGCCGAACACCGGCGACACGCTGTGCTCGCCGTCGGCGTGGCTGCGCGCGCCCTGGCCGTTGCCGTTGATGTCCGCACAGAAGTTGCCGGTGACGTCGCCGTGCTGGGTGATGCCGCCGTAGATGAAAGTCGCGGCCTGGTCGTACTGCGAGGCGATCACCGCCGAGTAGCGCGTCGGCAGGCTGTAGTTGAACTTGTTCATCGGGATGGTCCAGACCACGCAGCCCTTGAACATCGGCATCAGGCTCATCGCCTGCGGCATTTCGCCTTCGGCGTCGATGATCGAGTTGTGGTCGCTGATGATCTCAATCGGCGACAGCACCGCCATCGTATGCGGCAGATCCGGCCAGACGTTCTGCAGCAGGCCGGTGCACAGCGCGGCCTTGAACGAGGCGATGTTGGTGTTGACGCTGCGGTTCATGAACTGCGGCGACGTGCCGCGGAAATCGCAGATCATGCGCTCGCCCTTGATCGTGATCGCCAGCGAGATTTTCTGCAGCGCGTTCTCGCGCAAGGTCGAATCCATGAACTGGACCACGCGCGTGGTGCCGTCCGGCATTTCGCGGATGCGCCGGCGCATTTCGACTTCGGTGTCTTCCAGGTGGCTGCGCAAGGTGCCGACCAGCAGGTCCTTGCCGAACTGCTCGAGAATCGCGAACACCCGCTCGCGCAAGCGCATCACGGCATGCAGCTTGACCTTCATGTCCTCCAGCTGCAGCTTCGGATCGCGCACCGAGTTCTGCAGAAACGTGACGAGGTCGCGCTTCAGCTGAAAGTTCTCGACGACCTTGAACGGCGACATCTTCAGGCCTTCGTCGTACTTGCTCTCGGCCGCCGCCGGCAGGCCGCCCGGCTCGCAGGAGCCGTTCTCGCCTTCGTGGATGGTCGAGGACAGCCAGCAGATCAGCTCGCCTTTCCAGTACAGCGGCATCATCATCGACTGGTCGGTGTTATGCACGCCGCCGTAGCGCGCGTCGTTGTGGATGAAGCCGTCACCTTCCTTGACGCCGACGCTGGGATCGTCGATCCAGTTCTTGATGATGAAGCGGATCGGATAGAAGCAGCAGGCCGCGAACGCGATGATGCCGTGCGGCGCGATCATGCTCAGATCGCCCTGCGCGGTGTAGATGCCGGTGACCAGGTCGCCCCACTTGGCGCCGGGCGCAGCGCCCATCTGGTTGACCATCGTGAAGGCTTCGGACAGCGCCGCGTTGATCAGGCCGCGCACGTGATGCACCTGGTGCGGGTCCAGGTTCCTGGCCAGTGCTTCCTCCTCGATCTTCGAGCGCGGCTGCACCGTGTGGTTGCGCATGATCTCGGGATCGGGGCCGAGGAACAGCCGGTTCTCCGACAGGAATTTGTCGAGCAGGCCCTGGTCTTCGGCGGTCAATGCGGCCTTGGGTGGCATGTCGTTCATGGTGTTCTCCTTTCGGCCGAAGCCGCACTACTGCTGTTCCTGGAGCTGTAGGAGCGGTTCTTAACCGCGATTGGGACGGTGAGGCCTCGATCGCGCTTGAGAAGCGCTCCTACAGTTCGCGTAACCGGGCCTGCGCAATACCTCAATGCCCGCCGCGCGTGAACCACACCGCGCCCTGGCTCGCCGCGTAATAGCGCCAGCCCGGCTCGACCAGGTAAGTGGTCGCCGGCGTCGTCACCAGCGCCGGGCCTTCGATGCGCGTGCCCTCAAGCAGTGCGGCCTGGTCGTACAGGCGCGTCTCGATCGGCGTGTCGTGGCCCGGGAAGCTGCACAGGCGCGTACCGAGCGGCTCGACCGTGATGCCGACGCGGCCGTCATCCTGGATGCCGGAAAAGCTCGCGCTCGGCTTCTCGACGAACGAGCAGACGCGGATGGTGTTGATGCGGATGCCGGCCTCGGGCGACTGGCTGCCTTCACCGAAGCGTTCGCCGTAGCGCGTGTGGAATTCGGCGATCAGGCGCAGCACATCGGTCTGGCTTTCCAGGCGCTTCAGGTCGGTGACCACCGCGGTCTGCACGCGCTGATTGCCGTAGCGCATGTCGATTTCGAGCCGGTACTGGATTTCGCCGGCGTCGAAACCCTGGCGCAGCAGGTCTTCGCGGCCACGACGCTCCAGCTCTTCCACGCTGCCGTTGAACACGCTGTAATTCGAGAAGAACGCACGCAGGTTCGGATCGAACAGCGTGGTCCAGGTGCTGATCTCGTGGATGTGCATCTGGTTCATGTTGCCGGCGCCGACCGCCGAGAACACCGACGAGAACGGCGGCGCCAGGATGCGATCGATGCCCAGCACCGCCGCGATACCGCAGGCGTGCAGCGGACCATTGCCGCCGTAAGCGAGCACGGTGAAATCTTTCGGCTCGTAACCGCGCGTCCGCAACTCGGTGGCGATGCCGTTGGCCATGTTCGCATCCACAGTCTTCTTGATCAGCTTGGCAACGCCGACCATGTCCATGTCGAGATCGTCGCAAAGTTCTTCGAAAGCCTGCCGGCTGCGGCGCGGATTGAGCTTGATGTGGCCGTTGGCGTAATTCGCCGGATCCAGGTAGCCCAATGCGAGATCCGCGTCGGTCACGGTCGGCTTCAAACCGCCGCGGTCGTAGCAGGCCGGGCCGGGATCGGAGCCGGCCGAAGCGGGGCCGATCTTCACGGTCTTGAACATGCGCTCGAAGCTGCAGATCGAACCGCCGCCGGCGCCGAGCGTGACCAGATGCACCATCGGAATCGACACCAGCCAGCGGTCGATCACCGGATTGAAGTCGTAGTACTTGACGCCGCCCTGGACGACGATGCCGATGTCGAAGCTGGTGCCGCCCATGTCGGTCGCGACGACATTGCCCAGGCCGGTCTGCAGCATCAGATGCTCGCTGGCGGCGATGCCCGACACCGGGCCGGAATGCACGGTCTGCAGCGCGTCGGTGGAATTCAGCTGCGCCATGCCGCCGGAGTTGTGATTGACCAGCATCGGCTTGTCGTAGCCCTGCGCGCGCAGATTGAGTTCCAGCGTGCCGAGGCCGTGATACATGGTCGCGTGCAGGAAGGCGTCCATGATCGTCGACATCGAGCGCGCGTATTCGCCCTTGCGGCCGGCGACCTGATGACTCAGCAGCAGCGGGATCGCGCCGAGCAGATGGCCGGGATATTCCTCCAGAAAAATCTCGCGCACGCGCAGCTCGTTCTGCGGATTGACGACGCTGTTGGTGAAGGCGACGACCAGCGCCTCGGCGCCGGCGTCGACCAGTTCGCGGATGCGCTGGCGCACGTCGTCCTCGTCCAGATCCCAGAAGATGTCGCCCAGATAATCGACGCGCTCACGCACTTCGCGGATCATCTCGATCGGCACGATCGGCTCCGGCCGCTGCGCGTTGGGGATGTCCATCTGCCGATCTTCCGACAGGCCTTCGCCGTAGCCGCGCGCCCGCGACAGCGGAATCGTGCTCTTGAAGCCGGTGGTGACCAGTGCGCCGATGCGCGGGCCCTTGCGCTCGATCAGCGCATTGGTGCCTAGCGTCGTCGCATAGCGCACCGAATCGACCTGCGACAGCAGTGTGCCGACTTCGACGCTGAGCTCCTTGCAGGCATTGGCCAGCGCCTCGTTGAAGCCGAGCGCGAGGTTGTGGTGCGTGGTCAGCGCCTTGCCCTGGATGTTGCGCGTCCCCCAGCTGACGAAGCAATCGGTGAAAGTGCCGCCGATATCGACTGATACTCGTTTCATGGATGTTCCTTCGTTTCAATCGTGTCACTGTAGGAGCGGTCCTTGACCGCGATTGAGGCCTCACCGTCACATTCGCGGTCAAGGACCGCTCCTACAGGCGCCGCGCATCGAAGTTTTTGCTCAGGGCTTGTGCCCGTGCTGATGCTGGCTGTGGATCGCACGCCCCATTTTCACTTTCTCCAGCGCCAGATCGGGGCCGATCACCGGCTCCTTGACTTCGACGCGATCCTTCCATTGCAGCTTCAGCGCATCGATGTCGAACTCGATATCGTGCAGCGGCGGATGGCCCGGCGGCAGGTATTCGGCTTCGAACAAAGTGCCGCAGTTCGGGCAGTAGTATTCGAGAATCCGGCACCAGGCCGGGTCCGGTGAGTAGGTGCGCGCATACATTTTCGGATCGAGCAGCGGCTTGTGAATCTCGCGCGGATCGCGGTCGTAGACGCGCAGGCCACGCTTGTAGTTTTCACGCGCCGAGCCAAGCTGCCGATCGCAGCGGCGGCATTCGTATTGCTCGGTGTCCAGATTGATGCGCAGGTATTCGGTGACCAGAACTTTCATGTTGTTGTCTCCTCGTAGGGCGGGTCGTGACCCGCCGCCCTTGTTTTGTCGACTCAACGGCGGGTCATGACCCGCCCTACGGCGTGCTCAAAAGGATGTCGCCGCTGTCGTTGAAGTCGAAGCGCCAGCCGGCCTCGATGCGGCAGGTGTAAAAGGCTTCTTCGAGTACCGCGGGGCCGGCGGCACCGCTGCCGCCGCGCTGTTCTTCGGCGCGGTACAGCGGCACGTCCAGCCACTGGCCGGCGCTGAGAATGCGGCGCGTGCCGCTGGCTTTCGCCGCTTTCGACGCGCCGCCGAACTTGCCCGAAAGCTGCGGCTGCGCGATCGGCTTGGCCACCAGCAGCGAGACGGAAAGACGCGCGTCCGATGGCAGATCGGACGGCAATTTGCCGTCGCTGAGCGCCGCCGTCGTGGTTTCGCCCTTGCTCGCGATATGCAGCATGGTTTCGATGCGGCATTCGTCGAGCTCGATGTTCTCGCCATACATGCCGCGCCGCGCCTTCTGCATGACCTCGTCAGTCGCGGCTTTCAGACCGGCCGCATCCCTGGATGCGAGCACCGCCTCGAAGCGGTGCGCGATGTCGGAGAAACCCAGGCCGAAAGCCGAAAACACCGCGGCCAGGCCCGGAATCAGCACGCGCGATACCCCCGCCGCCTCGGCAACGCGGCACACCACGAACGGACCGCCGCCGCCAAAAGCGGCGAGCGTCGTATCCGCGCTGATCCGGGTGTAGGCCTTCAGCGCATCGGCGACTTTCCTGACCCAGGCGTCTTCCATGCGCGTCGCGGCCGCCTCAACGCTGATACCCAGTGGACTGGCGACGTTTTCGGCGATCGCGGCCTTGGCGCGCTCGAGATCGATTTTCAGTTCGCCGCCGAAGAACGAGGCCGGATCGAGCAGGCCCTGCACCAGAAACGCGTCGGTGATCGTCGCGAGGCGGCCGCCGAGGCCGAAGCAGGCCGGGCCCGGCGCCGAGCCCACCGACTGCGGACCGACGCTGATGGTCTCGCGCTCCGCCTTGATGATCGACGAGCCGCCGACGCCGACGCTGATCACGTCCGACAGCGGCAGCGAGGTTGCAACGCCTTCGACCTTGCCATGCGTTTCGGAGCGCACTACGCCCTTGTCGACGACGCCGATATCGGTCGTGGTGCCGCCGACGTCCATCGACAGCAGTTGCAGATACCCGTAATGCGCCGCCAGAGCGCGCGCGCCTTCCATGCCGCCGCGCGGGCCCGAGCTGTAGGTCATGACGGCGGTGGTCTTGGCGACGCGGCCGGAGTGGCCGTCGTTGCGGAAGATCAGCAGCGGATTGCGCGCCTTGTTCTCGCGCAGCTTGTGCTCTGCCGCGTATAGAAAACGCTCCATCGCCGGATGCAGGAAGGCATTGAAAATCGCGGTCCAGGCGCGGCGCGGATCGTTGTCGTCTTCGACCACCTCATGCGAGTACAGCAGCGGAATCGCGCCGAGCAGATGCGGCGGGAACTTGCGCAGCAGCACGCTGCGCACATGGCGCTCGGCGCTGCCGCGATCGGCGCCGCCAAAGGCGACGATGATGCGATTGGCGCCGGCCGATGCGAGCTGGTTGACGGCTGCGACTGCGGCCTTCTGCAGCGCCGCCTCATCGCCACCCACATTCAGGCTCGCAACGCGATCACCGATCAGCGCGTCGAAAAGATCCGCAGCGCCCGCCTGCGAGCGCATGGTCCTTGCGTCCAGCGTGCCGCCGGTGATCAGGCCGAGCCGCGGGCCCTTGCGCTCGACCAGCGCATTGGTGCCCTGGGTCGTCGAATAACGGATGTGCGCGGTATTGCGCAGCAGCTTCAGCAGATCGTCTTCACCGTAGATCAGGCGCGATACCTTGCGCAGGCCTTCGAACAGGCACTTCGACAGATCGTAGGGCGTGGTCAGGGTCTTGGTGCGATAGACCTGCGCGCCGGCGATCACGCAGATATCGGTCAGCGTGCCGCCGTTGTCGATGTTGATCAGCATGCCGCCGGCACCTGCCGCATGCGGCACCGCCGTCGGCTGTGCCATCGCGGCTGCGGTGGCTGGGCTCATGGTGTCTCTCCTGCTCGCGTTGAATGTTGCGTCCCGTTCTTTTGACGACGGGATCAGGGAAGCAATACGGACAGACTACGTTCAGCGAACCGGGTATTTCGCTACCCGTGCGGGTAGTCGCGTTGCCGGTTTACCGCAGGCCTGCGCGGGCTGCGGGAATCGCGGACAAGGTCCGCTCCTACAGGAATTTTCCGCACCCTTGGTTTCGCCTCCTGTAGGAGCGGACCTTGTCCGCGATGAAGATCGGCGCGACCGCCAGATAATCAGCCGCTGCCCATGCGCATCAGCTCTTCGTAGGTTGGGGTGAGCGCAGCGAACCCCAACATTCGTGCCGCGACGGTGTTGGGCATCGCTGCGCTCAGCCCAACCTACGCCCTGCGCCCGCTCCATCTAGCCGCTGCCCATGCGCATCAGTGCCGCGTTGGTCAGGTAACGATCGTAGATTCCGGCGTCGTTGACGCGCGTCGGGTGGCCGGCTATTTCGCGCACCTGCTCGAGCCGCGTCATCCTGCCGCTCTGGATGTCGAAGGCATGCACATGCCCCCAGGACCAGTACGGATGCTGGCCGTCGTTGAAGGTCTTGCCCTTGGATTCGTAGAGCCCGTAGGCGCCGTCGAACGAGCGATAGGGTTCGCCGCGGCGGTCGTAGGACACCATCGCGATCGGCAACTGCGTGCGCGCATCGATCCAGACACGCTTCTTGCTGACCGGCGCACGCGGAAATTTCACCGGCTCGGCCTCGATGATCACCGCCTCGGGCACGAACTCGACCGTGGTGTCCCAGAACGTGTGCCCCTTGGGGCCGCCATGGGTTTTGTGTTCCCAGTTCGGATGCTCGCCGCCGGCCCAGCCGCCGGACACCGCGGCGAGCACCGGCCCGCGCCCGATCACCTTGTAATTGCCCCAGGTGTACAGCGGATCGCCCGCGCACCAGGCGTCGGACAGATACAGCGTCGAGCCGGGAATCAGCGGCTCGAAACGCTGGTCGGTCGGGAACTGTCGGATGCGCTTGAATGCGGCAACGTAGCCGTACAGCTCCGGGAAGTTGTTCTGGTCGTAATCCCAGATATTCAGGAACGAGGTGCCCTTGATGCTGTCCGGCGTGGTGAAGAACACCGACTGGTAGCGCAGCTTGTTCTCGCGCCCCGGCAGGTAGGGCTTCGGGTCCATCGAGACGCGCGCGACCGGCGACAGCTCGGCCCAGCCGCTCTCGTAATTGAACTGCACGTCGCCCTCGATGTTCAGGTCGTACTCCTTCATCGCATACAGGCAGGCGTCGTGGCGGCCCCAGTTCAGCGTCAGGCCCGCATACAGCTCCAATGCGGATGTCGCATTCGGGAACGGCGTGCCGCCGATCCAGGGCTTGCCCTGCAAGGTGACGATGTTGCCGCGCTCGTCGAACCGCGCCTGCCCGGCATTGCGCAGCGTCGCCTCCAGGTATTCCCAGGGGCTGAGCTTCATCACGTCGCTGGTCGTAGGCGCGATCTTCAGGCGCCGGCCCAGGGTCTTGATCTGCACGTACTTGATCGGCTCGAGCAGATCCTTAACCTGGTCGACATTCGCCGCGCTGATCTCGTCGCCGGTCTTGATCCGGCCCCGGGTGTAGGCGTCGATCGACAGCAGCTCGTCGGGATAGGCTTTGGCGGCGCTGCCGGTTTGCGCGATCGCGTCCCATACCGGCATCAGCACGCCGCCACCGACGACGCCGGCCGCAACGCTTTTCAGAAAATGGCGGCGGCTGTAGTCGTGATCGTAGCGGCGGATTCGCATGTTGTTCCTGGTGGAATCGCAGCAGTGCTCGGTTGCGCTGGCGTGTCATCGCGGACAAGGTCCGCTCCTACAGTGCGTTTCGCCAACTGTAGGAGCGGACCCAAGTCCGCGATTGCAAGCCATCAGAACTGATACGCCGCGCGGATCGTCACCTCGTCGGCGAAGTCCACCGTCGACAGCAGCGTCTTGTTCGCATTGCCGGCGAAGCCGCCCTCGATGTACGAGTAGAAGGCTTCGATGGTGATCGAACCGCGCGGCTTCCACTTGACGCCCGGCTGCACCAGGATGCTGCCGCGCGGGTCGTACAGCACCGCAATCGCGGCGCGGTAGATGTCGTTCGGGAACGGCTGCTGCGCGGCGAACACCACGTAGTCGGCGCTGCTGATGCCGTCGGGACTCGAGGTGCGCGTACCGCCGTAGCCTTTCAGCGAGCGGCCGAACAGATCGTCGGCGTTGCGGTGCATCGCCTGGAGCACGAAGTACGTGGCCGGGAAGCTCTGGCTGAAGCGCTGGTACTTCTCCATCACCAGCGCGGTGACCGAGGCGTCCTGGGTCAGGAAGTTCTGCCCCAGATCGGGCGAAGTGAAAGTGCGGTCCGGCGTGTACGAGGTTTCCAGGTTGAAGATGATCTGGTCGAACACCGAGCCCGGCTCGGCCTCGGTGACGTAGCTGACACCCAGGCCGAACACGTTCTCCTCAAAATACTTGCGCTCGATGTGGCCGCGCAGGCTGCCGCCGGCCGCGATGAAGAAGGTGTCGAGCTCGTTATGCGCCTGCGCAAAAGTATCGACCGGTGAAGCCAGCACATTGGTCGTGGCCGGAGCGAAGTCGTTGACCGCCGCATTCAACCCGGCGACGCCGTCCAGGCGCACCGCCGCGGCATAGCTGAACCACTCTTCGGCGGAATACACGCCGCCCGGCGAGGCCTCGAACGGAGTATTCGCCAGCTGCGCGCCGGAGTTGCCACCGTTGAGCGTGTTGACCACCAGGCCCAGCGGATTGCTGCTCGGCACGTTCTTGTCGACGCCGGACCGGGTCCAGCGGAACACGCCGTCCGGATTCCAGCGGCGCACCGCCATGCCCTGGAAACCCCACTGCCCGTAGTTGGCCTTCATGCGCAGGCCATAGCTGAACTTGTCGTCGTAGTCGCCGTAGCGGTCATGCACGGTGAACTGCACCGGGATCACGTTGTACTGGGTGTTCGGATTGCCGTAGATCGTCGGCTGGAACTTGGCGACATACGCATCGGCCAGGACCTCGTCGGTGAGCTGGTAGCCGGCGCGGATCGACAGCTGCGGCACGCGCTTGTCGGCATATTCTTCCTGGGCGTAATCGAGCACCGAATGGCGGCGCAGATCGATGCCGTTGGCGACGTCGAACACGCGGAAGAAGATCGCCTGGCCCCAGGCGATCTGCTGATTGCCGACGCGCAGGTTCAGCGGGCCATGGTTGTAATCGAAGAACAGTGACGGGAAGTACACCAGGTAGTTCTGGCCGGCCCATTCCAGTGGATTGGCGTGCGACTTGCCCTCGGGGCGGTACTCGAAATAGTTCGGGCTGCTGCTGCGATACAGCGCCTTGTCGCCGCCGTCGATGCCGCCGCGATCGTCGTCGACGCTGTGCGCGTTGAAATCGTCGTAGCCCGGATCGTAGATCGCGCGCACCCTGCCGATCAGCGACAGATCGGAGGTGAAGCGGATGCCGGTTTCGACTTCGCCGCGCAGGATGTGATAGTTCGACCAGTTGTTGGACGTGTCGATGCCGGTACGCGTCGTCGTATCGGCGAGCAGCGGGTTGGGCACCGCGAAGCTCAGCGCCTGCGAGCCCGGCACCGGCACGCCGGGCATGCGCGCCACGGTGACGCCGTTGAAGGTGTTGCCGTTCTGGTTGTTCGGGTTCTCGCCGCCGGTCTGGAACGCGTTCTCGACGCGGACGAATCCGCCGACACTGACGTCAATGCCACCTAGCAGGCCGTCAAAAAAACTGCCGTCACCTTCTTTCTGTGCCTGCGCCACATTGCAACTCAGCAACAGCACCGCGCCCGCCAGACCCGCCTGCAGCCACCGCCCTTGTTGGTATCGTTTCATCGCATCTCCCCTTCGTTTTCTCGTTTTACGGGTGCTGCCTTTCTCTACGACCTTGCTTCCCGAATCGCTTCCCGCATGGGCTCAGTTGTCGATACGAATGATTTTTCCGGTGGCGCCGACCGCGAGCAGCGGCGCGCCGGCATCGGCCCGCGCCAGGCCCGAATACCAGGCCGACTGCACGTCGCCCGCAGTAACGTGGCTCCAGGTCTGGCCGTTGTCGGCGCTGCGCAGCATGTCGCGCATGCCGCTGGCGACCACCTGGCCATCCGCGCTCGACCGCACGCCCAGCAGAATCGCTGCACTGCCGGTCGCCAGCTCGCTCCAGGTCTGGCCGCCGTTGTCGCTGCGCAGCGCCGCTCCGCTCTGGCCGACCGCATAGCCGACACCGTCGCTGCGAATGTCCAGCGCGAAGATCGAGGCCGCGCCCTTGTGCAGCAGCTGCCAGCCGGCCTGGCCGGCAGCGGAACGCAGAATCAGGCCGAATTCGCCCGCGATCGTGACCGATCCGGCTTCGTCTACGTCCACGCCATAAAGGTGCGGCTGTGCGCCGTCCTCGGTGTACGGCGACCAGTCCGGCGCGATTGCGGCCCAGCTCCCGCCACCGTCGCTGGACTTCAGCACGGTGCCGAAAGAACCGACCGCCGCGGCAACGCCGTGGCTGTTGAGGCTCACCGCGAACAAGCGCTCCTCGGTGCCGCTGTCGACTTTCTGCCACGCCGCCTGCGCGTCGCGCTTCAGGATCAAACCCATCTGGCCGACAGCGAGTTCATGCGCGGCGTTGATGTCGACGCCGAGCAGGCTCAGCTGCGTTGGCGACGGCGATACGCGCTGCCAGGTCTTGCCGGCGTCGCGGGTATCGAAAATCGCGCCGGCAGCGCCGACCGCGACGCCGATGTTCTGGTTGAACGCCAGTGCGAACAGCGCGTCGTGGGCCTTGCCGGTGATGATCGTGTCGACCTTGCCGGTCTCTTGCGCGGCGCGCGCTGCAGCAATCGCCATCACACCGGCAATTACCGCGGCGCCGCACATCAGAATTCTTTTATTGCTCATGTCTCTCTCGCCCCGCACTTTGAAGAACCGCAGTTTGAACAACCGCACCGTAGGGCGGGTCGTGACCCGCCGTTCTCGCTGCAACAGCGGCGGGTCGCGACCCGCCCTACGGATGCTCAGGATTGGCCGAGTCGCTGGATCGCCTGGTTGGTCAGGTACTTGTTGTAGACGTCCACGCCCTGGGTCGAGAACTGGCTCTTGTAGCCGCCGGTGGTGGTGTCGGTGTGCATGATCCGGGTCATGCGGTTGGACTGGATGTCATGGCTGTGGATGTGCGTCCACGACCACGCCGGCTTGCCGCTCTCGTCCTTGCTGACCGCGCTGCCGTCCTTGTACTGCGACCAGCCGGCTTCGAAGGACTTCCAGATTTCGCCGCGCCGGTCGTAGGTGATGTAGGCGATGAACTGCTGGTTGCGCGCGTCGATCCAGACGCGCTTCTTGCCCACTGGCGCACGCGGATAACCGATCGGCTCGGCCTCGAGCACGATGCAGTCCGGGCACAGCGACATCGTCGTGTCCCAGAAGGTCTGGCCCTTGGGGCCGCCGTGCGTGGTCTTCTCCCAGTTCTTCTTGCTGCCGGCCCAGCCTTCGCTGACCGAACCCAGCATCGGCTGGCGGCCGATGATCTTGTAGTTGCCCCAGGTCAGCATCGGATCGCCGGCGGCCCAGGCGTCGGACAGGAACCAGGTGATGCCCGGCAGCAGCGGCTCGAAACGCTGGTTGGTCGGGAACTGGCGCACGCGCTTGAACTGCGGCAGGTAGCCGTACAGATCGGGGTACTTCTTCTGGTCGTAATACCAGGTGCTCAGGAACGAGCTGCCCGCGGTGTCGCTGGGGCCGGTGAACCACACGGACTGGATGCGCAGCAGATCCTTGCGGTTCTGGAACGTGGTGCCGTCGACGCGCGCCTGCGCCTGCAACTCGGCCCAGACGAAGTCGTACTGATAGGCCTGGTTGCCGTCGGGCTGCATGTCCCACTGGCGGATCGCGTACTGGCAGTAGTCGGCGCGGCCCCAGGACAGCGTCAGATTGCTGATCGCTTCTTCACCGGTCTTGGCGTCGGGGAAAGGCAGGCCGCCGAGCCAGGCGCCGCCGTCGGGTGCGTAGATGTTGCCGTCCGGGCCGAACTTGGCCTTGCCCTTGTTCTTCAGCGAGGTTTCCAGGAACGCGCTGGGGAACAGCACCGTGGTGTCTTTCGGCGCGGCGATGATGCCGATCTTGCGGCCCATCTCCTTGACCTGCTTGTAGGTGATCGGATCGAGCAGATCCTTGACCACGTCGACATTCGCCGCGCTCAGCGTATCGCCCGGCTTGATCTTGCCCTTGGTCAGCACTTCGATCGACAGCAGCTCGTCGGGATACACCTTGCCCAGGTCGGCGCCATTGGCGATCGCCGGCCACAGCGGAGCGAGTACACCGGCGCCGACACCCAGCGCCGCATTCTTCATCAGCGTGCGGCGGCCGTAGTCGACGTCGTATTTGCGGATATGCATTTTCGATCTCCTCAATCATCACAAGCTTTTGTCCGTCGCTTGCTTTCCGGTTGGCCTACTTCGCCGCGACGAAGTGGCCGCTGCTGAATTCCTCGCGCTGTGCGGTGTACTGCGACAGGTCCACGCCCTCGCCCACCAGCAGGTCGTCGCGGCCGACGAAGCGCGGCTTGATCAGCCACACCAGCAGCGGCAGCAGCACCAGCGCGAGCACCATGTTGATCAACATGATCAGCACCAGCAGCAGGCCCATGTCGGCCATGAACTTCAGCTCGCTGAGGAAGTACCAGGGCAGGATGCCGATCAGCATGATCGACGCGGTGAACATGATCGCCTTGCCGGTGGTGGTCAGCGACGCGGTGATCGCGGCGCCCCAGTCCTTGTTCTGCGCGTGGTATTCCTCGCAGATCCGCGACAGCAGGTAGATGCCGTAGTCGATGCCGACACCGACGCCGATCGCGGCGACCATCAGCGAGTTGATGTCCAGGCCGATGCCGATCATGTGCATCGAGGCGTTGAGCACGAAGTTGGAAAGATTCACCGGCACCAGCAGGATCAGGCCGGCGATCAGCGAGCGGTATGCCAGGCTGCAGCCGATCAGGATCACCAGATTCAACAGGCCGATGATGGCCCAGTGAAAGCGCTCGACGACGTGGTTGGTCGCCTGCTGCAGCGCGATTGTGCCGGTGCCCAGGCGCACCCGGAACGCCGCGTGATCGATGCCGACTTTCTCCACCGCCGCGGTCGCGGCTTTCAGTGCCGCGTCGACGGTTTCCTGCTTGTTGTCCTTGTACCAGGCCGACACCGTCGAGTTCTGCATGTTGAAGTCGATGACATGCGAGAACGCCTTGGTGCTGCTGCCCAAGGTCACCGCGATCGCCGCCGCATTCACTGCAGAGTTGGTCGGGTCCAGCGGCAGCCATTTGGGATTGCCACCGGCGAACAGGCGATTGCCCTCCATCAGATAGTCGCCGAACGACAGCGTCGCTCGCGGCGGCGCGTCGCCGTTCTCGATCAGGCTCTGCAGCTTGAACATCGTCATCACCGTGTCGGCCTGGCGCGCGACGCGAGCGGGATCGTTCGGGTTCTTTGCTTCCAGCACGATTTCCAGCGTATTCACGCCGGGGAAATGGCTGTTGATCTGGCGGATCGATTCGTTGAATTCAGAATCCGGCCACAACAAATTGCTGCCCTCGACCGGGTTGCCGATCTTGATCTGCAATGCCTCGTAGACCGCGACGCTGGCGATCACCGCGAACACCAGCGTGGTGATGCGCGCCGGCTTGCCGTAGGACAGGTGCGAGATCGAACGCAGCAGTGCCTGGAATTTTTTCTGGAACGCGGATTCGCGGCCGCCGTGGCCGACCAGGCGCTCGACATTGTTCGGCGCCGGCAGCGCGGCCAGCAGCAGCGAGATCAGCACCACGCCGGTGGGGATCAGCCAGATGCACCAGAAGCCGCAGAACAGCGCGAAGCGCTCCATCGCCGGGATCGGCGCAATCGCGATCAGGAACACGCCGACGATGTCGGTGAAGATGCCGAGCACCGACGGCGCCATCATCACGCCCATGGTGATTTCGGCGGCCTTGGATCGGTCTTTCACGTGCGCATAGATTTCGTAGTAGCGCTCGGTGAACTGCACGCAGTGCGAGAACGAGCGCGCCACCAGCAACAGCGGCACGATCATCAGCAGCGGTTCGATCGGTGATTTCAGCCAGCCGGTCAGGCCGAAGCCCCAGATCGCGGCAACCGCGCTGGTGACGATCGGCGTGACCACGCCGACGATGTTGCGCATGTACAGCGCCAGCGAGCCGATCAGCGCGGTCAAGGTGACCGCGAAGATGATGTACATCTGCGACTGGTAGCGGTACACCCAGCCGGTCAGCGCCGGCTGGCCGGCGAGATAGACGTCGTGATCCGCATCGCGCGCTTTCTCGACCAGGCCGTGCACGTAGTCGAACGCGGTGCCGTAGTCCAGACGCTGCTCGATGAAGGTGGCGTTGATCAGCGTCGCGGCGTTGTCGCCGGAGATCAGGAAGGTGCGCGCGTTCGGCGACTTGTCGACGCGACCGCGGAAATCGACGATCTCCTCGGGCGTGGCCGGCACATGGTTTTCCATCAGCGGCCGCATGTCGATGCCGTAAGGCGTGGCTTCGGCGTAGCGCGCTTTTTCGGTCGCGATCGACAGGATCTGGTCGTGGTCCACGCCCGGCGCCAGGTCGATGTCGCGGGTCAGCTGCCAGACTTTCTGCAAGGTCTCGGCGTTATAGATCGTCCTGTCCGCGGAGGGCGCGGACGGGTCCCCATCTTTACGCTTGACCATGATCGTCATCGTCAAGGGATTGCCGAAGTTCGGATGGTCCTTGAACACCTGCACGAAGGGATCGTCCTTCGGCAGCAGGTCGGAGAAGATCGTCTTGAGCTGCACGTCGCGCAGGCCGAGCGCGAAGAATGCCGTGATCACGGCGAAAGCCATCCAGCTGATCGCCTGGTGGCCGATGATCCAGATCGCAATCCGTTGACGCAGGGAGAACATAGGCTTCCTCGTTAGCTGGGCGTGCCGTGCTGTCGCGCTCGGCTTACGGGTTGGGGACGCGCGATGCCGACACTGCGGCAGCAGCAGCGCCGATCGATTCCGCGGACAACAGGCGGCTGCGGAACGCGCAGGCCTTCACGTCGACTGTATTCATGGCTCTCCTGACGCAGGCCCCGCTGTCGCGGGGCGAATCAAGCGGCTCGTCCCGATCGCTGGTGCTGGCGTAGCGACCGGGGGAGCGCTCTTTTTATAGTGGGTGGCATTACACGACCGCCGCGTTTTTCCGACGCCACCCTAATGGGTAGTTATCGGTAAAGCTTCGTTTCCCCAGGCGATTGCACAGCCGATGCTGCATTGCGACGTCGGCTCGTCCTGCGTTGCAACATGGATCGATGCGCGCAGCCGCTGCAGGTGACAGCATCGATGGCTTCAAGGAAAGCCCGGTGTTCCTTGCGGACCTGCTCACGGACCCTGAACCCGCTGATGGTAGGTCGGCAATCCTTTGCCGACGTGCTCAAGGGATCAGGGCGCACACGTCGGCAAAGGATTGCCGACCTACGTCGTTTGCGA
>NZ_JAQGNT010000066.1 GCF_028291725.1 Hydrocarboniphaga sp. | reverse complement strand
CGATGGATTTCGGCCTGTGGCAAGGCGCAAACCACAGCAATAGCACCGCTATTGCGAGGATTTGCAACGCCGCCGCAGGTCGAAAGACGCGGTTTTATGTGCCGTCAAGCGTGCAACGGACCACTAGCTCAATTCTTTGCGCAGCTCGCGTACTGTCGCCACCATCTGGCTCAGGGCCGCTTCGGTTTCGGGCCATCCACGTGTCTTCAGGCCGCAGTCCGGGTTGACCCATAGCCGCTCGGCCGGCACCACTTTCAGAGCCCGCTGCAGCAGCCTGCGCATTTCGTCCAGCGCCGGAACCCGCGGCGAATGGATGTCGTACAGGCCCGGCCCGATATCGTTCGGATACCGGAACTCGGCGAAGGCGTCGAGCAGCGCCATCCGTGAGCGCGAGGTTTCGATCGTGATCACGTCGGCGTCCATTGCCGCGATCGCCGGCAGGATGTCGTTGAACTCCGAGTAGCACATGTGCGTATGGATCTGCGTTGCGTCGCGCACGCCGGACGAGCTGAGCCGGAAAGCATGAACCGCCCAGGAAAGATAATCCGGCCACGCGGCCTGCTTTAGCGGCAGGCCTTCGCGGATCGCCGGTTCGTCGATCTGGATCACGCGGATGCCGGCGCGCTCCAGATCGCCGACCTCGTCGCGCAGCGCCAGCGCCAGTTGCAGCGCGACTTCGCTGCGCGGCAGATCGTCGCGGACGAAGCTCCAGAACAGCATCGTGATCGGCCCGGTCAGCATGCCCTTCATCGGCTTGTCGGTGAGGCTCTGCGCATAGCGCGTCCATTCCACGGTCATCGCCTTCGGCCGCGCGATATCGCCGTAAATCACCGGCGGTTTGACGCAGCGCGAGCCATAGCTCTGTACCCAGCCGTTCTCGGTGAACGCGTAGCCGGCCAGCTGTTCGCCGAAGTATTCGACCATGTCGTTGCGCTCGGCCTCGCCATGCACCAGCACGTCGAGTCCCAGCGCTTCCTGGCGGCTCACCGCGTCGCGGATCGAGGCCTTCATCGCCGATTCGTAGTCTGCAGCGGAAGTCTTGCCCTGCTTAAATGCAGCGCGCGCGGCGCGGATATCCGCGGTCTGCGGAAAAGAGCCGATCGTCGTCGTCGGCAGCAGCGGCAGCTGCAGCGCATCGCGCTGCTGGACGATGCGCTGCGCGAACGGCGCGCCGCGTTCGGCGTCGCGCGCACCGACGGCGGCACAGCGCTCACGCACCTCGGCGCGGCGCGTGCTCGGCGCGCGGCGGCGGCTCTGGATTGCGCTGCCGGCCGCATGCAGCGGCTTCCACACCGCGGCTTCGCCATCATTCAGCGCGCGCTTCAGCAGCGCGATCTCGTCCAGTTTCTGCGTCGCGAATGCCATCCAGCTGCGCAGTTCGGGATCGAGTTTGTGTTCGAGTGCGAGGTCCGTCGGCACGTGCAGCAGCGAGCAGGACGCGGAGATCCACAGGCGCTCGCCGAGCTGCGCATGCGCCGGATGCAGCGCGATCAGCGCATTCACCAGATCGGTCCGCCACAGGTTGCGGCCGTCGACGATGCCCAGCGACAGGATCTTGTCGTCCGGCCAGTCGGGCAGGAACGCGGCGAGCTGGTCCGGCGCGCGCACCAGGTCCAGATGCAGGCCGGCCATCGGCAGGCTGCGCAGCAGCGGCGCGTGTTCGGCGACGCTGCCGAAGTAGCTCGCCAGCAGCAGCGGCGGCGAGGTGGCGGCGAGTTCGCGGTAGACCACCGGGTATGCGTCCAGCCAGTTTTGCGGCAGGTCCAGCGCCAGAATCGGCTCGTCGAGCTGCACGCAGGCGACGCCCATCGCATTGAGCTCGGCCAGCAGCACGAAATAGACGTTGAGCAGCAGCGACAGCAGCCCGAGCTTGTCGAAAGCCGCGTCGGCGGACGCCAGCCACAGATAGCTCAGCGGGCCGGGCAGCACGACTTTGATCTTGTGGCCGAGCGCCTGTGCTTCGCGGACTTCGGGCAGCAGCCAGTCGCGGTTCAGGCTGAAACGGCTGTCTGCGTTCAGTTCGGGCTGCAAATAGTGGTAGTTGGTGTCGAACCATTTCTTCATCGCCAGCGCCGGCTGCTGCGGCGTGCCGCGCGCCATCGCGAAGTAGCCGGCCAGATCGACCCTGCCGAGATCAAAGCGCGCCGGCGCGGCCGAGAACAACGCGGTCGCGTTGTGCAGATGGTCGTACCAGGCGAAGTCGCCGACGGTCACCAGGTCCAGGCCGGCCGCCTTCTGCAGATCCCAGTGACGCTGCCGCAGCGTGGCGCCGACCGCGCGCAACCCGGCCTCGGGCAGCTCGCCTTTCCAGTGCGCCTCGACCGCGGTCTTGAGTTCACGGCCTGCGCCGATGCGGGGAAAGCCGAGGATATGCGCCTGGGACATGGTCGCGTGGGGTTCGATAAGGGGAGCGGGCATGGTCGGGTCTGGGTCTATATGATTCAATCTCACCGTTTTACGATCTGGTGTGAAATCAATTCATGACTCAATCGCCGCTGGAAATCCGCCACCTGCAGACTCTGGTCGCGCTCGCCGACACCGGCTCGCTGGCCAAGGCCGCCAGCCGCGTGTTCGTCACGCAGTCGGCGCTGTCGCACCAGCTCAAGGCGCTGGAGACGCACTACGGCGCGCCGCTGTTCGAGCGCAACACCAAGCCGCTGCGCTTCACCCAGGCCGGCGCGCGGCTGCTGACGCTGGCGCGCGAGGTGCTGGGCCTGGCCGCCGGCGCCGAGCGCGAGGTCGCGCAATGGGTCTCGGGCAAGGGCGGCCAGCTGCGCATCGCGGTCGAATGCCACACCTGTTTCGACTGGCTGATGCCGGCGATGGACGCACTGCGCGAGCATTGGCCGGATGTGGAGCTGGACCTGGTCGGCGGCTTCCATGTGGACCCGCTGGCGCTGCTCGAGTCCGGTCTTGCCGACTTCGCGGTGATGCACGACGCGCCGGCGGCGCGGGCCGGCATCGCGGTCGAGCACCTGTTCGGCTACGAGAACCGCGCGATCCTGTCGCCAAGGCATCCGCTGGCGAAGAAGCCGTATCTGTCGCCGCAGGATTTCATCGACGAGACCCTGATCGCGTATCCCGTCGACGAGCAGATGCTCGACGTGATCCGCCATTTTCTCGGCCCGGCCGGCGTGCGTCCGCGGCGCCGCAACGCCGAGCTGACGGTGGCGATCCTGCAGCTGGTCGCCAGTGGCCGCGGCATCGCTGCGCTGCCGGAGTGGAGCGTCGGCAGCTATCTGCAGCGCGGCTACGTGATCGGCAAATCGCTCGGTGAAAACGGCCTGGAATGCGAGCTGTATGCGGCCCTGCCGGAGAGCCTCGCCGGCAGGGCGTATATGCGCGACTTCATCGGCAATATCCGCAACTGGAAGGCGGCGTCGTTGTGAGTGCCGTTGGGGTTCGCTGTGCTCACCCCAACCTACGGTGCAATGGTAGGTTGGGGTGAGCACAGCGAACCCCAACAGCCCACGATGAGTCCCCAATGTCCGCAACCAACCACGCCCGACATCACCTGCGTTTCTACAGCGCCCTGCTGATCGGCGCCGCGACCTGGCTGGCGGCGAGCCAGGTGTCGCCCAGGCTGGCGCTGATGGCGGCCGGCGATACCTTCTTCGCGGTCTACCTGCTGATGATGTCAGTGTTCTTCAGAGGCGCCACCACCGGGGATCTGCGTCGCCGCGCCGACTATGAGGACGAAGGTGCAGCTATCATTTTCGTGCTGACCGGGCTCGCGATCGTGTTCTGCTTCGTGTCGATTTTCACGTTGCTGGGCGGCAAGCCCGGGCTCGTGCATCTGCTGGTGTCGCTGGTCAGCGTGCCGCTGGGCTGGCTGACGCTGCACACGATGCTGGCCTTGCACTATGCGCGGCTGCACTACGCGCGCGACGCGTCTTCGGCCAGGCCCGGCCAGCGGCGCCGGGATCGTGGCGGCCTGGTGTTCCCCGGCACCGCCGAGCCCAGTGCCTGGGACTTCCTGTATTTCTCGTACGTGATCGGCATGACCGCGCAGGTGTCGGACGTACAGGTCGAAGACGGCGGCACGCGCAGGCTGGTGCTGGTGCATAGCGTGGTGTCGTTCTTCATCAACACGGTGCTGGTCGCGCTGGCGGTCAACGTCGCGATCAATGTGTCGCAGTAGCGGTGGCGGTGGCGATGTTGGGGTTCGCTGCGCTCACCCCAACCTACCGGTCCCTCGTAGGTTGGGGTGAGCGCAGCGAACCCCAACGTTCACGCCGCCTGGCGCAGCTCGACCGGGCCGCTGCCGACCAGGCGATCCAGCAGCACTGCATCCTGGATCTGCCGCAGTGCCATGAACATCGCCTCGGCCTCGGGATAGCTCCGTCCCAGCCATTTCAGCCATTGCTTCAAGCGGCCCGGCGCAAAGCTCGGCGCGAACAGGCTGCGCTGCTGCTGCCAGAACGCCTGCACCAGCGGCAGCACCTGCGGCCAGTCCATCGGTTGATACTCACGGTTTTCGCGCGCCGCCGCGATCTGCAGCGCGAGGTCCGGGCAGGCGACCAGGCCGCGGCCGAGCATGAAGTCGTCCATGCCGGATATCGCGCGGCAGCGGCGCCAATCGTCGACGCTCCAGATTTCGCCGTTGGCGTAGACCGGCACGTCGACGACGTCGGCGATGCGCGCGATCCATTCCCAATGTGCCGGCGGCCGGTAGCCATCGGTCTTGGTGCGCGCATGCACGACGATGGCTTCCGCGCCGCCGTCGGCGAGCGCGCGGGCGCAGTCCAGCGCCAGATCGGTGTTCTCGTAGCCGATGCGCATCTTCGCGGTCACCGGAATCGCGGCCGGCACCGCAGCGCGCACTGCACACAGGATCACGTACAGCAGCTCGGGCTCCTGCAGCAGCACCGCGCCGCCGCGCGAGCGGTTCACGGTTTTGGCCGGGCAGCCGAAATTCAGGTCGATCACCGGGGCGCCGAGTTCGCAGGCCAGCGCCGCGTTCTCGGCCAGTGTGCTCGGATTGGAGCCGAGCAGCTGCACGCGCAGCGGCGTGCCGGCGGCAGTGCGTGCGCCGCGCGCCAGCTCCGGCGCGTAGCGGCGGATCACGTGCGCCGGCAGCAGCTGATCGTTGACGCGGATGAACTCGGTCACGCACCAGTCGATGCCGCCGACGCGCGTCAGCACTTCGCGCAGCGGTTCGTCGACGAGGCCCTCCATCGGGGCGAGTGCGAGTTGCATCGGCTTGATCGGCAATGACGGCGGGCCGCGCAGCTTAGCGTAGGTTGGGTGAGCGCAGCGAACCCCAACATTGCGGCCCTGATCGACTGGGGATCGTTGGGGTTCGCTGCGCTCACCCCAACCTACAATAGTCTCCGACCGAATCAATCGAGGGTGCGCATGCGCAGACTGTGGCTGCTGGCGATCGTGGCGACGGCGCTGGCCGGATGCCGCGCCTACGACGCCGATACGGGTTCGCTGGGATTCGTCTCGAGCGCGGTGGTCGCCGTCGAGGGCTCGACGGCGACTCTGACTGTCGCGCGCGGCGGCGTCGGTACCGGCGCGGCCTCGGTCCGCTACGCCACCGCCGATGGCAGCGCCGAGGCCGCGAGCGACTACACCGTCACCAGCGGCACTCTCCAATGGGTTCGTGGCGACACCGCCGACAAGACCATCACGATCCCGATCACCGCCGACGGCCACTTCGAGGAGGACGAGACGCTGACCGTGAGCCTGTCGAACGCACGCGGCGCGAACCTCGGCGCGTCGGCGGCGGCCACCGTGACCATCGCCGACAACGATCCGGTGCCGCTGCAGTTGCTGGCGTTCAACGACTTTCACGGCAACCTGAATCCGCCGGGCGGCACGATCCGCGCGCCCGATCCGGCCGACCCGAGCAAGACCGTGAGCCTGCCGGCCGGTGGCGTCGAATATCTGGGCACGCTGGTCAAACAGCTGAAAGCGCGCAACCCGCGCACGACCGTGGTGGCGGCCGGCGACCTGATCGGCGCGAGCCCGCTGGTGTCGTCGTTGTTCCATGACGAGCCGACGGTCGAATCGCTGAACCAGCTCGGCCTCGAGTACAGCTCGGTCGGCAATCACGAGTTCGACGATGGCAGCAGCGAGCTGTTGCGGATGCAGAACGGCGGCTGCTTCGCGGCCGAGGATGCGAGCACTTGCCAGAACGGCCCGTTCAATGGCGCCGCGTTCCGCTATCTGGCGGCCAACGTCGTCAACCGCAAAAACGGCAGCACGATCTTCCCGGCCTACGCGATCAAGTCCTTCGATGTCGGCGCCGGCCGCCGCATCGGCGTCGCCTTCATCGGCCTGGTGCTGCGCAATACGCCGAACATCGTGACGCCGAGCGGTGTCGAGGGCTTGAGCTTCACCGACGAGGCCGGTGCCGCCAACGCGCTGGTGCCGGAGCTGAAGGCGGCCGGTGTCGAGGCGATCGTGGTGCTGATTCATGAAGGAGGAGTGACCACCGGCTTGTACAACGACAAGAGCTGTCCCGGTCTGTCCGGCGATATCCTGCCGATCGTCGATAAGCTCGATCCCGCGATCGACATCGTCATCAGCGGCCACACCCACGCCGCTTATAACTGCGTGCGCAACGGCCGCGTGCTGGCCAGCGCCAGTTCCTTCGGGCGGGTGCTGACCGACATCGACTTCACGCTGGATCGCGGCACCCGCGACATCGTCGTCGGCAGCGTCGACAACCGCGTGGTCGTCAACGACTTCGCGCCGAATCCGGCGCCGGCTGCGTATCCGAGCCTGGCCAAGGACCCGGACCAGATCCGGATCGTGAGTCGGTATAACCACCTGGTCGCGCCGCTGGCCAACCGGGTCATCGGCCGCATCACCGCGGATCTGCGACGCACGCCCAATACGGCCGGCGAGTCGGCGCTCGGCGACGTGATCGCAGACAGCCAGCTGGCAGCGACCGCCGCGCCGAAATCCGGCGGCGCGGTCGTCGCGTTCATGAACGGGGGCGGCATCCGCTCTGACCTGGCCTATTCGGAAATCGGCGGCAGCGAAGCCGAGGGCGAGGTCACTTACGGCGAAGCGTCCGCGGTCGAGCCTTACGGCAATACGCTGACGACGATCACGCTGAGCGGCGCGCAGATCAGGACGCTGCTCGAGCAGCAGTTCCCGCCGACCCAAACCGCGCCGAAACTGCTGCAGGTGTCGCGCGGCTTCACCTATACCTATGACGCGAACGGGCCGGACAACGCCAGGGTCGATCCGGCGAGCATCAGGATCAACGGCGTTGTCGTGAAACCGCGAGCGGACTACCGCGTCACCATCAACAACTTCATGGCGGCCGGCGGCGACAACTATTTCATCCTCAAGCAGGGACGCAAACCTCGCGGTGGCGTGCTCGATCTGGACGCGCTGATGGTGTATTTCCAGGCGCATTCGCCGATCGCGCCGGAAGCGCACGAGCGGATCAAGCGCCTCAACTAAGCCGTAGGTCGGCAATCCCTTGCCGACGTGAGGCCACGAATACGCATCGGAGGGTACACGTCGGCAAGGGATTGCCGACCTACGGCGCGGGCATGGCCTCATAATGCACAACATGTCCGACACTCCGCTCCCGCGCAGCACGCTGGTGCCGCTGATCGTCGCTTGCGCGCTGTTCATGGAGAACCTCGATTCGACCGTGATCGCGACCGCGTTGCCGGCGATCGCGCAGTCGATGAACGAGGACCCGCTGCATCTGTCGCTGGCGATCACGTCCTATCTGCTGAGCCTGTCGATCTTCATCCCGCTGTCCGGCTGGATGGCGGATCGCTATGGCGCGCGCCGCGTGTTCCGCAACGCGATCCTGATCTTCGTGCTCGGCTCGATCGGCTGCGCGGTGTCGCAGAGCATCGGCCAGATGGTCAGCGCGCGCATGTTCCAGGGCCTGGGCGGCGCGATGATGGTGCCGGTCGGGCGGCTGGTGCTGCTGCGCTCGGTCGACAAGCGCCAACTGGTCAGCGCGATGGCCTACCTGACCATCCCGGCGCTGATGGCGCCGATCATGGGGCCGCCGGTCGGTGGCCTGATCGTCACCTACGCGTCCTGGCGGCTGATCTTCCTGATCAACCTGCCGATCGGTGTACTCGGCTGGTACCTGGTCACGCGCTTCATCGAAGACACACAGGAGGACGAGCAGCCGCCACTGGACCTGGCCGGCTGGATGCTGCTGGGCGGCGGCCTGGCCGGCATCGTGTTCGGCTTCGAGAATCTGGGCAAGAAGGTGCTGCCGGATTTCGTCGCACCCGCGATATTGAGCGCCGGCACGCTGCTGCTGGCACTGTACGCGCAGCATGCGCGCCATGAGCGCTCGCCGATCCTGAGGCTGTCGCTGCTGAAGGTCGGCACGTTCCGCGCGTCGGTCACCGGCGGCTCGCTGTTCCGCATCGGTGTCGGCGCGTTCTCGATCCTGATGCCGATGATGTTGCAGCTCGGCTTCGGCCTGTCGGCGGTCGAATCCGGGCTGATCACCTTCGCCAGCGCGGTCGGCGGCCTGATGATGAAGACCATGGCCAAGCGCCTGACCCGGCATTTCGGCTTCCGCCGGCTGCTGGTCATCAATACCCTGGTCTGCGGCACGGCGCTGATCCTGTGCGGCTGCCTGCGGCCGTTCATGCCCTATGCGCTGATGATCACGTTCCTGTTCGTGACCGGTTTCCTGCGCTCGCTGCAGTTCACCTGCGTCAACGCGATGGCCTTCGCCGATATCGATGAAGACGACATGAGCCAGGCCACCAGCTTCTCGGCGACGGCGCAGCAGCTGGCGCTCAGCGTCGGCGTCGGCATCGGCGCCCAGGTGCTCAATGCGAGCCTGGCGCTGCGCGGCGCACAGCTGTTGCAGAGCGTCGATTTCACGATCGCGTTCCTGGTCGTCGGGCTGATTTCGCTGTCGTCCTGGTACAGCTTTCGCCGGCTTGCGCCGGATGCCGGCGCCAATGTCAGCGGCCACCGGCTGGCGCTGGCCAACGAGCCGCCGAGCGCCAGCGTCAGTCACTAGCGTCGCAGAGCCCCACCTGTAGGAGCGGGTCATACCCGCGACTGTGCTGGTCGGGGCCTGAGTCGCGGGTATGACCCGCTCCTACAGCAGGCTGGTCGGTAGTCCTTCGCTGCATCGGGGGTCTTCCTTTTCTACCGCGCAAATGATCTTCTTGGCCGATAAGCGCCGCCAAAGGCGCAGCGCGGAGGAGCGTGCCATGGACAAGCCAGGCTGGCAGATGCAGGACATGCCGGATCAGAGCGGCCGCCTGGCGATCGTGACCGGCGCCAACATCGGCCTGGGCTACGAGGCGGCGCTGGCGCTGGCGCGCCGCGGAGCCAAGGTCATCCTGGCCTGCCGGTCGATGCCGAAGGCCGAGGCGGCCGTGCAGCGCATCCGCATCGAATTGCCCAAGGCCGATCTGCAGATCGCCGAGCTCGACATCTCCGACATGGACAGCGTGCGCCACTTCGCCAGCGAGTTCCGCCGCGAGCATGCGCGCCTCGATCTGCTGATCAACAATGCCGGCGTGATGGCGATCCCGCGGCAGTTGACGCGCGACGGCTTCGAGATGCAGCTGGCAACCAATCATCTCGGCCATTTCGCATTGACCGGCCTGCTGCTGCCGTGCCTGAACGCAGCGCCGCATGCGCGCGTGGTGGCGGTCTCCAGCATGGCCGCGCGGCACGCGTCGATCGCGTTCGACAACCTGATGGGCGAGCGCGGCTGTCGGCCCTGGAAAGCCTACAACCAGAGCAAGCTGGCCAATCTGATGTTCGGCCGGGAGCTGCAGCGCCGGCTGGCGCGCAGCGGTGCGACGACCACCGCGGTGATCGCGCATCCGGGTTCGGCGACCACCAACCTGTTTGCGTCGCCCGGCGCGCGCATCGTCAAGCAGGTGCTGATGCCGTTGGCGAGCCGGCTGTTGTTCCATGCGCCGGATCGCGGCGTGCTGCCGATCCTGTTCGCCGCGACATCACCGGACGCCCAGCCCGGCGCGTACTACGGGCCCGACGGATTCCAGGAAATCAAGGGCGAAGTCGCGCCGGCGTGCGTGCCGAAAGCGGCGCGCGACCAGCCGGCCGCGTCGAGGCTGTGGAAAGTGTCGGAGAGCCTGAGCTGCGTGGAGTATCTTTCGGGTTGAGGAGCGGGGCGCCGAACGCATGTAGGTCGGCAATCCCTGGCGGCAGGCAGGGCAGTGAAGGAACGCACATGAACGCACGGACTGTCTCTCGCAAATGGGTCACCGGCACACTGGCCGCCGGCCTGGCGCTTGCCGCGCTGACGATGATTCGACCGGCCTCCGCGGCGGGCAGCGCTTTTGCCGCGCCCGAGCGGGTTCGAGAATACGATTTGCAGGTTTCCAATAAAAACCTGACAGCGGCCAAGGCTGAAATCGACGTCGCCGGTCTGTCGTCGTTCGGCGCCGATGGTGGCCCGAGCCGCGAGTCGATGCAGAACTTCTCCTGGGCCCGCGCCGAGCAGGTTCTGAATGCGTATCCGCAGTATCTGGGCCGTGTCGGCGGTATCGATCTGCCGTTTTACTATGTGCGCGGCGAGGGCCGTCAACCGCCGGTGCTGCTGCTGACGCAGAGCACGCCGGGCTCGATCGTGCAGCTGCTGGCGAACGTGGATGCGCTGACGCATCCCTCGCGCCACGGCGGCAATGCACAGGACGCGGTCACGCTCGTTATCGCCTCGCTGCCGGGTTCGAGCTTTTCGTCGCTGACGCAGCCGGCGACCTCGGATCTGGCGACTGCGAAACTGTGGAACGAGCTGCTGACCGAAGTGATCGGTGTGCCGCGCTACCAGGTCCACGGTGAGGGCCTGGGCTCGGGCGCCGTCGCGCAACTGTTGCGCCTGTATCCGCGGACCGTCACCGCGAGCAAGGCCGGCAGTTTGCCGGTCGCGACCAACGAAGCCCTGCTGACCGATCTGGTGCTGTCGCGCCTGGATCAGAACGGCATGGAGCGCAACATGCGGCTGTTTGCCGCGGCGCAGGCGAGCGCGGACCAGGGTTTCTGGCCGAGCGCGATCAGCAATCCGATCGTGCTGGCGAGGAGGAAGGTCGAGGTGACGGATTTCGGCACTGTGGACGACGGCCGCAATCGCGGCGCTGACCGGTAAGGCCGTGCAGCGCGGAGCCGCCGTCCATATGGCGCCGCCGACCCTATACTGGCCGGCCCCAGTCGACAGGAACTCGGCATGAAGTACCGCAAGCTGGGCAGCACGGGCCTGGATATCTCGTCGCTGATTCTCGGGTGCATGACCTACGGAGTGCCCGAGCGCGGCAATCACCCCTGGACCTTGAGCGAGGAAAAAAGCCGGCCGCTGATTCGCCAGGCGCTGGATCTGGGTATCAACACCTTCGACACCGCCAACAGTTATTCCGACGGAACCTCGGAAGAGATCGTCGGCCGCGCACTGACGGAATTCGCGCGCCGCGACCAAATCGTGATCGCGACCAAGGTGTATTTCCCGATGTCGAAAGGCCCGAATGCGATGGGGCTTTCGCGCAAGAACATCCTGCAGTCTGTCGACGACAGCCTGCGCCGTCTCGGCACCGACTACGTGGATCTGTATCAGGTGCACCGCTGGGACTACCGCACGCCGATCGAAGAAACGCTCGAGGCGCTGCACGACGTGGTCAAGGCCGGCAAGGCGCGCTACATCGGCGCCTCATCGATGTTCGCCTGGCAGTTTGCGCAGGCGCTCTATACCTCGCGCCTGCATGGCTGGACCGAGTTCGTCAGCATGCAGAACCATCTGAACCTGCTGTACCGCGAGGAGCAGCGCGAGATGCTGCCGCTGTGCGAAAGCGAGGGCATCGCGGTGATTCCGTGGAGCCCGCTGGCGCGCGGCCGGCTGACGCGCGACTGGAACGCGGTGACCGAGCGCCAGCAGAGCGACGCCTACGGCAAAGGCCTGTATGCACACACCGAGGACGCGGATCGCAAGGTGGTCGATGCGGTTGCGGCGGTCGCCAAGGCGCGCGGTCTGCCGCGCGCGCAGATCGCGCTGGCCTGGGTGCTGCAGCAGTCGGCGGTGACCTCACCGATCGTCGGTGCGTCCAAGCCCGAGCAGCTCGAAGACGCGGTGGCCGCGCTGGATGTGAAGCTCAGCGCCGAGGAAATCAGCCAGCTCGAATCGCCCTACGTTCCGCACGCGATTGCCGGCTTCGAGTGAACCCCAACGCTGGTCCGCGCTGATGTTGGGGTTCGCTGCGCTCACCGCAAGCTGCGACGGGCGAACGGTCGATACCAGCGTGGTGCCGCTACCGGTCTACATCGGCACGCTGGGCCTGTCCGGCATGACCGCTTATTTCGGCCTGCTCGAGGTCGGCGAACTCAAAAGCGGCGATACCGTCGTGGTCTCCGGCGCGGCCGGTGCAGTCGGCAATGTTGTAGGCCAGATTGCGAAGATCAAGGGCTGCCGCGTGGTCGGCATCGCTGGGGGTTCAGACAAGTGCCGCTACCTGGTCGACGAACTCGGCTTCGATGCGGCTCTGAGCCAACTCGCGTGCGGCGCGCGCATCGTGATTTGCGGCGCGATCTCGCAGTACAACAACACCAGCGCGGTCAAGGGCCCGAGCAACTACCTGTGGCTGCCGATGTATTGCGCCAGCATGAAGGGCATGGTGGTGTTCGATTACGCGAGCCGCTACGGCGTGGCGATGCGCGAGATGGCCGGCTGGATGGCCGAGGGCAAGCTGAAGAGCCGCGAGTATATCGTCGAGGGTCTGGCGACTTTCCCCGATGCGCTGCTCAAGCTGTTCAGCGGCGAGACCACCGGCGAGCTGGTGCTGAAAATCGCTTGAGAATCGCTTGAAAAGCGACTGAACGCCGGCTTGTGCTCGACCGTCCTGCGGGGTCGCGACCGCATCGTGTGCATTGTCTCCGTCAGAGCGGCCTGTTAGCCTCCGCTGAATCAAACGGGCGCCCACGCAGGCGTCTGCGCAATCTGGGGGAGATCCAGATATGAAGATCAAACAAGGCCCTTGTCGCGGTTACGGCGCCAGGGCGCTGGTGGTCGGTTTGTGGTGTGCCGGGCTGTTCGCGGCCGGCTCGGCTCAAGCGGAGTTGGGCGACCCGAAGCTGGTGAAGAGCAACCGGCCGCTCGTCAAAAGCGATGCCGCCGCTTATGACCACTTCGGTCAATCCATCTCGATTTCCGGCGACCGCATGGTGGTCGGGGCTCCTTACGCCGACATGGCGGGAGGAACCGACGCAGGCGCAGCCTTGGTGTTCGAACGCGACGCCTCCGGGAAATGGATACAGGTCGCCAAGCTGACCGACAGCAGCGTGGCCTATTTCGAGATCTTTGGCGGCTCGGTGTCGATCTCTGGCGACCGTATCGTGGTCGGGGCTCCTTTCGAGGATACCGCCGCGGGAGTCGATGCCGGCTCCGCCTCGGTGTTCGAGCGCGATGCCTCTGGAACCTGGGCCCAGGTCGCCAAGCTCACCGACAGCGACGGGGCCGCCAGCGACTCGTTCGGCGGCTCGGTCTCGATTTCCGGCGACCGCATCGTGGTGGGCGCCCCTAACGATGGCACCGCGGCGGGCGCTTACGCCGGCTCGGCCTCGGTGTTCGAGCGCAACGCCTCCGGAACCTGGGTGCAGGTCGCCAAGCTCACCGACAGTGCCGCCGCCTATTTCAATCTCTTCGGCAGCGCCGTTTCAATCTCCGGCGACCGTATCGTGGTCGGCGCACCTTACGAGGACACGGCGGCGGGCACCGACGCGGGCTCGGCCTCGGTGTTTGAGCGCAAGCCTTCCGGCAAATGGGTCCAGGTTGCCAAGTTCACCGACAGCGGCAGTGCCGCTTATGCCGCTCTGGGCTATTCCGTCTCGATTGCCGGCGACCGTATCGTGGTGGGCGCCGTGCTGGACGACACCGCCACCGGGATCAACGCCGGCTCGGCCTCGATCTTCGAGCGCCAGGCCTCCGGCAGCTGGGTACCGGTCGCCAAGCTGGGCGACCACGACGGCGCCGCTTACGACGCGCTCGGCAGCTCGGTTTCGATCTCCGGCGACCGCGTCGTGGTCGGGGCCTATGGCGACGGCATGCCGTCGGAGGCCTATGTCGGCTCGGCCTCGGTGTTCGAGCGCGCCGCCGCGGGCAACTGGCTGCAGGTCGCCAAGCTCGCCAACGGCAAGGGCAAGGGCAAGGGCAGCGCTTACGGCCAATTCGGCATCTCCGTTTCGATCTCCGATGGCCTCATCGCAGCGGGCGCTCCCGGTACCGACACGGCGGCTGGCGAAGACGCGGGTTCGGCCTGGACTTTTGGCCTTACCGACAGCGGCCAGGATTTCGGCGATGCGCCCGCCCCGTATCCGACGCGGATCGCGGACGATGGCGCGCGGCACGGACCCGGCGCGCTATGGCTGGGCTTCGGCACGCCCGACAAGGACGCCGACGGCCGGCCCGAGGCGACGGCAAAAGGCGATGACGACGCCGGGCTGTACGATGAAGACGGCCTCCGGTTCCCGGAAGGCGATCTGATCCTGGACGACTCCAACCAGGCATGGGTTCAGGTCGGAGGCCAAGCCGGCCTGCTCGATGCCTGGGTCGACTACAACCGGGACGGCGACTGGCTGGACGAGGGCGAGCGCATCGCCGACCACCTGAGCGTGACGCCCGGCACCAATATCATCGCCTTGCCTGCGTTCCCGGCCGGCGACTCGGCGGGCACCGCCTACTTCGCGCGGTTCCGGCTTTCCAGCGCGGGCGTGAGCGCGCCCACCGGCGAGGCCAGCGACGGCGAGGTGGAGGACTATCGGCTCGTAGCCCACGACGCGCAGGTGAAGCTGCCTTCGACCAAGAGCGTCATCGAAGGCGATGCGTTCAGGATCAAGATTTCGCTCAACAGCCTGCTGGACGAGGATGTCACCGTGCAGTACGCGACCCAGGACGGCACCGCGCTCGCGGGGCAGGACTACACGGCAAGCGCGGGTAGCGTGACCATCCCGACCGGCCAGACCTCGGTAAAACTCGTGGTCTACACCAGCGGCGATACGCTGAAGGACGGCGACAAGACCTTCTCGGTGCTGCTGACCGGCGCCACCCACGCCACGATCGACAGCGGCCATGGCGAAACCCTGGTCACGATCAGCGACGACGACTGAGGCTGGTTTTCTCTGAGATCAGTCCTTCGGGCTGGTGCAGGCCGCCAGGCGCTCGCCGGTCATGGAGGTGACGCTGTGCAGCGGAAAGCCCAGCAGCCGGCCGTCGGTGGTCACGGTGCCGGTGTAGTGCTGCGGCGCGTCGAACACGATGCGGCCGCTGCTGTTGAGCGGGCCGGGTATCGCACAGCTCATCTGCCATTGCAGCGCGGTGGCGCTGCGTTCGAAGGCGCTGCGCTTGCAGCTCGTATCGGCCGACGTCTGCGGCAGACGGGCGAAGTCGATCCAGGGGTCGGCGTCTTCGTCCACGCAGTGCCATTCCACGATCGGCTGCTGCGCGCCGTCGGCGGACTGGACTTGCAGCGTGGTCTTCCACAGGCCGGGCATCGCGCCGAACTCGTCGGCGCGTGCTGGCACGACCGGCAGCAGGCCGACGCACACCAAACCGCTGGCGAGCAGGCGTCGTGAAAGGCTCATGATCAGCTCGCGAAAAAAACGTAGGGCGGGTTAGCGAAGCGTAACCCGCCGTTTTGCCGGCAACCAACAACGGCGGGTTACGCTTCGCTAACCCGCCCTACGATTCGTTAGTGCGTACCGTTCTTCGAGAAATCGAACATCGCCATCAGGTCGCCGATCGCCGGTTGATTGGTCGGCACGTAGGGATCGATGGGACGCGCGACCGGATTCGGCAGGTTGTCGCGGCTGCGTTCCGAGATGGTCTCGTGCAGCATCCAGTTGGCCTCCACGAACTTGTCGAAAGACACGTGATCGTAGTAGTCGTGCACCACGCGGCCGCCGAGCGAGTAGGGCGAGACCACCAGCAGCGGGATGCGCGTACCGTCGCCGAAGAAGTCGATCGGCTGGATGTAGCCGCTGTCCCAGTAACCGCCGCCTTCGTCGTAAGTGATCATCACCGCGGTATCTTTCCAGGCGTCCGGGTTGGCTTGCAGTTGCTCGATGATCTTCTGGCAGAAGGCTTCGAACAGCTCCTGTTTGGACGAGGCCGGGTGGCCGTCGAGCAGCGCGTCGGGTTTCACGATGGACACGGCCGGCAAGGTGTCGGCGTCGATGTCGGCAGTCAGGTCGCTGAGATCCTGGTTGTGAGCACGCAGGCTCGGGTCGGTCATGATCTGCGTGGAATACAGGAAGGGATCGCAGATGTTGCAGAAGGTGCCGCCTTCGCCGTCTTCCTTGCCGCCGTCCCAGCCTTCGCCGTAGTACTTCCAGCTGACGTTGTGCTTGCTCAGCAGCAGGCCGATGTTGTTCTGCGTGGTCGGTGGGATCGTGAACTGCGTGGCGCCCAGCGGCGCCGGCGTGCCGTCACCCAGGTAGCCCGGGTTGTAGTTGTTGACGAGGTAGTAGGCGCCGGGCGCGCAATCGCCGTTTTTGAAGGCGGTATACGGCAGTTTCTTGAGTAGCCCCTTGATCGGCGCGACACCGGGCTGGGAGTCGTCGGAGCAATTCACGTAGGAGCCACCGGCGCCGGTGGTTTGACTGCCGTAGCCGTCCTGCGTGTAGTAGTTGTCGGTGCCGGCCTGCGGGTTCGGATTCTCGATCTGGCCAGCCGGCGGTACCGCCGGCATGCCGCTCGCATCCGCGTAGTACACCAGGCTGCCGTAGCCCAGCATGATGTGGTTAGCGCCGGTGCCGCCCTGGATCGACTGGTGCATGTTGTCGGACAGCGCGTATTGCTCGGCGAGTGATTTGAAGTACCCGGAGTCGCCGGCGGCCATGTTCAGAACCTGCATCGCAGTTGAGCCTTCATGCGTGCTCTGGTCGTTGAAACCACTGGGCTGAGCCGCGCCGTTGCTGCCGGCGCCGACTGTGGTTTCGACCCAGGGGAACAGGTCGTTCTGACAGCCGCCGGGATTGCGCACACTCATCGCCTTGGGGCTGCAGTCGATCTGCTGCCACATCTGGAAGAAGCGATGCACCGGGCTGCTCGCATAGTCGTTGTCGGTGATCGAGGCATGCATGTCGATCGGCGCGTTCGGCAGGTTCGACGGGAAGCGCGTGTCGATGCTGGCCTTGGGCAGGCCGCTGCCGCCGCTCGCGAGTTCGGGATACGCGTCGCTCGGCAGCGCGGGCTCAATGGCTTCGGCCGCGGACGGTGAGCTGAAGTAGGGCGTGGTCGGGGTGCCGCCGGTGTTGACGTCAGGCAGAACGGAATAGGGCGCGGTCTTGGTCGGGTGCGGCGAATACGTTTCGGTGTCGGTGGCCTGCCACTGCTGAGCTTTCGCGACATTCGGGCCCGGCGTGCCGTCGGCGTTGAGAATGCCCTGCGATACGAGGTTGCGAACGGTCTGGCCCTTCGGCGGCAGCCAGGTGCCATAGATATGGTCGAAGGTGCGGTTCTCGCCGATGATCAGGATCACATGCTTGATCGGCGTGGCGGTGAGGCTGCTGCGATCGGCGGGATCGGCCTTGACGCGATGTGCTTTGGTATCGACGGCGCTATTCGCACCGACGACGGCTTCGATCTTGGTGGTGTTGTTACGAAATGCCGCGTCATTCTCGGTCGGCACTGCGGAAGCGGACATCGCGGTGAAGCCCGCGAGCATGGCCACGCTGGCGCACAGCGCCATTTTTGAACGGCTCGGACGGCTAGGTACCCTCATCATGGTTGCACTCCCTTGCAGTTTCAGGAGGCGCTACCCTGCGCGTGGCAAGTGACAGAAGTTTTTCGACTACATGATGTGACCTGCGGTTACAAGAATCGCCGAGTAGGTTGGGGTGAGCACAGCGAACCCCAACATCGGCGCAGAACAACCGTTGGGGTTCGCTGCGCTCACCCCAACCTACACGGCTCTCGACCCCGCCGCGACAATCTCATACGGCCGCATCATCTCGTTGTCCTCGTGCTCCAGCAGATGGCAGTGCCAGACATAGCGGCCTGCATAGCCCTCGAAGCGCACGATGATGCGCGTGACCTCGCCGGGGTCGCAGCGCACGGTGTCCTTCCAGCCCGATTCGCCGGGCGCCGGTTTTTGCGCAGGGCCGGTGTATTCGAGCGACTTCTTCGCATTCCATGCAAAAAGATCGAACGGCCGGCGATCAAGAATCTGGAAACGCACCAGATGCAGATGTACCGGATGCGTGTCGCCGGTGATGTTGACGAAGCTCCAGATCTCGGTGCTGTCGAGCACCGGCTTTTCGCTGATCGGCGCGTCCCAGCGCTTGCCGTCGAGCAGCACCGTGGTCGAGTTGCCCTGATAGTCGTCGCGCTCGCCGAGCGTCAGCACGCGCGTCTTCACCGCCTGCGACTCGTCCATCTGCGGCACCGCGCGCAGGCTCGCCGGTAGCGCCACGCTGGCCTTGGCCGTGCTCTGCGTAACGCGAAATTGCAGCAGTTCATCGTTCTGGTTCTTCAGCACGATCTTTTCGCCCGCATGGCCGCTGAAATCGATCACCAGATCGGCGCGCTCACCCGGAAACAGTGTGACGGTCGCCAGTTCCACCGGCTGCGGCAGCAGGCCCAGATCACATCCGATCTGCCTGAACGCCTGATGGTTCGACAGCGCAAGATTGTAGAAACGCCCGTTGGCCGCGTTGACCACGCGCAGCCGATAGGCGCGTGGCTCCACGTCGAGAAATGGGAACATCTTGCCGTTGCACAGCGAGACGTTGCCGTAGACCTCGGGTATCCAGGGCGCATTCGGATCGCCGGAATCCGGGTAGAACAGCTGCGCGTCACGATCCAGCGTGCGGTCGTACAGCACCAGCGGAATTTCGTATTCGCCGCGCGGCAGATCCAGCGCATCCTCGGCCTCGTCGCGCACGATGAACAGGCCCAGCAGCCCGGCAAAAATATTGAGCCGCGTGATGCCCATGGCGTGATCGTGATACCACAGCGTCGCCGCATCCTGCCGGTTGGGGTAGTGATACGTGGCCGACTGGCCCGGCGCGTACCAGAGTTCCGGGTAGCCATCGCTGCCCGGCGGAGTCTTGGCGCCATGCACATGCGCCACGGTGCGCACTTCGGGATTCGCGGCCTCCGCGCCGTGCAGCCCGAAATCGATAGTCAGAAAGTGCTTGGCCGGCAGTGCATTGACCCATTCGATCAACAGGCCCTGATGACTGCGCGTCTCGAACGTCGGCCCCGGTACGCTGCCGCCATAGCTCCACTGGCGCGTCGGCGCAAGGTCGCGATGTAGCTGAGATGTCACTTCGCGCATCTCCACACGGTAATAAGGCAGCTTGAGCCGCGCGTCGTCCGGGCTCGCGCGCAGGTCGCTACTCGTCGCGACTTTGGGAATCGGCAGCGCATCGACGAAGCGCGCGAGTCGATTGGGATTCAGCGCGACGCGCTGCGGGCCCGCCGCTGCGTTCAGCCCCGTCTTGATCAGCCGCGGCCCCCGGCACATCGGCAGAATCAGGGCATCGGTCGCATTGAGCGGCGAGGCCATCAAGCCGGCGGCGATGGCGGCGGTATCGCGCAGAAACCTGCGCCGGTTGAATGACATTGGCAACGATCGGAATGCGAGTGAGAGGTCTGCATTGCCGGGCTGATTAGCATCATGGCCCGGATGCGGCTTCTCGGATTCTGCGAAAGGCGATGTTGCAGTTTGATGAAGCCCGAGCCAATTTACGCTTGGCTTGCATAGGAATAGACGGCGAACAACAGGGGCAGCAGTAAGACGGTGCTGGCGCCGGCCAATATCCTCGCTTTGCGTAAGCCGAGAACATGGCCGGCGTGCGCCAGCTTTGGCGACCAAAAGAGTGCCAGAACAGACCAGGCCAGGGCGATGCCAAGCCAGAGATACCAAACGCCTGCGGGGCCAACGTGGACGCTATGAATGTAACCATGGAGGCCAATAAGTCCGACGCAAAAGAAACACGCATTGGTCGTTTCTTCTGCCTTCACGAGCATTGAGCTTTTGTCCTTGCCCGAGAAGTACGCCAGCAGTTTTACAGGGACTGGCAACACGAGCATGGCGGCAAGCAACCAGAAGTATATTTGCCACAACATCAGTGCTGCTCCCGAGGCATAGCGTCAAAGCTGAAACTCGGTCACGGCCTCGCCGTCGAAGCGGGTGCTCGCCGTGGCCGGAGCGGCTCGTTGGGTTCTACCGCATTGCGTGATATTGGCACGGCCGTATTCGCTCTTTTTGTTTAGGCTGAGGTTAGGACGAGCCAATTGAAGTCGGCCTGCAGTTCGCGTTCGGTGCAGTTCATCGATTACAGCCCACTAGCCGAGTAGGTTGGGGTGAGCGTAGCGAACCCCAACATTCGTTCCGCGCCGATGTTGGGGTTCGCTACGCTCACCCCAATCTACACGCTTATCAATGGGACTTGATGCTCGTGTCGTGAGTCAGAGGCTCCATCGCTCAGTGGCTATCAAGCATCCCACCGGCCTGTTTCAGCAGGCTGGCGAAGCGGCCGGCCCAGGTTTTCTGGCCGGTTTCGTCGGCGATCAGATCCTGGCGGATCAGCAGGCCGACGTGGGCGAGGTTGCGGGCCTCGCCGTGCTGCGGCAGCGTGTAGGCGACGGCATCCTCGATCGGATAGGGCTCGTTGTCGCCGACCAGCAGGCGCTCGTCGCGGCGCAGTAGCTTGAGCACGATCGCGGCCAGGCGCGAGTCGTTGCCGTAGGCGACGCCGATCTGCCACGGCCGCTCGCTGCTGCGATAGGTCGGTGTGAAGCTGGCGATGGTGATCAGCACGGTGCGGCGGCGGTCGCGCTGGCGACGGTCGAGGATCGCGTTCAGTCCGTCGTGATACGGCGCGAAGATTTCGGACTGGCGCGCTTCGATCTGCTCTGGCAGCAGGTGCTCGTTGCCCTCGATCTGTACCCATTCGCTGCGGCCCGGGATCGAGTCGTCCGCGGTCAGCGGGCGGTTGCAGTCGATCACCAGCTGCGAGTAGTTCTGCATTACCAGGGTCGCGTCCAGGCGCTCGGCCAGTACGCGCGCAACGCCGGCGGCGCCGATGTCCCAGGCGACGTGGCTGCTCAGCTCGGTCTCGGACAGGCCGAGTGATCCGAGTGCGCGCGGGATCAGGTGGCCGGCATGGTCGCAGGCGAACACGAAGTCCGAGCCGCCGTCTTCGCGCTCCACCGTCAGTGCCGCTGGTTCGCCGGCGGCCAGCAGGCGCGTCGCGTCGCCGCCGGAAGAATGCATCGTTGTGGTTTGGATGGTGCTCATGGTGCCTTCCGCTTTGATTGAATCATTGCAACAGCCGCCGCCCCGGGGGCGGCGCCTCGCGCTACTCGGGAGCGCTTTCGTCTTTGGTTTCGGCGGCGTCGCTGCTGGTGTCGTTCGTATTGCTGCTGCTGGCCTTGCGCTGCTCCTTCTCGGCCTTCTTGTTCTTCTTGGCCAGTTCTTTCTGGCGCTTGGCGAATTGATAGTTGGGCTTTGCGATGAGAAGTTCTCCTTGGTGTGCTGATCGAATGAATCTGGCGAATAAATCTGGCGTAGATAAACGAGGGACCGGGCGCCCAGACAGCGTGGCAGGGCCGTGAAGCGCAGCTGGCAGAAGGCGAGGCGCCGGAGCATGTAGAGAGCACTGCGGGGCTGCGCGATCGGCGGCCAGGTTGCAATGCTGGGGCGTCCATCAGGCGACGGCGTGTGGTGTTTCAACGCCGTACCAGATTGCATTATGCGCCTAGTCGCCGGTCGCCGCAGCCCGTAGGCCGGCCTTCAGCTCGACCTGAACCCGATGCGCGCATGGCTGTTGTCGCAGAACGGCTTGGTATTGCTGGCGCCGCAGCGGCACAGGCGTGCCTGCGTGACTCTTGATACCACGCGCCCGGTGCCGCTGGTGATCTCGAGGTTGCCGCGGAACTGCAGCGGGCCGTCGATCTCGGGCTCGATCGCCAGATCGCCGTCGCGCAGCTCGAGCATCGCGGCGCTGGTATCGGCGACGCCGGTCTGCGGCTCGCCGCTGGCGTGAAAGCCGATGTCGTGATGCGAGCTGTCGCAGTACGGCTTGTTCTTCGACGCGCCGCAGCGGCACAGCGTGGCGCGGAATCCGCTGAACTCGCCTTCGATCATCAGCGGTCCGCGCACCGCATAGGGGCCGCCTTCGCGGATCGCGATCAGGTTGACCGGCGGCGCTTCCTCGTTCGGCCGGCCGTCCTTGCGCTGGTAGCGGATCGCGCCGGACGGGCAGGCGTGCGCGATGTCGGCGAGGCGTTCCACGTCCATCGCGTCCGGATGAATCCACGGCCCCTGCACGTTGGCCAGGAACACTTTCGGCGCGCCGGTAACGCAGAAGCGGGCGTGGATGCAGCGCTTGCCTTCGTAGAGCAGCGTCAGCTTGCTGCCTTCGATGTTCTCGACGCCGTTGACGAGGACTGGCACGGGCGGTATTGGCGCCGCCGCAGGGGGCAGCGGCAGCTTGGCGGCAGCTGCCGTCCTGGAGGCGAAGCCTTTTTGTTGTGCGCGCTGGGTGCGCGTCGCCAGCGACGCCAGCAAGGCGGCGGCGCGCTGGGTGCGCTCGTTGCCGGCCGCGATGGCCAATGCCGAACCGGCGCGCGCCAGGTCGGCCATGCGTTCGCCGAAGAAACGCCAGCTCGACGGGCCGGGCGCGAGCGGTGCGGCATCGCGCAGCGCGGTATACGACATGCCGGCATGGCACTGCGGATTCGACGGCCCCGACGGCAGCCGCGCAGCATGCTCGGCCAGCGGCGTGCAGGCGCGCATCAGGCAGGTCGCCAGATCCACCGCCAGCGATTTTTCTTCTGACGGCCCCGGCACCACGTAGGCGTACGCGAGCAGCCGCAGCATCAGGCCGTAGCAGGCGTTGGCCAGGTCGACGGTCTCGATCGCCTGCTTGTCCTCGAGCCACACGCGGCCTTCCGGGCGTGGCGGGCGGCGCAGCACCGGGTTGGTCGCGGCGGGGAGGCCCGGCACGAATGCCGGATCGGCTTCGAGCAGTTGCCGATACTCGCTGCGGATCGCTGCGAAGCGCGCGTAGTGAGAGTTCTCGGACGATTCCGGCGAGCCTTCGCCCTGCTGCACGATCGCGTCGAAGGCCTGCAATGCGGTCTTCAGGCACAGCACCGGCTTGGCGCCGGCCAGCTTCAGCTCGGACGGCGTCAGCTGCAGGCCGCGGTCGCCGCAAAACGTCGCATCGTCGCCGAGTACGTCCGACATCCGCCGCAGCCGGTCGGACAGCACGATGTAGAACTCGCCGACGGTCTGGTAGTCCATCGCCATCGGCGTCAGCCGCGGCGTGTCCGAGCCGCGGATGAACTGGCGCTCGGGTGCGAAGCCCTCACCGTCGGCTTCGGTCGAGCCCAGCGGCCGCTCCAGGTGGATGAAGTGCTGCAGGGTTTCCACGTTGAACGGTGCCAGCTTGACGACGATGCCGGCCGGCAGCGCACCGGGGTCGAGCGGGAAATTGGCGCGGCCGAAGCGCGGCGTGCCGCCGAGCGCGGAGGTGATGTTCCACACCGCGGCGAGATGGCTCATCTCCTCAATCGCGACTTCGATGATCGTGCGCCGCCAGCGCGTGGTTGTCTCGGCCTGCGCCGCGCTCAGGCCTTCGTCGACACTGGTTTTCAGGCTCGCCGCTGCGTACAGGTAGGTGCACATCAGGCAGTGCTCGAGCTCGGCGGCTTCGTACAGCGAATGCACCAGCTGCTCGCGGCTCGGTGCGAGTGTGCTGAGCTGCTGATCCATCGGGTCCATCGGCTGATTGGTCGAAAAGTCCATCGCTTGCCGCTCCCTGGCTGGCGCTTGTGCGCGTGGCGGATGCAACAGCATGCCGCAGCGCCGCCGCGCTCGCACGGATCGCCGCCGCGCTCGCACGGATCAGCGTGCCCTTCGGGGCGAGCTGAACTCGGCGCCGCTGGCCGGCAAGACCGTAGGGCGGGTCGTGACCCGCCGCTTTTGCTCGGGTTTGACACGGCGGGTCACGACCCGCCCTACACCGGGCCATGGCCCGCGAGCAGAGGCCCCGGTTGCGCATCGAAGGTACATGTCGGCAAAGGATTGCCGACCTACGTTCGTTCAATCCAGGTACAGCGTCGCCGGGTGTTCGAGCAGGGCCTTGATCGCCTGGATGAACTCGGCGGCGTCGAAGCCGTCGACGATGCGGTGATCGAATGAGGACGACAGGTTCATCATCAGCCGCGGCACGACGGCGCCGTTGCGGATCACCGGGCGCTCGATCATCTTGTTGACGCCGATGATCGCGACTTCCGGCGCATTGATCACCGGCGTGGTGACGATGCCGCCCGTCGCGCCGAGGCTGGTGATGGTGATCGTCGAGCCGCTAAGTTCCTCGCGCCTGGCCTTGCCGCTGCGGGCCGCGTCGGCGAGCCGGCGGATTTCGGCGGCGGCGCTCCACAGATCCAGGTTCTGCGCATGGCGTGCGACCGGCACGACCAGGCCCTGAGCTGTCTGCGTGGCGATGCCCACATGCAGCGCCGAGTGCCGATAGACGATGTTGGCTTCGTCGTCGTAAGTCGCGTTGATCTGCGGGAAGCGGCCGCGGACTTTGGCCAGCGCGCGGATCAGGAAAGGCAGCAGCGTCAGCTTGCCGCGCTCCTGGCCGTGCACCGCGTTCAGATGCACGCGCAGCGATTCGAGCTCGGTGACATCGATCTCTTCGACATACGCGAAATGCGGGATGCGCTGCATCGTGCGCTGCAGGGTCTCGGCGATCTTGCGGCGCAGGCCGATGATCTTGATCGCTTCGACCGTGTCGTCGTCGGCCGACGCCGGTTTCGCCGATGCCGGCGCGTGGCCGCTGACGTCGTCGAGTGTGATGCGGCCACGCGGCCCGGTGCCGGGCACCAGGTTCAGATCGATGTCGAGTTCGCGGGCGCGCTTGCGTACCGCCGGCGAGGTCTGCGGTTTCTCGCCGGCCGGGCGGACCGAAACCGACACCGAAACCGGCGCGGGGGCCGCTGCGAGCGGCGCCGCTTTCGCTGCCGGTGCCTCCACGGCCGGTTTCGCCACAACGCTGGCTTCGGCTGTCGCAGCCCCGGCATCGTCCGCAGCCGTTTCGATTTCCAGCAGCGCACCGCCGACCGCGACCTTGTCGCCGGCCTCGCCGTATAGCGCGACGATCACGCCGGACACCGGCGACGGAATTTCGACCGCGGCCTTGTCGGTGAGCATGTCGACCAGCGGCTGGTCCTCGACGACGCGCTCGCCAAGCTTGACCCGCCAGGTCGCGATCTCGGATTCCGCGATGCCTTCGCCGACGTCCGGCAGCTTGAATACGTAGCGCGACATCTCAGGCCTCCGCCACTTTCTTCAGCGCCTTGGCGACGCGATCCGGGCCGGGGAAATAGGCCCATTCCAGCGCATGCGGGTAGGGCGTGTCCCAGCCGGTGACACGCTCGATCGGCGCCTCCAGCGACCAGAAGCAGTTCTCCTGCACCACCGCCATCAGCTCGGCACCGAAGCCGCAGGTGCGCGTCGCCTCGTGCACGATCACGCAGCGACCGGTTTTCTTGACCGAGTCGACGATGGTGTCCAGGTCCAGCGGCAGCAGGGACCGCAGATCGATCACCTCGGCGTCGACCTGGGCTTGCTCCACCGCCGCCAGGCAGACGTGCACCATCGTGCCGTAGGTGATTACGGTGAGCTTCTCGCCGGGCCGCACGATCGCGGCTTTGCCCAGCGGGATCTTGTAATAGGCCTCGGGCACTTCGCCCATCGCATGCTTGGACCAGGGTGTCAGCGGACGCTCGTGATGGCCGTCGAAGGGCCCGTTGTAGATGCGCTTGGGCTCGAAGAACACGACCGGGTCGTCGTCCTCGATCGCGGTGATCAGCAGACCCTTTGCGTCGTAGGGATTGGACGGCATCACCGTCTTCAGGCCGCAGACATGCGTGAACATGCTCTCGGGGCTCTGGCTGTGGGTCTGGCCGCCAAAGATGCCGCCGCCGCAGGGCGAGCGCACCGTCAGCGGCGCGAAGAATTCACCGCCGCTGCGATAGCGCAGGCGCGCGGCTTCCGACACCAGCTGGTCGAAGGCTGGGTAGATGTAGTCGGCGAACTGGATCTCGGTGACCGGGCGCAGGCCATAGACGCCCATGCCGATCGCGGTAGCCATGATGCCGCCTTCGGAGATCGGCGAATCGAACACCCGTTTTTTGCCGTACTTCTTCTGCAGGCCCGCGGTGCAGCGGAAAACGCCGCCGAAGTAGCCGACGTCTTCACCGAAGACCACGACGTTCTCGTCGCGCTCCATCGTCGTGTCGATGGCCGAGTTGATTGCCTGGATCATGTTCATCGCGGCCATGGCTTCAGCCCTCCTGCATTTCGCGGCGCTGCCGCTGCAGGTGGATGGGCACGTCCTTGAACACGTCTTCGAACATGCTGTCCGGCGAGTGCTTCGATGTGCCGAGCGTGCCGTGGCTTTCGGCTTCCTTGAGCTGGGCTTTCACGTAGTCGTCGAGTTCCCGGGTCAAGGCCTGGTGCCGCGCCTCGTTCCAGTGGCCGCATGCGACCAGATGGCGCATCAGCCGATCGATCGGATCGCCCAGCGGCCACTGCGCGGCCTCGGTCTGAGGGCGATACGCGGACGGATCATCGCTGGTCGAATGCGGCGCGGCGCGATAGGTGACGAGTTCGATCAGCGTCGGCCCCAGATTGCGACGCGCACGCTCCGCAGCCCAGGCGGTGACCGCATAGACCGCCAGAAAATCATTGCCGTCGACGCGCATGCCGGGGATGCCGAAGCCCAGCGCGCGCTGCGCGAAGGTCGCGCGTTCGCCGCCGGCAAAGCCCTGGAACGTCGAGATCGCCCACTGGTTGTTGACCACGTTGAGCAGCACCGGCGCCTGGTACACGCTCGCAAACGTCAAAGCATGGTGAAAGTCGCCCTCGGCGGTCGTGCCGTCGCCGACCCAGGCCGCGGCGATGCGCGTGTCGCCCTTCAGCGCCGAGGCCATCGCCCAGCCCACGGCCTGCGGAAACTGGGTACCGAGATTGCCGGAGATCGAGAAGAAGCCGGCGTCGCGGGCCGAATACATCACCGGCAACTGGCGGCCTTTCAGGCGGTCGCGATGGTTGTTCAACACCTGGCACATCATGTCGAGCAGCGGCCAGTCGCGCGCCACCAGCAGGCCCTGCTGGCGATAGCTTGGGAACAGCATGTCGCCGCGGTCCAGCGCCATCGCCTGCGCCACCGCCACTGCTTCTTCGCCGGTGGACTTCATGTAGAAACTGGTCTTGCCCTGGCGCTGCACGAGCACCATGCGCTCGTCGTAGGCGCGGGTCAGCATCATGTAGCGCAGACCCTTGAGCAGGGTCTGGGTATCGAGCTTCGGGTCCCAGTCGCCCAGCGCCTGGTGCTCGTCGTCGAGCACGCGGATCAGCTGGTAGGGGTAGAAGCGCAGATCGGTTTCGGGCGCTGTCGCCGCCGGGCGCTGAACCGCGCCGGCCGGCGACAGGTGCATCTCGCCGAAGTCGGGTGCCTCGCCCGGCCGCGCTTTCGGCTCCGGGATATGCAGGGAAAGGGGGGGCAGTGTGGTGCCGTCGCTCATCGTGCTACTCCAGCTGCGAGAGGCCCAGAGTGTCCGGCCGCGCGCACGCCTGCCGACAAGCGGGCCGCCGCCCTGGCGCAGGGCCGGCGTTCGCTAGTGTCGAAGGGCGTCGTTTGCAGCATCGGATTCTCCTCCGAAAGGCCCATTCCGGCCGTTGTTGTCGGAGCATTCTATAACCTGCCGGTGGCCGAGCTGGCCGAGCACACGATCGCGACCTATTACCCAAGAACGTATTGCCCAAGCCGTAGGTCGGCAATCCCTTGCCGACGTGTACCTTCAATGCGCAACCGGGGCCTCACGTCGGCAAAGGATTGCCGACCTACCCGCAGCCGCACCGCGCAGATCGGCAAGGGCTTGCCGTTGTGACGAGTTACTATTGTCCCTGTCGCCCCTATGGGAGTGCCCGATGAGCCAGAACCCGAGCCAGCAAAGCCTGCAACAGCGCCTCGCCGAGCTTCAGGTCGAGATCGAGCGCCAGGCGCAGCGCATCGCCGACCTGGAGCGCTCCGCCGGCCTCGGCCCGCCGACGCACCGGCACCTGAAGCGTGGCAGCGTCTACGCCGAACTGGGCCGCGGTGAAGTTCAGTCCAGCCGCGAAATCGTCGAAGGCGACCAGCTGGTGATCTACCGCGCCGAGAACGGTTCGCTATGGGCGCGCCCGCCCGAAGAGTTCGACGACGGCCGGTTCAAGCCGCTGGTGTGAATTCCGGAGCCCTGGCTTGAGCGCAGAACCGAATCACCGCATGCAACCGGGCCTCGGCGTGATCGAGTGGCAGTCGCGCATCGTGGTGTATCAGATGGACGGCGCCCGTATCGCCTGGGCGCGCTTTCTCGGTGAGCAGACCATCGAGGTCGACGAGTCGCTGCGTGCCGCGATCATCGCGGATCGCCAGCGTTCCGAACCGACCTAGCGCGCCGCAAAAAAAAATCCCGTGAGCCAGGGGGAGGGCTCACGGGACCACAGCTCCGGCTTGGGGGACGCCGGTTCCCGCCCCAGGGAGTGAAGGCGGGGGGAGTGTGAATAGGGAGAGATCCACACTCGCAGATATAGATAGGAGCCGCGTCGAAAAGTTCAAGAGGCCCCCGAAAAAAGTCGCGGTGTCCGTGTTTCACCCGTACGGACTCGAAGATCATCGTACGTCTGGTCTGTAATCGAAGCGACATCCGCGCAACTTAGATTATCCGACCAGCAAGCATGGGCAATATCGCCCCCTGCAACGACAAGGCGGAGAGCCGGATGTTCGAGTTTCTTGGGATCGGGACGCCAGCGCTGATCACGCTGGGTCTGGCGCTGGCATTGGCGCTGGCATTTGAATTCGTCAACGGCTTTCACGACACCGCCAACGCGGTGGCGACGGTGATTTATACGAACACCCTGAAGCCGGGCCCGGCGGTGGTCTGGTCGGGTACCTGGAACTTCATCGGCGTGTTGACCTCCAGTGGTGCCGTGGCCTTCGGCATCGTCGCGCTGCTGCCGGTCGAGCTGGTGCTCAATGTCGGCTCCGGCGCCGGTTTCGCGATGATCTTCGCCTTGCTGCTGTCGGCGATCATCTGGAATCTCGGCACCTGGTACATGGGCCTGCCGGCTTCCAGCTCGCATACGCTGATCGGCTCGATCGTCGGCGTCGGCCTGATGAATTCCTACCTGTCGGCTGATTCCGCTTTCGGTGACGGCGTCAACTGGGCCAAGCTCGCCGACACCGGCAAGGCGCTGCTGATTTCGCCGATGATCGGCTTCGCGGGTGCCGCGCTGCTGCTGTTGCTGATGCGCGCCGTGATCCGCAACAAGGCGCTGTTCGAAGCGCCGAAAGGTGATGTGCCGCCGCCGTGGCCGGTGCGCCTGCTGCTGATCGCGACCTGCACCGGCGTGTCGTTCGCGCACGGCTCCAACGACGGGCAGAAGGGCATGGGCCTGATCATGCTGATCGTGATCGGCGCCGCGCCGGTCGCGTTTGCGCTCAACCAGAACGCGAAGCCCGAAACCCTGCAGCACATCGAGCAGCAGGCGACGACGGTGCAGGGCGCGCTCGCCGGTACCGCGGCGCAGCCAAGCGCAGAAGACGCGCGCAAGATCGTCACGCTGTATCTGCGCAAGAAGCAGTTCGACGACACGACGCTGCTGGCACTGGGTGCGCTCAACGGCGAACTCGCGCACCGGCTCGGCGGCATCAAGAGCCTCAACGAAGTCGCGCCGGACCAGCGCAGCAGCGTGCGCAGCGATCTGTACCTGATCAGCGAATCGCTGACGCGGCTGGACAAGGCCAAGCAGCTGCCGCCGGCGATCGACAAGAGTCTGCTCAGCTCGTATGGCAAGGACGTCAAGAGCCTGACCTCGTACATCCCGATATGGGTCAAGATCGCCGTCGCGCTGGCGCTGGGCCTGGGCACGATGATCGGCTGGAAGCGCATCGTCGTCACCGTCGGCGAGCGCATCGGCAAGGCGCATCTGAACTACGGCCAGGGCGCATCGGCCGAGCTGGTGGCATTCGCGACCATCGAAGCCGCCGACGTGCTCGGCCTGCCGGTCAGCACCACGCACGTGCTGTCGTCCGGCATCGCCGGCACGATGGTCGCAAACGGCGGCGGGCTGCAGAAGAGCACCGTGCGCAACATCCTGCTCGCCTGGGTGCTGACCTTGCCGGTCTGCGTGCTGCTAGGTGCGGGCCTGTTCGCCGCCGGCTTGTTCCTGGTGTTCCGGGTGTTCGGCGTCTGATTTTCGTAGGTCGGCAATCCCTTGCCGACGTGAGCGGTCGATGCGCAATCGAGGCTTCACGTCGGCAAAGGATTGCCGACCTACGCTTTTGGCGCGGCGATGCGGCGGCGTATCGCCAGCCCGATCATGATCGCGAGCGCAATCAGCACCAGCGCCGCAGCCGCACGCCGCCATTGCTGCTGCGCCAGCGAATCGCCGAACCAGGCGAGCAGAGCGGTACGCGGCAGCACGCCGATCAGCGTCGCGATGGTGAACGGCAGTATCCGTATCGACGACAGTCCGCAGGCGACCTGGGCGATGCTGAGCGGCGTCGCCGGGAATGCGGTGTACAGCGCGACCAGCTTGGCGCCGCGCTCGTGAAAGTAGCTGTCGACCCGTGCCAGTCTTGCGCCGAGCCGGCGCTCGACGAAGTCGCGGCCTAGGCTGCGCGCCAGCCAGAACATCATCACGCCGCTGATCGCGCCGCCGATCGCGCCGAGCAGGGTGCCGGCCACGACACCGAACAGCGCGCCGCCGGCGGTCATCAGTAACAAGGATGGAATCAGCAGAAAAGGCCGCAGCACCATCACCGCGACGAACGCGGCTGGCGCCATCGGCCACTGCAGTATCCAGACGCGCAACGACTCGGCCGACCATTGCACATGCTCGGCGCGCAGCCAGAACGCGCAGGCGACTCCGGCCGCGACCAGCCCCAGGGCCGCTATGCGCGCCAGCCTGCCGGTGCGGCGTTCGGCTCGCAGCGTGGTCGGGTCGACGTTGATCATCAATCGCGGCTCCGTGCTCGGTCAGTCGTGTGGCGCAGCGCGCAGTGCGCCGCCGGATGCTACCGCGTGGGCGTCTTCTGAGGCCAAAGACCGGGCGGCCGCAAGGCCGATACCGCCGAGCAGCTCACCGGTATAGTGGCGCGATGTCCGTGCTTCGTTATTTCGACGCCTATCCGGCCGCCACGCAGGCGCAGGTCCGCGAGCTGATCGAGACCGATCGGCTGGCCGGCTATCTGCATCGCCGCTATGCGGCAAGGCACGAGATCCGCACCGACAAGGCGCTGTACGAGTACGCGATCGGTCTGAAGCAGCAGTACCTCCGCAGCGCCGCTTCGCTGCACAAGGTTGTCTACCAGAACAAGATGGACGTGCTGCGCAGCGTGCTCGGCCTGCACACCACGATCTCGCGCGTGCAGGGCGGCAGGCTCAAATCCAAGCAGGAAATCCGCATCGCCTCGCTGTTCAAGGACGCACCGCCGGAATTTCTCGAGATGGTCGTCGTGCATGAACTCGCGCATCTGAAGGAATCCGAGCACAACAAGGCCTTCTACCAGCTGTGCCGGCACATGCTGCCGGACTACCACCAGATCGAGTTCGATCTGCGGCTGTATCTGGCGCATCGGGAGCTGGTGGACAGTGCCGCTGCCGTTACGCTCAAGCCACTGTAGGAGCGGCCCTTGGCCGCGATCGAGGCCTGATCGTCACAATCGCGGCCAAGGGCCGCTCCTACTGTTCGCAAATCAAGACTTCGCCAGATACCGCGAGCGCATCATCGCCACGTACTCGTCTTCGGAAGTTTCCCGGCGCGCCTTCACGAGGGGCTCGATGTCCTTCGTCGCCAGATAGCGCAGACGATCGCTGCCGTCAGTCGCCGCATCGAAGATAACCCGGGCGACATCCTCGGACGTCGCCAGGCGTGCCGCGCGCAGACCGGCGAACACCGCGAGGCTGCCTTCGACAAAGCGCTCGTAATCTTTCGGCGCAGAGACCTGCACCGCTTCGGCGCTCGAGCGCGTGCCGAACTGCGTGCTGAGCACGCCGCCCGGCTCAACGATCTTGACGACGATGTTCTGCGACAGCAGCTCGTAGGAAAGCGACTCCGAGAAACCTTCGAGCGCAAACTTGCTGGCGGTGTACGGCGAGATCATCGGCAGGCCGAACACGCCGGCGCCGGAACTGACGTTGACGATCACGCCGGCCCGGTTGCGGCGGAAGTGCGGCAGCAGCGCGCGGGTGACATCCATCACGCCGAACAGGTTGACGTCGAACTGCTGCTGGATCTTGTCGCGCGGCGTCGATTCGAAGATGCCGAACAGGCCGAAGCCGGCATTGTTGACCAGCACGTCGATGCGGCCGAAGCGATCGATACCGGCGGCGATGGCCTGGTCGATGCTGTCGCGATCCTGCACGTCGAGATGCGTGACGAACACCTTGTCGAGCTGCGCCAACTCGGCGCCGGCGGACGGGTCGCGCATCGTCGCGGTCACGTTCCAGCCGTGGCTGGCAAAAAGTTGAGCGGCGGACTTGCCGAAGCCGGTCGAGGCGCCGGTGATGAGGACGGTCTTGGTCATTGAGGGTGATCCAGGTGGGTGTGCGTACCCACATTAGGCGTGACCCACCGATGAAACAATCAGGCTAATCTTGCACGAAGTCATGCAGGAATCAGCACAATGAGCGCCAAGCACAAGGCGGGTCTGTTCGAACTCAACGCGGTGGTCGCGGTATCCACGCATCGCAGCTTCCGCCGTGCGGCCGGCGAACTGGGCATGTCGCCGTCGGCGCTGAGCCACGCGGTCGCGGCGCTGGAGCAGCGCATGGGCGTGCGGCTGTTCAACCGCACAACGCGCAGCGTGTCGCTGTCTGAAGCCGGCGAGCAGTTCCTGGCCCGGGTGCAGCCGGCGCTGCGGGAGATATCCGCGGCGATGGAGGCGGTCAACGAATTCCGCGACACGCCGACCGGCACGCTGCGGCTGAATACGTCCGAAGGCGCCGCCAGGATGATTCTGCGGCCGCTCGTGTTCGAGTTCCTGCGGCGTTACCCGGACATGCAGGTTGACATCGTCACCGAGGGCCGGCGGGTCGACATCGTGGCCGACGGCTTCGATGCCGGCATTCGCGAGGCCGAAAATGTGCCGCAGGACATGGTCGCCGTGCCTTGCAGCGGGCCGCTGCGCTTCGTCGTCGTCGGCTCGCCGGAGTATTTCGCCCGGCGCAAAAAGCCGCGCTCGCCGGCCGATCTTGCCCAGCATCCGTGTGTGCGCAGCCGGTATCCGAGCGGCGCGATCTACAAATGGGAATTCGACAAGCGCGGCGAGCAGCAGCTGGTCGACGTCAGCGGCTCGATGACGCTGGACAACCACAACCTGATGATCGAGGCCGCGTTGGACGGCGTCGGCCTGATCTGGACCAGCGAATGGGCGGTCGCGGACCACATCGCAGCCGGACGCCTGGTCCGCGTACTGGACGACTGGTGTCCGACGTACCCGGGGCTGTGCCTGTACTTCCCGAAGCATCGCCACATTGCTGCCGGCCTGCGTGCCTTCATCGATGTCGTCAGGGAAGTGACCTCGCCCGCGTAGGCCGGCAATCCTTTGCCGACGCGAGGCCCCGGTTGCGCATTGAAGGTACACGTCGGCAAGGGATTGCCGACCTACGCCGCCTTGCCGAATTCCATGACGCCGTCGTCGACGCGGGTGTACTTCATCACCGCGAGATCGATCACGTAGTTCTGGTGCACCCGCCAGGGCGCCCTGGAGCCCTGGCGCGGAACCAGGCCTCTGGCGCGCAGCAGATAGCCGGATCGCAGCGTCGACATCGGTACGCTGGTCAGCCCGGCATCGCGCGGCCGCGGCGTGCAGCGCTGGTAGCCTTTGCGATCCATGTGGTTCAGCAGCCGGCACACGTAGCCTGCGCTCAGATCGCACTTCAGCGTCCACGAGGCATTGGTGTAGCCGAATGCGAACGCCAGGTTCGGCACATCGCTGAGCATCATGCCCTTGTAGATCAGCTTGTCGGCCAGCTTCACCGGCTCGCCGTCGACGAGCAGCTCGATGCCGCCCATCAGCTTGATGTTCAGCCCGGTCGCGGTCACGACGATGTCGGCCGCCAGTATCCGGCCCGAACGCAGCCGGATGCCGTTCTCGACGAAACCCTGGATATGGTCGGTGACGATGTCCGCCTGCCCCGAGCGCAGCACCTTGAACAGATCGCCGTCCGGTGCCAGGCACAGGCGCTGATCCCAGGGCTTGTAGGCCGGCGAAAAATGCGTATCGACGTCGACCGCCGGCCCGAGCTGCCGGCGCAGCCGCTGCAGCAGCGCTTTGCGGATGCGCTCCGGCCTCCGCTGCGCGAGCTGGTACAGCAGGATCGCGAGGCCCAGGTTTTTCCAGCGCGCGAGGGCGTCGGCGATACGGCCCGGCAGTTTGTCGCGCATCCAGTTGGCGATGCGGTCTTTGGCCGGCATCGCGACGATGTAGCTCGGCGAGCGCTGCAGCATCGTCACCCGCGCCGCCTGTGCCGCCAGCGACGGGATCAGCGTCACCGCGGTGGCGCCGCTGCCGATCACGACGACGCGCTTGCCGGCCAGGTCGAGCTGGTCGGGCCATTGCTGTGGATGCAGCAGCTGCCCGGAAAAATTTTCGATGCCGTCGAATTCCGGTGTGTAGCCCTGCGCATAATCGTAGTAGCCGCAGCACGTCGACAGGAACGAGCAGCTGAGCACGAACGGCTTGCCGGCTGCCGTGCCTTCAACGGTCCAGCGCGAAGTCTCCGACGACCAGGCGGCGCGGCTGATGCAGTGACCGAAACGGATCTTGCGGTCGATGCCGTATTCCTCGGCGGTTTCGCGAATGTAGTCGCGGATCGCGTCGCCTGGCGCGATCGAGATATCGCCGCGCCAGGGCCGGAACGGAAAGCCGAGCGTGTACATGTCGGAGTCTGCGCGGATGCCGGGATAGCGGAACAGATCCCAGGTGCCGCCGAGCGCATCGCGCGCCTCGAGGATCGCGTAGTGCTTGCCCGAGCATTCGCTCTGCAGCCGGTACGCGGCGTCGATACCCGACAGACCGGCGCCGACGATCAGCACGTCGAAATGTTCGATGTTGGAAGGAGGCCGCCTCTTCATCGGCTAGTCATCGGATCGGGCGGTCCGGCTTCTGTTTGCCGCGCCCGATATTGGCGACGATCAGTTCCAGCAGCTTCGGCACCAGCGCTTCGGGAAGGTCGTGGCCCATGCCCGGTATCAGTTCGAGCTTCGCGTTCGGGATCAGCCGCGCCGAGCGCCTGCCGCTGGTGAGCCGCACCATCGGATCGGCGCTGCCGTGGATCACGACGGTCGGCGCGGTGACTTTTGGCAACAGCGCTTCGATACTGCCGGTGGCGAGGATCGCATGCGTCTGCCGCAGGATTCCGCCGGGGCGGAATGCGCGATCGAAGTCACGCCCGGCGAGCCGGCGCAGCTCGGCTTCCGGTATCGGGTAGGCCGGGCTGCGGAGCAGCTTGCGCATGGTCACGCTGCGCTCGACGATCGTATCCCGCGATTGGTCGGCGGAGCGTTTGCCGAACATCTGCCTGGTGATCGCCAACACCGGGCCCGGGCTCCAGGGATGATTGCTGCCGGACATGATCGAGCACAGGCTTAAGGCACGCTGCGGCGCGGTACCGGCGATGATCTGCGCGATCATGCCGCCCATCGACACGCCGACCAGGTGCGCGCGCGGCAGCTGCAGCGCGTCCATCAGCGCCAGCGTATCGGCAGCCATGTCGTGCAGCGTGTAGTCGCTGACGATGGGCAGGCGCAGACGATTGCGCAGGATGCTGCGCGGCATGTTGAATCTGATTCCGCGCCCGGCCTCGCCCGACAGGCCGCAGTCGCGATTGTCGAAGCGCAGCACGCGCAAGCCCTGGGCCAGCAGGCCGTCGCAGAACGAGTCGGGCCAGTCGACCAGCTGCCGCGACAGGCCGTTGATCAGCACCACCGGCTCGGCGCTTGCGGGACCGGCCTGCTCCCAGTAGATCTCGACGCCGTTGCACAGCGTGTGTCCTGTGGACCACGTGAAAACCCGCGCCGTCGCCGGCGAGGAAGCGTCTGACATGTCGAAGCCCTTATCGATTGGAATGACGGCCGGCGTGGAGCATGCCGAGCCCTCAGCGGCCGGCATTATCCCCGAAGCCCCGTTCTCAGGCTGCTAGGGCCTGTTAACCATTAGGCGATCGCCTAATGGTTAACAGGCCCTAGCACTTGCACCGCGAGGCCGTTGAGCGCGGCATTGCCGGATACGTCGAGTTCGAGTTCGTCGGTCAGATCGTTGGCGCTCGCGCCGGGCTGGCGCTGCGCGATCTCCATGCGCGTTCCGGCGCGGTCGTGGCCCCAGCCGTGCGGCAGCGAGACCACACCCGGCATCATATCCGCGCTGGCCTGCACCTCGACGACGATCTCGCCGGTGCGCGAGCGCACGCGCACCCGGCTGCCGTCGGCCAGGCTGCGCGATTGCAGATCCTGCGGATGCATCAGCAGCTGATGCCGCGACGGGCCCTTGGTCAGCCGCTGGCTGTTGTGCATCCACGAATTGTTGCTGCGCAGGTGGCGGCGGCCGATCAGGCGCAGCTCGCCGTCGACCGCGCGGGCCGGTTGCATCAGCTCCTGGTGATAGCGCTGCAGGGCTTCGAGCATCTCGGCGGGCGCGCAGCGGATGCGCTGGTCCGCATGCACCAGACGCTGCGGCAGGCTCGGTTGCAGTGCCCCGAGATCGATGCCATGCGGCGCCGCTTTCAGCGCCTTCAGGCTCAGCTTCAGCGGATGGTTCTGCATCGCGCCGTAGGGGCCGGCTTGCAGGCCCAGGTCGATGATCTGCTCGGGGCGCATCGCGGGCCGGGGTTGGGTGCCGAGACGCGCGGCGACTTTTTCCCCGAGCCGGGTAAAGATCTCCCAGTCGTGCAGCGCGTTCTCGCTCTTGTCGAACGTCGGCGCCGACCAGCGCGCGGTATTGCGCACGGCGAAGATATGAAAGATCAGGTCGTACTGATCATGCTCGACCGCCGGCGTCGGCGGCAGGATCACGTCGGCGTGACGCGTGGTTTCGTTGAGATAGAGATCGATTGCGACCATGAACTCCAGCGATGCCAGCGCGCGGTCGAGCTGGCGGCCATTGGGCGTGGACATCACCGGGTTGCCGGCGTGGGTCACCAGCGCGCGGATCTGGCCTGCGCCCGGTGTCAGCACTTCTTCGGCGAGCGCCGCCACCGGCAGTTCGCCGCCGAATTCGGGCAGGCCGCGCACGCGGCTTTTCCAGCGGCCGAAGCTGCCGGGCTTGCTCGCCGGGCCGCCGATCAGATCGACCGCCGGCCGGGTGAACAGCACGCCGCCGACGCGGTCCAGATTGCCGGTCAGCAGATTGATCAGCTGGATCAGCCATTGGCACAGCGTGCCGTGGCGCTGGGTCGACACGCCCATGCGGCCGTACATCGCAGCGCCGTCGGCCGCCGCGAACTCGCGCGCCAGGCGGCGCAGGCTGCCACTGTCGATGCCGCTTTGCGCTGCCAGCATTTCGATATCGAAAGCGGCGAGGGCGGCGGGCAGCTCGGCCAGGCCGTCGCTGAAGGCGGCTAGCCGCCCGGGCCGGGTCAGCTGCTCGTCGAACAGGGTTTTCACAAACCCGAGCAGGAACGCGGCGTCACCGCCCGGCCGCACCGCGTGATATTCGTCGGCGACGTCTGCGGTCTCGCTGCGGCGCGGGTCGAGCACCACCATCTTGCCGCCGCGTGCCTGCAGTGCCTTCAGACGCGCGCGGAAATCCGGCACCGTCATCAGGCTGCCGTTGGACGCCATCGGGTTGGCGCCGAGCACGAAGAAGTAGTTCGTGTGATCGATATCCGCGATCGGCACCAGCAGCTGGTGCCCGTACATCCACCAGACGACCAGCTGATGCGGCAGCTGGTCGACCGAGGTCGCGCTGTAGCGGTTGCGGGTCTTGAAGTGACCGAGGAAATGCGAGGCATGCGTCATCGCCCCGTAGTTGTGCACGGTTGGATTGCCGAGATAGGTCGCGATCGCGTCGGCGCCATGCTCGTTATGAATCTGTACGAGCCGCTCGGCGACCCGATCCAGCGCCTCGTCCCAGCTGGCCTGACGAAAAATACCGTCCTCGCGTATCAGCGGATGGCGCAGACGATCAGGGTCTTCATCAATGTCCTTCAGCGCGACCGCTTTCGGGCAGATATGGCCGCGCGACAAGGGGTCGGCTTCATCGCCGCGGATCGAGCGGATTTCGCGGCCGGCCACACGAAACTCGAGGCCGCAGATGGCTTCGCACAGATTGCAGGCGCCGTAGTGGATGCGCTCTTCCATTGTCGATCTCCTTCACCGCAGCGCGAAGCATGGACCGCCTGGCTCGGCGGCGTCCACCTCCGTGGCAACGCCAAAACTCAGCGCCAACTCAGCGCCAACTCAGCGCTGGATGCCGGCGACCAGCGCGAATCCCAGGAAGCTCATCAGCAGCGAGCCGACGACGTGGGTGGTGACGGTCGCGGCCGCCCAGCCCAGCCTGCCGTCCTGCATCATCAGCATCACTTCCGCCGAGAACGCCGAGAACGTGGTGAAGCCGCCGCAGAAGCCGGTAATGATTAGCACGCGCCAGGCTGGGTCCAGGTTCGGCGCCCTGGCGAAGAACGCGACGGCCATCCCGATGATCAGGCCGCCCACCAGGTTCACCAGCAAGGTGCCCATCGGCAGGTTGGGATAGACGCTGTTGAGTTTCACCCCGGCAAAAAAGCGCAGCAGGCAGCCGATCGATCCGCCGATGACGACCGCCAGCAGAGATTTGTACATGGGGCACTGCACCGGAGAGTTAGCGCTGATCCGGCCAACTTTACTGTGCTCCGGCGAATGATCAAGCCGCCAAGCCTGATGCCAGGGCTCGAACTCGGCCTACTGCTTGAACGTGAACTTGCGGCGCATCTGGCTTTCCACCGGGGCGCCGTTGCGCAGAGCCGGCGAGAACACCCATTTCTGGATCGCCCTGACTGCCGAGCTTTCAAACATCTTCGCCGGCTCGGCGTTGAGGACGGAGACGTCGCGAACCTTGCCGTCAGTGTCCACGACGAACTCGAGCTCCACCCAACCCTCCACCGAATGGGCTACGGCCTTGTCCGGATAGTCCGGAGAAACCTGTTTCACCACCTGCGCCGGAGAATCCGCGCGCGCCGACTGCGTGGCTGTTGCCAGGATCAGAAATGCAAGGCTGTAGGCCAGCTCCCTTGCGCACCCATGAATGCCTGCTCTTGTCATCGCTCTATCTCCTGTTCACGTCGTAGCCGGATCGTCGGTGGTCCGTTCCCACGCTTCCCGATGCCCCCGTATCGGCGCGAGTCGATAGGACTGAAGGAACCTCTGATCAAGTCCCGGCGCGGACGTGCGGGACTTGATCAGAGGTTCCTTAAGTCTTCAGGTCGGCGGCCGATAGTGGGTTTAGGCCAAGGGTCGCCAGGACTCTTGTGTGCGCTGCGATGTGCAAAACAACAGGAGATTCGAGAATGAGAGCTGCACTGGCGCTGTTGCTGGCACCGTCCACACGCCTGATGGGCCGCCTGCGGTTCGCGCAGAAGATTGCGCTGATCGGCGCAATCTTCCTGATCGCCATCCTCGGCTTGTCGCTTGTTCTGGTGGCCCAGGTCAACGGGCGCATCAGCTCCACACGCTCCGAGCAGCTGGGCGTGAGCGGATTGGTCCCGCTGCTCGACCTGCTGCAGACGCTTCAGGTGCACCGCGGCCTGAGCGACCGCATCGGCGCCGGCGAGGAAGGCCTGGACGCGCAGCTGGCGCCGGCGGCCTCCAAGGTCGAGGCCGCCTTTGCCGCCCTCTCCGAGTGGAGTGACTCCAGCGGCCAGATACTGGATCTGTCCGGCATGGTTTCAGGGCTGCACGAACAATGGTCCGGTCTGAGCGACGGCGGTGTGAAGCTGGGTGCTGCGGCTCCCAAGGCCTACGGCGCCGTCGCCGAAGGCCTCTATCAGTTGGCGCAGGCGATTGCCGACCGTTCGCAGCTGACGCTGGACCCGGTGCTGGAGTCCTACAACCTGATGGACGCCGCAGTCTTCCGTCTGCCGCTGATTGCGCTGGAAAGCGCGCGCCTGCGCGATGTCGGCAACAACGTCATATCGGCCGGCGTGATGTATACCGGTGACCGATCGACCCTCACCAGCCTCGGCTTTCTGGTCGACCGCGAGGCCGGCCTGATGGCGCGCAACCTCAAAGCGATCATCGCGTCGCAGCCGCGGCTGCAGGAATCGCTGGCCGAGCCCCTGGCCGCGGCCGTAGCGGCCACCGCATCGCTGCAGTCCGCCGTGCACACCGGATTGTTGGAGGCCAAGTCCATCGAAATGCCCGTCGCAGACTACCAGCGCACCGGCAACGCGGCGGTCGACGCCTCCCTGGGGCTGATCGATGCGGCGACCGCCGCACTCGACGTGCTGCTGCAGGAGCGCGTCGCCGGGCTGCGTTTCAAGTTGCTGTTCACCGTGGCGGCCGTAGTCGCCGTGATGCTGCTGGCCGGCTATCTGTTCGCCGGATTCACCCGCTCGCTCGGCGAATCCCTGCGCGGGATCGGCGATGCCGTTCGGGACATGAGCCAGGGCCGCTTTCCGGAGGCGGTTTCGGTGACCACGCGCGACGAGATCGGTGAGGTGGCCAAGGGTATCCATGCGGTGGTCGTGACATTGCGCAGCTTCGCCGCGGCGCAGCAGCAGATCTATAGCCGGCATCATGCCGGCGAGATCAGCTACCGCATCGCCGACGGCGAGTTCCAGGGCGGCTACGGCGAGATGGCGGCGAACGTGAACCGGCTGGCCGAGGCGCACATCGGTACCACCGACACCGTGGTCAGCCTGATCCAGCGTTATGCGCTGGGCGATCTTGCCCCGCAGATGGAGCGGCTGCCCGGCGAGATGGAGCGCATCAGCGATGCAATGGGCGGCATCCGCGAGCGGCTGACGGCGGTGCGTGACGAGATTCTGGGCCTGAGCGAGGCGGCCGCGCGCGGCGAGTTCACGCGCCGCGGTGACGCCGGGCGCTTCGAATTCGCGTTCCGCGAAATGGTGGAGGCGCTCAATGCGCTGATGAGCAATGCCGAGAACGGCCTGTCGGGCCTGGGCAAGCTGCTGCATGCGGTCGCCCGCGGCGACCTGACCCCGCGCATGCAGGGTGAATTCCACGGTCAGTTCGCATCCCTTCGCGACGACGCCAACTCGACCGTCGAGCAACTCTCGGGCATCGTCGAAAAGATCCAGTCCTCGTCGGCGGCCATCGAGACCTCGGTGCGCGAGATCGCCTCGGGCAACCAGGATCTGTCGTCGCGCACCGAACAGCAGGCGGCCGCGCTGCAGGAAACCGCGTCATCGATGGAGGAGCTGACCTCCACGGTCAAGCAGAATGCGGAGAACGCGCGCGTTGCCAACCAGTTCGCCATCGGTGCCGGCCGGGTCGCGGTGAAGGGCGGCGAAGTGGTGAGCCAGGTGGTCGGCACGATGAGCGAGATCAGTGCCTCGTCCAAGCGCATCGCCGACATCGTCGGCGTGATCGACGGCATCGCTTTCCAGACCAACATCCTGGCGCTCAACGCCGCGGTCGAAGCGGCCCGCGCCGGCGAGCAGGGCCGCGGCTTCGCGGTCGTGGCAACCGAGGTGCGCAGCCTGGCACAGCGCAGTGCGGCCAGCGCCAGGGAGATCAAAACCTTGATCCAGGAATCCGCCAATCGGGTGCAGGCCGGCTCGCGGCTGGTCGAGGAGGCCGGCACGACGATGAACGAGATCGTCGATTCGGTGAAGCGTGTCACCGACATCATGGCCGACATCACGCTGGCGTCTCAGGAGCAGAGCTCGGGTATCGAGCAGGTCAATCGCACGATCACGCATATGGACGAATCGACGCAGCAGAATGCGGCGCTGGTCGAAGAGGCCGCGGCCTCGGCCCACAACATGGAGGAGATGGCGCAGGCGCTGGGCGCGATGATCCGGCAATTCAAACTGAGTAGCGCGGCGGAACATGAACCCGCGGCTCCCAGCCAGCGCCGGTCAACGGCACCGGTGCGTCTGGCGATCCATCGCGGCAGGGCCGCCTGAGGTTCCTTGGGGACGGTCGGCGCAGGCCTGGAACTCGCAATCGCGGTCAAGGACCGCTCCTACAGGCCTGTCGCGCACCGGTGATACGCGACTGTAGGAGCGGTCCTTGACCGCGATTGCGAGTTCCAGGCCTGCGCAGAGCTAGTCCGTCAGCTGCAAATGCCCGAGCAGTAATCGCGAACGCTCGGCGCTAGCGCCGACCAGGATCTCGATATCGCCCGCTTCGAACACCGGTTTCAGATCGATGCCGAGAAAGCGCAGTTCCGAGGCGGGCAGCAGCAGTTCGACCGTGCCGGTTTCGCCGGGCTGCAGGCTGATCTTGCCGTAGCCTTTCAGCTCCAGCAGCGGCCGCGCGACGCTGGCGACCTTGTCGTGCGTGAACAGGAAGACGGTTTCTTCGGCGCCGTGCCGGCCATGGTTGCCGACATCGACACGCACCGTGATCACGTCGGCTTCGCTGGCGTTGTCGGGTGTGATGCGCAGATTGTCGTAGACGAAGCTGCCGTAACTCAGCCCGTGGCCGAAGGGGTAGAGCGGGTCGTTGGGTACATCCAGATAGCGGCTGGTGAAGGAGTCGCCCTGGCTCAGCGGCCGGCCGCTGTTGCGCTGGCCGAAGAAGATCGGCACCTGGCCCAGCGCGCGCGGCCAGCTCATCGGCGTGCGGCCGCTGGGCGAGACGATGCCGCTGACCACGTCGCTGATCGCGTTGCCGGCCTCGGTGCCGAGGAACCAGGCGGCCAGCAGCGCGTCGGCTTTCTCGGCAAGGAGCGGAATCACCAGCGGCCGGCCCGAGAACAGCACGACGATCACCGGCACGCCGCGTTCACGCGCGTGCTCGAACACCGCCTCGGCCAGCGCCAGCTGCTGGCCGGGCAGTTCGGGATAGGCGCGGCTGGCGGCTTCACCGCTCATCGCGGTGGCTTCGCCAAGGCACAGCAGCACCGCGTCGGTGTCGTTGCACAGCTGCAGCGCCGCGGGGATGCCGCTGCGATCGGCGCTGTTGATCGCGGTGCCTGGCGCGTGGCGGATTTCGGTATTCGGAAAGCCCTTGCGAATGCCGGCCAGCACGCCGACATGCGGCTCGTTCTCGCCGGCACTCCACCAGCAGCCGCGCATTTCGGGGCCGGCATCGGCGAGCGGGCCGATCACGCTGAGACGCTTGACCGTCGGTGACAGCGGCAAGGTGTCGCGCTCATTCTTCAGCATCGTGATCGCGCGCGCGCCGATGCGGCGCGCCAGCTGGCGGCGCTCGATCAATACCTCGGGCGCCTCGGCGCTCGCACCGCGACGGTAGGGATCGTCGAACAGGCCGAGGTCTTCCTTGAGCTTGAGTACGCGGCGCACGCAGACGTCGATGTCGTCCATCGTCACGGTGCCGCGCTCCAGCGCGATCGGCAGGCCCTTGCGATAGCCGTCGGCCATCATGTCGATGTCGACTCCGGCTTTCAGCGCCAGTGCCGCGGCGTCGGCCAGATCGGCGGCGACGCCGTGGCGCATCAGCTCGCCGATCGCGTTGTAGTCGCTGACTAGCACGCCATCGAAGCCGAGCTGATCGCGCAGATAGTCGCGCAGCAGCGCCTTGTGCGCGGTCATCGGAATGCCGGCCAGATCGGTGAACGCGGGCATGATCGTCGCGACGCCGGCCGCGACCGCCGCTACGAACGGCGGCAGGTGGACCTCGTGCAGTGTGCGCTCGGAGATGTCCACCGACGCGTATTCGCGCCCCGCCGTAACCGGGCCATAGGCGCAGAAATGCTTGGCGCAGGCGGCGATCGCATCGGCCGAGGACAGACTGCTGCCCTGGAAGCCGCGCACCTTGGCGCGGGCCATGCGCGATGTCAGATACGGGTCCTCGCCGGAACCTTCGGCGGTGCGGCCCCAGCGCGGATCGCGCGACACGTCGAGCATCGGCGCGAAAGTCATCGAGAGCCCGTCGGACGCGCCCTCCCTGGCGGCCTCGCGCGCGCTCAGCTCCCAGGCCGCATCGTCGAACAGTGCCGCTTCGGCCAGCGGTATCGGGAACAAGGTGCGGTGGCCGTGGATGATGTCCAGGCCGATCAGCAACGGGATGCCCAGGCGCGTCTGCTCGACCGCGATCTGCTGGACCTCGCGCGTCGGCCCGGGGCCGATGATATTCAGCAAATTGCCTATCGTGCCGTCCTTGATCGACTCGGTCGAGTCGCCGGCGATGATCGGGCCGGTCACCGCGTAGCCCGAGGCGGTCATGGTCAACTGGCCGAGTTTTTCGGCCAGCGTCATCTGGCTCAACAATTTTTCTATGCGGCTCATCGTCCCGTCCGGTTGGGTCGCTTGATCATCATGATAGGTCGCTGGCGCCGGTTCGCGTAGGTCGGCAATCCTTTGCCGACGTGTACCTTCAATGTGCAATCGCTGCCTCACGTCGGCAAGGGATTGCCGACCTACTGATGAGCACAATGTCGGCATGGCGATGTGCCAAGCTGGGCAAAGCAGGTCAGAATCGGCAGAACAGGAGACGATGCGGATGCCTAAAGGCGACCGGGCCCCGACGGCAAAAGTTCAGGGCGCCAGCAAGAAAAAAAAAGCCGATGCGCTCAGCGCAGCGGACCTGGCGAAGCTGCCCGATGACGCGCTGGTCGACGCGGTCCAGCGTCAGACGTTCCGGTTTTTCTGGGAGGGCGCGCATCCGGTCAGCGGCCTGGCTTCCGATCGCCGTACCACGCGCGACGAGCCAGTCGACGATCTCGTCGCGATCGGCGGCAGCGGCTTCGGCGTGATGGCGATCATCGTCGCGGTCGAGCGCGGCTGGGTCACGCGCGACGAAGCGGTGCAGAGGCTCATGCACTCGCTCGATGTGCTCGGCAAGGCGACCTGCTTTCATGGCGCCTATCCGCACTTCATCAATGGCCTGACCGGCGCGACCATCCCGTTCGGTCGCAAGGACGATGGCGGCGATCTGGTCGAGACCGCGCTGCTGTTCCAGGGGCTGTTGTGCGTGCGCCAGTATTTTCAGCGCGACACGCCAGAGGAGGCCTCGATCCGCAGCCGGATCACGCGGCTGTGGGAAGAAGTCGAGTGGGACTGGTACACCCAGGGCGGACGCAAGCTGCTGTATTGGCACTGGAGCCCGTGGAACGGCTGGGCGATGGACCATGAGATCCACGGCTGGAACGAGTGCCTGATCACCTATGTGCTCGCCGCCTCGTCGCCACGCTATTCGGTCGGCGCGGACGTTTATCACCGCGGCTACGCGGCCGGGCGCGATTTCATTAACGGCAAGACCTACTACGGCATCGAGCTGCCGCTGGGGCAGCCCTACGGCGGCCCCCTGTTCTTCGCGCACTACTCGTTCTGCGGCCTGGACCCTCGGGGTCTGAGTGATCAGTATGCGAACTACTGGGATCTGAATGTCGCCCATGTCCGCATCAATCATGCGCACTGCGTCGCCAATCCGAAAAAGTTCAAGGGCTACGGCGCCGACTGCTGGGGCCTGACCGCCAGCGATGATGCTTTCGGTTACGGCGCGCACGCGCCGGACAACGACAACGGCACGATCTCGCCGACCGCGGCGCTGTCCAGCCTGCCGTATGCACCGGCCGAAGTGATGAAGGCGCTGCGTCACTTCCTGAGCCGTCATGGCGACAAAATCTGGAAGCGCTACGGCTTCGTCGATGCTTTCAGCGAGCAGCAGGATTGGGCCGCCGATACTTTCCTGGCGATCGACCAGGGGCCGATCGTGGTGATGATGGAGAACCATCGCACCGGCCTGCTATGGAAGCTGTTCATGAGCATCCCCGAAATCCAGAACGGCCTGCGCAAGCTCGGCTTCAGCAGCCCGCATCTGGCCGACAAGGCGCCGCGCTGATGGACTCGTCCGGCAAGGGTCTGGAGCAATGGATCGCTCGCGAGTATCGCTACGCGGCGAGCGCGATGCAGAAGAGCATTTCCGCGGTCGACATCGTCAAGACGCGGCCGGGCTTCGGCCAAACGATCAGGCCGGCGAAGGGCTCGATCATCGCCTCGCCGGTACTGGCGGCCTACGATCCCGACCCGGATTATTTCTTCCACTGGTATCGCGATTCGGCCGTGGTCATCGACGCGCTGCGCCTGCTGCTGGAGGCCGGCGATGTCGGGCCCGAGGCACTGGCGACTTTCGGTGACTTCGTGCGCTTCGGCCTGTCGCTGCAGCAGCTGGACGGCGGTGATCGGGTCGCAGCAAAGGCATGGCGGGCGAAAGCGGCGCCGGATTTTGTGAAGTATCTGCGCGACGATGCGGATCTCGCCGGTGCGCGGGCCGAGTTCGTCGTCGCTGAGACTCGCGTCAATCCCGATGGCACGCTGGATATCTCCAAGTGGGCGCGCCCGCAGCACGATGGCCCGCCGCTGCGGGCACTGGCACTGCTGGGCTGGGTGCGCGGCCATGGCTTCGACGCGAGCCTCGAAGCCGAGCTGGCGCAGCTGATCCGGGCCGATCTCGCCTTCACCGCCGCGCATTGGCGCGAGCCGTCCTTCGATATCTGGGAAGAAGAGCGCGGCCTGCACTACTACACGCTGCGCGTCTCCGCCGCCGCACTGGAGCGCGGTGCGGCCTGGCTGGCCACGCGCTGCGAAGCGGATCGTGCGAACGCCTACCGCGAGCAGGCGGACGCGATCAGCCGGATGCTCGACGGTTTCTGGCTGGCCGACGAGGGTTACTACCGCTCGCGCATTTCGGAATCCGGCGCACGCTCGGCCAAGGATCTGGATATCGCGGTGATTCTGTCGGCGATCCATTCGGCCGGCTCGGGCGCGGCGCATGGCGTGCACGATCCGCGCATGCAAGCGACGCTGGCCAGACTCGACGCGCTGTTCGACGAGCAGTACCTGATCAACCGGCAGCGTCCGGCCGGCCTCGGGCCTGCAATGGGCCGCTATCAGGGCGACGTCTACTACTCGGGCGGGGCGTACTTCTTCTCGACCCTGGGCGCGGCCGAGTTCTGCTTCCGGGCGGCGCCTGGCGCGGCCGACGCTGCAGCGTGGATGGCGCGCGGCGATGCCTACCTGGCAACCGTTCGCCGGTACACGCCGGACAGCGGCGAGTTGTCCGAGCAATTCGATCAGCAGACCGGCGCGCAGACCTCGGCGCGTCATCTCGCCTGGAGCTATGCCGCGTTCATCTCCTGTATCGCGGCGCGCCGCGACGCCGTCGACGGGACGAGATGACCGCAGAGCCGACACCGCGAGCGGTGGTGGCTGCCGCTGCCGTTGCGCCGGCCACCACGGCGATCAGGTCGCCCGGCCTGCTGGCGCAGCTCAGGCAGATCCTGGGCGCGCTGTACGCATCGCCGCTGGGCAAGACCCTGCTCAGCCTGGCGATCGGCATCGTCGTGGTCGTCGCGGCGACGTCCTATGGCCAGATTCGCCTGAATGCCTGGAACAAGGCGTTTTACGACGCGCTGTCGCGCCGCGACCTCAAGGATTTCATGTTCCAGCTGGGCGTGTTCGCACTGATCGCGGGTGTGCTGCTGATTCTCAACGTCGGCCAGCGCTGGCTGACCGAAACCCTGAAAGTGCGGCTGCGCGAAGGCCTGGTCAGCGATCTGGTCGGGCACTGGATGGTGCCGCGCCGCGCGTTCTGGTTGGCCCATGCCGGCGAGATGGGCGTGAACCCCGACCAGCGCATGACCGACGACACGATGGTGCTGTGCAATCTGTCCACCGATCTGGCCGTGGGCCTGCTGCAGGCGACGATTCTGTTCGTCAGCTTCGCCGGCATTCTGTGGGTGCTGTCCGAGGATTTCAGCTTCCGCATCGGCGGTGCCGACTACGCGGTGCCGGGCTTCATGCTATGGGCCGCGGTGATCTATGCGGGCTTCGGATCGCTGCTGAGTTATTTCGTCGGCCGCAGCCTGATCGGCCGCAGTTCGAACCGCTACGCGCGCGAAGCCGATCTGCGCTTTTCGCTGGTCCGCATCAACGAGCATCTCGACGGTATTTCGCTGGCATCCGGCGAGGCGGACGAGCGGCGTCGCATTGAGTCCAGCCTTGGCGATGTGATCGCCGCGATGCGCCGGCTGGTGCGCGGCTGGACCAACCTGACTTGGGTCACCGCGGGTTTCGGCTGGATCACCATCGTCGCGCCGATCGTCGTCGCGGCGCCCCTGTTCTTCTCCGGCAAGCTGTCGTTCGGCGGCCTGATGGCGGCGGCCGCCGCGTTTACGCAGGCGCAGACCTCGCTGCGCTGGTTCGTCGACAATTTCAGCATCATCGCCGACTGGCGCGCGACCCTGCTGCGCGTTGCCGGTTTCCGCCAGGCGCTGACCGCGAATGAAAAGCAGCTGGATTTCGACAGCCGCATCACTTACGTCGAAGGCGCGCCCGGCACGCTGAAGATCGCGAATCTGAAGATCGAATCGCCGGCTGGCCGCGACATGCTCAAGGAGCAGGACATCGTGATCAGTGCCGGCGAGCGCGTGCTGATCACCGCCGACGCGGGCACCGGCAAGACCCTGCTGTTCCGCGCGCTCGCGGCGCTGTGGCCCTGGGGTGCGGGGCAGGTCACCAGCCCGGCTGGCGAGCAGATTTTCTACATGCCGCGCGGCACGCCGTATCTTCCGAGCGGAACGCTGCGTGAAATCCTCGCGTATCCGCTACAGGTGTCGAGTTTTGCCGACGCGTCCTACGCCCGGTCTCTGCAGCGCCTGGGCCTGGAGCGGCTGGTGAGCATGCTCGACAGCTCACGACGCTGGGACCGCGAACTGAGCCAGGACGAACAGCTGAGCCTGGCGTTCGCGCGTATCGTGCTGCAGGCGCCGCCCTGGGTGCTGATCGACGATGCCTTCGGCTCGCTCGACGACGATGTGCTGGCGCACGTGGTCGACGTGTTCGCCAAGGAGCTTGCGCATACCGGCGTGATCCATATCGGCGGCTCGGTGCAGGGCAAGGAGGCGATGTTTTCGCGCGTGCTGCATCTGGTCAAGACACCGGCGAGTGCCAGCTGATGACCGCGCGTCTGGCACAATCGCTGCGCTTTCTGCTGCTGATGATCGCCAGCGCGCCTGCGGCCGCGCTGGCGCAGAACTTCGATTTCAAAGCCCCGGCGAGCGCGGTCGATCCGAACACCCCCGCGGTGATGCGCGATCTCGCCGAACGGGTTCTGCCGGTGTACCAGGACGCGGATATCGAACGCTACCTGGCGACCTTGTCCGCCCTGCAGCTGGTCGCCGGCAATTACCTGGCCGCCAACGATACGCGGCAGATCCTGGCGGACCGGCGCCGCGCGATCGACGCGGGCCGCGCGCCCGGCCGCAGCCTGCTGATCGATCTGTACGCTCACGCCAAGGCGATCGAGACCGGCGACGCGGTGCCGTTCGCGCAGGCCTTCACCGAATCCTTTCGCGATGTCGTGCCGAAGCTCGGCGACCGCGATGCGTACACGGTCACGTCCTGGATGCATACGCCGCTGTCGTCGTATCAGGACGCGCTGCAGAGATCCTTCGACCGCCAGCGAACCCGCCCTGGCGTGAGCCAGGCAGAGGCCATTGAGCTGATCCGCAGCTACCTGTCGTTTGCGGCTTATCGCAGCTTCGGATCGCTGGCCGACAGCTTGGCCGCGGAGGATGACGCGCAGCGCTATGTCGTCGAGGAGAGCGTGCCGATCAAGGGCGCTGGTGGCGCCAGGCTGTATGCGCGTCTGGTACGGCCGAAGAACGCGCCCGGGCGCCTGCCAGCCCTGCTCGAATTCACCATCTTCGTCACCCAGGACGACGCCAGGGCGGCCGCGTCGCACGGCTATGTCGGCATTGTCGCGTATGCGCGCGGCAAGAATCCGCCGGTCGACGACGCGGCACCCGGCAACAGCAAAGCCCGCAGCGCCCGCTTCGTGCCGTTTCAGCACGACGGCGAAGACGCGCGCGCGGTGATCCAGTGGATTACCGCGCAGCCCTGGAGCGACGGCCGCGTCGGCATGATCGGCGGCGGCTACAGCGGCTTTGCCGCCTGGGCCGCGGCCAAGCGCATGCCGGCGGCGCTGAAGGCCATCGCGACCTCCGACGCGATGGCGCCCGGCATCAGCTTCCCGAGCGAAGGCCGGGTGTTCAAGAACAGCTCGCTGCGCTGGGCCTACACCAATGTGCACGGCGTCGACGACATCAGCCGCGACGAAGCACGCTGGGCCGCGCTCGACCAGGCCTGGTACAAGAGCGGCAAGGCTTATCGTTCGCTGGACCGTGTCGCGAAATTGCCGGATGCGGCAGTAGGCTCGGTCTTCCGAACCTGGCTGACCCATCCGAGCTACGACCGCTGGTGGCAGAAGTACGTGCCGTACCGCGAGCAGTTCGCCAAGCTCGATATCCCGGTGCTGTCGACGGCCGGCTATTACTCCAGCGCTGAAGTCGGCGCGCTGTACTACTTCAGCGAGCATCTGCGCTACAAGCCGGACGCGAACCACACGCTGCTGATCGGGCCTTACGACAATGCCACGGTTCTGGCCCGGCCCGCCGGCGCGCTGCGCGGCTACACCGTCGACAATGCGGCGCTGATCGATCTGCGCGAACTGCGTCTGGACTGGTTCGACTCTGTGTTCAAGGCTGCCGGCAGGCCGGCGCTGCTGAAGGACCGGATCAACTACCAGCTCATGGGCGCCAACGAATGGCGGCATGCGCCGACGATCGCGGCGATGGCCAATGCGACGCTGAAGTTGTATCTGGATATCGCGGACAAGAGCGGCCAGCCGCGCCTGTCGTCCAAGCTGCCGGCGGACACGCAGCTGATCGAGCAGACCGTGAAGCTCGCCGATCGCAGCATCGTTACGCAGCCGCCGACCACTGACATCCTGAGCAGGAACCTGCCGCTGAATGATGCGCTGGGCTTCGTCAGCGAGCCGCTGAAGGAGGCGACTGAAATCAGCGGCCTGCTGTCGGGCCAGCTCGATTTCGTGATGAACCGGCAGGATCTGGATCTGAATGTCACGCTCTACGAGCTGATGGCCAACGGCGACTATCTGCAGCTGGCCGATCCTTACGAATTCCGCGCCAGCTATGCCGCGGATCAGGCCAGCCGGCACTTGCTCAGAGCGGGCGAGCGGCAGTTGCTTAAGTTCAGCAGCGAGCAGCTCGGCAGCCGCCGGCTGCAGGCTGGCAGCCGCGTGGTGCTGGTGCTCGGCGTCAACCAGCGGCCGGATCGCGAGATCAACTACGGCTCGGGCAAGAACGTCGGCGAAGAGACCCTCGCCGACGGCAAGCCGCCCTTGCGTATCCGCTGGTACGGCGGCAGCTATATCGAGCTGCCGGTTCGCAAATGACTGATCCGGTCACCGACGCGCCGCAATAAAAAGGGCAGCTTTCGCTGCCCTTTTTTGCTACGGGTACTGCGCTTTTCTGCCTTTCCACGCGACCGGATAGCGTGCGCAGGGCGTCGTGATCGCTTCGTTGAAGCCGGGATAGCAGCCATCGCTGTTCGAAGCGTAGATGCCGAAGGGATCGATGAAGTACCACTCGTTGTCGGTGGTGTCGCGGCGCGAGAAGAAGATGTGCAGATGCGTGTTGACGTGCGGGCTCCAGACATAGCCCGGCTTGTCGCTGGTGCTGCCGGCACCGCCCGGCCCGGTGCAGCCGGCGTGCGCGATCACGCTGCCGGCGGCGACCTGCTTGCCGAGCAGGCTCATGTTGATCTTGTCGGCATCGCTTCCCCAGTACGCCGGATCGGGATGATAGGGCCCGCCCTGCGGGCAGCCGATCGCCTTCAGGTAGGTTTTGAACTGCGAAAGCTGCGGCTCCTTCAAAATGGGAACCGACGAGTTCCAGCTCTGATCCGCATCGTGCTGCGGCCCGTTGCGCAGATGCATGTAGATGGTGCGGAACGCGTCCTTGACGCCGCCCGAGTCGTGACTGACGACCATCGTATTGCCCGACCACGCGTCCCAGCCGATGAAGATCACGGTGCCGGCGGCGGCAGCCTTGACCTCGAAGCTGTGGGTGTCGTCGCGGCTGAAATCGATCGCGTGATGCCAGCTGCCGGGGCTGTATTCCCAGGGGCCATGCATCTTGACGGCTGCATCGGTGAACGGCAGCGTGAACAGGCCCGCGTCCTTGAATTCGAGCGCCGACATGCGCGCCAGCCGCACCGATCCGTCGAACGTCAGGCAGGGCCAGCGATACGCAACCACCGCGCCCGGTGCCGGCGTGCCGGCGCTGCCCGGCAGGCCCTTGCAATGCAGCGCGGTGCTGGTGATGCCGTAGTTGTAGCTGCCCGTCGGCATCACCACCTGGTTCAGGCAGTCGCTGTCGCAGTTGCCCACGTACGGAAACATTTTCGTCAGTCGCAGGCCGCTGTCGAAATAGTGGCGGTCACGGCCCTTGGCCATTTCAAGATCGTTGCCGTAGGACCACCATTGCGCGCCGCTGCCGGGGCGCCACACGCCGTAGAATTTTCCATCGTGGATCTCGATGTCGGCGAGGCGCAGGCCCTGGTCGAAATAGGCCTGGTCCTTGGCCTTGAAATCGGTGGAACTCAGCCCGGCGACCCACCACTGCGCGCCGCTGCCCGGATGCCAGACGCCGGTAAACTTTCCGTCGGCGATGCGCATGCAGATCAGCCGATAGCCCTGGTCGAAATAGCCCTTGTCCTTGGCCTTGAACTCTTCGGAACTCAGGCCGGTGGCCCACCATTGGCCGCCGCTGCCGGGCCGCCATACACCGGACAACTGGCCGTTGTGGACTTCGATATCGACCAGACGCAGGCCCTGGTCGAAATAGCCTTTGTCCTTGGCCTTGAACGCATCGACGCTGAGGCCGGTCGCCCACCATTGCGCGCCGCTGCCGGGATGCCAGACGCCGGTCATCCGGCCGCTGGGCTCGATGCGCATGCTGCTCAGGCGATAGCCCTTGTCGAAGTAGTCCTTGTCCTTCGCCTTGAAGTCCGTCGTGGTCAGGCCGGTGGACCACCATTGGCCGCCACTGCCGCTGCGCCATACCGCCAGATAATTCATTCCGTTCGACATGTGAATCTCCTTGTGCACCCTTCGGTTTTTTGTAACAAGCCAGAAACCATCAGAACCGTTCCTGTCGATGGGTAGGACGTAACGGGCGCAGGGCGCGGCTCACGAAGCCCTGCTCGCGACGTGCGCCAGTTCACACAGCGCCCGAAGCCGTGCCGTGCCCGGAGCTGCAAGCTCGATGCGATAGAATCGGCTTCAGCGGCACCCGCGCCGCGGCGAGACGACATGATCAAACGCCGAGATCCGTTCGACGAGTTTGCGGTGCTGATTCGCGGCGAGACCGCCACCGCGCTCGGCCTGGCTGGCCGCAAGCTGCAACAGGCGCTGGACGAGCTGGCGGCTTTCGATCGCGACGGCCCGAAGAACCGCTATCAGCAGCGTGAGGATCTGGTACGCGAAGCGGCGGCGACGCTGTACGGCTACGTGATCCAGAAAGAACTCAACGGGATCGCCGATCACGAGGCGCTGAACAAGGCCTACGCGATTCCGGCCGAGATCTGGCAGCAGATGGGCGGTGCCGGGTAGGTCATCCGTAGGTCGGCAATCCCTTGCCGACGTGTACGGTCGATGCGCAACGAAGGCTTCACGTCGGCAAAGGATTGCCGACCTACGGGTTTGCCGGGTGAGCCAGGCCGCTGCCGGTGTTCTGCGCCAGGTTCTCGCGCACGAAGCGGATGTGGCGTCTCAGCACGTAGATCTGGTCGGCAAAGGCGCCGGGTGTATTGAAGCTGATGATCGCTTTCTCGATCTCGTCCAGCCGGGTCAGCAGGGCCGCGCGCTGCTCCGGCGTGATCGGCTGCAGCGCGGCACGCTCCAGCGTCATCAGCTCGCCATAGCGCTTGTAGATGCGGCTGTTGATGCGCCAGCCATACAGGTTGGGCGCGTAGCGCAGGCCCGGGATCAGCACCACCAGGACCGGCACCAGGATCACCGCGGCGCGGCTGACCAGGCTGGCCAGCCAGAACGGCAGATAGCGATACGCGATGCCCTTGCCGGATTTGTAATAGCGCGCCGCGTCGTTGCCGATCGGGTAGTCGTGTTGCGCCGGCGACGGGAATTCGCCGGGATTGGCCAGCAGCGTGCCTTTGCCGTGCACTTCATGCGCGGCTTCCACCAGCAGGTCGGACAGGGCCGGATGCAGTTCGGAATGCGCGAGCAGCTCTACCGACGGCGCGAGCATGGTCAGCGGCTGCGGCGGCAGATTCTCGCCGAGATCGAAAGTGCCGGCGGGCAGCTGCAATTTGCTCAGGTAGCGAAAGCGGCGCTCATAGGCGTCGGCCTGTACGAAGTCGAACAGCCGCACGGCGTCGGCGTGCATCAGCTCACGCAGGATCGCGATGCTGCTGGAGTCGCCGGACAGGAAGATCGCGTCGACCTGGCGCGACAGCAGTGCCTTGCGTGCGTCTTCGCCTTCGAGATCGAGCAGCGTGGTTTTGTCGCCTGGCTCGATGCCGTTGGCTTTCAGCAGTGCGAGCGCGAGAAAACGCGTGCCGGTGCCTTCGCCGCCGATGGCGAGGCGCTTGCCCTCCAGCTCGGACAGGCGCGTAACCGGCTTGGCGCTGCGGTAGAACACTATCAGCGGCTGCGGGAACATGCTGCCGAGCGAGATCAGGTCGCTGGTGTCGGCCTTGGTGGTGACGCCGGCCTGGACCAGCGCGATGTCGACACCGCTGTCCGGGTCGGTGAGCATGCCGAGATTGTCCAGCGAGCCTTTCGACGGCACGATCTCGAGATCGATGCCGTTGCGCGCCAGGATCGCCTTGTATTTGACGGCAACGGCTCTGAAGTTGCTGCTCTCGGCGCCGCCCGCCATGACCAGCCGGCTGGGCGGCGCGGGCCTGACGAAGTGCAGCGTCGCGGCGATAGCGGCGGCGCTGATCAGGATCACCGGCCCCAGTGTCGCGGCCAGATCGCGCCAGGAAATCCGCTGCACGCGCAGCAGCTGTTGGCGCCAGCGGGCGATCTCTTTTTTGCTGGGGCCTGATTTTTCGGTCACAGGTAGGTCTTGATGGATCGTCTGATGGATCGGCTACGTAATCCGCACATGGTAGCCGGTCGCGCCGGCGTCTCGAATGATGAAACCGACAGGCGCTCGAACCGTAGGTCGGCAATCCCTTGCCGACGTGTACCCTTCAATGCGTAATCGAGGCCTCACGTCGGCAAGGGATTGCCGACCTACGGGTTCTTCACGTTCTCGGCGCGATTGGCGAACAGCAGTTGCCGCGCGAGCCCGACCAGCTCATCCAGCGTGGTGATCACGCTGTCCGGCCGGTGCGGGTAGCGCGCGGTGCCGGGGAAGATCTTGTCGATCCAGGCCGGCTCCCAGCCGGCGCCGTTGTAGAAGATCGAGGTCACGCCGGCGTTGTTGCCGGCGACCACGTCGCTGGCGCTGTCGCCCACATACCAGCAGCTGCCGTCGGCGGGCAAACCGGTTTCTTCCAGCGCTTTCAATATCAGGTCGGGGAAGGGCTTGCGGCGCGCCACGTCGTCGCCGCAGACCATCGTGTCGAACAGATCGTGCCAACCGCAGTTGTCGACGGTGTAGATCTCGTGGGCCATGAAGCGGCGCGCTCGGTTCGACAGCACGCCGAGCTTCAGCCCCAGGCCGCGCAGCGCCAGCAGCTGGTCGCGGGCGCCGGCTTCCATCGGTTTAACCGCGCCGAAATAACGCTCGTAACTGTGATCGAATTCGCGGTGCGCGATCTTCTTGGCATCCTCATCGTCACCGAACAGCAGCTCGAAGATATCGGTGCGCGAGATGCGCCGCTCGGACTTGATTTTGGGATGCAGGCTGGCGTGTTCGCGGATATAGCGCACCAGCTTGGCGTCTTCCAGCGTCTTCGATTTTCCGGGCGGGACCAGGCGCTCGATCAGGCCGAGCGGGCCCAGCCGCGGCAGCACTTCGTCGAGCGCGTAATACATCGCATCCATCGTGTCGACCAGGGTTGCATGCCAGTCGAACAGGATCAGCTTGGGCCGCGCCCGCGGCAGCTGCAGAATGCTCATGGTTCGGATCTCCTTTATTCGAAGTAGACCTACACGAGGTCAACCTACTCGAAATAGACCGAAACACCGAAACCCGATTGCAGATCGGTGCTCTTTGCTGTCAGGCCCAGGTCCGCATAGACATCGAGTTGCACGTTCGGCAGCACCAGCCAGGTGAAGCCGCCGCCACCGACGTAGTCGTCATCGCCGCGGGCCAGGGTCGCGCCGGCCTCGACGAAGGCGCCGACCGTGTCACTCAGCTCGAAAGAAACATCGGGCGACAGCGTCCAGGTGTTGCGGCCGTCGTTGTGGTCGACATTGGCATACAGCGACAGCGCCTGCTGGTCGCCGAGCGCAAAGCTGGCGCTGGTACCCAGCGACACGGTCGGCTTGCCTTCGCTGAACTCGGTGTCTCCGGTCGGGAACATCAGGCTGCCGAGAAATGCCATCGAACGCCGCCCGTCATTGCCCGGCAGGCCGAGCTTGAGCGCGACTCCGGTATCGCCGCTGCCGTCCGCATGGTGGCTGCCGGACGTGTCGTGCTGATCCAAGCGGTTGTACAGCGCCGTGATCAGCTGCAGCTCGGCATGAGCTGCAGCGCCGACCCGTACCACGGTATCGAATCCGTACTGCGTAGACCGCAGGCCGGAGCCCGAGTCGTAGCTGAGGTCCGGCAGGCCCTGCTCGATGGCGAAGCCGCCGACCGGAATCGTACTGGTCGGGAACGAGATGCCGGGCCGGTCGAACTCGGGCACCTCGGCCCAGCACGGCGGCACCGCAAGCAGCAGGCTCAGAATTGGCAGGCGACTCGGCATCGGTACTCCCTCGGCACCTTTTGAGACGGAATCGGCGGCGCGCCGCCATTGGACCGGGCACAGTAGTGCCGCCCGCGATAGTCCGGGTCAACTATCGAAAAACCTCTCACCAAGGAGAACGATCGATGTCCAACAGATTGAGGTCCAATATCAAGATTATGGCGGCAAATCCGTCCTTGGCGGCGGACAAGCAAGCGGCCAGTGCGGCGGTCAGCGCGATCGAGCGGCTCGCCAAGGCCCGGCTCGATTCGATCAAGCAGGCGATCGAAGCCAGGCATATCCAGAGCCGGGCGCGTGCCTGCTGAACGCGCTAGGCTGTTTCCGCGGCCGGGCCGGCGTCGGCTCTGAGAACCAGCAGAGGGTAGGGCTCGCGATACGGCTTGTTGTTGTCGCGCCACACGCAGACCGCTTTCCATCCTTCGATCGATTCCACCGTCATCGAGGCGCCGCCGGTTTTGAGCCGAACCGCGTCGCCGACCTTGATGTCACTCGACATCGAAGTTCTCGGAAGTCTGCGTCTCCACTGCGACGCCGAGATGCGGCAGTTCGACCGGCGAGATCACGAACGTGCTGTCCTCGTTGTCCTGCTTGATCACGAAGCCGAACGTGAAGCTGCCGACCACGGGCAGCCAGAATACCGCGGGGTCGTTGGTCGAGTCGCCAACCCAGCCGGCATTGGTCGCCGCTTCCTTGGCGCTGTCCCAGGCGTCGAGAAATTCTTCCATGTCGGGCGGCGGGACGTCGCTGCCATGGACGCGCGCCTCGGCATCGTTGATGGCGATCTCGCGCACCGTCTCCCGCACCGTCTTCAGGTACTCCCAGTTGAAATCAACGGGGACTACGTCATAAGCGAACCACTTCATAAGACACCCTGGAAACCTTCAACGGGCGACTCTTTTATCACAAGCGGCATGGACGCTCGTCGAAAACGACTCAGCCGGGTGCATCGCCACCGTGCTCTGCGGATAAACGCCGCGCAAATAAAAAACCCCGCGAGCCGGGGGAGGGACTCGCGGGGGTACAAGCTCCGGCTCGGGGGATGCCGGATCCGCCGTAGGGGGAGTAGGCGGAAAGCGTGTATAGGGGGAGATTCACGCTCAAGGTCTTGGAGGGCGGCTCGAGGAGGTAGTTCAACGCGATCTTGTTACGAAATGTTAGCGCTCGAACAGGCGCATATCGCCGCTGCGTGACACTTCGTTGCGCATCAGCGGACGCGATTCTTTCCACAGGCGGCGCCACTCGGCATCGTATTCGCTGGCAAAGCTCGCATGGTTGCGCACGACCATCGCGTTCTCTGCATTGGCCTTCGCCGCTGCCGAGGTATAGCTGAACGAGCCGGTCTGCACGGTATGGGAGTCGATGACCATGAACTTGTCGTGCATGGCGGCATACTCCGAATCGATGCGCACCGGGATGCCGGTGTTGGCCAGGAACTGGGCGGCGCCGTAGCGTTCCGTCAGGTTGGACTTGTCGAGTACCGCCTGCACGTCGACGCCGCGCCGTTTCGCGGCAAGCAGCGCCTTGGCGATCGGCTTGGAGGTGAACGCATAAGCCGCGAGCCGGATGCTTTGGCGCGCGGTGCCGATGGTCTCGATTACCAGCTCCTCGGCGTTCAGGTCGCCGATGCCAGGCGAGAATGCGACCGCGATCTCGGCGGCACCGGCCGGTCTTGCGCTGATCAGCACCGCGGCGGCGGTGAACCAGACATAAATCCATTTCAGAGGAGCGGTTTTCATGGAGATGCACCGAGGCGGGACGAGATGGTGGTTGCGCCCGGAGACCGGGCAGGGGGATACTACCACTAATGGTAGTACCACTGATGGCCGACAGAAAAAATAAATATGCAGCTCCCGGCACTGACCGAAAAACAGACCAGGGTCCTGGCCTTCCTGCAGCAGTACGTCCAGCAGAAAGGCCGGCCGCCGACGCAGACCGAGATGGGCGATGCGCTGGGCTTCACCCGCTCGATGGCGCGGCTGCATCTGGCGGCGCTGGCCGAGAAGGGCTACATCGCGGCTGAAGACTCGACCGCGCGAGGCCTGACGATCCTGCAGGGCACCGTCGCGGCGCTGCCGCCGAACAGCCTGCCGCTGATCGGCCGGATCGCGGCCGGCACGCCGGTGATGAGCGACGAGAACGTCGAGGAGTACCTGACGGTCGAGCCGACGCTGTTCCGGCCGCGCGCGCAGTTTTTGCGCCGGGTCGAGGGCTGGTCGATGCAGAACGCGAACATCTTCGACCGCGACCTGGTCGGCATTCATCAGACGCACGAGGCGAGCAATCGCCAGATCGTCGCGGTGCGTATCCCCGATCCCCAGACCGGCGACATGACGATGGCGCTGAAGCGGTACACCAGGCAGGGCCGGTTCGTGGTGCTGCTGTCGGAGAACGACGACCAGCAGCGCTACGCCCCGATCCGCATCGACACCGACAACACCGAGTTCGCGATCGAAGGCCTATACGCCGGCCTGATCCGCTATGCCGGTGGTCCGCTGCCCTGAAAAAGCGTCGTACCGTCGGCCATCCTGTGCCGACGTGTACTCCGGATGCGCCATTCCCGACTCTGCACCTGTAGGAGCGGGTCATACCCGCGACCGTGCCGTTCAAGGCCGGAGTCGCGGGTATGACCCGCTCCTACACCGGCTTTTTTTTGGGAGGTAGTGATCGCGCATCCGGGGTACACGTCGGCAAGGGATGGCCGACCTACGGGCGGCGCAGCGAGGCCATCGACGACAACACGCCGTCACGCCGTATCAGCCCATGAAACAGCGCCGCGCCCAGGTGCAGCAGCACCGTGAAGAACAGCAGGTATCCGAGCAGCGAGTGCAGGCTGCGCAGATGCGCATACCACATCGCGTCGGCGTGCATCAGCGGTGGCAGCTGCAGCCCGCCGTAGATCAGGATCGGATAGCCCTCGGCGGACAGCATCGCCCAGCCCACCATCGGCAGCGCGAACATCAGCGCGTACAGCAGCACCTGCGAGGCGAACGCGGCGGCGCGTTGCAGGCGCGGCAAATCGGCAGGCAGCGCTGGCGCCGGATGCAGCAGGCGATAGACAAGCCGGATCGCGGCGAGCAGCAGGATCGTGATGCCGATGCTCTTGTGTACGCGCAGCAGCGCCGAGTACCGCTCCGGCGCGCCGCCGATCATGCCGGCGCCGATGAACAGCATCGCGATGATCAGCACCGCCATACTCCAGTGCAGCAGCCGCGCCAGCGGCCTGAAGCGAGCGTGCAGCTTCATGGCGCGCTCCCGGCCTTGCGGTCATTGATGGCGCTGTCGCCGGGTGGTTCGCCGGCGCGTCGCCGGTAGGAGACCGCATAGGCCGAAGAGCGCGCGCTGAGCAGCGGATCGTCCGAGGCTTCGATGCCGGACGGCAGCACCAGTGGGTCATAGACGATGTCGCGGCAGCTGCCCTGGGGTTCGCTGCTGGCACCGGTCAGCGTCAGCCTGCCGACGTCGATGCGCTCGCGATCGGCGGGCCAGGGCTCGGCGGCCCGGTCGCTGGCGTCGCCGGCCGCAGCGACGGTGACGATCAGATGCCAATGCAGCGGGCCCTGATCGAGCCGGGTCAGCAGATCGTCGAACAGCGCGTCGCGGGCTGCCGGCTCGGCAGCTGCGGCAGTTCGCGGAGCGAAAGGCAGCTCCGGCTCCATGGACCAGCGCACCCGATGCCGGCGGTGATCGGCGGCGACGAATACGAAAGCATTGATGCCGTTGTAAGTGTCGTTGGCGAAGCTCGACGAGCGCGGGCTGGCTTTGAGCCGCTCGCCGAAGGCGGCGGCCTCCGGATACCGCGCCTGGAATGCCTTCATCGCATCGGGCCTGGGTTTGCCGGTCTGCGGATCGGGGTGCGAGGCCTCGGTCAGTTCCTGAAAAGCCTGCGGCGTGGACACCGGGAAGCCCGGAATATCGTTCATGCCGGTACGCCATTCCTGGCCGTCGGGCAGACGCAGCTGCAGGGCCAGGCTGCGGACCGGCACGCTGTCGTCGGCGACGTAGGGATCGCCGCCGGCGAGCGCCAGACGGCCGACGACTTGCGCGCGGGTGGCGGTGAAGAATTCAGCCGACGACAGCCGGGCGCCGTCGCCATTGCCTTCGAAATAACCGCTGACGCAGATGCCCTTGGCGTGATTGCGGCGGAAGCCGGGATGCGGGTCCGCATTGGCCTGCAGCGCGTCGACCATCGCGCTGCCTGTCAAGCCGCGGCTGCCCAGCCATCCGCCGGCATAGCCGAACGCGCTGGCGAAGATCAGCAGCACCAGGGCGATGATCGCAAGCTTCAGCAGTACCGGTGCAGGCGATGCGGAACGGGGCGTGGATGGCGGCATGCGCGGTCATTCCTTTGAGCGGTCGCGGGTACCCGGCTGGAGCCGAAGCAGACTGGCGCGGTTAATTTAGCGCAGTGCCACGGCCTGCGCTGCTGCAATCAGGACGGCGGTTTCGTGACCCTGTGGCGCAGAACCCGTAGCGTGGGCACGCTTCGCTTTGCCCACCCTACGAGCGACCGTGGATTCCCTAGGTTCATGGAGAGCCCCGTGTTCCTTGCGGACCTGCCGACGGACCCTGAACCCCTGCGTAGGCTGGGATGGAGCGAAGCGGAATCCCAGCGTTGCGGCCCGAATCCAGCGCTGGGTTTCCGCTTCGCTGCAACCCAGCCTACGGGTGGGTCGGGCGCTCGGTTCATGGAAAGCCTTATGCAACCATTGTCTTCCTGCATAGTCCACCTACGCATACAACGGACAAGGAACAGTCTTGAAGCCCGGGATTCTGGCGATCGACATCGGTGGCAGCGGCCTGAAAGCGGCCGTGCTGGATCAGCGCGGCAGGATGCGCAGCGAGCGCGTCCGCGTCGAGACGCCGCATCCCTGTCCGCCGAAGCGGCTGGTGGATACCGTGGTTGCGCTGGTCCAGGGCCTGCCGGCATTCGATCGAATCTCGATCGGTTTTCCGGGCGTCATCCGTAATCGCAAGGTGCTGACGGCGCCGCACCTGGACACCGGACTCTGGGCCGGTTTTGCGCTCGCTGACGTGCTGTCGAAAAAACTCGGCGGTCATCCGTCCCGAATCATCAATGACGCCGAAATGCAGGGCCTTGCGCTGATCCGCGGCAAGGGTCTGGAGCTGGTCATCACGCTCGGTACCGGCGTCGGCACCGCGCTGTTCCGCGACGGCGAGATGACGCCGCACATGGAGCTTGCGCATCATCCGCTGCGTGACGACAAGACCTATGACGAAGTCCTGGGCGATGCCGCGTTCCAGCATGGTGGCGCAAAGCGCTGGAACAAGCGGCTGCGCCAGGCGCTGGCGCTGCTCGAGGTGCTGCTGCATCCCGACCGCATCATCATCGGCGGCGGCAACGCGCGGCATGTCGACGCCGACGATCTGCCGCTCTCGGTCAGCATCGGCTCGAACATCGCCGGCATCGAGGGCGGTGCCGCACTGTGGCGGGTCGGCCAGCGGCGCGCAAAAAAATGAAAGCGGCCGTTCGGCACGGGTGTACTCGATCACTCGCCTCCGCGTGCGCTATAAGCGTCTACTTTTGCAGTCGCCAGGCGCTCACGACGGGCAGGGCTCATTCAGCTCGGCTGCCAGCCCAGCTGCGTAACATCGGCGCCTAGCTCATCGCAGTTCAACGGAGCATGAACATGATTGAAAACCCGAGCGATCGCCTGTGCATCGACACGATCCGCACACTGGCGATGGACGCGGTGCAGAAAGCGAACTCCGGGCATCCGGGCACGCCGATGGCGCTGGCCCCGGTCAGCTATACACTGTGGAAGCAGTTCCTCAAGTATCACCCTGAACATCCGGACTGGCCGAATCGCGATCGCTTCGTGCTGTCGGTCGGTCATGCGTCGATGCTGCTGTACTCGCTGCTGCATCTGGCCGGCGTGACGGAGATTGATGCTGATGGCAAGCCCAGCGGCAAACCGGCGGTGAGTCTCGACGACATCAGGCAGTTCCGCCAACTCGACTCGAAGACGCCCGGCCATCCGGAATACCGGCTGACGAGCGGCGTGGAAACCACCACCGGCCCGCTGGGCCAGGGTTGCGGCAACAGTGTCGGCATGGCGATGGCCGAGCGCTGGCTGGCGCAGCACTTCAATCGCGACGACGCGAAAATTTTCGACTACAAGGTCTACGTGTTGTGCGGTGACGGCGACATGATGGAGGGCGTGTCCAACGAGGCCGCCTCGCTGGCCGGCCACTTGAAGCTGTCGAACCTGTGCTGGATCTACGACAACAACACCATCAGCATCGAAGGCCATACCGAGCTGGCATTCAGCGACGATGTCGCGATGCGTTTTCGCGGCCTGGGCTGGAACACGCTGCATGTCGCGGACGCCAACGATACGGCAGCGCTGGCCGCCGCGATCGAGGCGTTCAACCAGACCACCGACAAACCGACTCTCATCGTCGTCGACAGCGTGATCGGCTACGGCTCGCCGAACAAGCACAACACCGCGGCCGCGCATGGCGAGCCGCTGGGTGTCGATGAAATCAAGCTGACCAAGAAGGCCTACGGCTGGCCGGAGGATTCGAGCTTCCTGGTGCCGGAAGCAGCGCGCCATGTGTTGCGCGACGCGATGGCCGAGCATGCCAAGCCGGCTTACGACGACTGGCAGAAGGCCCTCGAGCAGCTCCAATCCTCCGAGCCCGCGCTATACGACGAATTGCAGCGCATGCGCGCCGGCCAGATGCCGCAGGCCTGGGCACAATCCGAGCTGAGCTTCGAGCCCAACGCGAAAGGTATTGCGACGCGCGAGGCCGGCGGCAAAGTGCTCAATGCGTTTGCTCAGCAGCTGCCCTGGTTGATCGGCGGCTCCGCCGATCTGTCGCCGTCGACCAAAACCAATCTGACGTTCGAAGGCGCCGGCAGCTTCCAGGCGAAAAGCTATGGTGGCCGCAACCTGCATTTTGGCGTGCGCGAGCACGTGATGGGCTCTATCGCCAACGGCCTGGCGCTGTCGTATCTGCGGCCGTATACCTCGACTTTCCTGGTGTTCAGCGACTATATGAAGCCGCCGATCCGGCTGGCTGCGATCATGGAGCTGCCGGTGATCTTCGTGTTCACGCACGATTCGATCGGCGTTGGCGAAGACGGCCCCACGCATCAGCCGATCGAGCATTTGGCTATGCTGCGCGGTATCCCGGGCCTGATCACGCTGCGGCCGGGTGATGCCAACGAAGCCGCGGAGGCCTGGAAGCTGGCACTGTCGCTGACCCGGCAGCCGGCGTGCATCGTGCTGACGCGCCAGCCGCTGCCGACGCTGGATCGCAGCCGATACGCCGCCGCCAGTGGCCTGGCGCGCGGCGGCTATGTGCTCGCCGACGCGGACGGCGGCAAGCCCGAGGTGATCCTGATCGGCACCGGCAGCGAAGTGTCGCTGTGCATCGAGGCGCACGAGCAGCTGAAAGCCGCGGGCATCCGCTCGCGCGTGGTGTCGCTGCCGAGCTGGGAGCTGTTCGAGCAGCAGGACGCTGCGTATCGCGAGCAAGTATTGCCGCCGTCGGTCACCGGCCGCGTCGCGGTCGAGCAGGCCGGGCCGCTGGGCTGGGATCGCTACGTCGGTATCAGCGGCGCCAAGCTGGTGATGACAAGCTTCGGCGCATCCGCACCACTGGCCAAGCTGCAGGCGAGGTTCGGCTTCACTGTCGACAACCTGGTCAAGCTCGCTACCGAACAGGCATCGAAAACAAAATAAACCGTCGATTGCGCACCCACGTCGGCAAGGGATTGCCGACCTACACGAAGGACATATGATCGTGAGCACACTTAAAAAACTCAGCGAGGCCGGGCAGTCGCCCTGGCTCGATTTCGTCAGCCGCGAGTTCCTCAACAAGAGAGGTCTGCAGAAACTGGTTGCCGAAGATGGCCTGGGCGGCGTGACCTCGAACCCGTCGATCTTCGAGAAGGCAATGGGCCAGGGCAGCGACTACGACAGCAGCCTGCAGGCGTTTCTGGACCGGGCCGATGCCGATGTCGTCGACGTCTACGAGCATCTGGCGATCCAGGACATCCAGGCCGCTGCCGATGCGCTGCGCCCGGTCTATGAGCGAACTCAGGCGCTCGACGGCTACGTCAGCCTCGAGGTCTCGCCTTATCTCGCCTTCGATATCGCTGGCTCGCTGGTCGAGGCACGGCGGCTGTGGAAGATGGTCGATCGGCCGAACCTGATGATCAAGATCCCCGGAACCGCCGACGGCGTGCCGGCGATCCGCCAGCTGATCGAGGAGGGCATGAACATCAACGTCACCTTGCTGTTCTCGCTGGACTCGTATCGCGCGGTCGCCGAGGCCTATGTTGCCGGCCTGGAAGCGCGGGCCAGAGCCGGCAAGAGCGTGGACCGCATCGCCAGCGTCGCCAGCTTCTTCGTCAGCCGTATCGACGGCAGGATCGATGCGGCGATCGACGCCAGGCTCAAGGCGGGCGCGGGTGCCGACGAAGCCCTGCTCAAATCGCTGAAGGGCAAAGTGGCCATCGCCAACGCGAAGATTGCGTATCAGGACTACGAGCAGCTGATCGCCGGCGCGCGCTGGAAGGCGCTGGCAGCGAAGGGCGCGCAAGTGCAGCGCCTGCTGTGGGCCTCGACCGGCGTCAAGAATCCGGACTATCCCGACACCTTGTACGTCGATACGCTGATCGGCCGCGACACCGTCAACACGATGCCGCCGAAGACCATGGATGCGTTCCGCGATCACGGCACGGTCGCTGAAACCATCAACCAGGATATCGAGTCTGCCAAGCGCGTACTCGCCGATGCCGAGCGTCTGGGGCTCGATCTCGCCGGTGTAACGGCGGATCTGGTCGTCGACGGCGCCAAGCAGTTCACCGACGCGGCCGACGCGCTGCTCGCCGCGGTCGGCGCCAAGCGCAGCACGTTTCTGGGCAAGCGCCAGAACACCGTGAGCTACGACTTGCCGGATACGTTGGCCAAGGCGGTAGAGAAGTGCCTCGATCACGCACGCAAGGACGGCTGGCAGCGCCGTCTGTGGAAAGGCGACGCCAGCCTGTGGACCAGCGGCGACGAATCGAAGTGGACGGGCTGGCTGCCGGCAGCGGAAGGCACGCAGGTCGATGCCAGGCTGCTGTCGCAACTCGGCCGCGACATCGCCGCCGAAGGCTTCCGCGACGCGGTGCTGCTCGGCATGGGCGGATCGAGCCTCGGCCCGGAGGTGCTGTCGCTGACGCTGGGATCGGCGAAGGGCGCGCCGCGCCTGCAGGTGCTCGACTCGACCGATCCGGCGCAGATCGCCGCGGTGCAAAGCCGCATCGATATCGCGCGCAGCGTCTTCATCGTCTCGAGCAAATCCGGCGCGACGCTAGAGCCTGAAATCCTGCGCGCTTATTTCCATGCCGCCGTCGTCAAGGCGGTTGGCGCCGACAAGGCCGGCCGGCAGTTCGTCGCGGTCACCGATCCGGGCTCCCAGCTGGAGGCGGCTGCCCGGCGCGATGGCTACCGCGCGATCATCAGCGGCGATCCCGCGATCGGCGGACGCTACTCGGTACTGTCGGCTTTCGGCATGGTGCCGCTCGCTGTCAGCGGCCACGACGTCGCTGCGTTTTACGAGCGCACCCGGCCGATGGTTCGCGCCTGCGGGCCGAGCGCGCCGCCGGCGATCAATCCCGGTATTTATCTCGGCGCGGTGATCGGCGAAGCGCTCAAGGCCGGGCGCGACAAGCTGACAGTGTTTGCATCGCCCAAGCTTTCGAGCATCGGCTACTGGCTGGAGCAACTGCTGGCGGAATCCACCGGCAAGCAGGGCAAGGGCGTCGTGCCGGTCGCGGCCGAGCCGATCGGGGCACCGGGCGTTTACGGCAGCGATCGTCTGTTCGCGTACCTGAAGCTGGCCGGCGACGACAGCCGCGATCTCGATGCGCAAGTCGATGCGCTGGCCAGGGCCGGACATCCGCTCGTGCGCATCACGCTGGCCGACGCCGGCTTGATCGGCCAGGAGTTCGTGCGCTGGGAAGTCGCCACCGCGATTGCCGGCGCGGTGATCGGCATCGATCCTTTCGACCAGCCCGATGTCGAGGCGAGCAAGATCAAGACGCGCGCGCTGACCGACGACTACGAGAACACCGGCAAGCTGGCCGCGGAAACGCCGCTCGCCGAAGACGGCGCGCTGGTGTTTTACGGCGACGCCGCGTTGAAAGGCGACGGCAGCCTGAAGTCGATCATCGCCGCGCATTTGGCGCGTCTGCAAGCCGGCGACTACGCCGCGGTGCTCGCCTACGTCGAGCGCAACGCCGCGCACGAGGCGCTGATCGAAAGCATGCGCGTTGCCATCCGCGATGCCCGGCACAACGCGACGGTTTCGGGCTTTGGCCCGCGCTTCCTGCATTCCACCGGCCAGGCCTACAAGGGCGGACCGAACAGCGGCGTGTTCCTGCAGATCACCTCGGACGCGGCCAAGGATCTGCCGATCCCGGATCGCAGGATCAGCTTCGGCGTCGTCGAACTGGCGCAGGCCCAGGGCGATCTCGGCGTACTGCGCGAGCGTGGCCGGCGCTGGCTGCGCATTCATATCAAGGGCGGCGACGTCGCTGGTGGTCTCGAGCGCATCGCACACGCGGTCCGGCAAGAGGTATGAGCTTTTCCCCTCTCCGTTGGAGAGGGTGGCCCAAAGGGCCGGGAGAGGGTGGACGCTTGCAGCTGCAAGCATCCCTCTCCCGTCGCTGGCGCGACACCCTCTCCCAGGAGAGGGAATGCAACCGATTACTTTCAACCGATTAATTTCAACAGGGAACCCGCCATGCAACTCGGCATCATTGGACTAGGTCGCATGGGCGGCAATATCGCCCGCCGCCTGATGCGCAAGCATCACCAGACCGTCGTCTACGATCGCAGCGCCGACGCGGTCGCCGCGCTGGTCAAGGACGGCGCCGCCGGAGTCGACAGCCTGAAGGCGATGGTCGCCAGCCTGGCCAGGCCGCGCGCGATCTGGGTGATGCTGCCGGCCGGCGCGCCGACCGAAGACACGATCACGCAGCTTGCATCGATGCTCGATCCGGACGATACGATCATCGACGGCGGTAACAGCTTCTACAAGGACGACATCCGCCGCGCCAGAACGCTGGCCATGCAGCAGCTCCACTACATCGACGTCGGCACCTCCGGCGGCGTCTGGGGCTTGGAGCGCGGCTACTGCATGATGATCGGCGGCGACAAACCAATCTTCGAGCGGCTCGAGCCGCTGTTCGATGCGCTCGCTCCGGGCTACGGCACGATCGACCGCACGCCGAACCGCAAGGCCGCCAACGATCGCGCCGAGCGCGGCTATATCCATGCCGGCCCGGCGGGCTCGGGCCACTTCGTCAAGATGGTTCACAACGGCATCGAGTACGGCCTGATGCAGGCCTATGCCGAAGGCTTCGACATCCTGAAGAACAAGAATTCGACGATGCTGCCCGAGGATCAGCGCTTCGATCTGGATATGGCCGATATCGCAGAAGTCTGGCGCCGCGGCAGCGTCGTGTCCTCGTGGCTGCTGGACCTGACCGCGTCGGCGCTCGCCGGCGACGCCTCGCTGGCCCATTACACCGGCGAAGTCGCCGACAGCGGCGAAGGCCGCTGGACCATCGATGCCGCCGTCGAGCAGGCGGTGCCGGTGCCGGTGCTGGCGACCTCGCTGTTCGCCCGCTTCCGTTCGCGCGAAGAACACACCTATGCCGACCGCCTGCTGTCGGCGATGCGCTTCGGCTTCGGCGGGCATGTCGAGATCCCGCAGTAATGGTGGGCAGCAAGGCCGACGCGAAGCAGCTTGCCGCCGCAACATCCGTGTCGAAAAATAAACCGCCGAAGATCAAGCCCGATCTGAAGCGGGCAGCACTGGCGCCATCGGCGACCCTGTTCCTGTTCGGTGCCGCCGGCGACCTGGTCAAGCGGCTGCTGATGCCGGCGCTGTGCAATCTGCGCCGTGACGGCCTGATTGACGACAGCCTGCGCATCGTCGGCGTCGACCACAATCCGCGCAGCGATGGCGAATACGCCGACAGCCTGCGTGATTTCATCCGCGATGAAATCAAGAATCAGAAGCTCGATCCCAAATTGTGGGGCAAGCTCGCCAAGCGCATCTCGTATCTGCAGGGCGATTTCCTGGCGGATGCGACCTACCAAGGCATCGCCGCCAGGATCAAAGAGGCGAGCAGCGGCAACGCCGTGTTCTACCTGGCCACCGCACCGCGCTTCTTCGGCGACGTGGTCGAATGCCTGGGCAAGGCCGCTCTGCTGCAGGAGACCCGCAGCGCGTTCCGCCGCGTGATCATAGAAAAGCCTTTCGGCTCCGATCTCGCATCCGCACAGCAACTGAATACGCGCATCCTGAACGTGATGAATGAGAAGCAGGTCTATCGCATGGACCATTTTCTCGGCAAGGAGACGGTGCAGAACATCCTCGTCAGCCGTTTCGCCAACGGCATCTTCGAGGCGATCTGGAATCATCACTACATCGACCACATCCAGATCACCGCGGCGGAAACCGTCGGCGTCGAGCAGCGCGGATCGTTTTACGAGAACACCGGCGCGCTGCGCGACATGGTGCCGAATCACCTGATGCAATTACTCGCGATGGTGGCAATGGAGCCGCCGTCGGCGTTCGCGGCCGATGCGGTGCGCGACGAGAAGGCCAAGCTGCTCGGTGCGATCCGGCCGACGATGCCCGACGAGGCGATCGCCAACTCGGCGCGCGGGCAATACACCGCGGCCAAAATCGACGGCAGACAAGTCCTGGCCTACCGCAGTGAAGACAAGGTGGAACGAAGCAGCGAAACCGAAACCTTCGTCGCGCTGAAGCTGATGATCGACAACTGGCGCTGGGTCGGCATGCCGTTCTACCTGCGCACCGGCAAGCGCCTGAGCGCGCGCGATACCGAGATTGCAATCTGCTTCAAGCCGGCGCCGTATGCGCAGTTTCGCGGCACCAAGATCCGCCAGCTCAAGCCCAACTATCTGATCATGCAGATCCAGCCGAACGAAGGCCTGTGGCTGGACTTCCACGCCAAGCGTCCCGGGCCGACCGTCGAGATCGCCGATGTCGACATGGGCTTTTCGTATGCCGACGCCTTCGAGCTGCAGCCCTCGACCGGCTACGAGACGCTGATCTATGACTGCCTGATCGGCGACCAGACCCTGTTCCAGCGTGCCGACGCGATCGAGTCCGGCTGGCGCGCGGTGCAGCCTTTCCTCGACGCCTGGGCCAAGGGCGAGGGCGCCGTGGAAGGCTATGCTGCCGGCAGCGCCGGCCCGAAAGGCGCCGACGAACTGCTAGCCCGCGAGAAGCGCAGCTGGCATTCACTCGGATGACGACCGCCATGAGCCAGGATTCGCTGCCGCCGATCGAGCTGTTGATTTCCGATGTCGACGGGACGCTGGTGCATGCCGACAAGATTGTCGGTGCCGCGACCGTCGCCGCCGTGCAACAGCTGCGCGCTGCCGGCGTGCCGTTCACCATCGTCAGCAGCCGGCCGCCGCAAGGCATGCTGTACCCGAAGCACATGCTGGGCATCGATCAGCCTTACGCCGCATTCAACGGCGGCACGATCGTCAATCCCGACGGCAGCCTTGCGCAGGCCAGCCGGCTGACACTGGCGGCCGCGACCATCGCGCTCGACATGCTGCTGGGGAACCAGCTCGAAACCTGGGTCTATGCCGACAACGAATGGTTCGTGCTCGATGCCGACGGCGAATACGTGCCGCGCGAGCGCCGCACGATCGCCTCCGAACCGGTGCTCGTGAAAAGCTTCGAGCCCTACCTGGATCGCATCGACAAGATCGTCGCCGCCAGCTCGGATCATCCACGGCTCGCGCAGATCGAAAAGGATCTCGCCGCAGCGGTCGAAGGCCAGGCGCGGGCGGTGCGGTCGCAGGCCTATTACATCGACGTCACGGATCTGAAAGCGACCAAGGGCTACGCCGTCGCCGCGCTGGCGCAGCGCATCGGCGTGCCGCTGGAGCGGGTCGCGGTAATCGGCGACGCCGACAACGATCTGCCGATGTTCGAACGCGCCGGCCTGGCGATCGCGATGGGCCAGGCCACGGACGCAGTGAAGGCGCGCGCCGCCTTCGTCACCGACAGCAATGTCGACGACGGCGTCGCCAGTGCAATACAGCGCTACATCCTGCCGCGAGTTCATGGCTCGAAACCCTAGGAGAACCCTATGAGCATTCCCGCATTCGGTGTCGGCACGTTCCGGCTCAAGGACCAGGTGGTGGTCGACTCGGTGCGCACCGCGCTTGAACTCGGCTATCGCGCGGTCGATACCGCGCAGATCTACGGCAACGAGGCCGAGGTCGGCCAGGCGATTGCCGACAGCGGCGTGGGTCGCGGCGAGCTGTTTCTGACCACCAAGATCTGGGTCGACCGCTATTCGCGCGACAAGCTCGTCCCCAGCCTGGAAACCAGTCTGGCGAAGCTGCGCACCGATTGCGTCGACCTGACTTTGATCCATTGGCCGTCGCCGGGCGGTGCCGTGCCGGTGGCCGAGTTCATGAGCGCGCTGGCCGAGGCCAAGGTCCTGGGGTTGACCCGGCAGATCGGCGTCTCCAATTTCACGATCGACCTGATGAAGCAGGCGATCGACGTGGTCGGTGCGGACGCGATCGCGACCAACCAGATCGAGCTGCATCCTTATCTGCAGAACCGCAAGCTCGCCGATTTCGCGCGCAGCCAGGGCATCTCTATCACTTCGTACATGACACTGGCCTATGGCCAGGTGTTGAAGGACGCGCTGATGCTCAGGATCGCAGACAAACACCGGGCGACGCCGGCACAAGTGGCGCTGGCCTGGGCGATGCAGCAGGGTTACGCGGTGATTCCGTCGTCGACGCGGCGCGAGAATCTGCAGAGCAATCTGAAATCCCTGGATCTCAAGCTCGACGCCGAAGACATGGCGCAGATCGCGACGCTGGACCGCGGCCATCGGCTGGCCAACCCGGCGAGCCTCGCGCCGCTGTGGGACTGAGGCCCACAGCGTAGGTCGGCAATCCTTTGCCGACGTGTGTCCCCCGATTGCTTGAGCACGTCGGCAAGGGATTGCCGACCTACTTAGATCAACACCAACAGGCAAGCAGCACGACCTCGGCATCTGGACCGACGCAACTTTCGACTACCTCGATCCGTCCGAACGGCGCGCGCGGGAGTATCTCGTCGAGCAGGGCCTGGGCGACGGAGATTGCCGCGATGATCCAGCAGCACCACAAGATCACGCGGCACAGCGCGGCGAACGGCGAACGCGTCGAGGCGTTTCGCAAGGCCGACTGGATCGACGTGAGCCTGGGTCTGCTCCCGTTCGGTCTGAGCCGCGAGTTTCGGCGGCAGCTGAAGGCGAGCTTCCCGAACGCCGGTTTCCACAAGCGCCTGGTGCAGCTCTCGACGAGCCGGCTGAAGACGCATCCGCTGAGCCCGATGCCGATGATGCGCTGGTGACGTCGCGCCATCCGTCGCGACGATCGGGCCGTTGACGCGGGGCGCCAGCGGCCGGCGATGCAATGCGATGCATGCTCAGTGCTGACCTTGTGTGCCGCGCTGCAGTACCGGCGTTCTTCATGCGACGACGGCGCGGTTGCGCGGCACCCTGGTCAGCCCGGCTTTCAGCTCGCTACCTTGGTAACTGCACTGTAGGAGCGGCTCTTAGCCGCGATTGAGGCTTCACCGGCACAATCGCGGCTAAGAGCCGCTCCTACAGTGCCAGCAGCGAGCTGCGAGCTCGAATGATTAACCGCGGCAAAAACCTTCGCCTTGCTTGATCGTCAGGCAATCGCGCTTGTCCATCAGCCATTTCATGCCGGTTTCTTTTCCGCCGGTGGCGCGGATCGTTTCGGTTTTGCCGTCGCGCTGGAACTCGATGTGATCGCCGACCCCATCGCCTTGATAGGTCGCCGGGCCATCGAGCGACTGGATCTTGACCGTGTAGCCAGCGCCGTTCTCCGACAGCCACAGCAGCGTGCCTTCCGGGCCGGTCCATTGGCCCAGCCAGCGCTGCGGAATCTCGGCGGTAGCTGGCGCGTCGTGCTGCCCATCGCAAGCCGCGAGCAGCATCACGGCGGCGATCAGCACGGCATGGCAAGCCGCTCTGCCGAGGTTCTTGATATTATGAATATAATGTATAGAGATCGGGATCATCGCATGAAGCTAACGGAACCGAGGAGTCCGTTCGATGGACGTACATGAGAAATTCGCCGGGCTCAGCCGAAGGCAGCGCGGTGTCGGTGGGCCGGCGCATCGCGTTCGCGGAAGCCAGGCTGGTGGATGCTCATGGCAAGCTGCTGGCGACGGCCAGCTCGACCCTACTGGTGATCGACAAGCTGCCGGCCTGATCGAAACCTGTAGGAGCGGGTCATACCCGCGACTGAGGCCTGCAAGAGCACAGTCGCGGGTATGACCCGCTCCTACAGCTTTGCCCGCCCACAGTTGAAAAAACCTGCAGGCTGCTAGACCTCGGGCTTCCAGCGATAACGGTCCATCGGCGCGTATTCGCTGGTCAGCGTGCCGTCAGGCCTGATGATCTGCAGCACCACGTCGCCGAGGCCCGCGCGCAGCTTGTTGCTGGCCTCATCGAAGGTGTCGCGATTGACGATCGCGACGCGGGCGCGGCGCGGCGTACGCTTCAGCCGGCTGATCGCCTCCTCGTCCTCGATCATCACGGTGCCGACCGGCGGAGGAGCGGGCGAGTTGGCAAAGCGCGGGGCGCTGGAGATGCCGGCGCGCGCGAGGCTGTCTTTCTCGTCTTCCAGCGCGGTCTCGATCGCCAGCAGTTCGGAGGTCAGTTGCGCTTCCCTGGATCCGAAGCTCTCCAGCACTTCCAGGGCGATCCGCTGCCGGGCGATTTCCAGTTCCCGGCGCATGTATTCGCCGGCCTCGACCCGCAGCGCACTGAGCGCGTCGTTGGTCTGGTTGAAGGCCCGCTTCAACTGCGGCAGCTTGCCGGGGCCATCCAGCAATTGCAGCTGCGCTTGCTTGTCGTCGCTCATCTCGACCTCTGTTTCGAAAGGGTTCGTTCGGGAATGCTGCAGGGCTTGCTAAGACCAACGCCAGTAAAGATAGCGGATCATGAGCCATCGCAGAGCAGGGGAACACGGAATGAGCGCCGAGGCGCAGGTACCGCAGTGGGCGGGCGAGTTGTGGATGGCGCCTGACTTCGTGCTGCTGCACGGCAGCGCTGGTACGACCTCGATGCATGCGCACTACGCACACCAGTTGCTGCTGTCACCGGCGTCAACGGTGACGGTGGAGCTGGAGGGCGAGACCATCAGCCGCCACCGGCTCCTGATCGAATCGATGCGCGAGCACTCGATCATCACCGCGCCGGCATCGATGTTCACGGTTTTTGCCGAGCCAGTGACGATCGCGGCCGAGATGCTGCGCTCGGATGTCGATACCCGCGCGCCGACGCTGGAATCCCTGGCTGAAATCATGCGCCGGCTCGCCCGGCGCCCCGCGGCCGATCCGCGCGTCGGCGATGCACTGGCGGGTATCGATCTGCTGCTGGCCGGCAAGGTCGGCGCAGGTGAACTGGCGAAGCGCGTCGATCTGTCCCTGAGCCAGCTGGAGCGCCTGTTCTCGGCTGAACTCGGCCTGCCGATACGGCGCATGGTGCGTTGGCGACGCCTGCGGCTGGCCTTGGCGCTGGCGCTGCAAGGCCAGCCGCTGACCGCGGCGGCACGCCAGGCGGGCTTCGCCGATTCGGCTCATCTTTCGCGAACCATGCGCGCGATGTTCGGCGTGCGTGCCGACCGGATCTTGCCGGGAATGCGCTTGAAGCTGATCGACTGAGACGCGCTATCGCCGGCCCCGCAATCCGGCGGGCAGCGCCGGGGTCGGAGCTTCGATCGCGCCGCATCGGAAGGGTTCGATCAGCTGCGCGACATAGCCGGCCGGATAGTCCGGGCGAGCGCCGATGCCGAGATCATCGCTGGCGAGGCGATAGCCATTGCCGTCGAACGCGGTACCTAGCAGATGGCGGTCCCAGAACGTGAAGAACAGGCCGAAGTTCACATCGCCGGAGACGCCGTAGCGGATGTGATGAAAGCGGTGCAGCGGCGCCCAGGCGAACACCTGGCGCAGTACGCCGAGCCGCAGGTCGAGGTTCGCGTGTTGCAGCAAAAGCTGGATCGCGATCGCGTAGGCGAGCACCGCGGCGACGTCGATCGGCATGCCGAGCAGCAACAGCGGCGCGACGCCGGCGAGCGCCTCCACCACCTGGTGCAGCGGATGTTTCATCAGGCCGTTGAGGCCGTACAGGCGCGTCACGCTGTGATGCACGCAGTGCAGGCGCCACAGCCATGGCCAGCGGTGGCTGAGCCAGTGCACCAGCGTGATGCCGAAGTCGGCGACGACGATCGCCATCAGCAGTTGCAGCGCGAACGGCCATCGATCAGGCCACAGGCTGGTGTAGGGCCGAAAGGCGGCGGCCTGCGGAATCGCGGCCAAAGACAGCGCCGCCATTGCCTCGTTGACGATCGCATGCACCGCGTCACGAGAGCGGTCGGCGCGGCTGCGGTTCCAGTCGCGCTGATACGGCAGTGCAGTTTCGGCCGCGAAGATGCAGGCGAGGGCCGCCGCGAACAGGGCCGGCAGCCACAACAGAGACAAACCGAGTGTGCCGATCAGCAGCGCCGCCAGACCGATGAAAGCGAGCCAGAACAAGGGCCCCAATATGAACGGGAAGACGAGCTGGAACAGAACTTTCATGGGTCGGCCGGGGAGGATGCAGCCGACAGTGTCCGGTGGAGACGAGCGGCGCGCTTGAACAAACCGCGCATCCAAAAAAAGAGGCTGCGCAATCGCAGCCTCTCTTGCTCAGCTGGCCCGGCTCACTTGGCGCTGCCGCTGAGTGCGGTGAACTCCCGATCCGACAGTTCGATCCTCGCTGCGTCGACGTTCTGACGCAGGTGCGCGACTTTCGACGTGCCCGGAATCGGCAGCATCACCGGGCTGCGCTTCAGCAGCCAGGCCAGGGCGATCTGGCCCGGCGTCGCCTGATGCGCGGCGGCGATGCTGTCGAGCAGCTTGGCGGTCTGGGTCAGCTCGCCGGCTCCGAGTGGAAACCAGGGGATGAAGCCGATGCCCTGCTGAGTGCAGTAGTCGAGCACGTCTTCGCTGCCGCGGTCGACCAGGTTGTAGCGGTTCTGCACGCTCGCAACCTTGAACACTTTCGACGCGGCCTTGATCTCGGCGACCGAGACTTCGCTGAGCCCGGCGTGGCGGATCACACCCTCGTCGAGCAGTTGCCGGATCGCGCCGAACTGCTCGTCGCGCGGCACTTTCGGGTCGATGCGATGCAGCTGCCACAGCCCGATCTGCTCGACGCCGAGCCGGCGGCGGCTGGTATGCGCCTGCTGGATCAGGTATTCAGGGCGGCCGACCGGTGTCCATCGGTCCGGCCCGGTGCGCGTCAGCCCGCCCTTGGTTGCGACCAGGATCTTGCCGTAGGGATGCAGCGCTTCGCGGATCAGTTCTTCGGACACGTTGGGGCCGTAGGAGTCGGCGGTGTCGATGAAATCGACGCCGAGTTCCGGCAAAGCCTTCAGCGTGCGGATCGCCTCGGCGCGGTCCGCCGGGTCGCCCCAGATGCCGCGGCCGGTGATGCGCATCGCGCCGTAGCCGAGGCGGTTGATCTCGATTTCGCCGCCGATTTTAAACGTAGTGGTCATCGGGTTCCTTTCGATGTGGCTTTGATTGCAAGCGGCGGGTCGCGACCCGCCGTTCTGCGCTTGTTACGCGGCGGCGGCCTCGATCGCCGCCGCCACCGCCTGATCGACACTTTCCAGCCAGACAAATTCCAGATCCTCGCGCACGTCCTGCGGGATGTCCTCGAGGTCGCGCTTGTTGCGTGCCGGCAGCATCACGGTCTTGATGCCGGCGCGATGCGCGGCGATGACTTTCTCCTTGATGCCGCCGACCGGCAGCACCAGGCCGCGCAGGCTGATCTCGCCGGTCATTGCGACGTCGGCGCGCACATTGCGGTCCATCAGCAGCGAGGCCAGCGCGGTGAACATCGCCACACCCGCGGACGGGCCGTCCTTGGGCGTCGCGCCGGCCGGCACGTGCACGTGGATGTCGGATTTCGACAGCCGCTCCATGTCCAGGCCGAGTTCGGCATGACGCGACTTCACCAGCGTCCACGCCGCCTGCGCGCTCTCCTTCATCACGTCGCCGAGCTGGCCGGTCAGCTGCAGGTGGCCGCTGCCGGGCACCCGGCTGGCCTCGATGAACAGGATGTCGCCGCCGACCGGCGTCCAGGCCAGGCCGGTTGCGACGCCGGGCACGCTGGTGCGCTGCGCGACTTCGTTCTCGAAATGCGCCTGGCCGAGTATTTCCTGCAGCTGTTCGCGATCGACCGTGACTTGCTCAGCGGTGCCCTCGGCGATTTTCATCGCCGCGGAACGGAACACCGTGCCGATCTCGCGCTCGAGGCTGCGCACGCCGGATTCACGCGTGTAGTGCTCGACGATCTCGGTCAACGCGGCATCGCTCAGCGCCACCTGCTCGGGTTTCAGGCCATTGGCCTTGCGCTGCCGCTCGATCAGATAGCGCTTCGCAATCTGCAGTTTCTCGGCTGCCGTGTAACCGGAGAGCTGGATGATCTCCATGCGGTCGCGCAGCGGCCCCGGAATCGTGTCGAGCTGATTCGCGGTGGCGATGAACATCACTTTCGACAGGTCGAAAGGTAGGCCCAGATAATTGTCGCGGAACGTGCCGTTCTGCTCCGGGTCGAGCACCTCGAGCATCGCCGACGAGGGGTCGCCGTGAAAACCGCCGGCGCCGAGCTTGTCGATCTCGTCGAGCATCATCACCGGGTCGCGCGTGCCGGCCTTGCGCAGTGCCTGGATGATGTTGCCCGGCAGCGAGCCCATGTAGGTGCGGCGATGGCCGCGGATCTCGGCCTCGTCGTGCACGCCGCCCAGCGACACGCGCTGGAACGCGCGGCCGGTGGCGCGCGCAATGCTCTGGCCCAGCGAGGTCTTGCCGACGCCGGGCGGGCCGACGAAGCACAGGATCGGGCTGCGCCCTTCGGGATTGAGCTTCTGCACCGCGAGGAACTCGAGGATGCGGCGCTTGATCTTGGCCAGGCCGAAATGATCGTCGTCGAGAATCTCGCGCGCCTTGGCCACGTCCACACCGTGGCCGCCGAGCTTGGACCACGGCAACTCGACCAGGGTGTCGAGATAGGTGCGCACCATCGAAGCTTCGCCGCCGCCGCCGTTCTGCATGCCGCGCAGCCGGTTCAGCTCCTTTTTTGCCTGCTTTTCGACGTCTTCGGGCATGCCGGCCTCGGCGATCGCCTTGGCCAGGTCGTCGAGTTCGGCGACGCCGCCTTCGTCATCACCGAGTTCTTTCTGGATGGTCTTGAGCTGCTCGCGCAGCATGAACTCGCGCTGGCGCTTCTCCATCGTGTCCTTGGTCTGCTGGCCGATGTCGCGCGACAGCCGCAGCACCTCGACGCGATGCGCGAGCAGCCACTGCAGCTTCTGCAGGCGCTTCAACAGATCGAAGGTCTCGAGGTATTCCTGCTTCTCGGCAGGCTTGATGTCGAGATAGCCGGCGACAAAGTCAGCCAGCTGCGACGGCGACTCGATGGCGTGCACGGTCGGGATCATCTCGGCCGCCGCATCGGGCAGCAGCTGGATCGCCTCGAGCGCGCGCTGTTTCAGCGTATGGAACTGCGCCTCGATCTCGGTGCTGCTGATGTTCAGATCCTGGACGCGCTCGATACGCGCGGCCGGGAACGGCAGATCCTTCAGGAACTCGACCACGCGGAAGCGCTGCTCGCCCTGCAGCACCAGGTGGTGCTTGCCGTCACGAGCGGTGACGAAGCGCAGGATGCTGGCGACGGTGCCGACGCGATACAGATCCTCATCGCCCGGCTCGTCGGTCTGCGGATCTTTCTGCAGCAGCACGCCGACCGGCCGCTGGGTGCGCGCCGCCTCCTGCGCGGCGGCGACCGCCCAGTCGCGGCCCAGCGCCAGCGGCAGCACCATGCCGGGGAACAACACCATGTTGCGCACCGGCAGCAGGATGATCGCATCGGCAGGCAACTCGGTCTGGGCCGGCGTGGAGGCGCGCTGCTTGGCCGATGCCGCGCCCGCGGCGGCAGCGGCGTTGTCCGCGCTGCGCGGGATGTTGTTGGCGTTCGGCGACGGCAGGATCGGGTTCATTATCGACGTCCTTCGGAATTCGGAATCTGGGGATTGCGGGTATCGGGGATCAGCGCCGGTGCTCAGCGCTTGTGCAGGCCGAGCGTGAGACAGCCGTTTTCGAGCCGGCGTTCGACCAGCTCGAAGCGGCCCTGCAGCGCGATGCGGCGTTCAAAGCGGCCGGCCGGCAGCTCAAGCCGATGGATCGCGGCGCCGCGCAGCTCGCGCGGCAGGGATCGCAGGCCGGCCACGATCAGCATGTTGCCGTCGATGATCAGCTCGACGTCGTCGGGCGCGACGCCGGGCAGGGCGACGATCACCCACAGCGCATGCCCGCTTTCGAACACGTCCACCGGCGGCTCCCAGCCCGCCTGCGCGGAGCCGCGCGCGGGGTGAAAGAACTGCCGCTGCAGACGATCGGCACGCTCCAGCACATCGCAGGCCTCGGCCCACATCCACAGCGTTTCATTGCGGCTCATCGTCGTCCTCGGCTTGCGCGTGGGGTAGTAGATGGCGGCGATTTGCGCGCGTTCAACCGCCGGCGGACAGCTTGTTCCACCTGGCCCGGAATGTCGGTCATCCCGCTAACCGGAGCCACCCGTAGGTCGGCAATCCCTTGCCGACGTGAGGCCTCGATTACGCATTGAAGGGTACTCGTCGGCAAGGGATTGCCGACCTACGGCGATGTGCCTTTAGAACTGGTAGCCCAGCGCCATTCCGTAGCCGATCGGATCGATCTCCACGTCACCGATGGATGCACCGTCGACCGTCGCCTTGGTGTCGATGTCGATGTAGCGCAGGTCCAGCATCAGGCTCCAGCGCGGGCTCAGCACGAAGTCGACGCCGGCCACCGCGGCAATGCCGGTGGAGTCGGACAGGTGCAGCTTGGTGCCCTCGAGCGCGCCCTGGGTGCTCTCGTCGAAGAAGAACGTGTGGTTCACTCCGACGCCGACGAAGGGGTGCCAAACATCGGATACCTGCGGATACCAGACCAGCGACAGGGTCGGCGGCAGATGCCGCGTGTCCGCCACCTTGCCGCCGCCGTTGAGCGAGATGTCGTGCTGATAGGGCACCGCCAGCAGCAGATCGATCGCGATCGTCGGCCTGAGGAAGTAGACCAGGCTGCCGGTGATGCCCAGGCTGCCATCGACGCTGACCACGTCGTTGTTGTCCGACTTCGGATCGATGTAATGGGTCCCCGCGCGTGCCAGCCAATCACCGCTCTGATAAGCCTGCGCGCCTGCGGCAAAACCTGCCGCGGAGAGTCCCAGAGTTATTGCCACTGCATATGGTGTCGCGTTCATTTCCCGTCTCGTTGGCGGCACGATGCCGCGGCGAGACTGTCGGCCGTTCTGTCGGTGCGGGCATTGATCTGCATCAGTAGAGTGCCGGCGCAAGTCTGCTTTGCGCACCGTCGCCACTTGATCCACCACTTGATCCATGTTTGATCGGGATCAAGGCGCCAGCACCGATCAGACAACAAGATAAGCCGACTGATCCAGCACAGCCGTAACGACGATGACTTGCATTGCGAGATACCAGGGCGGCAACCGCCTGCTCGACACCATCCCGACCGCCGAGCGCGATCGCGTACTGCAGCGCTGTCAGCCGATCACCGTCGAGCAGGGCGAGACCATCGGCTTTCCGGGCGAGATGATTCACTACGTCTATTTCCCGATCGATTGCGTGGTGTCGCTGAGCAAACCGACATCCGGCCAGGGCCCCCGGGCTTTCGCGCTGATCGGCAGCGACGGCGTCGTCGGATCGGCACCGGTTGCCGGCACCGCTACATGGCGGATGCGGGCCAAAGTGTTGTGCGGTGGAAATGCCTTATGGATACGCTCCGGCGATTTCCACGTCGTGCTGGACCAGGCGCCGGAGTTGAAACGCAGGCTGGACCTCTGCGCCGCAGCGCTGCTCGCGCAACTCGAACAGGCGGCGACCTGCCTGGCAGCACATAACCCGGAACAAAGGCTGGCCTACTGGCTGCTGATGATTCAGGACTGTCACCGCAGAGACAGCTACTACGCGACACACGAGATGCTCGCCGATATCGAAGGCGGATCGGTGCGTGCCGTGGCCGCCGCGGCGGGCCGACTTCGCAGGAGCGGGCTGATCACCGACGAGCGCGGCCACATCGTGATCCTCGATCGCAGCGGCCTGGAGCGCGCCGCCTGCGGCTGCTACCGGGCCGTCACCGATAGAATCCTGCAGATCGGGAGCAAGGAACACACGCGGCAAGCGGCCACGGCGGGCGCCGATCCCGTAGGTCGGCAATCCCTTGCCGACGTGTAAAGCCCGATCCGCAACCATGCCCGCAGGTCGGCAAGGGATTGCCGGCGAGTGAAGTGACGCGCTCAGTTGCCGGCTGCGCTAGCCTATGTTCCATCATGAGCTGGGAGTTGACGTGATGAAGACATCGCTGTCCGAGTTGCTCTCCAAAATCCCGGGCGCGCCCTCCGAGCAATGGCCCGAAGGCGAGCGTTATGCGCTGGGCTTGTCGCATGGCTCGATGTCCGTGGGGCTTTACGCGCCGGTCGGCTCCGATCCGCAGCAGCCGCACAAACGCGATGAGCTGTACCTCATTCAATCCGGCACCGGCGATCTCGTCATCGGTGCCCAGATTCATTCGTTTGTGCCGGGTGATGTCTTCTTCGTCGGTGCCGGCACCGAGCACAGGTTCCAGGATTTTTCCGAGGGCCTCAATGCGTGGGTCGTTTTCTGGGGGCCGCAAGGCGGAGAGCAATCGATGCCGTAGAGACGGTGTAGGAGCGGGTCATACCCCAATGTCACTAGCTTAGTGAAGAAAATCCCGTCTCCCGCTTGCGGGAGAGAGACCGCCGCAGGCTTGCACCTGCCGGCTTGAATCCCGGAACCGGCCAGCCCCTTCCCCCGCCTGCGGGGGAAGGTTGGGATGGGGGCGCGACGACAGCGCCGCGCCTTCCGCCCCCACCCCGGCCCTCCCCCGCAAGCGGAGGAGGGAGAGGTTCCTGGGTAGGGTGGCGCGGAGCGCCGGGTGAGGGGCTTCTTCCCGCCGAACAGCCCCTCATCCGCCCCTTCGGGGCAGCGTCGAACGCAAGCGGGAGAAGGGACTGCAACGCTTAAGGTAGCGACATTGGGATCATACCCGCGACTGTGCCATTCAGGGCCTGAGTCGCGGGTATGACCCGCTCCTACAGAGGCCTCGGTTGCGCATCGGCTACGGGTTCAGTTCTGCGTGCCGGTGACTGCCCAGGTATGCCGCGCGATCTGGTGATCCTCCTGCGATGTCAGCTTGAGTATTTCGCAGCGTGACGAGCTGTGATGGATCTGGCGATATCCATCGCGATTGCACTGCTCGTCCAGATTCACGCCCAGGCACGACAGCCCGGCGACGATCGCGGCGCGCATCGCCGGGTCGTGCTCGCCGATGCCGCCGGTGAATACCAGGGTGTCGATGCCCTGCAGCGTCGTGATCATTCCCGCGATTTGCTTGCACACCGAGCGCGCGAACATGTCCAGCGCCAGGCGCGCGTCGGCGTTGCCGGGCGCCGCTTCATGCAGGCGGCGCAGGTCGCTGGCGATGCCGGAGATACCGAGCAGGCCGGAGCGATGATCGAGCAGTTCTTCGAGCCGGGCCAGGTCGTAGCCTTTTTCGCGCATCAGGTAGATCAGCACGCCGGGGTCGATGTCGCCGCAGCGCGTGCCCATCAGCACGCCGCTGTTCGGCGTCATCGCCATGCTGGTGTCGACCGATAGCCCGGCCTTGATCGCGGTCACGCTGGCACCGTTGCCCAGATGCGCGACGATCAGCCGCTCTGGCAGCCGGCCGGCCAGCTGGTGCACGATGGATTCGCAGGACAGGCCGTGGAAGCCGTAGCGGCGGATGCCTTCGGCTAGCAGGTTTTTCGGCAGCGGCAGCACGCGCGCCGCGTCGGGCAGGCCGCTGTGGAAGCCGGTGTCGAAGCAGGCGACCTGCGGTATCTCGCGGAAATGCTCGCTCGCATAGCGGACCACCGATAGCGCCGCGGGCATGTGCAGCGGTGCGAACGGCGTCGCCGCCTTCAGTGTCTGCAGGCTGGCGGGATCGATCATACAGGGCTGCTGCAGGCTGGCTCCGCCGTGCACGATGCGGTGACCGATCGCGTCGGGCCGCGGGATGCCGGCCTGTTTCAGCAGCGTGTCGATCTGGGCGAACGCGGCGGCCTGGCCGCTGTTCTCGACCTCGTGCTCGAACACCTGCTCGGTCTGCGAGCGCGACACGCGGTAGCAGCCGAACTTCAGCGACGAGGAGCCGCTGTTCAGCGCGAGTATCCGCATCGCGGTCTCGGGGACGACGGGCGTCACGGTTGCCAGCGCCAGTTCAGTACCTCGGGCATGTCGTCGCCGTGCTCGCTGATGTAGAGCTTGTGGCGCTGCATCGTCGTCCAGTAGCGCGCCTCGGCCGCGGCGACCCTGCCGGCGAAACGCGGGATGCGCCGGATCGCGTCCAGCGCGAGCTGGTAGCGGTCCAGATTGTTCAGCACCACCATGTCGAAGGCGGTGGTGGTGGTGCCTTCCTCCTTGTAGCCGCGCACGTGGATGTTGTGATGATTGCGGCGCCGGTAGCACAGCTTGTGGATCATTGCCGGATAGCCGTGATACGCGAAGATCACCGGCTTGTCGGTGGTGAACAGCGCGTCGAACTGGTGCTCGTCGAGGCCGTGCGGATGTTCGCTCTGCGGCTGCAGCACCATCAGGTCGACGACGTTGACGACGCGGATGCGGATGTCGGGCTCGTACTCGCGCAGCAGCTTCACCGCGGCCAGCGTCTCCAGCGTCGGCACGTCGCCGGCACAGGCCATGACCACGTCGGGCTCGCCGGCGTCGTTGCTCGCCCATTGCCAGATGCCGGCGCCGGCGCTGCAGTGGCGTACTGCGGCGTCCATGTCCAGCCACTGCCAGTCGGGCTGCTTGCCGGCAACGATCACGTTGATGTAATCGCGGCTGTGCAGGCAATGCGCGGCCACCGACAGCAGGCAGTTGGCATCGGGCGGCAGGTAGATGCGCACGATGTCGGCCTTCTTGTTGGCGACGTGGTCGATGAAGCCCGGGTCCTGGTGCGAGAAGCCGTTGTGATCCTGGCGCCACACGTGCGAAGTCAGCAGGTAGTTCAGCGAGGCGATCGGCGCGCGCCACGGAATCTGCCGCGTCACCTTGAGCCACTTCGCGTGCTGGTTGAGCATCGAGTCGATGATGTGGATGAAGGCCTCATAGCAGGAGAACAGGCCATGCCGGCCGGTCAGCAGGTAGCCCTCGAGCCAGCCTTCGCAAAGATGCTCGCTGAGCACCTCCATCACGCGGCCTTCGCAGCCCAGGTTGATGTCGACCTCGTCGATCCCGGCCATCCACTGTTTGCTGGTGACTTCGTACACTGCGTCGAGCCGGTTGGACGCGGTCTCGTCCGGGCCGAACAGCCGGAAGTTGCGCTGCTCGAGATTCAGCTTCATCACGTCGCGCACGAACCGGCCGAGCACGCGCGTCGCTTCGGCCTGCACGCTGCCCGGCGCGTCCATCGCGACCGCGTAGTCGTGGAAGTCGGGCAGCTTCAGCATCTGCAGCAGTTCGCCGCCGTTGGCGTGCGGGTTGGAGCCCATGCGGCGATGCCCGGTCGGCGCCAGCTCGGCGTATTCCTCGCGAAAATGACCGTGCGCGTCGAACAGCTCCTCGGGCCGATAGCTCTTCAGCCAGGCCTCGAGCTGTTGCACGTGTTCGGGATTCTTGAAGCTCGCGATCGGCACCTGGTGTGCGCGCCAGGTGTTCTCCACCGGCATGCCGTCGACGATCTTCGGTCCGGTCCAGCCCTTGGGCGTGCGGAACACGATCATCGGCCACAGTGGCCGCTCCAGCGCCGCCGGCGCATCGGCCGCGCGCGCCGCGTTCTGGATCTGCTGGATGCGCAGCAGGATGCGGTCCAGCGTCGCCGCCAGATCCTGATGCACCTGCATCGGCTCGTCGCCTTCGACGAAGTAGGGCTCGTAGCCGTAGCCGCGCATCAGATCGCTGAGTTCCTGGCGGCTGATGCGCGCGAGTATCGTCGGGTTGGCGATCTTGTAGCCGTTCAGATGCAGGATCGGCAGCACCGCGCCGTCGCGCGCCGGATTCAGGAATTTGTTCGAGTGCCAGCTCGCCGCGAGCGCGCCGGTTTCGGCTTCGCCGTCACCGACGACGCAGGCGACGATCAGGTCGGGATTGTCGAATGCGGCGCCGTAGGCATGCGCCAGCGAATAGCCCAGTTCGCCGCCTTCGTGGATCGAGCCCGGCGTTTCCGGCGAGACGTGGCTGGGCACGCCATTGGGCCAGGAGAACTGGCGCAACAGCCGCAGCAGGCCGTTGCGGTTGCGCTCGATCGCCGGATAGCGCTCGGTATACGAGCCTTCCAGGTAGGTCTGCGCGACGATGCCGGGCCCGCCGTGACCGGGGCCGATCACGTAGATCATGTTCAGATCGTGCTGCTTGATCAGCCGGTTCAAGTGCACGTACAAAAAATTCAGGCCCGGCGTCGTGCCCCAGTGGCCGAGCAGGCGCGGCTTGATGTGCTCCAGCAGCAGCGGCGTTTCGAGCAGCGCATTGTCCTGCAGGTAGATCTGGCCGACCGACAGGTAATTGGCGGCGCGCCAGTAGGCGTCGATTTTGTGCAGAAGCTCGGGAGAGAGTGCGGGGGTCAATAGTGCGGGTGTCATCGGGTGCTCTGGCAGGCTGCCGCGCGATTGCGCTGGACGTCGGTCCCTACCTTCGACGCTTTGCGCTGAACCGGCCATGATCCAGGTCAAGGACTGCCACCCGGGCTACGAAGTCTGAATCGCGGTCAAGGACCGCTCCTACAGTCGCGTATCACCGGTGCGCAATAGGCCTGTAGGAGCGGTCCTTGACCGCGATGCCGGCCTACGGCAACGGCAGCCACAGCGTGAACACCGCGCCGCGCCCCTCGCGGTTGCGCGCCTGGATGCTGCCGCCGTGCGATTCGAGGATGCGGCGGCAGATCGAAAGGCCCTGGCCGAGGCCTTCGGGCTTGGTGGTGAAGAACGCGGCGAAGACCTGCTCTGCATCGGGCCCCAGGCCAGGGCCGTTGTCCGCGACACTGAGGCTGACGCCGGCCGGCGCGGTGGTCGTGCCGATCTCCACCTCGAGCACCGGCGCCAGGTCCGGCACCGCCACCCAGGCCTGGATCGCGTTGCGGATCAGGTTGATCAGCACCTGCTCGATCTGGATCCGGTCCAGCAGCAGCCGTGGCAGCGCCGGCGGCGCAGTGACCGTCACCCGGAGCCCATGGACTTTCAGATCGTGCTGCAGCAGTTCGATCGCCTCGTCGACGCAGGAAGCGATGTCGTGTAGCTCGCTCTCGACTTCGCCGCGTCGCACGTAGCGGCGCAGCCGGCGAATCACCTCGGCCGCGCGATCCGCCTGCTGGGCGATTTGCGACATCGATTCGCGCAGCAGCTCGGCGTCCGCGGTCGCCGAGTCCACCATCCGGATGCAGGCGCTGGCCGTGCTCAGGATCGCGGTCAGCGGCTGGGTGATCTCGTGCGCGAGGCCGGCGGCCAGATCGCCCATCGAGTGGATGCGGCTCAGGTGCGCGAGTTCGTCCTGGCGCCGGCGCGACTCGATCTCCATCAGGTTGCGGTCGGTGCTGTCGCGGATGATGCCGGTAAAAACACGCTCGCCCGAGGTCACCACTTCACCCACCGATAGCTCGAGCGGGAACTGGGTGCCGTCCTTGCGCAGGCCGCGGACTTCGCGGCCGATGCCGATGACTTTCTTGCGATGCGTGCTCAGGTAGTTGTTCAGATAGCCATCGTGCTCGGCGCGATACGGCGCCGGCATCAGCATCGACACGTTGCGCCCGATCACTTCGCCGGCGCGGTATCCGAAGATGCGTTCCGCGGCGCGGTTGAACGACTGGATGTCGCCGCTCTCGCCGATGGTGATGATGCCGTCTACCGCGGTGTCGAGGATCGCCTGCTGGCGGTCCAGGGCCTCGATCAGCTCGGCCTGGATGCTGCGCGTGACGCGCAGATCCGAGCCGGTGATGACCACCTGCTGCGGCTTGCCGTCGGCATCGCGCAGCGCCGAGTAGCCCCAGTGGACGCCGAAGCGCGTGCCATCGGCTGCCTGCCAGTGCCCTTGTTGATCCGGCACCGCAGCTCCGGCTGCGGCGCTGGCGAACGCCGCTCGCATTTTGTCGGCCTGCTCGGGTGCTGCGAGTGTTTCCCAGACGAGGCGCCCCTGTGCAAGAGCCGGACTCAGGCCGATCGCCTGCTCGCAATGCTCGTTCAGCAGGCGGATGCCGCCACCGAGATCCACGATCGCGACGAGCAGTCTTCCGGGCATAGGCGGCTCCTTGCGATGGCGGAAACGAGGCCGATCCTAACGTGTGTTGTCGGTGGGCAGCTGAATCACCGGCCCTCGATGCTCGCCCCGGCGTGCTCGGCTGGTTTGACCGCCGTCAAGGCGCGCTGCGCCCTGGGCGCCGCATGCTGAGCCCACATTAGCAGCCAAGCCAGCAGGTAACGTCATGAATTCTTCAAGCGAGCCGGTGGTCATCGCGCCGGCACCTCACATTCCCGCCCATTGTCGCCGTGTCAGCGCCGATCAGCACTTCGATCTGATTGCGGACGCCGCCTATTTTCTGGCCCAGGCCCGCGGCTTCGCGCCGGGCCACGATCGCGACGACTGGCTGCAGGCCGAAGCGCAGATCCGGGCGAAGTTTCTCGGCGACTACTACTGCGATACCGGCCCGTGAAATAGCAGTATCACGCCGCGTGAGCCGCTTGGCTTGCGCCATCACCACTACAGGATCACGTCATGGGCAAGCGCATCGCGATCATCCAGGGGCACCCGGACATAAGCGATCATCACCTCGGCCACGCGCTGGCCCGGGCGTATTGCGAGGCGGCCGAGAGAGCGGGGCACGAGGTGCGGCAGCTCAATGTCGCCGAGCTGGACATCCCGATGCTGCACAGCAAGGCGGAATGGGAAAGTGGCCCGGTGCCGGACGCGGTGCTGGCCGCGCAGCAGGTGATCCTGTGGGCGGATCATCTGCTGGTGGTGCATCCGCTGTGGCTGGGCTCGATGCCGGCGACGCTGAAGGCGTTTCTGGAGCAGGTGTTCCGCCCCGGTTTCGCGGTCGATCCCGCGGCACGCGGATGGAAGCAGTGCCTGGGCGGCCGCTCGGCGCGCGTGATCGTGACCATGGGCATGCCGGCGCTGGTGTACCGCTACTACTTTTTGTCGCACGGGCTCAAGAGCCTGGTTCGCAACGTGCTCAAGTTTTCCGGCATCGGCCCGGTGCGGACGACGCTGATCGGTACCGTCGAGGGCAAGCACGAGCGCATTCACGCGAAGTGGTTGCCGCTGATGAGTCGCTACGGCGCGCAGGGCCGGTAGGTCGGCAATCCTTTGCCGACGTGTGCGCCCGATGCGCAACCGGGGCCTCACGTCGGCAACGGGATTGCCGACCTACGGTTCAAGCGAGTTTTGGTTGCATCAACGAAGCGATCAGCCCGCCGCCAGCAGCTCGTCGATCTCGGCTTGAAACGCCGCGATGACGCGATGCGGCTCAGCCAGCACCGCGCTGTCGCAGCACAGCCCGATGGTGACCTGGCCGGTGTAGCTCAGCATGCTGACGCCGATGCCGACTTCGCCGGTCTGCGGCGGCCAGAACACCACGCTCTTGAGCCCGGCTCCGGCAAACACCAGCTCATCGTCCGGCCCGCGCAGATTGGACACCACCGCGGCCGCCTTGCCGGCGACCCGTTCGACCAGCATTTTTTCGACGAACACCGGCAGGTGGCCGAGTGCGCGCAGCGACATCAGCATCGCGCGCGCCTGCTGCGAATGCTTGAGCTTGCGCATCTGCCGCCCGACCAGCGCCAACCGGCGCAGCGCGCACTGCTCGCCGACCGGGAGATCGAACAGCACCAGGCCGAAGCAGTTGCCGAAATCGCCGTCCGCGGGCGAGCGCAGATCCACCGGTATCGAGACCCGCAGTATCGCGCGGCGCGCCACCGGGCCGGCCGCGCGCAGATAGCGGCCGAAAGCGCCGGCCAGTGCCGACAGGAACAGGTCGTTGAGCGACACGCCGTGGCGATGGGCGAGGCGGTGCAGCGGCTCCAGCGACAGCGGGGCGCTCCAGTCGATGCGCCGGTCGCCGCACAGCGCTTGCCGGAATGGCGCGGGTGTGCGGTCGCGCAGGCTAAGCACGCGCAGCGTCGATGCGGTGCCGGCGGCAAACAGCGCCAGGTCGCGGATCGCGTCCGCCGGTTGCTCGCGGGCGCGCGCCAGCCGCGCCTGGATCGCGCTCCAGCCCGCGTCCAGCGACTCCAGGCCGTGGATCGCGAAAGCCAGCGGGCCGCGGCGGGTTCGTGTCGCGTGATGGGCTTGCGGCGCGCTTGCCGCCTGGCCGTCGCCGGCACCGTCGGCGAGCTTCAGCAACAGCTGCATCAGCGAGACGCCGTCGGCCATCGCATGGTGCGCGCGGAACAGCAGCGCGACGCGGCGGCGGCTCTGCCGGAACAGGCTCAGCTGCCACAGCGGCCGCGAGCGGTCGAGTTCACGGCTCAGCTCGCGCGCGATCATCACGCGCAGGGCCGCATCGTCGATCGGCGCGCTCGAGCGGCGGATCTGGAAGTGGTAGGCGCGCTCGAAGTTCGTGTCATCCACCCAGACCGCCGGCTGGCATCCGTCGTCGGCGTACTGCCGGAACCGCGGATGGCCGTGCAGCCGCGTCGCCAGCGTGTCGATCAGGCGCGGCAGGCTGCGCACCGGGTCGAGCTGCAGCACCGCGGCCACGACCATCGGGTTGCAGGGGCGGTCCATCGTCAGCCAGGCCAGATCCACCGACGACATCGACTCGGAGTCCGGCACCAGCTGCGTGCCGGAGCGATCCAATGTGAGTTCATCCCGTTTGTGTCGTTGTGCGTGCATGGTTCGATTCCTTCCAGCCTGAAGGCGCGACGGCCGGCCGGCATTGATCCCGGTCAAGCATCAGCGCCCGGGACGCTTCACTCGACGACGCGCCAACGATCGTCCTTGCGGCAGGCCAGACCTTGTACCCGGGTCCGGTGCTGATCGATCGTCGCTACCAGCTCAAAGGAGCGGCACGGCCCCGCGGCGGTTTTGAAACGCTTCGCGATCTGCAGTTCGTAGCGGTTGCGGCTGGCATTGTTCTGCCAGCGATCGTTGGTCGTCGGGTCTGTTGCATCGAAGCCGTCGGCGAGCCGGGCAAGATCGTTTGCGTCCAGCCGGGCTTCGAGACGCGCGTGCAGCTCGCTGGAACGGCTGATGCCCAGCGGCGATTCGTCGGCCAGCGCCGCCAGCGCCGGCAGCGCCGCCGGACCCAGCGCCAGCAGGGCCGCGATCCACGGCCTGCAGACGGAGCGCGGCAGCTGGCGGCTCATGTTCAGTGCCCGATCTCGATCCGGTTGACGACTTTCATGGTGCCCGCCGCCGACCATGCCGCGTTCTCGGCCGCCGCGCGCTCGATCATCGAATGCACCTGGCCGCCGAGCACCACGGTGTGGTCACTGTGGACGTGCACGGTGATGCGCTCGGCCTCGATATCGGCGGCGCGCTCGAACGCCGCGCGGATCTCGTCCTGCACCTGGCTGACGCCATCGGCTGCGAGCAGCGTGATCAGGTTGTTCACCGACGTCACACCCCGGATGCCGGCCACGTCGGCCTCGGCGGCGCGCCGCTGGCTATCGCGGTCGACCACACCGCTCAGGCTGAGCCTGCCTTGTTCCACCGTCACCGAGATCGCGCCGCGCGGCAGCTGCGAATCCCATTCGATAACTCTCACCGCTCTGGCGGCGATCTGTTCGTCGTCCAGTGCCGCGGTCTGCTGGCGTTTGACGTCCAACTCCTGTGCGACGGCCTTGACGCCCTTGACGCGGCGCACCACGTCTTCTGCATGGTGTTTCTGCGCGTGGCTGGCGACATAGCCGCCCAGCGTCACCACACCGTGGTGCACCAGCACGCCGACATGTGTGGCGTCGATCGCCAGATCGGATTCCAGCTCGTCGATGACGGCCTGCTTCAGTTGTAAATCGTCCATCGGATACTCCGGCTGCGGGTGATCGTGTCGTGAGGGAAATTCAGGCTTCGGGCTTGATCGCCAGCACGTCGCAAGGCGAGCGTTCCAGCACCGCTTCGGCGGTCGTGCCCATCAGCAGCCGGTCGATCCAGGGATGCTGGCTGGCGCCGAGCACGATCGCGTCGGCGCCCTTTCTGGCCGCCAGCTCGACGATCTCGGTCGCCGGCGGCCCGACCAGAAAATGCGCGCGTTCGCTGGGGATCGCGTATTCCTTGGCCAGCGCGTCGAAGGCGACGCGGTCGGCGCGGATCAGGCTGTCGTAGATCTCGCCGCTGAAATCGCCGGCGATGCTCACCGGCAGAATGAAGGCATAGGTGACATGGAGCTCGGCGCCGCAATCGGTCGCCAACGCCTGTGCATGGCCGAGAATCAGCCGGTTGAAGCGCGAGACCGCGTTATCGCCGCCGGATACATCGACGGCGGCGATAACGACTTTCGGCACGGCGTGATTGAGCGAGCCGACCAGCAGCAGCGGGCTCGGGCATTCGCGCAGCAGCTGCCAGTCCAGCGGCCGCAGCAGAATCCGCCGCAGCAAGGGCTCGTGGTGCACATCCTTGACGATCAGATCCGGCGCATAGGCGGCGATCTGCGCGAGCAGCTCGGTCTTCAGCGGATTCGCCCAGCAGACCTGGGTGGTTGCACTGATGCGCCGCGACTTCAGGCCGAGAATCTCCTGCGCCAGCCAGTCGCGGCGTTGCGCAAGATAGGCCTCGCGCAGCTTCTCGCCGCTGGCAGGATGAGCCTGCAGCGCCTTGGCGATGCCGGGGTCATAGTCGATGAGGCTGATGTGCAGCGATGCCCCGGTGGTCTGAGCCAGCCAGCTGGCGCGCTCGAAAGCCGCGGTGCGGCGCATCGACGGACTGGCGAGCAGCATGATGCGTCTGAAATGGTTCACGGTGGTCACTTGTATTTGCACAGTTGCAGGGTCGCCGATGCGCCGGGCCGTGTTGTTGATCCGGATCAATGGCAGCTCTGCGGCGCGATCGCGTCGGGCCGCGCGGCGGCGGCACGCGCGCGCTGCAGCAGCGACGGCAGCAGCGTCTCCGGCACGTTGCCGGCGCCGTAGTAGCGCTCCAGGCGCGAGTGCACCTGGCTGAATGCCTGCTGCGCCTCGTCGAAGCGGTGCAGGTCGTAATACAGCAGCCCGAGGCGCTGCTGGGTCTCGGCGATCTCCAGATCGTCGGGCTCGGCGGACAGGTCGAGGATGCCCTGTGCGCGCAACAGCAGTAGTTCGGCATGCGCGGTGTCGCCGCAGATCTGCTCGATCAGCGCCTGGCGCAGCAGCACCGGCACCAGCATCGGGTCCAGCGGGCCGAAAGAACTTTCGGTGATTGTGGATGCCTGTTCGGCAAGCCGGATGGCTTCTTCAAAGCGGCCCTGATCGGCGCGCAATTGTGCAAGATGGTCCAGCGCACTGGCCTGTTCCGGTGTGCCCGGCCTGATCCGCGCCGCCAGGTCCGCGGCCGCCTGGCAGCGATAGTCGGCGCGCAGATAATCGGCGTCGCGCAAGGCCTGCTCGCAGGCATCGTTGTAAGCCCAGAGGTCCGGAACCGCGGCCAGCAGCGGCGTCGCGGAGGCGGCTGCAGACACGGCTCCAATAAGCGCCAGCAAGGCGGTCAGGGCTTTCATCGTCGGTGCTCGCTTGAACGGGTCAGCCAAGCCTGAGCGTTTCGGCCGCGCTTCTCGATGATCCAGGTCAAACCTCGTGTGTCGTCCGCGTCACTTGACCGCGGTCAAGGTCGAGCGCCGCGGGTTTGCTGACACTCGGCTTCCCCAGTGCTGGAGCTACACCATGAACATGCCCCACAAAATCACGCAGCCGCAGACGCGGCAACCCCGACCCTCTTTGACGATCAAGGAGATCGACAGCATCCGCGAACTGCGTGATGAACTGATGCTGCAGGCGCATCTGTTCAAGGCCGAGCTGAAAGATCGTTGGGACGAAACCGAAACCCAGTGGCATCAGCTGCAGAAAAAGATGGTGCCGCTGCGCGACGCCGCCGGGAAATCCGGCGCCGAGCTTGGATCAGCGTTGACGCTGCTGGCTGATACGGTGCGTGATGCCTACCAGGATCTGCGCAATGCGATGCCGCGCTGACAGCGGGCGGTGACGCGAAACCCGGGGCACAGGCCCCGGTTTTTTTGTGTGTGAAGACGTCACTTCGCCGTAGGTCGGCAATCCCTTGCCGACGTGAGGCGGCGATAGCGCATCCAGGGACCAAGGCTGCATGCGTTTGTCAGGCCGGCGTCTCGTGGCCCGCCAACTCGAGCGGAGAGAGCGCACTGATCGTGACGTAGTATCCGTCCGGGTCCCGGAGCGAGAACTCTTCTGTTCGAGTACCCGGGTTCGTGTGCGGCTCCTCTTCGAGCCGGGCGACGAGCGTGCGTGCCCTACGCAGTGCCATATCGAAATCGTCGACGCGGAAGAACAGGAGGAGCCCGTTGCCAGGTGTCGCATGGTCCGGGCTCGTCAACGACGGATGCTCGTGCGCGCCCCACTGGTGGAGGCAGAGCAAGACAGTTCCATCCGAATCGAGGATCTGGCCAAAGTAGGCATGGCCCGGCCGCGTCTCGGGCAGGCCGAAGAGTGACTGGTACCATCGGAAGCTGCTCGGCACATCGCGTACACCGATGATCGTCCAGGTGCGTTTCATGACATCTCTCCCGTCGGCCTAACGATTCGTCGTTTCAAGTCCAGAGGTTTGCATTCTTGGGAAAGCCTGGGCGCTGGACGCGAACGACACAGTATCGTTGCCCGGTCGGAGCCTGCATTACCACCCAACGCTCCAGGCGCTTGACCACGCTGGCACCTAATTCTTCCAGCCGAGCCACTTCAGCAGGGATGTCATCGGTTTCAATGTCGATGTGAACCCTGCTCTCATGTTCGACGCGCTGAATCTGCACGATAGGCTCGTCAGCTGGCGTCACCAGCATGCGGTAATTGCCGCGAGTGCCTGGGTGATCAGGGTCGATCGCGCGACCCAAAGCTCCAGCCCAGAAGCTGGCGGCCTGATCAATGTCAGGTGTATTGCAGTCGATCAGCAGCGCACAGAGTCGGGAATAATGCATGGCGCTTCCCCCAAATTTAGATATCGAGAGACACTCGAACAGTTTGGAACAGTCGGCTCCAGTCTGATCCAGACTTGCAGCGCGTAAGCGTCCGCATCGAGTTAAAGGAAAGCTCCATATGGCGCCCAAGGCCGACTTCAAGTCCGGGCTGCTGCAGTCGCTTGTTGAACCTATCCTTTAACGCGGTCCTGCCACAAAAGTGGGTCGGTTCACAGTGACGAGAACGCCTCATGAATGTCAATGGCCAGTGCACGCGGCTGCTCCAGCGCTGCAAAGTGACCCCCGACGGGCATTTCAGTCCACCTGGCGACGTTGAACACGCGCTCCACCCACTCGCGCGGCGGGTTGACGATCTCCTTGGGAAACCGCGCGTAGGAAAGCGGCGGGATGATCCGCTCGCCGGAGTCGAATCGAAGAGGCTGACGGGAGTTTTCTTCATACATGCGCAGCGTGGATGCGACGTTGCCGGAGAACCAGTACACCGACACGTTGGTCAGCAGCTCATCAAGGTCAAACCTCTGCGTCAGTTCATCGCTACCGTCGCTCCAGGCGAAGAACTTTTCGAGCAGCCAGCCAGCCAGGCCGACGGGTGAATCGGTCAAGGCGTACGCCAGGGTCTGCGGCTTGGTTGCCTGAACGTGGCTGTAACCACCCTCTCGCTCGGCCCAACGGCCGCGGGCCGCAAGCCACTCAGTTTCCGCCGCGGAGAGCGGACGATCAGTCTCGGTCAGCGGTGGCTGGAAGCTACCCGAGATGAAGTTGAGATGGAGCGCCCGCACCGCTTGCGGGTAGAGGCGCGCCAGCCAAGTACTGACACCCGAACCAATATCCCCGCCTTGTGCAAAGTAGCTTGAATAGCCAAGCTCCGTCATCAACCTGTGCCAGAGCGTAGCGACTACGCGGCTATTCGTACCTGGACCGGCGGGGGCTTGCGAAAATCCGAAACCGGGCAGGGAGGGGACGATGACATCGAAGGATCGATGCCCGGGCAAGCCATTGTTCGCAGGATCGGTCAGCATCGGGATGATCTTGTACATCTCGACGAACGAACCTGGCCAGCCGTGCGTGAGCACGATGGGAGGTGATCCGCGATCAACACCTTTTACGTGCAGGTAGTGCACGGCTCGCCCGTCCATCTCGATGCTGAACTGGGGTAGGGCGTTCAGCCTGCGCTCTGCAGTTCGCCAATCAAATTGATCGCGCCAGTATTCCAGAACATCTCGCAGCACCCTGAGCGGCATACCAGATGCCCATGTTCCTTCGCCAACCTCATCGGGCCATCTGGTCATGCCTAGGCGACGAGCAAGGTCGCCAACCGCAGCGTCTGAGACATTGACCGTGAATGGCGCAATTTTCACTGTGATTTCCGAGTGAGAAACTATTCAGCGGGACGGTATGCATTGTGTCAGAGCGGATAGGAGCAGGAGCCTGCTGCACATGGCAGTGCCGTGCGCGGAGGTAGGCGACCTCTCTGGTCAGCCGCCGCCGGTCGTACTTCTGATGCCTAACGCCCCGCTTTCACGTCGGCTTGAAGCGCGGGGCATCTACCCTCCGTGCCAGTTGATACTGGGTGGCCGCCTGTTCCCTGCGGACCTGCTCACTGGGCATGACCCGCCGTCGTCAAGCTCGAGCGAAAGCGGCGGGTCACGACCCGCCCTACGGTCTGCGCAAGGTTCATAGAGAGCCCCGTGTTCCTTGCGGACCTGCTCACGGACCCTGAACCCGCTGATGGTAGGTCGGCAATCCTTTGCCGACGTGCTCAAGGGATCAGGGCGCACACGTCGGCAAAGGATTGCCGACCTACGTCGTTTGCGA
>NZ_JAQGNT010000108.1 GCF_028291725.1 Hydrocarboniphaga sp. | reverse complement strand
GCGGGGGAGGGTTGGGGAGGGGGCGTGATGGCAGAACCGAGCTTTCTTCCGCGCCCGCGCCCCCATCCCGGCCTTCCCCCGCAGGCGGGGGAAGGAGACCAGCGCCGCCGTCAATGTTTCCAAACTTATGAGTCATCGCACTAGGGGCGTAAGCACGCCATGTCGCTGAAGATCACCCACGATTGCATCAACTGCGACGTCTGCGAACCGGTGTGCCCGAACCAGGCGATCTACCAGGGTGTCGAGATCTACGAGATCGACCCGAAGCTGTGCACCGAATGCGTCGGCCACTTCGACAAACCGCAGTGCCAGTTGGTGTGCCCGGTCAATTGCATACCGCTGGACCCCGAGCACGAGGAAACGCAGGAACAGCTGCTCGTCAAATATCGGCAACTGACTGGAGCCAAAGCGTCATGAGAAGGATACTCGCGGTATCGCTGTGCCTGGTTTTCTGCGTCGTTGCGAATGTCGATGCGAACGCGGCGGACGCCAAAAAGCCCGGCGCAAATGCGGTGGCCAGCGCTCACCCGGCGGCCACCGCCGCGGGCCTGGAGGTGCTCGCCGCCGGTGGCAACGCTTTCGACGCCGCGGTCGCGGTGACCGCCGCAGTGGCCGTCGTCGAACCCACCGGCTCGGGCCTCGGCGGCGGCGGTTTCTGGCTGCTGCACCGCGAGAGCGATGATTTCGAAATCGTCGTCGACGGCCGCGAGACCGCGCCGTCCAAGGCCAGCGCGACGATGTATCTGGACGCATCGGGCAAGGCGGTCGACAAGCTGTCGCGCAACGGCCCGCTGTCGGCCGCGATTCCGGGCGAACCGGCGGCGCTGGATCACATCGCCAAGACCTACGGCAAGCTGACGCTGGCGCGCAATCTGGCGCCGGCGATCAAGCTCGCGCGTGACGGTTTTGCCTGCGATGAAAAACTGGCGCGCGCCTTCGCCCGCGAATGGGACCGGCTGTCGCCGGCCGCCAAGGCCACGTTCGCGGTCGACGGCGGTCCGCCGAAAGCCGGTGCGCTGCTGCGGCAGCCCGATCTGGCGGTGACACTGGAACGCCTCGCCGCTCAGGGCCGCGACGGTTTCTATCGCGGCGACATCGGCAGCAAGCTGGTCGCCGGCGCCAACCAGAGCGGCGGTATCTGGAGCGCGGACGATCTGGCGCGCTACGAAGTGGTCGAGCGTGAGCCGGTGGTCTTGTCGTTCCGCGACTACCGCATCGTCACCGTGCCGCCGCCTTCGGCTGGCGGCGCGACGCTGGGCGAAGTGCTGAACCAGCTCGAGCTGCTCGGCTGGGACGGCCAGGGCCTGGCGGCCAAGCAGCAGCTGATCGAGAGCATGCGCCGAGGCTACCGCGACCGCGCCGCGTATCTGGGCGACAGCGATTTCGTCAAGGTGCCGATGACGCAGTTGCTGTCGCGCAGCTATGCAAGAGAGCTGGTCAAGACCTATACGCCGGGCCGTGCGACGCCGAGCGCGAGCTTGCCGCCGGCGCCGCCGCTGACCGAGGGCCACAACACCACGCACATGTCGATCCTCGACGCCGAAGGCAATCGCGTCGCGGCGACATTGTCGATCAATCTGTCCTTCGGCTCGGCCTACATGGCGCCCGGCACCGGCGTGTTTCTGAATGACGAGATGGACGACTTCGCCGCCAGCGAAACCGCGAGCAATGCTTACGGCCTGATCGGCTCCAAGGCCAACCTCGTGGCGCCCGGCAAGCGGCCGCTGTCGTCGATGTCGCCGAGCTTCGTCGAAGGCCCGCGCGGCCTGCTGATCGTCGGCTCGCCCGGCGGCAGCCGCATCATCACGATGGTGCTGCTCGGCCTGCTCGACTGGATCAACGGCGCTTCGGCGCAGCAGCTGGTCACCGCACCGCGATTCCATCAGCAATACCTGCCGGACGTGGTCGAATACGAGTCCGCCGCCTTCAGCGCCGACGAGCAGAAGGCGCTGACCGGCATGGGCTATACACTCAAGCCGGTGGACCAGCTTTACGGCAATCTGCAGGCCGTGACCTGGGACCCGAAGACCGGGCGCGTCGATGGAGCGGCGGACCCGCGCGGCGTCGGCGAAGCGAAAGTGGTGCCGGTGCACTGAGCCATCTGGAACCCCTGTGCCGCGAGCGGCACAGGGGGACAAAAACGCAGGGGAGTGTTTGAATGTCGCAGGCTTTCGAGTGGATCCGCCTGGGCGGCCCGACGATGTTGCTGCTGGTCGGCCTGTCGGTGGCGACGGTGACCATCGTGCTGGTCAAGCTCTGGGAGTTCACCGACCAGCGTATCGGCGACCGCCGCTTCGTCGCGCGCGCGCTAGACAGCTGGCAGCGCGGCCAGACCGAGCAGGCGCTGACCGTGCTCGGTGCCTCGCCGTCGCCGCTGGCCGACGTGATGCGCGAAGCGATCACCGTGCGTGCCGACGCTGCACGCAGCGAAGCACAGGCACGCGAATACATCGAGGCCTACGCGGCCGAAAAGCTCGAGAGCCTGCGCGGCCTGATGCGCCCGCTGGAAGTGATCTCGCAGCTGGCGCCGTTGCTCGGCCTGCTTGGCACCGTGCTCGGCATGATCCAGGCGTTCCGCCAGCTGCAGGCCGCCGGTGATCGCGTCAGCCCGTCGATCTTGTCGGGAGGTTTGTGGGAGGCGCTGCTGACCACCGCCGGCGGCCTCGCCGTCGCGATCGTCGCGCTGGTCGCCTTCAACTATCTGGACCGGCGCATCGAGCGCCTGCAGCAGCGCATGGAATCGGCGCTGACGGCGCTGCTGACCAGCGGCGTCCGCTAAGCACCGGCAAGCGCGATGCGCATCGCCCGCAAGCCGAAGCGCCGCAACACCATCGTGCTGACCTCGCTGGTCGACGTGATGTTCGTGCTGCTGTTCTTCTTCATGCTGGTGACCACGTATGGCGACTGGCACAGCTGGTCGATGGCGCTGGCCGGTGGAGCCGACGACGCCGACAGCGGCGCGCTGATCGTGCAGGTGCTGAACGACGGCGGCCTGCTGCTCGACACCCAGCCGTCGAGCTTGGAGCAGGTTGCGCAGCGCCTGCGGCAGCCGGGCGCGCGTGCAGTGCTGATCGCCGGCCCCGGTGTCAGCCTGCAGGCAATGGTCGACGCGCTCGACCGTTTCAAACTCACCGGTGCCGCGTTGACGCTGGGCCGCGCGGCAGCGCCATGAAGATCCGCGGGCCCAAGCCGCGTAACCCGGGCGCCATCGACATGGTGCCGATGATCAACTTCGCGTTCCTGCTGCTGATCTTCGTGATTCTGGCCGGCGTCATCCAAGCACCCGAGGTGCTCACGGCAAGCCCACCGCATTCGGCGGCGCAGACCGCGCCGGACTCTGCGCCCGACACGCTGGTGATCGATGCGCAGGGCCGCATCGGTTTCGGCGGCGAGATCATCGAGCCCGACGTGCTGCTGACGCGCGCGCAGGCCTGGCAGCACAGCGCCGGCGATCGCGCGCTGATCGTCAAGGCCGATGCCGGCGCCGATGCGCAGCGCGTGGTGATGATCCTCGAGGTGCTGCGCGCGGCCGGCGTGGTCCGCGCCAGCCTGCTGACGACCACGCGGAGCGGATGAACCGCTTCAAGGCCGCGTTGTCGCTATATGTGGCCCTCGCGGTGCATCTGTTGCTGATTCTGCTGCTGGTTCTGGGCACCGGCAGCCGCCAGTCCCTGTCTGGCTCGGGCAGCGGCCTCGGCGGTGATGACGCGGTGGCACCCGCAGTGAACGATGCTGCCGCCGTATCAGCGCCGCGCGAAGTCGCCAGGCAGGCGTCGCTGCGCAGCGACGCTTTGACACTCGCCGCGACACCGATCGAGTTGCAACCGACTGCGGTGGAAGCAACGCCCGAGAACAAGCCGGTGAGCGCATCCGCGCCCGCATCGGCCGGCAGCGGCCGCGCCGGCGGTGGCAGCGGCGGCTACATGGCGCAAGTGCGCGCACAGCTGAGCCGGCATCGCCGCAGCCTGCCCGGCGTGCTGACGAGCGCGCACAGCGAAGTCGCTTTCAGCATCGCTGCCGATGGCGGTGTGTCGGATGTGACGCTGGTCGAGAGTTCCGGCATCGCGGTGCTGGATGCCGAGGCGACGGCGCTGGTGCTGCGCGCCTCGCCGTTGCCGCCGCCGCCGGATGGAAAACCGCGGCGCCTCAGCGTGCCGGTGTCGGTGGAGCCGCCGAAGCTTTGATGATGCTGCGCGGCCTCAATCGCGGACAAGGTCCGCTCCTACAGGATTCTTGCGGACTCTTGATTCCGCGGCTGTAGGAGCGGACCTTGTCCGCGATTGAGGCCCAACCGGCTAATCGAAAATCGCCACCACCGGCGCATGATCCGAAGGCCGCTCCAGCTTGCGCGGCGCGGTGTCGATCACGGTTGCAGAGAGCTTGGCCGCCAGAGCCGTCGACGCCAGCACATGATCAATCCGCAGCCCCATGTTCCGGCGGAAAGCGGCCTGCCGGTAATCCCACCAGGTAAAGCGATTGCCCTCCGGCAGCTTCTGCGCGACGCAGTCGACCAGTCCAAGGTCGATCAGCGAGCGCAAAGCTTCGCGCTCCGGCGGCGAGCACAGCACATCCTCGCCCCAGGCGACCGGATCGTAGACGTCGGCGTCGGTCGGCGCGATGTTGTAGTCGCCGACCACGGCGAGCAGCGGATATCTCAAGAGCTCGGTTTTCAGATACGCCTGCAGCGCTGTCAGCCAGCGCAGCTTGTATTCGTACTTCTCGCTGCCGACCGCCTGGCCGTTGACCACATACACGTCGATCACGCGCACGCCGCCCACCGTCGCCGCAATCACGCGGCGCTGCGGATCTTCGAAGCCGGGGATATCACGGACCACATCGGCCGGAGGATCGCGCGCCAGGATCGCGACGCCGTTGTAGGTCTTCTGCCCATTGCTCACCGCGTGCCAGCCGGCGGCGGCGAGATCGGCATGCGGGAACGCGCTGTCCTCGAGCTTGCTCTCCTGGATGCCGAGCGCATCGACCGGATTGGCCGCGAGCCAGTCGAGCAGATGCGGCAGGCGCACGCGCAGGGAATTCACGTTCCAGGTAGCGATTTTCATGGCAATGCAGGGCTCGGCCGACTCAGGGATTCGATGTTGTATTCTCCATCGTCGCGCAAGCGCAGGCTGGATTTCCAGCATCGAGGCCTCATGACCGGTTCCCGCATGATCGATCCCGGACGTTTTGAACTGTTCTCTTTCTGGCGTACGTCGGCGACCTATCGCGTGCGCGTGGCCTTCAATCTCAAGGGCGTGGTGGCGGAAGAGACCAATATCGACCTCGACGCCGGCGAACAGCGCGGCGACGCCTTCCTGAAGATCAACCCGATGGCCGCGATTCCGGCGCTCATCGACCGTCAGGCCGGGCCGGGCCACACACCGCTGACGCAGTCCCTGGCCATCCTGGAATTTCTGGACGAAACCTATCCCGCTCCCGCCTTGTTGCCCGGTGACGCGCATGGCCGCGCCAGGGTGCGCTCGCTGGCCGCGATGCTCGCGGCCGACACGCATCCGCTGATCACGCCGCGGGTCAAGAAATACCTGGTCACCGCGGGAAAGTTTGACGACGCTGCCTGGCGCGCCTGGCAGATCCACTGGTTCGGCACCGGACTGCAGGCGCTGGAGCAGCGTCTGTCGGCCGAGCCCGAGACCGGGGTCTTCTGCCATGGCGATGGTCCGACCCTCGCCGACATCTGCCTGGCCAGCATCGTCGTCGTGATGCGCGTGTTCAAGATCCAAGTCGACGGCATTCCCACGGTGCAGCGAATCATGGCCGCATGCGAGCAGCTCGAGGCCTTCTCGAAGGCCGATCCCCGCCGGCAGCTCGGCGCGCCGCCCGCGTAGGTCGGCAATCCTTTGCCGACATGTACCCGCTGATGTGCCATCGCCATTGGAATGGACGCAAGCGCCGCTTCGGCGCGGTGTATCGTCAGACCTCGACGTTGCTCAAAGACCACACACCATGACCGATCTGTCCGCGTTTCCGATCACCAAGAAATGGCCCGCCCGCCATCCCGAGCGCCTGCAGCTGTATTCGCTGCCGACGCCCAACGGCGTCAAAGTCTCGATCATGCTCGAGGAGACCGGCCTGGCCTACGAGCCGCACAAGATCAGCTTCGACACGCATGATCAGATGTCGCCGGAGTTTCGCTCGCTGAATCCGAGCAACAAGATCCCGGCGATTCTTGATCCGAACGGCCCCGATGGCCGGCCGCTGGCGCTGTTCGAGTCTGGCGCGATCCTGATCTACCTTGCCGACAAGACCGGGCAGCTGATGCCGTCGAACGCAGCGGGCCGCTATGAGACGATCCAGTGGCTGATGTTCCAGATGGGCGGCATCGGTCCGATGTTCGGCCAGCTTGGGTTCTTCCACAAGTTCGCCGGCAAGGCTTACGAAGACAAGCGCCCGCGTGATCGCTACGTCGCCGAGTCGCGGCGCCTGCTCGCGGTGCTCGACCGGCATCTCGAAGGCCGCGACTGGATCATGGCGGATACCTACACGATCGCGGATATCGCGACGTTCCCCTGGGTGCGCAACCTGATTGGCTTCTACGGCGCAGGCGAACTGGTCGAGTTCGATCAGTACACCCAGGTCAAGCGCGTGCTCGCGGCTTTCGTGGCCAGGCCGGCAGTGATTGCCGGCCTGGCGATTCCCTGAAGCCGGTGCCGTCGCTGTGATCGCGGCCGGGACCGGCTTCGCCTATCGCTTCGCGCCGCCAGACCCGGCCAGGCGCCAGTCCTCTCCGAGGTTGTAGGCGGCGCGCAAGGCATCGGCCTGCTTCGCATCGACGATATTCAGCCGCAGCGCTTCAACGATCTGTTCCAGCGGGAAGCCGGGCTTTAAAACGCCGGCGTCGACTTGCTGCAGCAGGCGGCGTTGTGCGGCTTCTGCGGCGTCCAGCGCATCGACAAGACGGGTGATGGAGGCTTCCGTCGGCGGCAGGGCCGCGAACAGGCGGTCCCGCACCGGGCCGGGGTTCTGGATCATGCCGGCGAGCTGCGCATACCGCGCGTCGTCGGGTTTGCGCGCGAGCCGGCCTAGCGGCAGTAGCAGGGCCTGCAGGCCGATGCGCCGCCGCCGCCGCCGCTGCGACTGCACGAAGCTGTCCAGCGCCTCTTCGATACGCCGGCAGCAGCGCTCGCAGTAGGCGTCGAGCAGCGGCTCGTCGTTGCGCGGCAGCCCGGCGTCGACATGCGCCTGCAGCGCCGCGACCAGGCTCAAGGTCTGCGCATAGGTCTCGGCCAGCGCGGTTTCGGCGGCGCCGCCGTTGTTCACCGCGGCGCGCTCCAGCAGCAGCGCGTCGCCGCAGCAGGCCAGCGCCGCCCGATAGCGTTCCAGGTGCTGCCGGTGGCGGCCGATGCCGCCGCCGATGCGGCCGTCGCTGAGCGCCTGCAGGCCGGCGTGGGTCTGGTGCGACAGCACCTCGCCCAGCCCGTCCCAGAACGCGGCGTCGAACAGCGGCAGGGCGACGCCGTAGGGCTTGGCAGCGGCGGCGCTGAAGCAGGCCTGGATTTTCGGCAGCAGCGAGCCGGCCAGCGCCTCGATGTCGAGGCCAGCGCCGGCCCGGTCGGCCAGCGCGGCGATGTGCGGCGACGCCAGGCCTGCGTCGAGCAGGCGTGCGAGCAGCAGGCTCAGCGTGTCGAGCCCGTAGGCATCGAGCGCCGATTCGACCAGCGCGCGCCGCGCGCTCGACGACGCGGCGCAAGGCAGGCGATAGAAGTCGGCGAGTCGCAGATCCAGGCTGGCGCCACGCAGCGCGGCGCTCGCCTCGGCGCTGCGGATGGCCAGGCGGCCCGCTGCGAGCGCGATCTGCAGGCTGTGCATCGCGGTGTCGCCGCAGCCGATGCCGGCGCTCTCACCGACCACGCGCTCCAGGCAGACGAACAGCTGCCGGGCGCCGAGCTGCAGCGAATGCGCGCCGACCCTGCGGCGCTGCAGGCCGCTCAGCGTGGCCGGCACGCGCACTAGCGCAACGCCGCCGGCCACCTCGGGTTGCAGCAGTGATTCCGGATCGCTGACGCGCACCGGTATCAGGTAATCGGTGACTTCGTCCGCCGACAGGGCGTCGTCGATCAGCACATCGAAATCCATCAGCAGGCCCAGGGTTTCGCGGCCCTTCCAGACACCGCGGCCGATCACGCCGCGATCACTGCCGGCGCCCCAGCGTGAATCCGTCGCCAGCCGGATTCGCTGATGGCCTGCAGCGAGTTGCGGCAACAGTGCGGCGCGCTGGGCTTCGCTGGCATGCTGAAGCACGATTTGCGCGGATGCGTCGGCCAGCACCAGGCGCTGCGCGGCCGCGAGGTTCCGCGGATCGGACGCCAATGTCAGCAGCAGGCGGCGCAAACCGCGTGCGTCGAGGCCGCTGCCGCCCAGCGCCGTCGGCAGCCGCGGTACCCGGCTCTGCGCGGCGTCCGCAGCGGGGATCTCCATCGCCGGAGCCACCGGCAACGGTGCCGAGCCTTCGTCGAACATCAGCCGATTGGCGGCGGCGCTGACGCTATCGGCCGCGCGCGCGGGTTCGCCGCGCAGCGACAGCAGGCGCCGCTGGAAATGATCCAGCAGCGGCCGTGTCAGCCACTCCTCGCGCAGCGTCGGCAGGCTCAGCGGTACGAACACGCCGGCGAAGATCAGCAGGCCGAGGCCGAACAGCGCCAGCGAGCCGCCGAATACGCCGTAGGCGAGCAGCAGCGCGGCGTAGGCGGCCGTGGTCAGGCGCAGGCCCGCGCGATGCCAGGCCAGCGCCAGGCTCGTTGTCAGGAACAGCAACAGCCAGAGCACTCGATGGTTCTCCGAAGACGCCTGGTGACGGCGCGGCGAGGATACTTCATGCGGGCAGAATCGCGGACCGCGGGCCACGTAGGTTGGCAATCCCTTGCCGACGTGCAAGGCTCAATGTGCAATCACGGCCTCACGTCGGCAAAGGATTGCCGACCTACAGCGTTTGTTAAAGTCGCTGCTTCAATCCGACACCGAACTTTCATGAGCCGCGTACAGGAACTGGTCGATCTGCTCGACCTCGAAACCATCGACGATCATCTGTTCCGCGGCCTGTCGCGCGATCTGGGCGGCCGCAGCGTCTACGGCGGCCAGGTCGTCAGCCAGGCGCTGGTCGCCGGCCAGCGCACCGTGAAGGAGGGCGTGGTGCATTCGCTGCATGCGTACTTTCTGCGCCCCGGCGACATGAGCCACCCGATCATCTACGAGGTCGACCCGGTGCGCGACGGCCGCAGTTTCACCACCCGCAGGGTTCAAGCCATTCAGCATGGCCAGGTGATCCTGACGTTGATCGCGTCGTTCCAGAAGCCCGAGGCCGGCGGCGAGCATCAGTCGGTAATGCCGCAGGTGCCGCCGCCCGAGGCGCTGCCCAACGACCGCGAGCTGCGCCTGAAACTGCTCGATCAGCTCAGCGATCCGAACCCGCGGCTGCGCCAGTTCCTGTCGCAGGACACGCTGTTCGACATGCGGCACATCGAACCTCGGGACCTGTTCGACCATGCGCCCAAGCCGCCGCACAGCGCGTTCTGGCTGCGCACCATCGGCAGGCTGCCGGACGATCCGACGATCCACCGCTGCGTGCTGGCGTATGCATCGGATTTCGGCCCGCTCGGTACCGCGCTGCTGCCCCACGGCTGGGCACCGTTGGACCCGGCCCTGCGAATGGCGTCCATCGACCACGCGATCTGGTTTCACCGCGATGCCAGAGTCGACGACTGGCTGCTCTACATCAACGATTCGCCGTCGAGCCAGAACGGCCGCGGCCTGTCCTTCGGCAGTATCTACACCCGCGACGGCATGCTGGTCGCGAGCACCGCCCAGGAAGGCATGATTCGGCGGCTCGCGGAGCCGACATGAAACTCTCCATGAACCGAGAGCCCGACCCACCCGTAGGCTGGGTTGCAGCGCAGCGGAAACCCAGCGCTGGATTCGGGCCGCCGTGCTGGGATTGCGCTTCGCTCCATCCCAGCCTACGCAGGGGTTCAGGGTCCGTCGGCAGGTCCGCAAGGAACACGGGGCTTTCCGTGAATCGTTCCAAACGGCTGCTGCGCGCCGGCGTGTTGGCCGGGCTGCTGCTGGCTGGCGCCGCCGCCCGCGCTGCCGAGCCGCCGCTGCCGGATCGCGATCCGCACAGCTACGCCAATCCGGCGCAGCTGCGGGTCACGCAGGTGGCGCTGGATCTGAGCGTCGATTTCAAGCGCAAGCGCCTGTCGGGCACCAGCGAACTGCAGATCGCGCACGTCGATCCGGCGGCGCGCGAACTGCTGCTGGATACGCGCGACCTGAGCATCGAGCGGGTCGAGACCTCCAGCGACGGCAAGACCTGGAGCAAGGCCGCGTTCCAGCTGGCGGCGCGCGACCGCGTGCTCGGCTCCAAGCTCAGCATCGCGGTTCCGGCCGACGCGCAGCGCGTGCGTATCCGCTACACCACCGCGCCGCAGGCCAGCGCGCTGCAATGGCTGACGCCGGCGCAGACCGCCGGCAAGCGCCAGCCCTATCTGTTCACGCAGTCGCAGGCGATCCACGCGCGCAGCTGGATCCCGCTGCAGGACACGCCGCTGGTGCGCATGCCCTATAGCGCGCGCATCCGTGCGCCGAAAAATCTGCGCGCGGTGATGAGCGCCGAGATGCACGAGCAGCCCGCCGCCGACGGCGCCTGGGAGTTCGTGATGCCACAGCCGATCCCGAGCTACCTGATCGCGCTGGCGGTCGGCGACATCGCGTTCCGCAGCACCGGAGAGCGCACTGGCGTCTACGCCGAACCCAGCCTGCTGGACCGCGCCGCCTACGAGTTCGCCGAGACCGAAAAAACCATGGAGTTGGAAGAACAGCTCTATGGCCCGTATCGCTGGGGCCGCTACGATCTGCTGATTCTGCCGCCGAGCTTCCCTTACGGCGGCATGGAGAATCCGCGGCTGACCTTCGCGACGCCGACCGTGATCACCGGCGACCGCAAGCTGGTGTCGCTGGTCACCCACGAGCTGTCGCACAGCTGGTCCGGCAACCTGGTCACCAATGCCACCTGGAGCGACTTCTGGCTCAACGAGGGCTTCACCACCTACCTGACCAATCGTCTGAACGAGGCGCAGTACGGCCTCGAATTCGCCGACATGGAGCGCGTACTGGGCCTGCAGGATCTGCGCGATTCCGAAGAGCAGGCCGAGCCTGCCGACCGCGTGCTGGTCCGGGCGACGCCGGCGGCCGATCCGGACGAGGTTTTCAGCTCGATCCCGTACGAGCGCGGCGCGCTGTTCCTGACCTGGCTGGAGAGCTTGTATGGCCGGCCGGCGTTCGATCGCTTCCTGCGCGGCTGGTTCGACGAGCATGCGTTCAAGAGTGCGAGCACGGCGCAGTTCCTGGCGTATCTCGACGAGCATCTGATCGCCCAGGATCGCAGCAAGGCCAGCGCCGCGCAGATCGACGCCTGGCTGCATGCGCCGCAGATTCCGGCGTTCGCGGTGCTGCCGCGGTCCGATGCGTTCACCCAGGTCGAGAGCCAGAGAGCCGCGTGGCTGGGCGGCGCGCTGGCGACGTCGGCGCTGCCGACCTCGGGCTGGGCGGTGCAGCAGTGGCAGCATTTTCTCGACACGATGCCGGCATCGGTCACGCCGGCGCAGCTGCAGGCGCTGGATGCGCAGTACGGCTTGAGCAAGACACCGAACGCGATCATCGCCAGCAGCTGGTTCCGCGCGGCGATCGCCGGCGGCGACCAGGCGGTGTGGCCGGCCGCGGCGCAGTACCTGCAGCATGTCGGCCGGATGCGCCTGCTCGGGCCGATCTACCGCGCCTGGATCGCGACGCCGGACGGCCGCGTCTACGCACAGCAGACCTACGCCCAGGCCCGGGCCGGCTATCACCCGATCGCCGCCGCCAGCGTGCAGCGGCTGTTCGACGAGCGGCCGTAGGTCGGCAATCCCTTGCCGACGTGAGGCCGCGGTTGTGCATCGGGCTTCGCACGTCGGCAAGGGATTGCCGACCTACGCGGCGCCCGGGAGCGGGATAGGAGCCGTGGCTCACTCGTTGCATCGCCTGTCCCCAAACACAACAAAGGGGTCGGACGATGGAACAAGAGAAGACGGAGCTCAAGCGCAGCTTGAGCGGCTTGCATCTGTGGGGCCTGGCGGTCGGTCTGGTCATCTCCGGCGAGTATTTCGGCTGGAGTTATGGCTGGGCTTCGGCCGGTACGCTGGGCTTCCTGCTGACGACGGTGTTCGTCGCGGTGATGTACACCACCTTCATTTTCAGCTTCACCGAGCTGACCACCGCGATCCCGCATGCCGGCGGGCCGTTCGCCTACAGCTATCGCGCTTACGGGCCTTTCGGCGGATTCGTTGCGGGTTTTGCGACGCTGATCGAATTCGTGTTCGCGCCGCCGGCGATCGCGCTGACCATCGGCGCGTACATCAACTTCCAGTTCCCGGCGCTTGAAGTGAAGACCGTGGCGGTCGGCGCCTACCTGGTGTTCATGGCGCTGAACATCGCCGGCGTCACCATCGCGGCGACCTTCGAGCTGTTCATCACGCTGCTGGCGATTTTCGAGCTGCTGGTGTTCATGGGCGTGGTCGCGCCCGGTTTCTCATGGAGCAATTTCGCCGCCAACGGCTGGGCCGGCTCGGCCACATTTACGCCCGCGGCCTGGAGCGGCATCATCGCCGCGGTGCCGTTCGCGATCTGGTTCTTCCTGGCGATCGAAGGCGCGGCGATGGCGGCCGAGGAAGTGAAGAACCCGACCAAGGTCGTGCCGCAGGCCTACATCGCCGGCATCCTGACGCTCGTCGTGCTGGCGTTCGGCGTGATGATCTTCGCCGGCGGCAGCGGCGACTGGTCGCTGCTGGCCAAGACCGACAAGCCGCTGCCGGAGGCGATGAAGATGGTCGTCGGGCAAAGCAGCGGCTGGCTGCACATGCTGATCTGGATCGGCCTGTTCGGCCTGATCGCGAGCTTCCACGGCATCATCATGGGTTACTCGCGGCAGATCTTCGCGATGTCGCGCGCCGGCTATCTGCCGTCGTTCTTCGCGATCGTGCACCCGAAGCTGAAGACACCCGTGTGGGCGATTCTCGCCGGCGGCGTGATCGGCATCGCCGCGATCTACTCGGACACGCTGATCCAGATCGGCGGTATCACGCTGACCTCGAACATCGTGACGATGTCGGTGTTCGGCGCGATCGTGCTGTACATCGTGTCGATGCTGAGCCTGTTCAAGCTGCGCAAGTCCGAGCCGAACCTGCTGCGCCCGTTCAAGGCGCCGTTCTATCCGTTCTTCCCGGCGGTGGCGCTGGTGCTGGCGGTGTTGTCGATGCTGACGATGATCTATTACAACCAGATCGTGTTCGGCATGTTCGTGGTGCTGTTCGTGATCAGCCTGGGCTTCTACTTCGTGACCAAGAAGAAGCGCCTGACGCAGACCGATCTGTTGCTCAAGCCGGTGTAGGTTTCAATCGCGGTCAAGGACCGCTCCTACAGGAATTTTGCGCACCGTCTGTTGCGCCTCCTGTAGGAGCGGTCCTTGACCGCGATTCACGCTGGACGCGTCAACCGCTCCAGGTTCCCCAGATATGCCATCGCATCGGCGCGCGATGCGCCGCACATCTCCGCTGCCGGTTTCAGCGTTCCGCAAAACGCCGGTCGCCGCGGATCAGCAAACAGCCGGCAGCGCTCCAACTCGTCGAGCTGCACACAACGCACTCCCGCCGGCTTGCCGTTGGGCATGCCGGGAATCGCGGACGTAATCGAAGGCGCGGTACAGCAGGCACCGCAGCGGGAACGGCATTCCATGTGCGCAGTTTACGGCCCGTAGCTTGGGGTTCGCTGCGCTCACCCCAAGCTACACATGCTTCGCACATTCCGTCTTGACCTCCTCGCGCAGGATCTCGGCCATCAGCCGCGCGCCCGGGCCGGCGGCGTCGCCTTCCGCCAGCACCAGGAACAGATCGCCGCGGCGTTCCGCGCCCTCTTTCAGCGGCAGCGGTTTCAGCACACCGCGATGCAGTTCGTCGCGGATCATGTCTTCCGAGTACCACGCGAAGCCCATGCCGGCGACGGCAGCGGCGATCGAGGTCGCCATGTTGCTGACCGTCAGCCGCTGTTCGGCGCCCTGCCAGATGCCGCTGTCGCGCATGCGATGCGCAGCCGAGTCGCGCACGATCAGGTGGCGATGGCGGCGCAGGTCGCGCTGGGTGATTTCGCGGCCGAGCTGATGCAGCGGGTGATCGGGATGAGCGGCGCAGATGAAACGCATCGTCAGCAGCCGGTCGCCGATGAAGCCGCGCGGGATGCTGCTGGCGATCGCCAGATGCACGCGGCGCTCGATCAGCGCCTCGTCGGTGCCGGTGAGTACGGTCTCGTGCAGCTGGATGCGCGTCTGCGGCCGCTGCTGGCCAAAGCGCGCGAACGCACGCAGCAGCATCCAGGTCGGGAAGATGATCTCGGCCGCGATCGCCAGCTCCGGCTCCCAGCCGGCGGCCAGCGTGCCAGCGGCGCGCTCGATGCTGTCGGCCTCCTCGATCAGCGCGCGGGCGCGGCGGACCAGCACCTGGCCGGTGTCGGTGAGCTTGGCTTTGCGGCCCTCGATCTCGAACACTTTCAGGTTCAGCGAGCGCTCGAGCTTGGCAACCAGGTAGCTGACACTGGACTGGGTCTTGTGCAGGGTTTCGGCGGCCTGGGCGTAGCCGCCGGCATCGACCACGGCGACCAGCGCACGCCATTGCTCCAGCGAGATCTTGGGGTTCAGGGCGGTGCTCATGATCGCCAGATTGATCGAATTTATCGAAGGTTTAAAGCAGAATATTTTGCTTTTTTATCGACTCCGACAATTATTAAATAGGCGTCACCGAAATGTTCCCCGTTCCATCTGCATCCCGGAGACCGCCATGAGTACCCAGATTCCCAGCCTGCTGAAGATCAATACCAGCGTTTTTGCCGACAAGGGCAATTCCAGCGTGCTGGCCGAGAACATCGTCGCCGCCTGGCGCAGGAAGCACCCGACCGGCCAGGTCGTGACCCGCGATCTCGCGGGCTCGCCGGTCCCGCATCTGGACGCGACGCGCATCGTCGCGCTGTCGACGCCGGCCGCCGACCGCACGCCGGAACAGGCGGCGATCGTCGCCGAATCCGACGCGCTGATCGACGAGCTGAAAGCCGCCGACACGATCGTGCTCGGCCTGCCGATGTACAACTTCGGCGTGCCCTCGCAGCTGAAGGCCTATATCGATCACCTGGCCCGCGCCGGCGTCACGTTCCGCTACACCGAGACCGGCCCGGTCGGCCTGATCGGTGATCGCAAGCTGGTTGTCGCCGCCGCGCGCGGCGGTATCCACTTGGGCCAGCCCAGTGATACCCAGACCGGTTTCGTGAAGACCTTCTTCAACTTCCTCGGCATTCAGAACATCGAGTTCGTCTACGCCGAAGGCCTGGCTTACAGCGCCGAGCACAAGAGCAAGGCTTTCGAGCAGGCGCAGGCCGTGATCGAGAAGCTGGCGGCGTAGCGGCAAACGCGGGTGGGGGCGAGCCGGCGCAACGAAGCCTCGTTGTGACATCCGCCCCCATCCCAACCTTCCCCCGCAGGCGGGGGAAGGAGACCTGAAGGAGCTTGAAATGAACGAACGTACCTTGAGACAAGTGATCCCCGGCCAGCCGACTTCGGACGGCGCCGGCGTCAAGCTGTCGCGGTCGCTGGGTTCGCAGCCGGGCCTGCGCTTCGATCCCTTCCTGATGCTCGACGAGTTCTATACCGACGAGCCCAGCGACTATCTGGCGGGCTTTCCGGCGCATCCGCATCGCGGCTTCGAGACGGTGACCTACATGCTCGACGGCCACATGCAGCACAAGGACAACTTCGGCCACACCGGCGATCTGGCGCCCGGCGACGTGCAATGGATGACGGCGGCGCGCGGCATCATCCATTCCGAAATGCCGCAGCAGACGGCGGGCCGCATGCGCGGCTTTCAGCTGTGGCTGAACCTGCCGGCGAGCGAGAAGATGAAGCCGGCCGGCTATCGCGACATCCCGTCCGCCAAGATCCCGACGGCGGCCTTGGACGGCGGCGGCAGGGCCCGCGTGATCGCCGGCTCGGTCACGCAATCGGGCGTCAAGACCGACGGCCCGGTGCTCGGTGCGACGACCGCGCCGCTGTATCTGGATATCGATCTGGCCGCCGGGGTCAGCGCCGCCGTGTCGGTACCCAATGGCCATAATGCTTTCGTCTATCTGTACGAAGGCACGGCCAGCATCGGCACGGAAGCACGCCCGCTACCGCTGCGCGGCGCGGGTCTGCTGTCGGACGGCGACACGCTCAAGCTCACCGCCGGCGCGCAGGGCGCACGCCTGCTGCTGATCGCCGGCAAGCCGCTGCGTGAGCCGGTGGTGCAGTACGGCCCGTTCGTGATGAACACCCGCGAGGAGATCGAGCAGGCGCTCGAGGATTACCGCAGCGGCCGTTTCGGGCATGAGACCGAAGCGGCCTGAAGCGGCAGATGTAGGTCGGCAATCCTTTGCCGACGTGAGGCCTCCGTTGCGCATCGGGTCTTGCACGTCGGCGAAGGATTGCCGACCTACACCTTCAATGATGCTGTTTCGCGAATACCTTCTTCAGCAGCTCGGTGCTCCGCGCTGCCGGGTCGGCGCGAATCCGCGCCTCTTCCTCGGCAATTTTCAGGAACAGGCCGTCCAGCGCTTTCTGCGTGACATAGCCGTCGAGATCCGCCGGCATGCTGCTGCCGGACAGGCGCAGGATCGGGCCGGCCTTGCTCGCCAGCTTCTTGTACTGCTGGGTGACGCCGGCCTGCTCGGTGGTCGTGGTCACGATCGGCAGGATGCTCTGGTACAGATCGTCCGACGAGGAGCGGCGGAAGAATTCGGTCGCCGCATTGCTCGGGCCATCGAGAATCTCCTTGGCGTCGTCGATCGTCATTCGGCTGATCGCGTTGCCGATGATATTCATCGCCTGCGGCACGGCCTGTTCGGCGGCACGGTTCAGGCTCAGCTGGAACTGGTCGAGCGTGCTGCCGTAGCCGACCGACCGCACCGCGCTCTCGTAGCGGGCGACGAACGAGGGCAACGGTACGCGCACCTGCGGGTCGCGCCAGAAGCCGTCATTGCGGCCGAGTTGGGAAATGGCGCTGGTGGTGCCCTGCTGCAGCGCGTCGCGCAGGCCGGCCAGGATCTCGCTCTGGCTCAGGCCGCCCCCCTGGACCACGCTGCCGATCTGGTCCAGCGCGTCGATCACGCCCTGGCCGGTGCCGGCGCAGCCCGGTAATGCCGACAGCACCGAGCCAAGCAGGGCAGCGGAGATCGCGACAGGGACACGCATGAGGGTTCCGATCTGTAAGAAATCTGAGCATACCCGTTGCCTGTGTCCGGCAGCAGCGGGTTCTTATGCAGCGGCGAAAATGGTCGGTTGAACGGCGCCGCGGTGCGAGTCTCGATGGCTGTTCTGCCAGCCGCGCCGCTAAACTGCGCGCCCCATGCTGACCTTTTCCAACGTCACGCTGCGCCGTGGCCCTCGCAAGCTGTTGGAGCGCACGTCCTTCACCGTCCACCCGGGCTGGCGGGTCGGCCTGGTCGGCCGCAACGGCACCGGCAAGACCAGCCTGTTCGCGATGGTGCTCGGCGAGTTGTCGCCGGACGCAGGCGAGGTGCAGCTGCCATCGCGGCTGGAGATCGCCTCGGTGGCACAGGAGACACCGGCGCTGGAGCGTGCGGCGCTCGAGTTCGCGCTCGATGGCGACACCGAGTTGCGCCGCTGCGAAGCCGAGCTTGAAATCGCCGAGCAGAAGCACGACGTCGCGCGCATCGCCAGGCTGCACGACCGGCTGAACGCGATCGGCGGCTACTCGGCGCGTTCGCGCGCGGCCAAGCTGCTGGACGGCCTCGGCTTCAGCCAGGAGGCGCAGTCGCGCACGGTCGCCAGCTTCAGCGGCGGCTGGCGCATGCGCCTGAACCTGGCGCGCGCGCTGATGTGCCGGTCCGACCTGCTGCTGTTGGACGAGCCGACCAATCACCTGGATCTGGACGCGGTGTTCTGGCTGCAGGACTGGCTGAAGAGCTACGACGGCACGCTGTTCGTGATCAGCCATGACCGCGAGTTTCTCGACGCGGTGGCCACGCATACGCTGCACCTGCATGCCGAGACCGCGACGCTGTATTCCGGCAACTATTCGCAGTTCGAGCGCCTGCGCGCCGAGCGCATGAGCCAGCAGGCCGCGCAGCGCGAGCAGCAGGTGCGGCAGCTGGCGCATCTGCAGGCTTTTGTCGACCGCTTCCGCGCGCAGGCGACCAAGGCGCGCCAGGCGCAGTCGCGGCTGAAGATGATCGAGCGCATCCAGATCGGTGCGGCCGCGCATGCGGATTCCGAGTTCAGTTTCAGCTTCCGCGCGCCGCTGAAGTTGCCGAGCCCGATGCTGCGGCTGGACAAGGTCTCGGTCGGCTACGGCGGCAAGCCGCAGCTCAGCGGACTGAAGCTCGGCATCGAGCCCGGCGATCGTGTTGGCCTGCTCGGCCCCAACGGTGCCGGCAAGTCGACGCTGATCAAACTCATTGCCGGCGATCTGGCGCCGCTGTCCGGTGAAGTGAAACGCTCGCCGGATCTGAAGGTCGGCTACTTCGCGCAGCATCAGCTGGAGAGTCTGGACGCGCAGGCCTCGCCGATGCTGCATCTGCGCCGGCTCGATCCGGACGCGACCGAGCAGTCGGTTCGTGATTATCTGGGGGGCTTCAATTTCCGCGGCGATCGCGTCTATGAGGCGATCGCGCCGTTTTCCGGCGGCGAGAAAGCGCGGCTGGCGCTGGCGCTGGTGGTGTATCCGCAGCCCAATCTGCTACTGCTCGACGAGCCGACCAATCATCTCGACCTGGACATGCGCCAGGCGCTGGAAATGGCGTTGCAGGATTACAAGGGCGCGATGCTGCTGGTCTCGCATGATCGCCATCTGATCTCCAGCACTTGCGACACGCTGTGGCGAGTCGACGCCGGCCGCTGCGAAGACTTCGATGGTGACCTCGACGATTACGCGAAGTGGCTGAGCACGCGCGGCAACAGCGTCGGCGACAAGTCCGAGGCCAAAGTGCTGGACGCCGCCGCCAAACAGCAGCAGCGCGCGCTGCGCGACACCGTCGGCAAGCTCGAATCGCAGATGAGCAAGGCGCAGGCGCGGCTCGCCGAGATCGATTCGAGGATGGGCGATGCCGGGCTGTACGAAGCCGCGCGCAAGAAGGAGCTGGACAGGCTGGTCGACGAACAGCGTCAGCTGAAGAGCCGGCTCGACGACATCGAGGCGAAGTGGCTGGAAGGCATGGAGCAGCTGGAGTCGCTTTGATTTTTTGTCCCCTCCCCCGCGAAGCGGGGGAGGGCTAGGGTGGGGGCATTCGTCGCGGAGTTGCTCTCTCGTTGCGCCCCCATCCCGTCGTTGGCGGGGAAAGGAGACAAGCGGTTACGGTTCAAACCCCGCCTGCATCAGCCCCGCCGCGACCAGCGCCTGCACCACCTCGCCATCGTGCCCCGGCACCTGGTGAATCTCCGGATTGCTCTGCGCGAGCTTGTGCAGCGCGCTGAGTTCCGGCAGTACCTGCGCGCGGTTTTCGCCGACCAGCGCGGTCATGAACCAGGGCCGCTCGCGCACCAGCTCGATGTTGCGCCGATGCCAGGCGATGTCGCCGAGGAACAGCACTTCGCGGCCATCGGCGCGCTTGACGTAAACCATCTGGCTGCCCGGTGTATGGCCCGGCGCGCGGATCAGCACCACGCCGGGCGCGATCGCCAGCATCTGCTCGTATTGCAGCGGCACGATGCCGGCCACGAGTTCTGGCGCCAGCTTCGCCGGCGCCATCGTCTCGGGATGTGCGAGCTGCTCACGGCTCAGCCGCAGCGCCGGCAGCAGGCGTGCCGGCTCCGGATAACTCGCGATACCGCCGATGTGATCCATGTGCTCGTGTGTGATCACGATCAGAGAGGCTTTCGGCAGCGCCGCGCTGACGCGGCCATAGGCCTCGTCGTCGTAGGCCGGGACCATGAAGTCGGGCTTGGCCATACTGCGGGGCATGGCGGTGTCGACGATCACGGTCTGTTGCGGATAGACCAGCTGGTACGAATACACCGGCAGCGGCGTGCCGCGCCAGCGGTCGCCGGCGACGACCATCGCGCCGGCGAACTCGAAAGCCATCACATTCTCGAAGCGGATCTCGCTCGGCTTGTCGCCGGGCAGCGAGTCGGCGAGCAGGCGCACCGCCGCGGCGTCGAAGGTATAGGCGCTTTCGTCGGCCTTGGGGCTGTACATCACCGCCGCGTAATAGGCGGGCGCGCCGATAACAACCAGAACCAGCGCGATCCACAGCCGCCGTCGCGACACATGCAGTAATGCCATTTGATGCCTCCCTGGAGCCGCGATTGTCGGGGCCGCATGCCCGCGCAGCCTCACCCCGTTGAGGGATACGCTATGCAGATGATGAAGCCCCTGATCGAAATAAACGGTACTCCGGCCAGCGCCGGATCGCTATCGGCGGCGCTGCCGAACTATGGCCACTTCACCTCGATGCAGGTGCGTGGCGGCCGGGTCGCCGGCCTGCAGCTGCATCTGCAGCGGCTGCAGTCGTCGACGCAGATGCTGTTCGCCAGCGAACTCGATATCGCGTCGGTACGGGCCTGGTTACAGCAGGCATTGCAGCATGCCGGCGCGGCCGCGATCGAGGCCTGCTCGGTGCGCATCAATGTCCACGCTGCGCAGTTCGATCGCGATCGGCCCGGTGCGCCTCAGGCTGTCGACGTGATGATCACGGTCAGCGCGCCCTGGCAGGGCAGGACGCAGCCGATCCGGGTGCAGGCGCAGTCCTATCAGCGCGATCTGCCCGAGGTGAAGCATGTCGGAACCTTTGGATTGTTCTGGCAGCGGCAGCTCGCCTTGCAGGCCGGTTATGACGATGCGCTGTTCGTCGATCACGCCGGGCGTATCAGCGAAGGCAGCGTCTGGAACATCGGCTTCTGGGACGGCGAGCAGCTGATCTGGCCGCAGGCAGCGATGCTCGACGGCGTGACGCAGCAGCTGTTGAAAGCGGCGCTGGCGGCGGCCGGTATTGCGCAGCAGACGCGCGAGCTGCGTTTACCCGATCTGGCCGGCTTCAAGGCGGCTTTCAGCTGCAATTCGACCGGTGTCGGGACGCCGATTGTGGCGATCGACGAATGGCGGTTTGTTGAAGATCCAGCGTTCAACGCGCGGCTGCTGGCAGCATATGAAAGCGTCGCGGCAGATGCGATCTTGTGAGCCTCGATCGCGGACAAGGTCCGCTCCTACAGGAATATGGCGCACGGTCGGTTGCACCTCCTGTAGGAGCGGACCTTGTCCGCGATTGTGCTCGTGACGAATACGCGACCCATCGATTAAGATGATGATCATCATCCATAGCGCAGGAATCCCGTGACGCAAGCCACCGCCGCCCGAACCGGCTGGACGCTGATGCTCTGCGCGAGCGCGATGCTGATGATCACGATGGGCGGCCGCCAGTCGATGGGCCTGTTCATTGGCCCGATCACGCAGGCCACCGGCGTCGGCATCGTCGGCATCAGCTTCGCACTGGCGATCGGCCAGTTCGTCTGGGGCGCGGTGCAGCCGATCTTCGGCGCGATCGCCGACCAGTACGGCGCCAGGCCGGTGATTTTTTGCGGCACGCTGCTGCTGGCGCTGGGCTACGTGCTGGTGCCGCATGCGGGTTCGCAGTTCGGGCTGATGATGACGATGGGCGTGCTGGTCGCGTCCGGTGCCGGCGCTGCGAGTTTCTCGATCCTGATCGGCGCGACCGCATCGGCGCTGCCGCCCGAAAAGCGCTCGTTCGCGAGCGGCCTGATCAATGCCGGCGGATCTTTCGGCCAGTTCGTATTCGCGCCGCTGGCTCAGCTGATGATCGTCGCCTTCGGCTGGGTCGCCGCGATGTATTCGCTGGCGGCGGCGAGCCTGCTGGTGATTCCGCTGCTGCTCGGCCTGGGTCGCCGTCAGACGCCGGCGGAGTCGCCTGTCACCGGCGTCCCAGCGGGTGCAGGGCTTGGCGCTCAATTGCGTGTCGCGCTGCGTGATCGCAGCTACTGGCTACTGCACGCCGGCTTTTTCACCTGCGGCGTGCATATCGCCTTCCTGGTCACGCATCTGCCGGGCGAGGTGTCGTTGTGCGGCCTGCCGGCCAGCGTCTCGGCGACCTCGCTGGCGCTGATCGGCCTGTTCAACGTGGCCGGCAGCCTCACCGCCGGTGCGCTGGGTTCGCGCCTGCGGATGAAGTACGTGCTCGGCGCGATGTACGCGAGCCGCGTGCTGATCATCGCGATCTACCTGGTTTCGCCGCGCACGCCGCTGACGTTCTACGTGTTCGCCGCCGCGCTCGGCTTCAGCTGGCTGGCGACGGTGCCGCCGACCGCGGGCCTGGTCGGCAAGCTGTTCGGCACGCGCTATCTCGGCACCTTGTTCGGATTGACGCTGTTGTCGCACCAGATCGGCGGCTTCTTCGGCGCCTGGCTCGGCGGCGTCACGATCGCGCGCTTCGGTGATTACAACTGGATGTGGTACGGCGACATGCTGCTGGCCGGCGTCGCCGCGCTGCTGTGCCTGCCGATCCGCGAAGCGCGCATGAAAAGTACCGCGCCGCTCGTGGCCTGAGCGTTGATCGTAGGTTGGGGTGAGCGTAAGCGAACCCCAACATTGGCGCGGCAACCCGTTGGGGTTCGCTTTGCTCACCCCAACCTACAGCGGCTCAGCGGCCGTAGTTGGGCCGGTCGGCGTGCAGGTATTCGTAGCCACCGCCGTGGCCGCGCACGGTGCGGATCACGGTCGGGTCGCCGGGTACCGGCTCGATCTTGCGGCGCAGACGCGTGATGCGCAGGTCGATCGCGCGATCGAAGACTTCGCCCGGATCGGTGCCGGACAGCTCCAGCAGCTTGTCGCGCGACAGGATCACGTTGGGATGGTCGGCGAATACGCAGAGCAGACCAAACTCGGCGCCGGTGATCGGCAGCACTTCGCCGGCCGGATCGACCAGCCGCCGCCGCGAGCGGTCCAGCCGCCAGCGGCCGAACCATCGCTCGCCGCTGTTGCTCGACTGCAGCGCTGCCGACACGAGCATGACCGGCGCCGGAGTGGCGACCGCCGCGTCGCCGCGGCGGCGCAGCACGCTGCGGATGCGCGCCAGCAGTTCTCGAAGATCCGCGGGCTTGGCCACGTAGTCGTCGGCGCCCAGCTCCAGGCCGACCACGCGGTCGGCGGTGGCGTCGTTGCTGGTCAGCATGATCACCGGCACGTCGCTGCAGCTGCGCAGCCAGCGCAGCACCGTCAGCCCGTCTTCGCCGGGCATGATCAGGTCGAGGATCACGCAGTGAGGGGTCTGCGCTGCGAAAGCCGCGCGCAGCGCCGCGCCGCCTTCGTAGGCCTGGGCGGCATAGCCCTGGGTCGAGAGATAGTCGACGACGAGTTGGCGCAGCAGTGGATCGTCGTCGACCACGGCGATGCGAGAACTCATGCTGGCGCTCCGGGAAGACCCATCAGATGGTGCCCGATCGCGCGCCGCGCCGCCTGCTCGATCGGCGCCAGTGCGGCCAGTTCGGCGCCCGCATCCGCATCGGCGGTGCTGAGCCGGTGTTCCAGCGCGCCGGCGGCGCGCTGCAGCGCGAGCAGCCCCAGCGTCGCGGCGCTGCCGCGCAGCGTATGCGCGGTGCGATGGGCAGCAGCACGATCGCCGGCGGCGAGCTGCGCTGCGATAGCGGCCGGCGCGCCCGGCGCCGCCAGATAGCGGCGCGCCAGCCGCTCCCACAGCGCGCGGCTGTCGGCCATCAGCCGGATCGCCGCGTCGAAATCGAAATCCGGCTCGGCCGGGATCGCCACCGGTTCCGTTGCCGGGCCGCGGCCTGCGGTCCAGCGCGCCAGCACTTCATAGAGCCGGTGCACATCAACGGGCTTGCCGAGGTGATCGTCCATGCCCGCGTCCAGGCAGCGCTGACGATCTTCGGCCATCGCATTGGCGGTCATCGCGATGATCGGCACCTGAGCCTGCGGGGCGGGCAGCGCGCGGATCAGGCGTGTGGCCTCGATGCCGTCCATGACCGGCATCTGCACGTCCATCAGCACCGCGTCGTAGCGCGTAGCGGTGGCGCGCTGCACCGCCTGTTCGCCATTGATCGCCAACTCGACGATCACGCCGGCGCGCCGCAGCAGTTCGCTGGCGACCTCCTGGTTGATCTCGTTGTCCTCGACCAGCAGCACACGGCGTCCCGCCAGCGCCGCGCGGCTGTCGATAGCCGCGGTTGCCTGGCCGGGTTCCAGCGCGGTCTCGTGTCCGAAGGCCTGGACGATGGTGTCGAGCAGCACCGAGGGATTCACCGGCTTGATCAGGAAGCCGTCGAGCCCGGCGATCTGCGCCTGGCGTTCCACCTCCTCGCGGCCGAAGGCGGTGATCATGATCACCACCAGTGGCTCGGGCCGGGTCAGCCCGCGGATGCGCAGCGCGGCCTCGATGCCGTTCATGCCCGGCATCTGCCAGTCCATCAGCACCAGCCGGAACGGCTTGCCGGCGTCGTCGCGGACCCGCTCGATCGCCTCGGCACCGCCCGACACCGAGGCGACGTCGAAGCCGAAGGATTCCAGATAGGCGCTCAGGATCGATACCGCGGTGGCGTTGTCGTCGACCACCAGTACACGCATGCCGCGCAGCGAGCGCGGCGTCTTCAGCCGCGCCGCCGAGGCCGGCGCCAGGCCAAAGCGCGCGGTAAAATGGAAGCTGCTGCCGGCGCCGGGCACGCTGTCGACGCCGATCTCGCCGTCCATCATGTCGACCAGCCGCCGGCAGATCGCCAGCCCCAGGCCGGTGCCGCCGTAGCGGCGCGTGGTCGAGCTGTCGGCCTGCGAGAACGGTGCGAACAGGCGCTCGATCTGCTCGCGGCTCAGGCCGATGCCGGTGTCCGCTACCTCGAAGCGCAGCCGCGCGAAATCGCGGCCCTGCTTGACGCTGGAGACGCGCACCACGATCTGGCCGCGCTCGGTGAACTTGATCGCGTTGCTGACCAGGTTCAGCAGGATCTGGCCCAGGCGCAGCGGATCGCCGACCAGCTGCGAGCTGACGCCGGGCTCCACCGCGAACAGCAGCTCCAGCGATTTTTCGCCGGCCGGCAGGTTGACCATGCCCGACAGGCTGTCGAGCACCGAATACAGATCGAAGCGCGTCGATTCCAGCACCAGCTTGCCGGCCTCGATCTTCGAGAAGTCGAGAATGTCGTTGATGATCTGCAGCAGCGACTTGGCCGCCGTGTCGATCTTGCCCAGATAGTCGAGCAGTCGCGATGGATCGCTGCTGCCCAGGCCCAGATGGGTGAGGCCGACGATCGCGTTCATCGGCGTGCGGATCTCGTGGCTCATGTTGGCGAGGAAGTCGCTCTTGGCCTTGGACGCCGCCTGTGCTTCCAGCGATGCGGCCTCCAGCGCGGCTTCGACGCGCTTGCGCTCGCGCAGGTCGGTCATCGTCGCGAAGATCACCGGCGCGCCCGACAGCTGCACGCGCGTCAATGCGATTTCGCAGGGTCGCAACTCGCCGTCACGGGTCTGGTGCAGCCAGTCGAAGCGGTTGTAGCCCTGCTCGAAAGCCATCTGGATCATCTCCCTGGCTTTCTCCATCGATGGACGGCCATCGGGCTGCGATGGCGGCGAGAATGCCGGGAAATCGCGGGCGAATTCCTGCTCATCCTCGATCATCAGCAGTTCGCGCAGGGACGGATTGGCGTCGGAGAACTGCAGGTCCTGGTCGATCATCACCAGGCCGATGCGGGTGTGGTCGAAGATCGCGCGCAGCCGCTGCTCGGCGGTGCGCGCCTCGTCGTGCGCCTGGCGCAGCTGTTCTTCCAGCTCCTTGCGATCGGTGAGGTCCTGCCAGAACCCGTTGATCGTGGTCGAGCCGTCGGGCTCGCGCTGCGGCCGGCCGACCGAACGCACCCAGCGGATCTGCCCACTGCGTGCATGGCGGATGCGAAAGTCCACGCTCATCACTTCCATCGTCGCCGCCGCCTGGCGTATGCCGGCGCCGACCGCGGGCAGATCTTCGGGCAGCACCGTGCGGAAACGCGCGTTGAGGTCTTCGTGGCCTTCTTCGATGGTCACGCCGATCAGCGCGCGGATGCCCTCGCTCAGATAGGTGATCTGCACTTCACCGGCAGTGGTATAGCGCAACTGGTAGAGCGCGCCGGGCACCGAATCGGTGATGTCGCGCAGCCGCTTCTCGGTGGCGGCGAGCCGGTTGCGGGCCTCGGTTTCGTCGGTGATGTCGGACCAGTAGCCGGTCCAGATGCACGTCTCACCTTCGAGCCGTGGCGTTGCCACCGTGCGCACCAGCCGGATCGAGCCATCGGCGCGGCGGATCTGCACGTCGGCTTCAAACGAGCGCAGGTCGCGCTTGGAATCCGCGTAGGCCTTGAACAGCACCGCGGAATCCACCGGCAGCACCAGGCGCGACGGCGCCAGCGGATCGCGCAATATGGCTTCGGGCTCGAGCCCGAGCACCTCGCGCACGCGCTGGCTGACATAGGTGTAGCGGATGCTGACCTCGCCGTCGCTGACCAGCTGGAACACCGCGCCGGGCAGCCACTCGGCAAGGTCACGCATGCCGTCGTTGAATCCGTCGGCGATCTCCGAAGCCGCCTGGAGCTTGCGCAGATCGGAGTGTCGGGCGGCCGGGTCGGCAGAAGTCTTGGTCATCAAGGGGTCACTGCAGCTTGGATCGATTGAACAGCTGCGCGCCGGCCGCGCGCGCGTAGGTTTCGTCGCAGGCCGGCAGGTTTGCGAGCCTCGGGCACTGGTCTTTGAGCTGGTTCAGCGTCACCACGTCGGACCAGCGCGTATGCGAGACACAGGCCGCACCCTGCGGTGTCCAGCCGGCTTCGAAAGCGAAGGCGGGATTGTTCTGCGATGCCATTTTCTGGATGCCGAGCTCGTCGTACATGTCGATCTCCGTGCCGTTCTTGGTATGGGCCGCGCCATCGCCGCAATAGTCGGCCCGCACCATGCGCACGCAGGCGGCATGCAGCGGCACCAGGTCTTCGCCTTTCGGACCCTTGGCCCAGGGTTTGTAGCCGAAGCGTGCGCACTTGCCTACCGCGCCCGAGGCACAGGTCATCGTGATGTCGCCCTCGCGGCCCGGGTGCCCTTCCGGCAGCGCGACCGGAAAGCCCCAGCGCTCGCCGTAGGCATTCGGCTGACAAGCCGGATTCCAGCCGCCCTGGCCGTCGGGCACCTGGAAGTCGTGGCGCAGGATTTCGGGATCGTCAGGATCGGGCGTGATCGCCGCGAGCTTCATCGGCACGGTCTTGCCTTCGAACGCCAGGTGAATCGTCGCGCCGACCAGCTCGGTGCCGCGCAGCTGTTTGCCGCCGGGCATCGTCAGCACCAGCGCGCTGCCTTCCACGGTCAGCGAAGCGGCCGGCTCCGCCGCTGCCGGCGCGGCGGCGGAAGGCGGCGCGTCGTGGCAGGCGGACAGGGCCAGACACAGCAACAGTGCATAGCGACGGATCATGCGGTCACCTTCGAAGTCGGGTTGTGCTTCCGGGTCGCCAATTAAAAACGGAAACGGCCGCCGGCGCGCCGGCGGCCGGTCGACTCAGCGCAGTGCGACTTGGCTGCCGTTGGCGAGCGTCACCGCGTAGGCGCGGACGCCACCGGCGATACCGTGGGTCTCGTCGCCATTGGCCGGCGCGCCGTTCAGCCAGACGCCATTGAAGGTGAGGCCCTGGAGAATGGGGCCATTGAATACCGGGCCATTGAAGCTGACGCCGTTGAACTGGATTCCGTTCCAGGTCAGACCATTCAGCGAGAAGCCGTTGAACTGGACGCCGTTGAGGGTCCAACCGTTCAGCGTGGTGCCCTGCAGCGAAATACCGTTGAACTGGATGCCGTTCAATGTCACGCCATTGAGCGTGAAGCCGGCATGGGCCGGAGCCGACAGTGCGGAGACGGCGAGGGCGGCGGCGAAGCCGAGAGCTTTGATGTGGTTCATGGTGCGATTCCTTTCGATGAGTCGGATGATGAAAAAGTGCGGCTGAAATCAGCGCAACGCCAGGCGGGCGCCGCCGGGCAGGGTCACCGCGGTGGGCCTGCCGGCCGGCACGCAGCTGTCGATAAAGCCCAGGACCGGCAGGCCTTGCAGGCCGATGCCGTTGAGTGAGAAACCATTCAGCGAGATGCCGTTGAGCTTGATGCCGCAGCTCAGGCAGGCCTGGGCCGGGGCCGACAGCGCGGTGCCGGTCATCAGGACGCCGGCGGTGAAGCAGCTTGCGAAAAGCGGTTTGAGCGACATGGTGATTCTCCCTGTGCGATGGAAGCCGGGGCGCTTCCGATGCAACACAGGCTAGGCTCCGTCGGTGTCCTGCCGACTTCCGCGGGCTGAAACATGATGTCAGGCCGATGTCAGGCGTCCGCCCGCTGCCCGTTGCGGGTGGTGGTAATCGGTAAAAAGCACCGCCCGGCAACGGTAGGTCGGCAATCCTTTGCCGACGTGTAACCTCGGATGCGCAAGCGCGGCCTCACGTCGGCAAAGGATTGCCGACCTACGACGTCATCGGGCCACTGGATGCCGTTAATCGCAGCAGCAATTCCGCGGCTGACCAATCGCGCTTGCCGCCTGCTTCCGCATCGCGAATCAGTGCGATCAGGCGTGCGTTCGCCGGCGCCGCCATCGACAGCCGCTCGGCGAGCTTCACGATCGCGCCGTGGATCCAGTCGATCTCGGTTCTGCGGCCCAGCTGCAAGTCGTCGAGCATCGACGAGCGCGCCAGCGGGTCGATCTTGAGCATGCTGCCGGCGATGCGTTTGAAGATGAAGTCCGGGACGCACAGCAGCCGCGGCATCCAGTGCGGCGGCAGCGGCGTCAGCCGTGCCGGCTTGATCCCGGCCGCGTCCAGCACCGCCAGCGCTTCGTCTTGTACCAGTGCCAGGCAGCGCCGGTAGTCGCGCTGTGACAGCTGCGCTTTCAGCGGCAGGCCCGCCAGCGCATTGATCGGATTGTTCAGATTCAGCAGCAGCTTGGCCCATTGCACGGCCGCAATATCGCCGCGCTGCTGCAGCGGGATGCCCGCGCGCGCGAAATCGGCAGCGATCGCAGCTAGCCGCGCATGCCGCTGGACGACCAGCGTGCCTTCGGTACCCTGATGAAACTCGCCCGGACCGCGCGAGGTCGCGTTGTACGGCACCATGCCGGCCAGCACGAGATGCTGCGGCAGCGCGGCGGCCAGCAGCTCGGCATTGCCGATGCCGTTCTGGAAGCTGATCACCAGCGCGCCGGGTTTCAGCACCGCAGCCAGTTCCTGCGCGGCGCTCTGCGTCGCCGCGGATTTCACGGTCACCAGCACGACGTCCGCATCGGATGCGGCCTGTGCGGATGTGGTGTAGCGAGCCTGGCTCGCCGGCACGTAAAACCGGGCGCCGAGGTAGTCCGTCAGCCCCAGGCCCTGCGCGGCAATCTCGTCGGCAAGGCGCTGGCGGCCGATCATCACCACGTCGGCGCCGGTGGCTGCGAGGCGCGCACCGATTGCGCAGCCGACGCTGCCGGCACCGAAGATGCCGATGCGGCTCATCGCCCGCCTAAGTGCCTCGTTTCCCAAGTACGGTCACGAATCCGCGGCGGCGGATTTTCGCGCCTGGCGGCGTTGCGACTCCTCGCCATAGCGGGGCTATGCCTCGTCGTCGCGCCTTGCCAGTCGCAAAACTCCGCATGCGCCTTCGTGACCGTACTTGGGAACCGAGGCACTAAGCGGTCTTCGCTGCCAGCGGGATATCCCACTTCTGATACAGGAACGACATCAGCCACAGCGGGCCGATCATCAGGAACTGAAGATCCTTGAAGAACGACGGCCGCGAGCCCTCGTAGTGATGGCCGATGAACTGCCCGATCCAGGCCTCGATGAAAATCGCCGCTGCGATCCAGATCGTGTACGGCCCCGCGAGTTGCTGCAGCAGCACCGTGACCAGGTACATCGGCACGTAGACCAGCGCCAGGCCAACCGTCAGTCGCCACGACAGCCGAAGGTAGTAGGCGAGCGACAGCGCGATGACCACGCTCTCGGCATTCACCAGAGCGCTGCCGAGCGGAATGCACTTCAGCGCCAGAAAAACCGCGAACACGATCTGCGGTACGCAGATCCAGTGCAGCGTCTTGTTCTTCAGGTTGCGGTGCGAGCTGGAATACTCGCCCAACCATTGCTCGACCGTCTTCATGCTGCTCCATGGTGCATGGATCTTGGCCGGCATTGTCGTCAACCGCGGCGGCGAGGGACGATGGTATTTACGGCTCAAAGCTAGGTCGTCGTCGCAGCGGAGGTCGGCCGGATGCAGTAGTTCAGAGGTGGGCGCGCTCCTCATTTTTTGGGCGACGTATCAGGGCGCGGAAATCGACCTGATCCTGCGCCGCGGCGATCAACTGCTGGGTGTGGAATGCAAGCGTAGCGATGCGCCGCGCATCTTCGATCCGCATCGCTTTTGAGGATCTGGGCCTGGCGCGCGTTGCGATCATCTATCCGGGCAGCAAACGGTATCAACTGGCCGAACGGGTCGAGGCAGTGCCGCTGGAGGATCTCGGCAAAGCCAGTATGATTTTTGAGCCAGACCCTGCGTAACAGGCGGCGACAGCCTGCCGAGCGAGGCCGCGATTCCGGCACTGGCCCTGATCCGGCCGCGCCAGGCTTCGTGGGTGTAAGGCTGGCCGATCCGGCGAGACAGCGCCGGCCGCGCGCGGCGCGCTGGTGCTGTGCGCCGGTCTGAAGGATTCGACTGATCACCGGCTTCCGTGCAGGATACGCCGCATGATCACCAAGCCTCTCGAACTGCAGGCCGACAGCGTGGCGCAACTGCAGTTCGCCAGCGAAGACAGCGCAATGCGCTACTCGGCCCGGGTGATCGGGCAGATCCCCGGCGTCAGCATTCTGGTGACCACGCCGATGCAAAACGGCGCTGCCCGGCTGGTGCGCGTCGGCCAGGAGTTCGTGGTGCGCTGCTTCAGCAAGGACCGTGCGCTGGCCTTCACCAGCCGCACGCTGAAGTCGAATATCCAGCCTTATCCGTATCTGCACCTGAGCTATCCCGATGAGCACGAGCAGGTGTTGTTGCGCAGTGCGCGGCGCGTCAACGTGCAGTTGAGCGGGCAGGTGCAGCGCACCGGCGACGGCGTCGGCGAACACTGGGGTACACCGCAGCAGATTCTGTTGTCCGACGCAAGCGCCACCGGCGCGATGCTCCAGGCCGAGCAGAGCCTGGGAGACGTGGGCGAGCGGCTGCGGCTGACGCTGCAATTTCCGATCGAGCGCATGGCGGAGCAGGGCGCCGTGGTCGAGGGATTCATCCGTATCGTCTACGAGGACGACCCCGCCGCCAAGCGCTATCGGTACGGCATCGAGTTCACCGATATGGAGCCGACGCAGGAGCTGGTGTTGCGTGCCTACGTCTACGAACAGTTGCTTGGGGCCGACGCGCGTTCCTAACGTTCCGTCGGGCGAGCGACGCATGACCCGGTGGCGCCGCCTCATCATGCGATGACACCGGCTGCGTTCACGCGCGCCGCTCGCCACTTCTGTCCCTCCGGCCAGTCCCATACGCACCCGTATCGGCTACGCTATGCGGACAAAATTTCCTTCCCTATCAAGCCATCCGATTGCTGGAGTTTCCGTATGCCTAGCTATAACGCCCCGCTGCGCGACATGCAGTTCGTGCTGCACGAGCTGCTCAATGTCGAGCAGGAACTGAAGAGCCTGCCGGCGCATGCCGACGTCGACGCCGACACCATCAACTCGATCCTGGAAGAAGGCGCCAAGTTCGCCTCCGAGGTCATCGCGCCGATCAACCAGAGCGGCGACGAAGAAGGTTGCACCTACGTCGGCGACGGCGTCGTCAAGGCGCCCAAGGGTTTCCGGCAGGCCTTCGCGCAGTTCGTCGACGCCGGCTGGCCGGCGCTGTCCTGCGACACCGAGTATGGCGGCCAGGGCCTGCCGCACCTGGTCAACAATGCGTTCTACGAAATGCTGAATTCGGCCAACCAGGCCTGGACCATGTACCCGGGCCTCACGCATGGCGCCTACGAGGCGCTGCATGCGCACGGCACGCCGGATCAGAAGAAGCTCTATCTGCCGAAGCTGACCTCGGGCGAATGGACCGGCACGATGTGCCTGACCGAGCCGCATTGCGGCTCCGACCTCGGCATCCTGCGCAGCAAGGCCGAGCCGGTCGGTGACGGCTCCTATCTGATTTCCGGCACCAAGATCTTCATCAGCTCCGGCGAACACGACCTGTCCGAAAACATCATCCATCTGGTGCTGGCGCGCCTGCCGGGCGCGCCGGAAGGCACCAAGGGCATCTCGCTGTTCATCGTGCCCAAGTTCCTGCCGAACGCCGAAGGCAAGCCGGGCGAGCGCAACCCGGTCAAGTGCCAGTCGATCGAACACAAGATGGGCATCCACGGCAACGCCACCGCGGTGATCAACCTCGACGGCGCCAGGGGCTGGCTGGTCGGCGAGCCGAACCGCGGCCTCAACGCGATGTTCGTGATGATGAACGGCGCGCGTCTCGGCGTCGGCATGCAGTCGCTGGGCCTGTCCGAAGTGGCGCTGCAGAACTCGCTGGCCTACGCCAAGGACCGCATCCAGTTCCGCGCCGCCAAGGGCCCGGTCAACCAGGGCAAGCCGGCCGATCCGATCATCGTGCACGCCGACGTGCGCCGCATGCTGTTCACGCAGAAGGCCTACACCGAAGCAGGCCGCGCGTTCTCGTACTGGCTGGCGCTGAACATCGACCGCGAGCTGAGCCATTCCGATGAGCAGGTACGCAAGGATTCCGCCGATCTCGTCGCGCTGCTGACGCCGATCGTCAAAGCCTTCGTCAGCGACAACACTTGGGAGACCACCAACCTCGCGCTGCAATGCTTCGGCGGCCACGGATTCATCAAGGAATGGGGCATGGAGCAGTACGTCCGCGATGCCCGCATCAACATGATCTACGAGGGCACCAACTCGATCCAGGCGCTGGACCTGCTCGCGCGCAAGGTGCTGGCCGACGGCGGCGCCAAGCTGAAGAAATTCGGCAAGCTGATTCAGCAGTTCGTCGTCGAAAACCAGGGCATTGATGCGATGAAGGAGTTCATCGAGCCGCTGATGGACATCGGCGACAAGGCCACCAAGCTGACCGGCGAAATCGCGGCCAAGGCGATGACCAATCCGGAGGAGGCCACCGCAGCCGCCACGCCGTACCTGCGCGTCGTCGGCCACATGGTGTACTCATATTTCTGGGCGCAGATGGCGAAGATCGCGCTCGACAAGCAGGCTTCCGGCGATGGCTTCTACATCGCCAAGCTCGCCACCGCGCGCTTCTACTTCGCCAAGCTGCTGCCGGAAACCGCGGGCTATATCCGTCAGGCGCGTGGTGGGTCGGACGTGCTGATGAGTCTGGATGCGGCGTTGTTCTGAGCCTTGCTTGTTGACACGTAGCAGACCTCGACTACCGGAACTGTAGGAGCGGACCTTGTCCGCGATTGCGCTCTTCAGGGCCTCAATCGCGGACAAGGTCCGCTCCTACAGGGCAGCCGCGTAGAGCGTTTTGATCTGCAACGCTGCTTTAACATCCAAGCCCTAGGCTCCCGGCACTTTCATTCTCAGCCAGGAGACAAGGACATGTCCCAGCAGCATGAGTCGTCGCGTCGCCGCTTTCTGAAAACTTCCGCCGGTGCTGCCGGTGGCCTGATGCTCGGCGGTCTGCCGGGTATTTTGCTGGCGCGGCAGGCGCCGGCTGTCGTCACCTCCGAGGCCGATCGGCCGATCGCGTCCTGGGGCCTGCAGATCGGCGACCTGTGTGAGGATCGCGCGATGATCTGGAGCCGCGCTGATCGCGCGTCGCGCTTGCATGTCGAGTGGTCGCTGGATCCGAACTTTTCGACCACGCGGCGCATCGGTGGCGTGCACGCGCTGGAGACCTCGGATTTCACCGCGCGCGTCGATCTCAGCGGCCTGCCGCCGGGCCGCGAGATCTATCTGCGCACGACGTTCGAAGCGCTGGACAGCGAAGGCGCGATGAGCGAGCCGGTGCTCGGCAGCTTCCGCACGCGCGGCATTGGCGATCGCGGTGTGCGCTTCGTCTGGGGCGGCGATACCTGTGGCCAGGGCTGGGGCATCAATCCGGACGACGGCGGCATGCGCTGCTACGAGGCGATGCGCGCGGTTGATCCGGATTTCTTTCTGCATTCCGGCGACACGATCTACGCCGACGGCGTGATGGCGGAGACGGTGGCGCTGCCGGACGGCGGTACCTGGCGCAACGCGTTCCTCGACGTGGTGCCGGAGAAGACCAAGGTCGCCGAAACGCTGCAGGAATATCACCGCGCGTATCTGTACAACCTCTACGACGACAACGTGCGCCGCTTCAATTCGCAGGTGCCGCAGATCTGGCAGTGGGACGATCACGAAACCCTGAACAACTGGTCGCCGGGCAAGGATCTGTCGACCGATGCGCGCTACACCGAAAAGCGCATCCAGACCCTGGTCGGCAACTCGACGAAAGCGTTTCTGGACTACTCGCCGATGCGCTATCACGATCAGACCGAGTCCGAGCGCGTCTATCGCAAGATTCCCTACGGCGAATCACTCGATGTGTTCGTGCTCGACATGCGCTCGTATCGCGGACCCAACACCTACAACCTTCAGACCGAGCCGAACGCCGATACCGTCTATATGGGCAAGCAGCAGATCGCCTGGCTGAAGCAGCAGCTGCTGAAATCGACCGCGACCTGGAAGATCATCGCGGCCGACATGCCGCTCGGCCTTCAGGTGCCGGACGGCACCGATGCGCAGGGACGCGCGCGCTTCGAGAACAGCTCCAACGGCGATGGCACGGTGCTGGGCCGCGAGTTCGAGATCGCCGACATCCTGCGCTTCATCAAGCGCTCCGGCATCCGCAACACCGTTTGGCTGACCGCCGACGTGCATTACTGCGCGGCGCACCACTACAACCCGGACCAGGCGCAGTTCCAGGACTTCGCCCCGTTCTGGGAATTCGTCGCCGGCCCGCTGCATGCCGGCACTTTCGGCCCGAACGTGCTCGACAATACTTTTGGTCCGCAGCTGAAATTCCAGAAAGTGCCGCCGACCGGGCAGAGCAATCTGCCGCCGAGCGCGAACTACCAGTTCTTCGGCCAGATCGACATCGATCGCCGCACGCGCGAGCTGACGATGGCGTTCAAGGACAGCAGCGGTGCAGTGGTTTATACGAAGTCGCTGGAGCCGGAGCTGGGATAATCCGGAGGCACCTGTAGGAGCGGTCCTTGACCGCGATTGAGGCCATCAAGATCACAACCGCGGTCAAGGACCGCTCCTACAGTTCCAGTCTCGAAGCATCCGTTATCACCTTCCAGGCGCTCAGCTTGGCCTGATGGCTCAACGACGCATGCGCAGGACTCGTCGACGGCAGCCGATGAAAGCGGATGTACGGTGTCTGCAGCACCGGGGCGACGTAGCGCTGATACGTGGTCTCCGCCTTGGCACCGTTGAAGTACACCCGCGTGATCTGCGGGCAGCGCGCGAACAGCGCCGCGAAGTCGTTGCACTCGATCGACGACTCGACGATCGCGGAATCCAGGCTGCCTTCACGCGTGCAAAGTTTCAGCACGTCCCATAGCGCAACGCGCTGTCGCTTCAAGCGCGACAGCCGCTCGGTGTAAACCAGATCCGGGCCGGCACCGAACAGCTCGTTCATCAGCGGCCAGAACGCGTTGCGCGGGTGCGCGTAATACTGCCTGTGTTCCAGCGAAATGCGCCCGGGCATCGAGCCCAGGATCAGCACACGGGCGTCGTCGCCGGCTATCGGGGCGAAGCTGTGGACATACGGCATGTCACTTCATGTCATGGCGTTATAAAAGCAGGCGGTGTGCCTGCTCCCAGATTTCCCTGCTGCGCGCGACCAGCAGACCCTTGCCGCCGTCGCTCGCGCGATACGCTCCGGCGTCGTGCCGCGCGACGTGCCCGCCGGCCTCGGTCAGCAGCAGCGTTCCCGGTGCGTGATCCCAAGGCAGCATCCGCCAATACAGCGAGAAGTCGAGCTGGCCGCGTGCCGACAGAACGTAGTCGCCGCAGGCGCTCTGCGTGCCGGCGACGCGCTGCTGCACATGCTGTTCGGCGCGCGCATCGATCGTGCTGCGCATCGGCTCGGGCATGAAGCTGGTCTTGACGATGCCGCGCAGCATCGTCGGCCGCTGTGGATCGCGTGCTGCCAACTGCAGGCGCTCTCCATCGAAGTACGCGCCGCCACCGCGCTCCGCAATCGCGATCGAGCCGGTCAGTGGAAATTGAATCCAGGCCATGACGGCTTCGCCGTCGCGCAGCAGCGCGACCATGATGCCGAAGTCTTCGCGGCCGTGAACGAAGTTGCTGGTGCCGTCGATGGGATCGACGACCCAGACTTCGCCCTGGTCGAGCCCGTCCAGCAGCGCCGGATCGTCCGACACGCCTTCTTCACCGACCACGCGCGAACCCGGCCTCAGCGCGGTGAGCGCAGGGATCAGCATCGCCTCGACCGCGCGATCGACGACCGTGACGATTTCGCCGGGCGATTTCTCCGAGATGTCCTCGGTTCTCAACAAGCGAAAGCGTGGCAATACGAGCTCGCTTGCCGCCTGCTGCAGCAGCTGGCCGACGGATTCGATCAGCGCGGATTGCATTGGTAAGTGCCTAGTAGGGCTAGCGTCTGATCAGGCGCATCGCGCCCGTGACCAGATCCTGGTAACGCGACGGCAGCAGCCGCTGCATGCCGTCACCGGCGCGCGCGTCGATGCCGATCAGCACGCGCCGCGCATCGCGGCGGATGCCGGCGACGATCGCTTTGGCTGCGGTTTCCGGCGTGGTGCGCAGCAGCATCTCGAAGCTGTCGCGGCTGTTGGCGCCGCTGCTGCCGGTCACATCGGACACGCTCGCCGAGATTCGGCCGTTGATAGCAATGTTGGTCTTGATGCCGCCCGGATGCACGCAGGTCGCGCTGACGCCATTGCGGGCCAGATCGAGCTCCTGGCGCAGCGATTCGGTGAAACCGCGCACCGCGAACTTGCTGGAGTTGTATGCGCTCATCGCCGGTTGCGCGAACAGGCCGAACACGCTCGACAGGTTGACGACGTGGCCGTCGCCGCTCGCGATCAGGTGGGGCAGGAACTCCTTGGTGCCATGGACCACGCCCCAGTAATTGATGCCCATTACCCATTCGTAGTCGGCATAGTCGCTGCCGAGCACGGTGCCGGCGTGGGCGACGCCGGCGTTGTTGACGATCAGATTCACCTGGCCGTGTTCGCGCATGACTTTCGATGCCCAGGACTGCATCTGCTTGCGGTTGGCGACGTCGACTTTCTGTGATGTGACCTTGACGCCGAGGTCGGTCGCCATCGCAACGGTTTCAGCCAGACCGGCCACGTTGGAGTTGCTGGCCAGCGCCAGATTGCAGCCGCGCTTGGCAAGATCGACCGCCAGTGCGCGGCCGATGCCGGAGCTGGCGCCGGTGATTGCGGCGACTTTGTTTTTGAAGTCTTTCATTGTGGACTCCTCTCCTGTGCACATCGGCCGATTGTGCGCCTGGGCACGGGCCATGTGCTGACTTGTAGGAGCGGTCCTTGACCGCGATTGAGACCTTGGCGGGCCAATCGCGGTCAAGGACCGCTCC
>NZ_JAQGNT010000078.1 GCF_028291725.1 Hydrocarboniphaga sp. | reverse complement strand
CGCGTGCGGGGGAGGGCGGTTGGCCTAGCCGGGAGTGACATTGAGTCACTCCCGGCCCAAGCCAACCGCGGGAGGGGGCGTGATGGCAGAACCGAGCTTTCTTCCGCGCCCGCGCCCCCATCCCGGCTTTCCCCCCGCAGGCGGGGGAAGGAGACCAGCGCTGCCGTCAATGTTTCCAAACTTATGAGTCATCGCACTAGTGGCACGCATGGCGCAACGCTGTCCCATGCGGCTATCGCGGCCCGGCTCGCTACGCGGCTAGCATGGCCTCAACGTCGCAGAGCCCTGCCGGGACTCAAGCGAAAATAAATACAGACCGCGTTCGTGCACGAGAGAAGAAGAGGAGACTTGGATGAACCTTGAATGGTCCCAGTACTGGATCGGCCTGTTTGCCAAAAAGCCGGACGAGCTGATTTCGCTGTATTCCCCGACGTTCCTCTTCGAAGACATCAACATGGGCTTGCGCATCGAGAACGATCTCGCGGCGATGCAAAAGTTCCAGGAAGGCTTCATCGTTGCCAACCCGGAAATCAGCTACAACAGGTTCGACGTCTTCGACTACGTCGGCGATCGACGCCTGGGCTCGTTCCAGTGGACCTGGGAGACCAAGCACGCCGGCGATTTCTTCGGCGTGCCGGCCGCGGGCAAGGTCACCAAGACCAAGGGCGTCACCGTGATGGGCTGGGACGAGCAGGGCAAGATCACGTTGGAGCGCAGCATCTGGGACGCATGGGCAGTACTGCAGCAGCTCGACGGCATCAAGCAGAGCAAGGGAGGCTGAGCCGTGACCTACGATCCGCTGGATTCCTCGGTCACCGAACACCCTTACCCGCACTACGCCGAACTGCGCGAGAAAACGCCGGTTAAATGGATAGCTTCCATGCAGGCGTTTGCGGTCGCCAAGTACGGCGACGTCCTGACTGTGCTGCAGAATTCGGACACCTACTCGTCCTCGCAATTCTGGCCGGCCCTGCTAGGGGAATACGATCCGGTGCCCGAAGTCGCGCCGATGATCTCGCTGGATCCGCCGGGCCATGTGCGCATCCGCAAGCTCGCGAACGCCGCGTTCGTGCCGAAGAAGATCGCCAGCTTTCCGCCGAAGATCCGCGGCATCGCCAATGATCTGGTCGACGACATCATCGCCCGCAACGGCAAGGCCGGCAGCTTCGATTTCGTCTGGGAGTTCTCCGCGCTGTTCCCGGTCACCGTGGTCGCCGACGTGCTCGGCGTCGACGTCAAGCGCCGTTCGGAATTCAAGCACTGGGTGGACGACGTGCTGTCGGCCGGCAATCGCGCCGCCTACGGCCCCGAGCGTCTCACGCAGATCGCGAAAAGCTCCATGGAGCTGCGCCAGTATTTCGACGATCTGTACGAGCAGCGCAAGCTCGATCCCAAAGACGATCTGGTCAGCGCGTTCACGCATGCCGAAGTCGAAGGCCAGCGCCTGACCAAGGCCGAGGTAATGAACCTGGCGATCCTGCTGCTGATCGGCGGCGTCGAGACCACGACCAATCTGCTCGGTATCACGCTGGTTCATCTGCGCAGCCGGCCCGAGGTCATGCAGCGCGTGCGCGACAACAACGCGCTGATCCCGAACCTGATCGAGGAAGTGCTGCGCTACGACACGCCGGTACAGATGCTGTTCCGCCACACGCTGAAGCCGGCCGTGCTCAACGGCGTCGAGATTCCGCAGGGCTCGCTGGTGCTGCCGCTGCTGGGCTCGGCCAACCGCGACGCCGACCAGTTCGCCGATCCGGATACCTTCAACATCGATCGCCAGCCGGGGCAGACCATGTCCTTCGGCAACGGCGCGCATTTCTGCCTGGGCACTTTCCTGTCGAAGATGGAAGCCAAGATCGCCGTCGAGGTGCTGCTGGATCGCTTCGAGCAGCTGCAGGCCGTCGACGGCAAGGTGAAGTGGATGGATTCGTACTTCGCGCGCGGGCCGAAGACGCTGCCGGTGCGGTTCAAGGTGCGTGAACCCGAGCTCGCCCATGGCTAAGGGCGAACACATCGTCGGCCAGTGTTCGCAACTACAGCAGCAGCGCGGGCTCGCGGTGAAGATCGACGGTGTCGAAATCGCATTGTTCCTCGAGAACGGCGAAGTGCTGGCAACCGCCGGCCGCTGCCCGCATGCGAACGGCTTTCTGCACAAGGGCACGGTCTGCGACGGCAAGGTCAGCTGCCCCTGGCACGGCTGGACCTGGAACCTGCGCACCGGCGAATGCGACGAGACCGACGACCTGGTGCTGCCGCGCTACGAGGTGCGCGTGCAGGGCGACGACATCTACGTGCTGCTGCAAGAAACCGCGTCCAGCTGAGGCCTGCTATGAACGACTTTTTGCTGGCTGCCCTGCGAGAGATCGTCGGCTGCGACGGCGTGCTGACCGGCGATGCGGTCAAGGCACGCTATCCCGGATATTTCATGAGCCAGATCGGGGCCGACGCGCTGGTGCGGCCGGCCACGACCGAGCAGGTGTCGCGGGTGCTGGCCTTGTGCAATCAGCATGGCCAGTCCGTGGTGGTGCAGGGCGGCATGTCGGGCTGGGTGCGTGCGACGCAAACCCAGGCCGGCGATCTGGCGTTGTCGCTGGAGCGGCTCAACCAGATCGAGACGGTCGACACCGTGAACCGTACCGTCACGCTGCAGGCCGGCGTCGTGCTGCAGACCCTGCAGGACTATCTGGAGCCTTACCGCCTGACGTTCCCGCTGGATCTCGGCGGCCGCGGCTCCTGCCATGTCGGCGGCAACGCGGCGACCAATGCCGGCGGCATGCGCGTGATCCGCTACGGCATGATGCGCGAGCAGGTGCTGGGTATCGAGGCGGTGCTCGCCAACGGCACCGTGGTGTCCTCGCTGAACCGGATGATCAAGAACAACACCGGCTATGATCTCAAGCAGCTGTTCATTGGCAGCGAGGGCACGCTGGGCGTGATCACGCGGCTGGTGCTGCGTCTGCGTGAGCAGCCGCGCAGCAACAACACCGCGCTGGTCGCGGCCAACAGCTTCGACCAGATCGTCGGCCTGCTGCGGCATATGGATGCCTCGCTCGGCGGCATGCTCAGCGCGTTCGAGCTGATCGACAACCGCTTCTACAACGTCAACACCGGCAGCGGCCGGCATGCGCCGCCGCTGGGCCAGGACTATCCGTACTACGCGATCATCGAGGCGCTGGGCTCGGACCAGCAGCGCGATGCCGAACTGTTCGAGAACGCACTGAGCGCGGCCGGCGAAAACAGCCTGTTCGCCGACGCGACGCTGGCATCATCGGAGAAACAGCGCGCCGACATCTGGGCGGTGCGCGAAGACCTGCAGCACATCATCCGTGACTTCCAGCCGTTCTATGCCTTCGACGTCAGCCTGCCGGTCGGCGAGATGGCGGACTACATGAGCAAGGTCAAACAGCATCTGCATGCGCGCTGGCCCGAGGGCGCGATCGCCTTCCTCGGCCATGTCGGCGACGGCAATCTACACATCGCGATCGGCGCCGGCGGTGCGCAGGACCGCGAGGCCGTCGAGAGCTGCGTGTACGAGCCGCTGATTCCGTTCTCCGGTTCGGTGTCGGCGGAGCACGGCATCGGTATCGAAAAACGCCCGTATCTCGGCATCAGCCGCAGCCAGAGCGAGATCGATCTGATGCTGGGGCTGAAGGGCCTGCTCGATCCGGTCGGCATCCTGAATCCGGGCAAGATTTTCGGCGGCTTCGAAGCACACTCCAAGCAGGCGGCCTGAGCATGAACGCCCAGGTCCGACCGCTGGCCGTGCCGCTGCTGCTGCACGGCTACGCCGTCAGCAACTACTTCAACACGCTGCGCCAGGCACTGCTGGAAAAAGAGGCGCTGTTCGACATCGTGCGCCTGCGCGCGGGGCGCGACGAAGCTTTTTTGTCGCGCAGCCCGATGGGCAAGATCCCGTACCTGCAGACGCCGGAGGGCACGCTCAGCGAGACGCTGCCGATCCTCGAATATCTGGAGGAAACCGAGTCCGGCGCGCCGCTGTATCCGAACGCGCCGCTGCGGCGCGGCCGCACGCGGCAGACGATGAACATCATCCAGCTGTATCTCGACGTGCCGATGCGGCGGCTGTATCCCGGCGTGTTCTCAAACGCGGCCCTGAACTCGGCTGAAACCCTGCAGGCGGTCGCGGCCCAGCTCGAGGTCACGATCGAGGCGCTGCGGCGGCTGCTCGTGTTCAAGCCCTATCTGCTCGGCGACACGCTGAGCTGCGTCGACCTGCTGGCCTTGTACATCGTCGATGTCGGAGACCGCGTCACCCGCTGCGCCTATGGCTGGTCGCTGATCGAGCGCATCGACGGGATGCGTGACTGGGCGCGGCTGATGCAGCAGCGCGAGAGCACCCAGGTGGTCGCCGCCGAGTTCGTCGCCGAATTCCAGAACTACCTGGCCGACAAGTGCGCGCCGTATCGGCAGGAACAGGGCGGCGGCATCTTCGCGCCGCCGCCGCGGTTGCCAACTGCGGCAGCCGCCTGAACATCATCGGGCTCAAGACATGAATGTTGGTCGCAACCTGGCACTGCGTAACGTCGAACTCGACGACAAGTACACCCTCGAATCCGGCACGGTGATGATCTCCGGCACGCAGGCGTTGGTGCGCCTGCCGATGCTGCAACGCGAGGCCGATCGCAAGGCAGGACTCAACACCGCCGGCTATATCTCCGGCTATCGCGGCTCGCCGATCGGCGGCTACGACCAGGAGTTGTGGCGCGCAAAAAAGCACCTCGAAGCGCATCAGATCCACTTTCAGCCAGGCCTGAACGAAGACCTGGCCGCGACCGCGATCTGGGGCGCGCAGACGCTGCAACACGTACCCGATCCCACCGTCGACGGCGTGTTCGGCATCTGGTACGGAAAGGGCCCGGGCGTGGACCGCTCCAACGATGCGTTCCGTCATGGCAACATCGCCGGCGTGCATCCGAACGGCGGTGTGCTCGCGGTGGCCGGCGACGATCACGCCGGCAAGTCCTCGACGCTGGCGCATCAGAGCGAGACCGCGTTCATGCACTGCGGTATGCCGGTGCTCGCCTGCTCCAACGCCGAAGACGTGCTCGATCTTGGCCTGCTCGGCTTCGCGCTGTCGCGCTACTGCGGCCTATGGGTCGGCTTCACCACGACTAACGAGGTGCTGGAGCAGACGATGACGGTGAGCCTGGACCGGCTCGACCGTATGATCGTGCTGCCGGATCGTGGCGAGCTGCCGCCGGAAGGCATACACAACATCGCCACGCACATCGACCGCGAGCGCTCCGGCATCGTCTACAAGCGCTATCGCTGGCCGCTGGTCGAGAAGTTCGTCGACGCCAACCCGGTCAACCGCGTGCTGATCGCCGCGCCGTTGCGCCGGCTTGGCATCGTCAGCGCCGGCAAGGCCGTGCAGGACGTGATCCAGGCGCTGAAGATGCTCGGCCTGGACGAGCGCGGCGCGGCGAATCTCGGCATCTCGTTGTACAAGCTGGGCTGCGTGTATCCGGTGTCGCGGAAAGGCCTACGCGAATTCGCCGCCGGCCAGGGCGAGCTGCTATTCGTCGAGGAGAAGGAGGCAATCACCGAGAACCAGGCCAAGACCATCCTGTACGGCCAGGCGGATGCGCCACGTATCGTCGGCAAGTACGACGAGGATCAGCAGCCGCTGCTGCCGTCCGACGTGCAGCTCAAGCCGATCGAACTGGCGCTGGTGATCGCCGGGCGTCTCGACAAGCTGGCCGTGCCGGTGCCGGCCTCGCTGCGCGAGCGCGTCGCCACGCTGGCGCAGCAGCTGGCCGCCGTGGCCGGCATCAGCGCCGGCGAGGTCGTGCGCTCGCCATATTTTTGTTCCGGCTGCCCGCACAATTCCAGCATGCCCAAGCCGGAAGGCAGCTATGTCGGCGGCGGCATCGGCTGCCATTCGATGGCGATGTACAGCGACGAGCGCGTGCTCGCCAACACGCAGATGGGCGGCGAAGGCGCGCACTGGTACAGCCTGGCCAAGTTCGTGAAGATGCCGCACATCTTTCAGAACATGGGCGACGGCACTTACTACCACTCCGGCACGCTGGCGATCCGCGGCGCGGTCGCGGCCAGGATCAATATCACGTTCCGCATCCTGTACAACGACGCGGTGGCGATGACCGGCGGCCAGCCGCTGGACGGGCCGATCTCGGTCGGCGCGATCAGCCAGCAGGTGCTCAGCGAAGGCGCCGTGAAATGCATCGTCGTCAGCGACCGCCCCGAGCTCTATAACGAAGCGAGCAAGCTCGCGCCCGGCGTGCGGGTCGAACACCGCAGCGAATACGACCGCGTGCAGCGCGAGCTGCGCGAGCTTGCCGGTGTCACCGTCGTGATCTATGAGCAGACCTGCGCGGCCGAGAAGCGCCGGCGCCGCAAGCGCGGCAAGTTTCCCGATCCTTTGAGGCGGCTGTTCATCAACACCGAAGTCTGCGAAGGCTGTGGCGACTGCTCCGCGCAAAGCAACTGCGTCAGCCTGTGGCCGCGCGAGACCGAGCAGGGCCGTAAGCGACAGATTGACCAGAGCGCCTGCAACAAGGATTACAGCTGCCAGAAAGGCTTCTGCCCGAGCTTCGTCACCGTACTCGGCGGCGATCTGCGCAAGCCGCAGAAAGTCGATATCGGCGGCGGCGGATTGTCGCTGCCGGAGCCAGCGATCGCCGGGATCGGTGAGTCCAGCTACAACCTGATGGTGTCCGGCATCGGCGGCACCGGCGTAGTCACGGTCGGTGCGCTGATCACGATGGCCGCGCACCTGGAGGGCAAGGCCTGTTCGGTGTTCGACATGACCGGGCTGTCGCAGAAGAACGGCGCGGTGTTCAGCCATCTGCGCGTGGCGCACAGCAGCGACAAGCTCGGCGCGCAACGCATCGGCGTCGGTGAAGCCGACGTCGCGCTGGCTTTCGATGCGGTCGGCGCGCTGTCCAAGGAGCCGGCGATCACGCTGACACCGCAGCGCACCCGTGCGGTGGTCAATTCTCGGGTCACGCCGACACCGGCGTTCGCGCGCAATCCCGATCTGAAGATCGATGCCAGCTTGCTGATCAACCGTTTCCGCGCCGCAGTCGGTGACGGTCATCTGTATACCGTCGATGCGACCAACCTCGCGCTGGCGCTACTCGGTGACACGATCGGTGCGAACCTGTTCCTGCTCGGCTATGCCTCGCAGCTCGGCCTGCTGCCGGTCAGTGCGGCGGCGATCGATCGCGCGATCGAGATCAATGCGGTGTCGGTGAAATTCAACCAGGAGGCTTTCCGCTTCGGCCGCCTGCAGGCGGTGGATCCGCAGCGCATCGCCAAGGCGGTGGCCGACAGCCAGGCGGTCAAGGTATTCACGCCGCTGCAGGATCTTGAAGAGATCATCGCGCATCGAGCGCAATTGCTGACTCGGTACCAGAGCGCCGCTTACAGCCAGCGCTACCGGCGTCTGGTCGAGACGGCGCGCCAGGCCGAGGCGCGGCTGAAGCCAGGCAGCGAGGAGCTCAGCAAGGCGGTCGCGCGCAACTTCGCCAAGCTGATGAGCTACAAGGACGAGTACGAAGTTGCGCGGCTGCACAGCCTGCCGAGCATGAAGGCCGAGCTGAAGGCGGCGTTCGACGGCGACGTCAAGATCAAGTACAACCTGGCGCCGCCACTGTTCTCAAGGCGCGACGCGACCACCGGCCAGCTGATCAAGCGCGAGTTCGGCGCGTGGATGGGCGGCGCGTTTGCGGTACTGCAGCACTTCAAGTTCCTGCGCGGTACGCCGCTGGATATTTTCGGCTACACCGCCGAACGCCGCATGGAGCGCCGGCTGATCGAGGACTACGAGCGCCTGATCGGCGAGCTGCTGCCAGCACTGACGCCGGACAACTTTGCATCGGCAGTCGCGTTGGCCTCACTGCCGGCGCAGATTCGCGGCTACGGCCATGTCAAGGAAGCGGGCGTGCATAAAGCGGCGCTGGTGCAGGCCAATCTGCTCGCGCAGTTTCACAACCCGCCGCCCGCGGTGCCGAAGCGGGGACTCGCGCGTCCTGCAGCCGCAGCGGCCTGATCAAAACCGGCACAAAACCGGCAATGGCGCGATAGCCAGCTGGAGGAGAGAAAGACAAATGAATACCCCTTACTCGATGCTGATCAACGGCAGGCTCGTCGCAGGCAAGCGCTTGGAGCCGGTGATCAATCCCTCCGACGAAAGCGTGGTCGCGCAGTCGCCGCTGGCCGACGCTGCACAGGTCGACGCAGCGGTCGAAGGCGCCGCGACCGCGTTCAAGCGCTGGCGCAAAACCACGCAGCCCGAGCGCCGCGCGGTGCTGCTGGCGATCTCCAAGGTGATCGCCGACAACAGCGACGAGCTGTCGACGCTGCTGGTGAAAGAGCAGGGCCGTCCGCTACCGCTGGCGCAGTTCGAGATGCAGCTGGCGATGCAGTTTCTGGCTTGGTACGCCGAGCAGAGTGTCGACGTGGAAGTGCAGATCGACGAGCCGGCGCGACGCGTCGAGATTCATCACACGCCACTGGGCGTGGTCGCTGGCATCGTGCCCTGGAATGCGCCGATCCATCTGGCGATCGCCAAGATCGCGCCGGCGCTGATGACCGGCAACACCATCGTCATCAAGCCGGCGCCGACGACGCCGCTGACCACGCTGCGCCTCGGCGAGCTGATTGCCGACGTAGTGCCGGCCGGCGTCGTCAACATCGTCACCGGCGGCAGCGATGTCGGCGCGCGGCTGACTACGCATCCGCAGATCGCCAAGGTCTCGTTCACCGGCTCGACGGCGACCGGCAAGCTGATCATGGCCAGCGCCGCCGACACGCTGAAGCGCATCACGCTTGAACTCGGCGGCAACGACGCCGCAATCGTGCTGCCCGATGCCGATCCAGCCGCGATTGCGCCAATGCTGTTTGGCATGTCGTTCTTCAACAGCGGCCAGGTCTGCGCGGTGATCAAGCGGCTGTACGTGCACGCCGATCTGTACGACGCGGTCTGCGAGCAGATGGCGGCGATGGCCAACGGCGCGGTTCTCGGCGATGGCCTGGACGCGTCCTCGCAGTTCGGCCCGGTGCAGAACCGTGCGCAGTACGAGAAAGTGCTGGGCTATATCGACGGCGCGCGCCGCGACGGCCGCATCATCGCCGGTGGACAGGCTTTGAGGCGCCCCGGCTATTTCGTGCCGCTGACCGTGGTCCGGGACATCGCCGACGGCACCGCACTGGTCGACGAGGAGCCGTTCGGGCCCGTGCTGCCGATCATCAAGTACCGCGATATCGACGAGCTCATCGAGCGCGTCAATCGCTCGCCGTACGGGCTCGGCGCGTCGGTGTGGTCGCGCGATGTTGCAGCCGCCAGCAGGGTGGCGAGTCAGATCGACAGCGGCACGGTCTGGGTCAACCAGCATTGCGCGCTCGACCCGGCAGTGCCGTTCCCGACGATGAAGAACTCCGGCATCGGCTGCGAATCCGGCCGCAGCGGCCTGCTGGAATACACTGCGCTGAAAGTCGTCAACATCAACAAGGCCTGAGCCATGAGCAACGCGCTGCTGGAAGAACTGTTCTCGCTGAACGGCAAGACGGCGGTCGTCACCGGCGGCGCCAAGGGCCTGGGTGCGATGATCAGCATCGCGCTGGCCGGTGCCGGCGCCAGGATCATCGTGGTGTCGCGAACGCCGGCCAGGCCCGCGGATATCGGCGCAGGTTTGAGCGAGGCCAACTGCTGCTGTATCACCGCCGATCTGAGCGATATCGGTGATCTGCGCAGCGCCGCCGCGCAGATCACCGAACTCGCGCCGAAGCTCGACATTCTGGTCAACAATGCGGGCGCCTTCAGCGCCGGCGACATCACCTCGGTCGATCCGCAGCGCTGGGATTCGGAAATGGCGCTGAATGTACGTGCGCCGTTCTTTCTGGTGCAGAACCTGATGCCGCAGTTGAAAGCTGCAGCGAAGGATGGCGATCCGGCGCGTGTGCTGAACATCGGTTCGATCGCGGCGCTGTGGCCGAAGAGCAGCGGCGCTTACGCTTACGGCGCCAGCAAAGCGGCACTGCATCAGCTGACGCGCACGCTGGCATCGGATCTGACGTCCAGCGGTATTCACGTCAACGCCATCGCGCCGGGATTCTTTCCGACCGACATGAGCGCCGGCCTGTTCGACGCGAATCCCGGATCGAAGGAGGCGACGATCGCGATGGTGCCGGCGCGGCGCCTGGGCGCGGCCAGCGATATCGGCGGCATGGCGATCGCGCTGTGTTCGCGCGCGGGGGCCTACCTGTCCGGCGCCATCGTGCCACTCGAGGGCGGGCTCTGGTCGGCCTGAGTTTCGTTCACGCTGCAACCAGGAGAGTGCCGATGAGCGTGTCTCACGCCGTATCAGCAGAAGTCACGACGATTGCGCTGCTGCAGCGCCGTCAGGGTATGTCCGACGAGTTGTTCACGGCCTATTGGCGCGACGTGCACGGCATGCTCGCAACGCGCATTCCGGGCTTTCTAAGCTATGTACAGAACCACACCGAACGCTACGGCTCGGCGCCCGACGCCGCACCGGGTGCGGATGGTGAGGCGCCGATCGTACTCGACGGCTTCGCCGAGGTGAGCTATCGCAACGAGGCCGATCGCCAGGGGTTGGTGACCGGCGATGTCACGCCGCTGATCCTGCGCGATGAATCCAGGGTCTTCAGCCGGACGCTGCTCTACAACCTGGAGCCCGGTGGCACGCGCACACTGGTCGGCGATATCGCAGCGGTGGCGCAGTCGCCGGCGGCCAGCTTCGTGCTGATCCTGCAATCGTTCGCCGATTCGAGCGCAGCCGAAATAGCGGCTGCGGTGGAGCGCGAACTGGTGTCGCCGCTGCGCGCATCGGAGGGCTTATTGGTGCTGCGCCTGCATCTGCTGACATCGGGTGATCCGACGCGCTGGAGCACGGTATCCGGCGTCGACAACCGTCAGCGAGGCGCGGTCAACAGCGTCGCCTTGCAGGTGTCTTGGGACAGTCTTGCGAGTGCGGACAAAGCGATCGCGGCCTTGCGAGCGAAACCGGACACGGTACTGCGCTACCTGCAGTGCTATCGAGTCAAGGCGCGTTACGAGATGGTCATCGGCGGTAGACCCACGCACCTGGGCCTGCGCGGCTTCGACGTGCTGCGCACCATCGAAGCAGCCGGTGCGGACAACCAAAAGGACGAGACGGTGTTGCGCTGCCTCTACGGCGCGGCGGCACTGGGTCTGCCGCGCTGAGAACACGCGATGCGCTGGGCTTAGCGCATGGCCTGAAGTGGCACGATCAGCGTCGCATTGGCACGCCGCGGCATTCATAACCAGGACCGGCCTCGGCAAGAATGCTCGTCAATAGAGCGCCGCACGGCGCCAATAAGTCCAGGCGGCATATCAGCCGCATCAGCGGGGAGAGAGAACGATGCGCAAGCATGAGTTGTGGAGTGTGTCCGTTGCGGTTCTGTGCACCAGCATGACGTCTGCGCCGGTGCTGGCGCAGGCGGTGGAAGCGCCCGAAGCCGAGAAGGCAGCCGAGACCAGGGAAGCCGAAGCTGAAAAATCGCCCGATGCCGTCGAACCGGCAGCGTCGGCGGGCATCGAGGGCGAGGCCTCGACAGGAATCGAAGAGATCGTCGTCACCGCGACCAAGCGCTCCGAGAATCTGATCAAGGTTCCGATCGCGATGACGGTCTTCACCGAGCAGTCGATCACGGACGCGGGCATTACGCGTCCCGCCGACTTTCTGTCCAGCACGCCGAACGTCACCTTCATCGAGGACAATGCGGGAGAGTCGTACATCAACATCCGCGGCCAGACCTCGGTACGCAATTCAGACCCCAACGTCGCGATCGTCATCGACGGCGTCACGCTGTCGAGCACCAAGCCGTTCAACAGCGATCTGTTCGACCTCAAGCAGATCGAAGTGCTCAAGGGGCCACAGAGCGCGCTGTATGGACGCAACGCAGCTGCGGGCGCCATCGTGGTGACCACCAAGGAGCCGGGCGACGAGTTCGCCGGACACGTCGTGGCCTCGCACGGCAACTTCAACAGCACGCGCGTCGCGCTCGGCGCGGGTGGCCCGATCAGCGACACGCTCAAGTTCGGCGTCTCGGGTTCGCTGCGCGATACCGACGGCCCGTTCACCAGCGAAACCAGCGGGCAGAAAGTCGGCGCTTCGAGAACCGACAGCGGCCGCGCCCGGCTCATCTACGAGCCGGACGAAAATCTCAAGGTGGATCTGCAGGTCGGATCGCACAAGGCCACGGGCGCCTCGACCGCCTACAACGCGCAGATCGTGGGACTGCCGCTGGGCGGGTTCCCGGGCACGGAACTCGATGCCAACAACGCCGACATTCCGTTCGTCAGCAACATCCAGACTTACAACTACGAAGTGTTTACCGACGTACCGCTGAAGGTCGACTACGATCTGGGCTTCGCGAAGTTCACGTCGATCAGCGCCTACAGTTATCTCAAGCAGATCTACGGCAGCGATTCGCCGCCCTATCTGTCCGACACCGGAACCGGCGACACGGTGCAGCAGTATTCGTATCGCGACAAAAACTATTCGCAGGAGTTTCGCCTGACCTCGCCGGCCGATCAGTCGCTGCGCTGGCAACTGGGCGTCTACGCGCTGCGCTTCCTGCGTGACCAGACCAGCAAGATCAACCAGGACAATGTCGGCCTCGCGCCGCGTGGCCTCGACGTCGACTACGCGGGCTCGGATCAGCCGACCGTGGCGTACAGCCATCCGCTCTACAAGACGACGAGCTACGCTCCGTTCGCCAGCCTGCAGTACGACCTGACCGAGAAGCTGCATCTCAACGCGGCGGGACGCTACGACGTGGAAGATCGCTCGGTGCGCGAAACTGCTCCTGACGTGATCAATCCGATCACCGGGCTCAACTACAACAACTGCGTGGCACTGACCGGATCGACCATCGACCAGTGCCACGATTCGCGTACGTTCGAGCAGTTCGAGCCCAAGGCCAGCGTGTCGTACGACCTGAGCTCCAACGCGAGCACCTACGCGAGCTACGGCAAGGGCTTCAAGTCAGGAGGCTTCAATCCGATCGGATCGCGCCAGGCGCTGATCGGGGCCGCGGAAGCCGCGGGACTGCCCGCCAGTTCGGTCTACGTGCAGGATGGCTTCGACAAGGAAGTGTCCACCTCCTATGAAATCGGCACCAAGGCCCGATTCTTCGATCGCGCGCTGTCGCTGAACCTCGCAGCTTTCCAGACCAAGATCGAGGGCGCCCAGCAGTTCGAGTTCTATCCCAGTGTGGGCCTGCAGACCACCATCAGCATCGACGAGGTCGAACTCCGCGGCTTCGATGCCGACTTCGACGCGCTGCTGCCGTTTGGGTTGCGCGTGTTTGGCGGTTACGGCTACACCGATGGCGAGGTCAAGAATTTTTCCGGCAATCCGCAGTTCAACGGCAATGTCTCACCAGGCGCCTTCAAGTACACGATGTCGGTAGGTGCGACCCAGAGCTTCGAACTGGCCCACGACATGATGCTGGTGCCTCGCGTCGAACTCAACCGCTACGGGCCGATCTGGTGGGATGTCGCCAACACGCCGGGCACTCGGCGCGATCCGCTGACGCTGCTGGACGCCCGCCTGACCCTGAAAGGCGGCGGCAATCGCTGGGAGATTTCTGCCTACGGCGACAACCTCACCAACGAGAAGTATTTCCAGGAAGTGGTGCCACTGCTGGGCTACTTCACGGTCAACTATCGCGGACCCACGCGCAGTTACGGGACAGAAGTGCGCTTCAACTTCTGATGTCGTTGGGAGCGCGTTGTGCCGCGTCCGATTTCTAAGCCCGCAGCAGGTTGCCACGGTGTCCGCTACACCGGGTCCCAGGTGAACACATCGCCCGATTTGTGCAGCGGGTAGAAGTCGTTCTGAAATTGCGGGAACACGCGCTCGACGATGCTGTCCGGTGTCCAGCCCTCAGCGGTATGCGCGGTGCGGATCGGGCGCGGCTGGCTGAACAGGTAGATCTCGTTGTTGCGCACGCCGAAGATCTGGCCGGTGACGTGCTTGGCGGCGTCCGAGCCTAGCGCGGCGACGAAAGGCGCGATCTTTTCCGGGATCAGTTTCTTCAGGCCTTCGACGCGCTTCTTCTGCTCGGGCGTTTCGTCCGGGATCGAGCTGACCATGCGCGTCCAGGCGAAGGGCGCGACCGCGTTGGAGCGCACGCCGAAGCGCTGCATGTCGAGCGCGATGGCTTTCGACAGGCCGACGATGCCGAGCTTGGCGGCGCAGTAGTTCGCCTGGCCGAAGTTGCCGACCAGGCCTGAAGTTGAGGTCATGTGGACGAACGAGCCGCCGCCCTGTTCCTTGAAGAACGGCGCGGCCGCGCGGCTGGTGTTGAAGCTGCCCTTCAGATGCACCGCGATTACGGCGTCGAACTCTTCCTCGCTCATCTTGTGAAAGATCACGTCGCGCAGATTGCCGGCGTTGTTGACCACCATGTCGATGCGCCCGAACCTGGAGCGCGCGGTATCGATCATCGCCTGCGCGCCTTCGAAGCTGGCAACGGAGTGAGTGTCGGCGACCGCGTCGCTGCCGAGTGCCTTGATCTCCGCCACGACGCTGTCGGCCGGCGATTCGCCGGTGCCGTCGCCGGTCAGCGACACGCCGAGATCGTTGACGACGACGCGCGCGCCGGCCTTGGCCAACTCCAGCGCAATGCCGCGGCCGATGCCGCGCCCGGCGCCGGTGACCAGGGCGACCTTGCCGGCGAGCAGCGGAGTGGGAGAGTCGCTCATGTTTCGTTCCTCTTTGTGGCCCGGGTGAAACCCGGGGTTTTCTGCGTGGGTTGTTTCATGGGCTGTTTCGTGGGCTTTTAATGAGAACCCGGGTTTCACCCAGGCTACAGGCGCTTGAGAATCAGCGCCCAGGCTTGGCTCAGCGTGTTGTGAAACTGCGGCGCCGCGACCGCGATCAGGCGCCGGGCGCGCTCTTGCAGCGAGACGCCGCGCAGTTCGGCGATACCGTATTCGGTCACGACATAGTCGGCGTCGTGTCGCGGCAGCGCGACCGCGGTGTTCGGGCTCATCGACGGCACGATGCGGCTGATGCTGCCGTCTTCGGTCGCGGCCGACAGCGCGACGATCGAGCGTCCGCCCGGCGACAGGCGCGCGCCGCTGACGAAGGCCGGCAGGCCGCCGACGCCGGCGATCAGCTTGCCGCCGACGGAGTCGGCGTTGACCTGGCCGAACAGGTCGACCTCGACCGCCGAGTTGATCGCACAGAACTGTGGAATCGCCGCGAGCCGGCGCAGGTCGTGCGTCTCGCTGACCGGCCGGAAGAAAAAGCGCTCGTCCTGTGCGATGCGCTGATAGAACGCCGCATCGCCAAGTGCGACACCGGCCTGGATCGCATTGCGTCCGTCGATCACGCGGCGGTCGAGCAAGGGCAGAACCGGCGGCGACACCATGCCGGAATAGACTTTCAGGCTGCGATGATTCGACAGCGCAGCAAGTATCGCGGCCTGCAGCTTGCCGACGCCGAACTCCAGCGTGTCGCCATCGCGCACCAGGCTCGCGACCCGATGCGCATGCGCGCCCATCGCCTCGCTCGGCGTGCCGCCGTCGAACGCCAGCACCTCGCCGTCGGCCTCGCACAGCGCCTGGCATTCGTCGGCGCGCACCGCGAACGATCCGCTGGTCCACGGCAGCTTGTGGTTGATCAGGCCGATGCGTTTGGTGGCGCGGCTCCAGACCGCGGGCAGGAAGTCGTAGCTGGCGCCGATCGAGCACAGGCCGTCTTCGTCCGGCGGCGTGATCTGGGTGAAGGCGACATCGATCTGCAGCTCGCGCAAATCGCGATAGATGCCGGGATAGTCCAGCGGCAGCAGTTCGACGCGTCCGTCGAGCAGGCCCGCGCGCAAGCCGGGCTGCATGAAATAGCCGCGCTGCCGTGCCTGCGCATGTAGGCCCAGGTAGTCGCTGCGATTGATGCCGGGAAAATGCGCGCCGACGAATCGCAGGCCGGCTGCCGTATCCGGTCTTGCCTTCAGTGCGGCGTACAGCGCCGCGCTTTCGCCGGACACGCCCGGCACATAGACGGTCATGCCGGGTTTCAGCGTTGCCAGAACCTGGTCGATCGATGACATCGGCGGCGAGGGCATGGTCGACGGCGGCGCTTATGCCGTTGCCAGCAGAGTGTCGAGCGCACTCGGCACGTCGAACAGCGCTTCGTCGGCCGCGGATGCCTTGCGGGCGCGATCGCGGATCTGCGCCGTACCGTGCTGGCGCAGGTAGGTAAACGGCCCGCCCGTATAGGCCGGCATGAGGCCGGCGGTGACTACGGCGACGTCGGCGAGTTCGGGCTGCCCGGCCCTGCCGGCTTCGGATGCGCGCAGCGCCGCCAGCGCGGTCGCGAGCACGGTTTCTTCCTCGCCGAGCTTCAGTGCCTTGGCCTTGTCCTTCGCCGCCTTGATCACCACCAGCAGCGCATCGCCGCCTTCAGCGTAGACGCTGGTCGCCGCGAGCAGGCCGGCTTTCGCGGCCTTCTGACGATTCAGGAACAGGGTGCGCACCATGTTGCCGGCGACCGGATTGCGCATCAGCTCGACGAAGATATCCATCTCGCGAGTGCTGGCGTCGGTCATCGGCAGGTTCCAGCCGCCGACCACGCAGTCGATGATCGCGTTGTAGGCGGGGTAATATTTGAGCTGGTAATCGCTGATTCCGATGGCTTGGGCGATGCTGGCGAAGGCGGTTTTGCGGTCGCTGAAATCGAAGGGCTTGGCATCGAAGCTCGCACCTGCACGATCCCAGCGCGCCAGCGGGGCGCTCAGCGCCTTCGCGCGGCGCTTGGCCGCGGCGATCAGCTGATCGGCCGCGACGACTTCGTCGACCAGCCCCAACTCCAAAGCCTGCTGCGCCCCGACAGCCTCGCCGGTCAGCAGCATGTCCAGGCCTTTAGCGATGCCGATCAGGCGCGGCAGACGCTGCGTGCCGCCGGCGCCGGGCAACAGGCCGAGCTTGATTTCGGGCAGGCCGAGCTGCACGCCCTGGTCATTTGCGGCGACGCGCTCGTGGCAGGCCAGCGAGACTTCCAGGCCGCCGCCCAGCGCCAGGCCGTTGATCGCGGCGACGTAGGGCTTCCTGCTCAGTTCGAGCCGGCGAAACAGGCGGCCGAGGTGGCCGAACAGTTGATGTAGCTCGTCGCTGGCGCCGCTACGCGCGCGTTCGGCAAACATGCGGATCATGTCCAGATCCGCGCCGGCGATGAAGGCCGGCTTGCCCGAGGTCAGTACCACACCCTGGATGGCGGAGTCCTGCTCGACATGCTGCATCAGCGCTTCCAGCGAAGCCATCATCCCGGCCGAGAACACGTTCATCGTGCGGCCCGGCATGTCGATGGTGGCGAGCAGAATGCCGTCGGCGTCGACGTCGCTGCGAATGTTGGGGTCGGTCATCACGAAGTCCGAATCTGGAGGATATGTTGGGCTTTCCCTCTCCTGGGAGAGGGTGGCCCGAAGGGCCGGGAGAGGGCCCTCTCTCGTCGCTACGCGACACTCTCTCCCAGGAGAGAGGAAAAGCGCTGCGCGCTTCCCAAACCCTCAAACGAACTTCTTGAAGTCCGGCTTGCGCTTCTCGTTGAAGGCGCGAACACCTTCCTTGGACTCTTCGCCCTGGTAGTAGCCTTTCACCGCGGCCACGCCCATGAAGCTGATGCCGCGGATGTTCTCGCTGTCGGCATTGAACGAGCGCTTGGCGATCGCGATCGCGGTCGGGCTCATCATGTTGATTTCCGCTGCCCAGGTTTCGCACTCGGCGTCGAGATCGTCGTGCGGCACGACCTTGTTGACCAGGCCCATTTCAAGCGCTTCCTGGGCCTTGTAGCGGCGGCACAGGAACCAGATTTCACGCGCTTTCTTCTCGCCGACCATGCGCGACAGGTACGCAGTGCCGAAGCCCGGGTCGACTGAGCCTACCTTGGGGCCGACCTGGCCGAACTGCGCCTTTTCGGAGGCGATGGTCAGATCGCAGATCGTCGCGAACACGTTGCCGCCGCCGATCGCGAAGCCCTGCACGCGGGCGATGACGACCTTGCGGCAATCGCGGATCGCGGTCTGCAATTCCTCGATCGGCAGGCCAACCATGCCGCGCGGGCCGTACAGGCCGTCTTCGGACAGATGCACTTTCTGGTCGCCGCCGGTGCAGAAGGCCTTGTCGCCGGCACCGCCGAAAATCACCGTGTTGACCGACTTCTCCTCGTCCGCGCGGCGGAACGCGACAATCAGTTCCTCGACTGTCTGCGTGCGGAAGGCATTGAACACTTCCGGGCGGTTGATGGTGATGCGGACGGCGTTGGCGCCGACTTCGTAGATGATGTCTTTGAATTCGCTCATTAGGTTTTCTCCCGAAACTGTTGTGCAGTACGTAGGGCGGGTCGCGACCCGCCGTTTCTGGTGTTGCCAAGGCGGGTCATGACCCGCCCTACGATGTGTCAGACCATGTTTAGTCCGCCCGAGACGCTGATCGTCTGGCCGGTCATGAAAGCCGCGTCGTCGCTGGCCAGGAACGCGACCAGGCCCGGATAGTCGCCCGGTTCGCCGATCCGGCCCAGTGGTACGCCGCGGACCATCGCGTCACGGATCTTGGCCCCCTCTTCGCCGGTGCCGACGAAGGCGTCCATCGCCGGCGTATTGGTCGGGCCCGGCGCGACGCAGTTCAGCGTCACGTTCTTGCGCGCCACTTCGCGCGCCAGGGCCTTGGCGAACGCGATCGTTGCGCCCTTGGTGCCGGAGTAGACCACTTCGCCGCTGCTGCCGACCCGGCCGGCGTCGCTGGCGATGAAGATCACGCGGCCGCCGCCGCGCTGCACCATGCCCTGCACAACCGCATGGGTCATATGCAGCGGGCCCATGTAATTGATGTCGACCACTTTCTTCCAGAAGTCCGGCGTGGTCTTCAAAAACGGCATCGGTTTGTCCCAGCCGGCGTTGTTGACCAGTGCCCAGGTCGGGCCGATGCGGCTTTCGATCGCCGCCACGCCGGCCTTCACCGCCTCGTAGTCGGTGATATCGCAGGCCTGCGAATCGGCGCGGCCGCCGGCCGCCCTGATCTGCTCCACGGCCTTGGCGGCAGCTTCTGCATTGATGTCGAGCACGCCGACGATCATGCCTTCCTCGGCAAGACGCGTCGCGATGGCCAGGCCGATACCACTTGCTGCGCCCGTAACCAGGGCGACTTTATCTTTTAGACCGCGCAAGAGAACTCTCCATATTCCAGGTAGACAGAGGCTGCGCTTCGTATTGAAGTGCACGCCCTACAAATATAGTATGCAAATATAGTATGGTTTAATACTATTATGCACTGCCGCCCGGCACCCGTCGAGCGGCCGGTTCGGCGGCACCAACATCCGCTGCGGGTTATGCAGTGGTATAGCGGCTCGACGTGTGGGAGGAGAGACACCTTGCATCAGCACCGCCATGACGGGGCAGGGCTGGGTGATGCCTATGAAGGCGGGCGGGGCAGTCCGCTCGTACTGCTGCATGGCCTCACCGGTACCTGGCATATATGGAAGCCCGTGCTCGGATTGCTCGAGCAGCATCACCGCGTGATCGCCATAACTTTGCCCGGCCATAGCGGCGGGCCGAGCCTGCCGTCAGGCTCGGAGGCGAGCATCGCCAGCATGGCCGACGCGGTGATCGCCGATCTCAGGGCGCGTGGTGTCGATTCTGCGCATATCGCCGGGAATTCCATCGGCGGCTGGCTGGCGCTGGAATTGGCGCGGCGTGGTTTTGCACTATCGGTAACCGCGCTTTCGCCGGCCGGCGGCTGGCGGTCTGCCGAAGACTATCGTGACGTCTCGCGGCCGTTCCGGATGTTTCACTACCTGATGCCGCTGCTGCTGATCCTGCTGGGCGCATTCACGGTTTTCGCCGGTCTGCGTCGCGCGCTGGTCCGGCAGACGATGGAACGCGGCGACCGCATTCCGGCAGCCGAACTGCTGGCGTCGTTGTTCGCCTTCATCAGGACCGCGGTGCTGCTGCCGCTGCTTGGCAGCATGGGGCGCGACGGCCCCTTCCAATACCTGAGCGCTCCCGGCGTGCCGATACGCATCGCCTGGTCGGCCTGTGATCGTGTGATTCCATATCAGCGCTATGGCACCGCGATGCTGGAACGTGTTCCGCAGGCCGAGCTGGTGATGCTCGCCGGCGTCGGCCATGTGCCGATGTACGACGATCCCGAAGCGGTCGCGGCCTGCATACTCGAAGTGACCGGAGCTGCCGGATGACGGCCATGGATCTGTCGGCGCTGCTACGCTCGCGCAAGCACTACGCGCACGAGGTTCTGAAAAGCCCGCGCTTCGTGCAGCAGCTGGAATTGCTGGCCGCGCGCCTGAATCGTCCCTTGCCTGAAGTCGGTGCCGCGGCGCGCGAGGGCATGGAAGAAATCGCGACCATGCAGAACCCGATGTTCACCGCGATGTTCGACTACGGGCTGGGCCCGCTGCATACGCGCGCGTGGACCATCGAGCCGGACCTGGCGGCGCTGCGCAATCTGCGCGCGCTCAATCGCGACAATCCGCTGGTATTCCTGCCGACGCACCGCAGCTATGCGGATGCGTTCATCCTGACGCAGACGCTGCGCGAGAACGGGCTGCCACGCAACCACATCCTTGGCGGCAACAATCTCGGCTTTTTCCCGCTGGGAACCATCATCCGCCGCTCCGGTGGCGTGCTGGTCCGGCGCAGCTTTCAGGACGACGAGGTCTATAAGTTCGTGGTCCGCGAATACCTCGGCTATCTGGTCGCGCAGGGCCACAACCTCGAGTGGTACATGGAGGGCGGGCGCTCGCGCACCGGCAAGATGCGGCCGCCGAAATACGGGTTGCTGAGGTATCTGGTCGACGCGATCAACAGCGAAGTCGCCGACGACATGTTGTTGGTGCCCACTTCGATCACCTACGACCAGCTGCACGAAATCGCGTCGATGGCGGCCGAGGAATCCGGCGGCGCCAAACCCAAGGAGGGCCTGCGCTGGCTCGCCGGTTACGCGCGCATGCAGCAGAAATGGATCGGCACCGCGTTCGTGCGCTTCGGCGAACCGCTGTCGCTGCGCGATGCGCTGGAACGTGCCGACAGCGAGACTTCCGGCCGGCAATGGACGGTCGAGAAAATCGCGTTCGAAGTGTTTCAGCGCATCAATCGCGCGACGCCGGTGACCGCGCCGGCGCTGGTCACCCTGGCGCTGCTCGGCGTACGCGACCGCGCGCTGACCCTGGCCGAAGTCAGCACGCTGGTGCGGCCGCTGATCGACTACGCCGAGCAGCGCGGACTGCCGCTGGCGCAGATCAGTTATCTGGACGACGCCGAGCAGCTGGAGCAGGTGCTGGCGGTGCTGGTCAAGTCCGGTGTCGTGCTGTGCTACGAGCGCGGCACCGAGACGGTTTACGGCATCAATCCGGGCCAGCACACGGTCGCTGCGTATTACCGCAACAGCGCGATCCACTGGTTCGTCAATCGAGCGCTGATGGAAATCACGCTGCTGGAAGTGGCCGACGACAATGGCGCCGATCCATTGCCGCGCGCCTGGGACAAAACGTTTGCGCTGCGCGATCTGCTGAAGTTCGATTTCTTCTTCAGTGATCGCCAGACGTTCCGCGAAGAGATCAAGGCCGAATCGCTGCTGCTCGATTCGAAGTTCCGAGAGCACGTAGGCACTGCGAAGGAACGCCGCGCGGTATTGCGCCGAGCGCCGTTCCTGATCGCGCATCGGGTGCTGACCGCGTTCCTCGAAGCCTACTACGTGGTCGCCGATCGTCTGGTGGCACAGCCGGTGGATCAGCCGATCGACAAGGCGAAATTCGTCGAGCATTGCTGCCAGGTCGGCCGTCAATACCTATTGCAGCACCGGCTGCGCAGCCCCGAAGCGGTATCGCGCGAGCTATACGGCAATGCCCTGCTGCTGGCCGCCAACCGCGACCTGCTGAAACCCTCGGGAGACAGCAAATTGCTGCAGCGCCGCCGCGCTTTCGCGCAGGAACTCGCAGCGGCGGTCAAAGCCGTGGCGGCGATCGACGAATTCGAGCAGAACCGCCTGGCCGAGGAACTCGCAGAATGAACAGCACAATCGAACAGCGGATTGCCGTGATCATCGACGGCGCCAGCGGGCCCAGGATCGGCGCGTTCTTCGACTTCGACGGAACCCTGATCGACGGTTATTCCGCGGCAGCCTATTTCACCGACCGGGTGAAATCGCGCCAGGCCGGCTGGCGTGAAATCGTCGATATGCTGAAGCTGCTGAAGAAGGGCGATCTGAGCGATGCCGAGTTCGGCGAAATCATCCGCAAGGGTGTGTACGACTGGGCCGGAGAAACCGAAGAACAGATGCGCGAGCTGTGGTTGCGCCTGTTCAGGAAAAGCATTGCCGACACGCAGTTTCCGGAAGCCTGGCAGCTGGTGCAGGCGCATCTGCGCATGGGCCATACCGTCGCGATCGCGTCCTCGGCGACGCCGTATCAGCTGATGCCGCTGGCCGCGGAATGGGGCATAGAACATCTGCTGTGCACGCAGCCGATGGTGCGTAACGGCCGGCTCACCGGCGGCCTGGTCGGCGAGCCCGCCTGGGGCGAGGGGAAAGCGGCGGCGGTGCGACAGTTCGCCAAGGAGCGCCGACTGAAACTGGCCGAGAGTTATGGCTACGCCAACGGCAGCGAGGACATCGCGTTCCTGAAAGCTGTCGGAATTGCGACTGCGGTGAATCCGAAGGCGCAACTGGAAGTGCTCGCCCGCGAAAGTGCCTGGCCGATCGTCAACTTCGTGCCGCGCAAGCGCGCACCCAAAGCCGCGATCGCGCGCACCGTAGGCGCCTACGGCGCGATGGCGCTGAGCTTCGCGGCCGGCCTCGGTTACGCCAAAGCCACTGGCGAAACACGCCGTGCGGTCGACATGATCGCCTCGGTCGCCAGCGAGTGGGGGCTCGCCGTCGCCGGCATCGATGTCGAGGTGATCGGCGAGCACAACCTGTGGTCGCATCGGCCGGCGGTGTTCATCCTCAATCACCAGAGCAAGCTCGATTTCTTCGTGATGATGTACATCGTGCGCCGCGGTTTCACCGGCGTCGCCAAGATGGAAGCAGCGAATACGCCGGGCTTCGGCGCGTTCATGCGCATGGCCGACATGGCCTTCATCGACCGCAGCAACAGCCGCCGCGCCCGCGAGTCGCTGGCGCCGGTGATCGCGAAAATCCGCGGCGGCCTGTGTCTGGCGATCGCGCCCGAAGGCACACGTTCCTATTCGCCGAAAGTCGGCGCGTTCAAGAAAGGTGCATTCCATATCGCCATACAGGCCGGCGTACCGGTGGTGCCGGTGGTGATACGCAACGCCGGTGAGCTGATGGCGCGCAGTGCGCAGGCTTTCCGCCCCGGCAAGATCCAGGTCGCGGTGCTGCCGGCGATCGACGTCAGCGGCTGGAAGCCGGCCGAGATGGAGCAGAAGATCGCGGAGGTGCGACAGCAGTTCGTGGACACCCTGGAACATTGGCCGGAGACCGCGGCGTGAGCCGGCCGGTGCGGGTCTGCGTGCTCGGTGCCGGTTCCTGGGGCACGACGGTGGCGTCGCTGGCGGCGGCGAACACCCAGGCGCTGATCTGGGCGCGGCGCGAGGACGTTGCCGACGAGATCAATCGCGAGCATCGCTGCCATCGGTATCTCGGCGACCTGCCGCTGCATCCGGCCCTGCGCGCGACCAGTTCGCTGGCCGAAGCGGTCGCCAACTGCGATGTGCTGGTGATGGGCGTGCCCTCGCATTGTTTCCGCCAGACCTTGCGCGACGCGGTGCCAGACATTCGTCCCTGGGTGCCGGTCATCAGCCTCGCAAAAGGCCTGGAGCAGAACACCCATCGGCGGATGACGCAGATCATCCACGAAGAAATGCCCGGCCATCCGGCCGGCCTGCTCGCCGGCCCGAACATCGCGAAAGAAGTGCTGCAGGGCCTGGCGGCCGCGGCGGTGATCGCGATGCCCGACGAGCAGATCGCGCGCTCGCTGCAGCCCTTGTTCGGCGCGCGTGTATTCCGTGCCTATACCAATACCGACGTGATCGGCTGCGAACTCGGCGGGCCGCTGAAGAACGTGATCGCGATTTCCGCCGGCATGGCCGACGGACTCGGCGTCGGCCACAACACCCGCTCGCTGGTGATCACGCGCGGCCTTGCCGAAATGATGCGGCTGGGCACTGCGCTCGGCGGTCGGCCCGAGACTTTCGCCGGCCTCACCGGGCTCGGCGACCTGCTGACCACTTGCACCAGCCCGCTGTCGCGCAATCGTCAGGTCGGCGAGCGGCTCGCGCGCGGCGAGAGCACGGCCGACATCGTCGCGTCGATGCGCATGGTCGCCGAAGGCATCAAGACCAGCGCCGTGGTCATGGAACTGGCCGCGCAGTACCGCGTGTCGATGCCGATCGCCGAAGAAGTCGACGCGGTGATTCGTGGACGGCATACGGCTATCGAAGCCTTCGCCGGGCTGCGGCGCATCTCGCCGGGCTCCGAAGGCGAAGCCGCATGAGCGGCAGTATCCATCTCCCTTTATCGAAGTTACCCGAGGCCGTCAGATGAATCGTCTGGATCTAGAACCCGAAGTCCTGGATGAACTGAGTCGCTGGGGCGGCCCGAATCAGATGAGCGCCTTCGAGTCGCTGATGTGGCGTGCCGAAGTCGATCCGCGGCTGCGCTCGACGACGACGTCGGTGTTCTTTCTGGATCATGCGCCGGACTGGGATCGTTTCTACCAGGGCCATCAATGGCTGATCAATACGGTGCCGCGTTTCCGTCAGCGTGTGGTCGAGCCGGCCTTCGGTCTCGGCGCTCCGACCTGGGTCGACGATGCCGATTTCCATCTCGACTATCACCTGCGCCGCGTGCGTCTGCCCGAGCCGGGCAGCGAGCGGCAGATGTTCGATCTGGCGCAGACACTGGCGATGACGCCGTTCGATCGCGCTCGCTCGCCCTGGGAAGGCACCTTGATCGAAGGCATGGACGGCGGCCGCGCCGCCTATGTGCTGAAGCTGCATCACGCGACCTCCGATGGCATGGGCGTGATCCAGTTGCTGAGCCGCGTATTGCGGCGTGATCGCGCGCCGCCGCCGGCCGCGGAGCGCGCGCCGACCGGACGTCGCCGCCACGCGTTGACCGCCGGCGAACTCGCGCGCAATCGCGTGCTGGCGTTGCCGCAGGAGGCCGCCGGCGGCGTCGGTTCGGTGCTGCAGTCGCTGAGCCGCTGGGCGCGCGCACCGGGCGCGTCGCAGAAGGCGGCCGAATATGCGGACTCGGCCAGACGCATGTTGACCGCGCGCCCGGTCGCCGGCTCGCCGCTGTTCAAGCGCCGCAGCCTGTCGTGGCGTTTCGACGCGATCGAACTGCCGGTTCAGGATCTGAAGCGGGCCGCGCGCGCCGCCGCCGGCTCGATCAACGACGTGTTCCTGGCCGGCCTGATCGGTGGCTTCCGCCGGTATCACGAAGCCATGGGCGTGAACCTGCGGCAGGTTCCGATCGGCTTTCCGATCAGCCTGCGCAAAGAGGGCGATCCGCCCGGCGGCAATAAATTTGCCGGCTCGCAATATGCGGCGCCGGTCGGCGAACTCGATCCGATCGCGCGAGTGCGCCACATCCAGGCCTTCGTCGGCGAGATTCGCAAGGAGCCGGCGCTCGACATCATGGTGCGCTTGATGCCGGTGCTGGTGCGGCTGCCGATCGGCACCCTGGTCAAGCTCACCGCCGACATGTTCATGGCGCAGGACGCGCAGATCAGCAACATCCCCGGCATCGCCGAGCCGGTATACATGGCCGGCGCCCAGGTCACGCATTTCTGGCCGTTCGCGCCAGTCCCGGGCTGCGGAATGATGATCACGATGATTACCCATAGCGGCCGCGCCTGCATCGGCATCAACAGCGACCGCGCCGCGGTGACGGAGCCGGAGTTGCTGACCCAGTGCCTGCGCGAGGGTCTGCTAGAAATGGTCGCGCTGGCCGGCGTCACCGAGCCCGCCGCCGCCGCCACAGTGAAGAAAGTCGCCGCGAAAAAAAGCCGCAGGAAGGCCGTAGCATGAAGCACCGCGAGGGCATGTTCGTCGGCCGCGGCCGTGTCGAAATCTTTCAGCAAAGCTGGCTGCCGGCCGGGGCTGCGAATGCGGCCGTGGTGATGGTGCACGGGCTCGGTGAACACAGCGGCCGCTATGAGCATGTCGCCGCGATGCTGGTCAAGGCCGGTTGCGCGGTCTACGCGCTGGATCATCGCGGGCACGGCCGCTCCGGCGGATCTCGCGCCTTGGTCGACCGCTGGCAGAACGCGGTCGCCGACATGGATTCCGTCGTCGAACTCGCACGTAGCCAGCAGCGCGGCAAGCCACTGTTCCTGCTCGGCCACAGCATGGGCGGCACGCTGTCGCTGGCGTATGCGCTCGGCCACCAGAACAAGCTCGACGGCCTGATGCTGTCGGCGCCGGCAGTCGCGCTCGACGGTGCGCCACCGCTGATCGGGCCGATCGCCAAGCTGCTGGCGCGCGTGGCGCCGCGCCTCGGCCTGTTCGCCATCGATCCGAGTATCGTCAGCCGCGATCCGCAGGCCGCCGCCGCTTACGAGGCCGATCCGCTGACGGCACACGGCAAGGTGCCGGCTGGCACGCTCGCCGAGATCGTTCGACTCGTCGAGTACCTGCCCAGGCACCTGAAGAAACTGAAGCTGCCACTGCTGATCCAGCACGGCAGCGCCGACAAGCTGGCCGGTCTGTCCGGCAGCCGCAAGGTGATCGCCAAACTCGGCTCGGCGGACAAAACCCTGCTGATCTACGAAGGCCTCTACCACGAGATCTTCAACGAACTGCCGGCCGACCGTGCACGTGTGCTGCAAGACCTGCGGGAATGGCTGGAAACGCATATCCCGATCCGCAGGCAGAAAGTCGCAAAACGGAGTGTGACGCCAACATAAAGTATGGTAACTTACTAAAGACCTGCTGTTCTGGGAGGAGCGGGGCGCCGCGATCAGCTGCCGGACAACACACAGGCTGACGCGGCGACCGTGCATGGCCAGAGTCGCGGCCAGAGCCGCGGAGAGATGGAAAAGCTCCGGACCGATTGTCTTTTTTGTGCGTGCTTGGAGTCATTGATGGACTTTTCAGTTAATCCCGATCACCAGGCGATTCGCGAAGGTGTCGGCAGCGTGGTGCGCTCGTTTACCGACGATTACTGGCTGGCACGTGACGACGACGGCGTATTCCCACGAGAGTTCCATCGTGCGATGGCCGATGGAGGCTGGCTCGGCCTGACCATGCCCGAGGAATACGGCGGCTCCGGCCTCGGCGTGACCGAGGCGATGGTGATGATGCACGAGGTCGCCAGCCACGGCGGCGGCATGGCCGCCACCTCGACCGTGCACATCAACCTGTTCGGCCCGCATCCGATCGTGGTGTTCGGCACACCCGATCAGAAGGCGCGCTGGATTCCGCGCCTGGTCGCCGGACAGGACCAGTGCTGCTTCGGCGTCACCGAGCCCAACGCCGGTCTGAACACGACCGCGATCAAGACATTCGCGCAGAAAGTGCCAGGCGGCTACATCGTGCACGGCCAGAAGGTGTGGACGTCCACCGCGCAGGTCGCCAACAAGATCATGTTGCTGACGCGCACTACCAAGATCGAAGACTGCAAGAAGCCCACCGACGGCATCAGCATTTTCTATACGGATCTGGATCGCTCCAAGATCGAGGTCAAGAAGATTCCGAAGATGGGCCGCAAGGCGGTCGATTCGAATTCGATCTTCATCGACGGCCTGTTCATCCCCGACTCGGACCTGATCGGCGAAGAGGGCAAGGGTTTCAGCTACATCCTGCACAGCCTGAATCCCGAGCGGGTGCTGATCGGCGTCGAGGCCGTCGGCATCGGCCAGGATGCCTTGCGCCGTGCCTCCAAGTACGCGCGTGAGCGCATCGTATTCGATCGCCCGATCGGCATGAATCAGGGCATCCAGCATCCGCTCGCGGAGAAGTGGATGAATCTGGAGGCGGCTTATCTGATGGTGTCGAAGGCGGCCTGGCTGTACGACCAGCATCAGCCCTGCGGCGCCGAAGCCAACGCCGGCAAGTTCCTCGGCGCGCGTGCCGGTTACGACGCCTGCCTGCAGGCGGTGCTGACCCTGGGCGGTTTTGGTTACGCCAAGGAGTATCACGTCGAACGCCTGCTGCGCGAAGTCACCGTTACCCGGATCGCGCCGGTGACCGAGCAGATGATCATGAGTTTTATCGCGGAGAAGGTACTGGACCAGCCGAAGTCGTACTGAGTCTTGTAGTGCAGCTGCGCCGGAAAGCGTGGCTGGATGGGGAAAAGTCCATTGAAGCGGCGTGATTAAAGTAATATGGCTTCATACAAAATAAATGGTGGCGAACAGCCGCCCAGCAGCTGGAGTCGCTGATGTTCGAACGCAATTTGTTTCAGGAAGATCACGAGATGTTTCGTGATTCCGTGCGCAAGTTCATCGATAAGGAAATCGCCCCTTATCACGCGCAGTGGGAAGAAGACGGCATCGTGCCGCGCGAGCTGTGGCTGAAAGCCGGCGCAGCGGGATTGCTGTGCTGCACGATTCCCGAGGAATACGGCGGTCTGGGTCTCGACTACCTGTTTGACGTCGTCGTGTTCGAGGAGATGGCGCGCAGCGGCTTCACCGGCCCGGGTTTCCTGATCCATTGCGATCTGGTGTCCACGTACGTGAAGTCCTTCGGCACCGAAGAGCAGAAAAAGCACTGGTTGCCGAAGATGGTCGACGGCACCGCGATCGGCTCGCTCGGCATGACCGAGCCGCATGCCGGCTCGGATCTGCGCAACATCCGCACGCGCGCGGTACGCGACGGTGACGACTACGTCATCAGCGGCCAGAAGGTCTTCATATCCAACGGCCAGCTCTGCGACGTGCTGGTGCTGGCAACCAAGACCGACAGCGTCACCGGCGGCAAGGGCATCACCCTGTTCCTGGTCGACACCTCGACGCCGGGCTTCAAGCGCGGCAAGAACCTGGCGAAGCTCGGCCTGAAGGCGCAGGACACCTCGGAGCTGTTCTTCGACAACATGCGCGTGCCCGCCAACTGCATGCTCGGCAAGGAAGGCGAAGGCTTCCAGCTGATGATGACCAAGCTGGCGCAGGAGCGTCTCGCGCAGGCGATCCGGTCGGCGACGGTGTCTGAGCATCTGGTCGATCTGACCGTCGAATACACCGGTAATCGCAAGGCTTTCGGCCGCACCATCGGTGAATTCCAGAATACCCAGTTCAAGCTCGCCGAGCTTGCGACCGAGGCGGTGATCGGCCGCGTCTTCACCGATCACTGCATCAAGAAATTCATGGAAGGGAAGCTCGACGAAGTCGACGCCGCGATGGCGAAGATGTGGCTGTCGAACCTGCACTGCAAGGTCACCGATGAGTGCCTGCAGCTGTTCGGCGGCTGGGGCTACATGTGGGAATACCCGATCGCGCGCGCGTTCGCGGATGCCCGTATCGTCAAGATCGCTGGCGGTTCGATCGAGATCATGAAGCACATCATCGGCCGCTCGCTGTTTCGCGACGTGAACAGCCGCAACAAGACCGAGTCGCTGGTCGTCGCCAAACTTCCGGAAGGCAAGCTGCAGGTCAATAGCTGATGCTTCATCGGCGGGCGGCGCGGGCTTCCGCGTCGTTCGCCGCGGTCACCTGGCGGTTGTCCAATAGCAGGGGGCAGCATGTGGCTCTACGCTGATATCAAGGCGCTTGGCGACATACCGCGCTATCAGGCGCGCGCCTTGCCTGACAAGATCGCGATCAACGACGCCTCGGTGTCGATCTCGTTCAAGGTTCTGGACGAGAACAGCAACCGTATCGCCAACGGCCTGCTCGATCTGGATCTGCCGCTGCGCTCACACGTTGGATTTCTCGGCAAGAATTCCGCGCGCTATTTCGAAATCCTGTTCGGCGTCAGCAAGAGCGGCCATGCGCTGTCGCCGCTGAACTGGCGCCTGGCGCCGTCGGAACTGGCGCAGGTCATCGACGATTCGCAGGCGCCGCTGGTGTTCTATGACCGCGAGTTCGCAGCCCTGATCGGGCAGGTCACGCCGCGCTGCGCCAACACCGTCAACTTCATCGAGCTCGATCCGGGCAAGCGCGACGGCAGTCCTTTCGATGTCTGGTTCTCGGCCTTCGATGCCGGCGATCCGCAAGTCGAGATCGATCCGCGCCAGACCGCGCTGCTGATGTACACCTCGGGCACGACCGGGAGACCCAAGGGCGCGCAGATCCAGCACCAGGCGTTGAACCTGATGCGCCTCAGCGAGCACCTGGAGCCGGCGCTGCTGTGGACGGCCGCCGACGTGATGCTGACGGTGATGCCGAACTTCCATCTGGTCGGCACCGGGCTGTCGCTGCAGTGCCTGTACAACGGCTCGACTTTGTCGGTACTGCCGATGCTGGAGATCGGCGAACTGCTGCGCTGCATCGCGCGCGACCGGCCGACGGTTTGCGCGATGGTGCCGACTGCGATCCAGATGCTGCTCGATCATCCGGATTGTGCGAATACCGATCTGTCTTCGTTACGGCTGGTGATGTATGCCGGATCGCCGATCAGCGCCCGCCTGCTGCAGCGCGCGATCACCGAAATGAAGTGCCGCTTCATGCAGTTCTACGGCGCTACCGAAACCGGCGGTGCGGCGACCCTGCTGCGGCCCGAGCAGCATCGCATCGACGATCCGCAGAAGCTCAAATCCTGCGGCACGCCACTGCCGCTGATCGACGTGCGCATCGTCGACGAGTCGGGTGCGGATCTGCCGACCGGCCGCATCGGCGAAATGCTGGTGCGCACGCCGGGCTCCGCCATGGGCTACTGGAATCAGCCGGAAGCGTCCGCGGCCGCTTTTCAGAACGGCTGGTATCGCAGCGGCGACGTCGCCTATCGGGACGACGAGGGCCTGATCTACATCGTCGACCGGGTGAAGGACATGATCGTCACCGGCGGCGAGAATGTGTATTCGACCGAAGTCGAGCAGGCGCTGCAAACGCATCCGGCGGTGCTGCAGTGCGCGGTGATCGGGCTGCCCGATCTGCGCTGGGGCGAGAAGGTGACTGCGGTGGTCGTGCTTGCTTCCGGCATGGATATCGCCGCTGCCGATCTGGTCGCGCACTGCCGTGAGCGCATCGCCGGTTACAAGCTGCCGAAGACCATCGTGTTCCGCGACGCGCTGCCGATGTCGCCGGCCGGCAAGCTTCTGAAGCGAGTGCTACGGGATCAGTTGGCGGCAGACGAAGCCAAGCTGTAGGAGCGGCTCATGCCCGCGACCGTGCACTGCAAGGTCTCAGCCGCGGGGTATGACCCGCTCCCGCAGTTCCGGAATTGACCACTTTGCCAAACCATAAAAAAGGCCCCGTTTCCGGGGCCTTCGTGCTCACAGCTACAAGGCTAACTCTTGCGACAACTCAGATGCCGATACGCGCGCCCTGCTTGGGCCAGGACTCTGCGGTATCGAACCAGTCGTCCCAACCGGCTGCGATGTTCTGTTCCCGGGCCAGCTTGCGCTCGCCCGGCGTTGCGTATTCCATGTCCCAGCGCTTCAGCGCCGGCTTGATGATGAACTCGTTCCAGACCGGCGGAATCAAAGCGGCCAGGAAGCACACGAACACGCTCGGCATTTCGATGCCTTCGCGATGCGGCACCAGCTTGTAGTAGGGCTGGTAGGAGTTCATGTGGTGGTCGGCGTGATTGGTCAGCTCGAAGCCGACCAGGCGCGTGATCGCACCCAGGTGATTCCAGACATGGCGGCGGCCGACCGAGGTGCCCGGCACGCGGGTCTGACCATAGTGCTGGAAGTAGCTGAAGGACTCGGTCCAGACTTTCGCGATCGCCATGGCCGACATCACGCAGAACACACCCGTCCAGCCGGCCATCGCGAAGATGAGGCTCTGGAAAATGATTTGAAGCGCGACGATCTTCCAGACGCGGTGGCGCCAGTTCCAGCCCGACAGGCCGCGCTTGCGCAGCGCCTCGCTCTCGGCCTTCAGCGCGTAGCTGATCGTGCCCCAGACGGCGCGCGGCGTGAACTTGTAGATCGAGGTGCCGCGCGGCGCGGTACTCAGATCGTGAGGTGTCGACACGTCGATGTGGTGATAGACCACGTGTTCGATGTCGCGCATGCCGTCGAGCAGCGTGAACTGCGCATAGCGGCCGACGGTGCGGGTGATGGTGCCGCGCGCATGGAACATCTCGTGCTGCGCCGCGATGCCGGGCACCAGCGCGAGCCAGCCGCAGCTCAAGGTGCCGCCGAGCAGTTGCAGGCCGCTGAGTTCTTCGACATGCATGCGCCAGCCAAAGGCCAGGAACATCGCGACCGGGCCCAGCGAGCCGATCCACACCGGGATTGCGGCCCAGAATGAGGAGTTCATTTTGCGCATGCTGAAATCGCGCGGCAGAACGAAATCCAGGAAGGTGACGACGAAGAAGGTGCTGAAACCCAGCCACACCCAATCGCCGCCGAGCGCAAAGCCGGCGAAACCGGCCGCCAGCAATAAAGTCGCTGTGTAATATTTCAGATAATCAATCATGGACCTGCTCCTCGCTGCTGCGACATTCTTTAAATTAAACAAACGGTATATTTTGGTCGGACTTAAGCACAACTATTGGGCGACGGAAGCCAGGTGAGGTTGATCCAGGTCGCTTTAGATTGTATGGGATCATACGATCTGGTTGCGGCCTGTCAAGCTTGCCGTGCTGCGGTAGCTTCTGCATCCGCATCACATCGGCCCGAGCAGCGGGCGTTCGTTGGCCGGCAGTTTGGCGGCTGTCTTGCATGGCTGGGTCGCGCAGCCGCGAGCGCTCGACATCGCCTCGTCGGCCCCATCTTCCTCGTCCATCATGGCAGCGCTGGGCTTGGCGACTTCGTCGAGTGCGAACAGGGCCGCGCCGAGCGCACCGGCAATCTGCGGGTCCGGCGCGATCAGCATCTTCGCGCTCAAAGCCTGTTCGATGTAATGCACCGCCGCGTGGTTCTTGGCGACGCCGCCGGTCATCACGATCGGGTTGCGATTGCCGACGCGCGCGACCAAGCCCGCGGTGCGGCTGGCGATCGCGGCATGTACGGCGCCGAGCACGTCGGGCTTGGACTTGCCTTCGGCCAGCAGGGAGATCACTTCGGTCTCGGCAAAAGTCGCGCACATGTTGGAGACCGTCAGCTTCTCGGTCGACGACATCGCCAGCGCGCCCATTGCTTCCACCGGCACCTGCACCGCGCGAGCCAGCGCTTCCAGGAACTTGCCGGTGCCGGCCGCGCAGCGATCATTCATCGCGAACTGCTGCACCAGGCCGTCGCCGCTGACCGCGATCACCTTGCTGTCCTGGCCGCCGATGTCGATCACCAGCCGCGCTTCCGGGAACATCGCGATCGCGCCGCGCGCGTGGCAGGTGATCTCGGTATAGCTCTGGTCGGCGACGTCGATCATGCGCCGGCCGTAGCCGGTGCTGACGGTGCGCGCGATGTCTTTCTGCGCGATGCCGGCCTGCGCGAACGCGCCGTCCATTGACACCTGCACGCCTTCGGCGCTGATCGAGCCCTTGCTCGCCACGCAGGACGCCACCATCTTGCCCTTCAGATCCAGAATCACCGTCTTGGTGGTCGTGGAGCCGAAGTCGATACCCATCACATAGGACTTCATCGCGTTTCTCCTTGCCGGAGTCTCTTGCATCGCCTTGATTGCACGCCTACGCGGCGATGCCGACGCGCTTGCGCGCTTCGATCGATTCCAGCATCGCTTCGACACGACTATTGACGATTTCGTCCTTGTAGAACGACTCGTCGACCATATCGCCCTCGATCATCGCCACCGGCAGGCCGAGGCGCTTCTGCACCGCGTCGGCGATCAGGAACTGCGGGTTGCTGAACGCGCGGCAGGTGCGCGCCGCATGTAGCACCACGCCCTCGATTTCGTAGTGCTTACACAGCTTGATGATCTGCTCGATCATCAACGGTGCCGACAGGTTGATCGGGCACACCAGGTAATTCACCGCCATGCCTTCCAGCGGATTCTCGACGTCGATCGACTCGAACTCGTGCCAGAAACCCATGTGTGTATAACGGCCGGCGACCATGTTGGCGTCGTAGGCGGCGAACTTGTTCGCAAGCCAGCCGATCTTGTTCCAGTTCATGATGCCGTCCCAGAACAGACGGTATTTCTCCTGGGGAATGCCGCCTTCGTTGTCGGCGATGCGCTGCACGATTTCGGCCTTGGTCTTCTCGAAGTAGTCGACGATCGCCGGGCCGCCCGGGATGAAGTTCACCGGCGCCAGGCTCGTGGTCCAGTCGAAGAAGCTCGCCGGTGCCGGCTTGGCCTTGCAGAGTTCCATCGCCTCGACGCGCAGGCGGCCGGCGGTCTTGGTGTAGCTCATGATCTCGGACAGCTTGTCCCAGTTGTACTTCTTGCCGGTCTGCTGCGCGATCCAGTCGGTGCAGGCGCGGATCTGCTTGACCATGTACTGCTTGGCCTCGTTGAATTCGGAGCCGCCCAGGTACATCGCGTCGGGCTTGTTGCCCCAGACCCAGGGCACCGAGATGTTGAAGATCGGGATCTTCTTGCCGAACAGCCGGAACAGCATCTCGTCCCACTGCTGGCCGGTGCTGCAATACGGGTAGGCGCTGATGAACATGTCCGGCGCCGGGATGCGCTCGCCGAGCAGGCCGGCGCCGAGCGCGTCGGAGAAGCTTGATCCGCTGGCCTCGACGCCGCGGTTCTGCGCGAGCACGCCGCAGCCGATGTGGGTGCGCGCGTAAGAGCATAGCTCCTTCATGTAGCCGCGATGTTCGGCGGCGGTTTGCGCGGGTTGTTCGTTGTTGCGGGCGGCCAGCAGCGCCGACCAGGCTTCGCCATGCACCCAGCGGATGTCGGCGGCCTGCATCAGCGGATTGATCGCGACGCCTTCATACCAGCAGACCAGCTTGCCTTCGGCTTTCGCATTGAACACGTCTGTCCAATAGTCGTTGACCATCTTGTTGTTCATCGACGAGGTCTTCAGTCGATTGGCCTTCTTTCCCTGCGGCAGGATCAGGTCGTTCATGCTGCGATTCTCCGGGCGGCGGTCTGGCGTTTGACGACTTCGAGGAAAGTTTCGACGCGGGTTCTTAAGGCCTCGAACGAGTTCAGTTCGTGCTCGGTCTCGATCAGCAGATGCGGTACGCCGCGCTTCTCGAAGGCTTCTTTGATTTCGGGGTAGTAGTACATGTGCGGTTCGCAGAACTTGGCCATCAGCACGATCATGCCGTCGGCGCGCGAGCGTTCCATCGCATCGAGCAGGTAATTTTCCCAGTCGGCGTTCTGGTCGACGCGAGTCGGGCAGGGCACTTTCAGATTGCGCTCCAGATACCACTTGGCGAGCGCGTCGAGCGGGTCGATGCTGTCGTCGACGTCGGTCGATATGAAGCGCTGGCCGTGGTACAGATCGTCATCGACGACGATGCCGCCGCACTCCTCGATCATGTCGAGCACGCCGGTTTTCGGTGCCTGGCAGAAGTGCCCGGACAGGTACACGCGCACACCGCGCTGCGCGGTCGCCCGGGTCTTGTCGAACTCGGCGAGCAGTTCTTCGAGCAGGCGATTGTGCTCGGCCTTGTCCATGATCATGCTGCTCTTGACCAGGATCTGCATCTGCCTGGCGGTCAGCCGCGCATCGCCGGCGCGGCGCATTTCGTAGAGCTTGCGCAGCATCTGACGGTTCCGGTTGAACAGGCGGATGCTGGCGCGCATCGCCTCGTCGTCGATGCTATGGCCGATCATTTCCTCGAGGCCTTCCTTCAGATTCAGGAACGTCTCGCGAGCGCGGCCCAGGCTCCAGGGATCGCTCATCGACGAGATCAGCTGGTAGAAATGCACGCGCGTATTCGGCAGCTTGGCGCGGACCACGTCGGCGGCACCGAGTACCTGCACGCAGTGATCGCCGAACATGATCGCGTCGAGAAAGTCGTAGTCGCCCTTGCAGGCCTGGTCGACGATGCTGCGGGTGAAACCGCAGTAGAACGGGTAGATCATGCCGTGGCCGACGGTGATCGGCTCGTGGCTTTCCTGCAGGATCACCGGCGTGCAGCCGGCGGCGTGCGCCATCTCGCCGGGAAAGTGCATCGGGAACGAGCCGACGATGCGGCGGCCGCTGGCTTGCTTCCACTGGCTGGCTGCCGCGAGCGAATTTTCCGCGGTCCATTCCAGCGTGCCCAGAATGCTTTCGATGCTCATGGTGTAGGGTTCTCCTCTAATGGACGAATACTAATGAAGCTATTTCATTAAAGTCAAGAGACGTATCTCGATGGCCGGACGAGTTCTTTTTATTAAAATAATGAAATCATGACGTTGAGAATAAAACTTACTAATGAGTAACATTTATCAAATCGCCTTGAAGGGGTATTGAATGCGTAAAGTGGAACGCGTGGCGACGCGCAGGACGGTGAACCGGCTTTCATCGGATGACCGCATCAGCGACATCATGGCCGCGGCCCGCGCCGCCGTGACCGAAAAGGGCTACGAGAAAGTCTTGATTTCGGATATCGCCGAGCGCGCCGGCGTGGTCGAGGGCACGATCTACCGCTACTTCGAGAACAAGCGCGACCTGCTGGTGAAGGTCGCCGAAGCCTGGTTTGGCGGGGCCTTGTCCGAGGATTCCAGGATCGATTCGATCGACGGCACGATGAACAAGCTGCGCCATCTGGCCTGGCGCACCTTGTCGATCATCCGTCGCGAGCCGGTGCTTGCGCGCTTCATGCTGATGGAATTGCGGCCCGATCCGAGTTACCGCGGATCGCCGTTCTTCGATCTGAACCAGCGCTTCACGTCGGATGCGCTGCGCGTCTGCAAGCAGGCCATCGCCAGTGGTGAATTCCACGACGACGTGTCGGCGCCGATGCTGCGCGACATGCTGTTCGGCTGCATCGAGCACCGCACCTGGGCGTTCCTGCGCGGCGAGGGCGAATTCTCGATCGACGAAGTCGCCGACGGCGTCGCCAAGGTGATTTATCGCGGCATGCTGGCGGCCCCGGCTGCCGCCTCGAGTGCCGACAGGCTCGATGAAATCACCGGGAGACTCGAGCAGGTCACCCAGGCGCTGCTGAAGAAAACGTAGGTCGGCAATCCCTTGCCGACGTGAGGCCTCGATTGCGTATCGGGCTTTCACGTCGGCAAGGGATTGCCGACCTACGACTGGCTCTGGTAGGTTGGGGTGAGCGCAGCGAACCCCAACATCCGCGCGCGCAGACTAGGCAGCCGAAATGCCGCCATTGACGCTGATGGTCTGGCCGGTGAGCCTGGCGGCACCGGGGCCGCACAGGAACACCAGCAGCGCGGCCAGGTCTTCCGGTGTCGCGACGCCCAGATCGGCCAGCGCGGCGACGCGCTCGAACAGCTTCGCGCTGAAGCCTTCCTTCTGCACGCGCGCTGCGGTCGGCGTGCCTTCGATCAGCGACGGCGTGATCGCATTGACGCGGATGCCGAAGCGCTTGGCCTCCATCGCCAGCGTGCGTGAAAACACTACAATTCCCGCCATGCCGGCGCCGAGAATGGTCTCGCCCGGTGTCGGCACCTTGGCCGCGTCGGAGGCCATGTTCAGGATCACGCCGCCGCCGCGTTCGCGCATCGATTCCAGCACCAGGCGGCTCATCAGCATCGGGGCGAGCATCGTCGCCAGCAGGATCGGCTCGATGTCTTCCAGCGCGATTTTCTGCAGCGGCTCCGGAGTGTAGAGGCCGATCGTCGAGTTGATCAGCACGTCGATGCTGCCGAGCCGGCTCTTGGCCTCGTGCACCGCGCGCGCGGCCTGGTCGATCTTGCTGGCGTCTGCGCTGATGAAAACGATGTTTGCTTCCGGGATGTTCGCTTCCGATGCGCGCGCCAGCACCGTTTTGCGCGCGATCTCGCCGCGATCCTGGTTGCGGCCGAGCAGCGCGATCCGGGTAACGCCGGCATCGACCAGCTGCAGCGCGGTGGCAAGGCCGACGCCTGAAGTGCCGCCGGTGATGAGCACCGAGCTGTCGCTATAAGGGCGGACGGTTTTCGACTTGTCGGACATGCTGTTTTCTCTCCTCGGAATGGGCTCGGCCGTCGCGGCTAGTCGCGGCTTCGGATCCTGCGGTCCGCCGCCGAATGATGCGCAGGTGTTGACCGTAGTGGATCATGCTAACTAGTATGGCACAATACATTATAGGGACGGCACCGCGAAGCGCCGCTTGAGCGGGACGTCGATCTCCATACGATCTCCATATAAGTATCAACGGCGGAGGAGCCGGGACATGACTCAGCATCACGAATCTCACCACGAATCCCTCTACATCGATGGCCGGTGGGCGAAGCCCATCTCGACGCAGCGCATCGAGGTGATCAGCGCGACCACCGAAGAAGTCATCGGCAGCGTCCCGGAAGCCAGCCAAGCCGATGTCGACAGCGCCGTCGCCGCCGCGCGCCGTGCTTTCGACGGCGGCTGGTCGCAGACACCTCCGGCCGATCGCGCCGCGGTAATCAACCGTTTCGCCGACGCGATGGAAAAGCGCGCCGAGCGCATCACCCGCGCGGTGAGCATGCAGAACGGCATGCCGCTGGCGCTGAGCCAGCAGTTCGAGGGCGGCTACGGCGTTGCGCTGGCGCGCTACTACGCCGGCCTGGCGAGCGGCATGAAGCAGGAAGAGCGCCGCGCGTCGCCGCTGGGCTTCGACACGCTGGTGCGGCACGATCCGATCGGCGTCGTCGGCGCGATCGTGCCGTGGAACTACCCGGTGGTGCTGGCGCTGACCAAGATCGCGCCGGCGCTGGCCGCAGGTTGCACGCTGGTGATCAAGCCTTCCCCCGGCACCGTGCTCGACAGCTTCATCCTGGCCGAATGCGCGGCGGAAGCCGGATTGCCGGCCGGTGTCATCAACTGGGTGCCGGGCGGCCGTGAACTCGGCGCCTATCTGGTTTCGCACCCGGGCATCACCAAGGTCGCGTTCACCGGATCGACCGCCGCAGGCCGCTCAATCGCCCAGGTCTGCGGCAGCCTGCTGCGCCCGGTCAGCCTGGAACTCGGCGGCAAGTCGGCCGCGATCATCCTCGACGACGCCCAACTCGATGCGGTGATGCAGGGCCTGCATTTTGCGGCGCTGGCCAACAACGGCCAGACCTGCGCGGCCTGCACGCGCATCCTGGCGCCGAAGAGCCGCTACCAGGAAGTCGTCGACGCGCTCGCGGCGATGGCATCAAGCCTGGTCGTCGGCGATCCGCTGGATCTGGCGACCCAGGTCGGCCCGCTGGCCTCGTCCGAGCATCGCGCCCGTGTCGAGGGCTACATCGCCAAGGGCAAGAGCGAAGCTCGCGTGGTCGCCGGCGGCGGCCGCCCCAAGAATCACGCGACGCGCGGCTGGTTCGTCGAGCCGACGATCTTCGCCGACGTCGACAACAACGCGGCGATCGCGCAGCAGGAAATCTTCGGGCCGGTGCTGGCCGTGATTGCTTACGGCGACGAGGACGACGCGGTGAAGATCGCCAACGATTCCGAGTTCGGCCTCGGTGGCACGGTCTGGTCTACCGACAGCGAGCGGGCGATCAAGCTCGCGCGCCGTGTCGCGACCGGCACCATCGGCGTCAACGGCTACGTGATCGATCTGAACGCGCCCTTCGGCGGCGTCAAATCCAGCGGCCTCGGGCGGGAGTTCGGCCCCGAGGCCCTTGCCGCTTACCAGCAGCTCAAGTCGATCTACCTGCCCGGCGGCTGAATCGCCGGGTGGCTGCAAGCCGAGCGCCATACGCCGTCTCGACCTGATTTCTTTCTTCTTCTCCGCTCTCTCGTGACGGTTACCCTTCCGTTCGAGAGTCATTCGGCCCCTCGCCGTCAGAGGGGCTTTTTTTTGGCTGTTGAACAGGAGCCGACATGGCGCTGCCGAACCATCCTCTGGGCAATCGCTACACGCGTCTTGTTGGTATCGCGCATCCGATCATTCAGGAGGGGCTCGGCCCGTTCAAGACGCGGCGGCTCGCCGCCGCGGTTTCCAACGCCGGCGGACTCGGCACGGTCAGCATGCCCGGCATGCCGGTGGATCTTGCGGCCGGAGCGCGAACCTTCCGTGCGCATATCGAAGAATGCGCCGCGCTGACTTCGCAGCCGTTCGCGGTCAACATCCCGGTCGGTGTCGACGGCAGTGGCGAGGTACTACCGTTTACCGATACCTATATCCGCCTGGTACTGGCGATGCGGCGCGAGGATTCCTCACTCGCCAGGCGATCAAGGCCGAGCAGGCCGGTGTCGACGTGGTGATCGCCGCGGGTTTCGAGATGGGGACGCGATTTATCCTGAGCCAGGACAACAGCGACTGGCATCCTGCGTATCTGCAGGCGCTGCTGAATGCGCAGGAGGGCGACGATGTCGCATTCGACGGCGTCTATGGTCCGTGTCGCGGGCTCAGGAATGCGGCCTCGCTGGAACTGCTCGGATCACAGCGCGAGTCGGATGATGTGGTCGAAACCACGCGAAAGAAAATCGAGTCGATGCAGCGGGCGCAGAGCGACGGAGATGTCGTCAACGGCCTGGTGCTGACCGGGCAGGTCGCATCGGCGATCAACAGCCTGATCCGCGTAGCCGAGTTCGTTCCGGAGATGGCGGCGGAAGCGGCGGCGATTCTGGATCGGCTGGCCTCTCGTCGCGGATGACGATTCGGATACCCGAACTGTAGGAGCGGTCCTTGACCGCGATTGAAGCCTTCAAGAGCACAATCGCGGTCAAGGACCGCTCCTACAGGCCAGGGTACTTTACGGAGCTTCGTTGACTTCAATGACCGTCAGGAACTCGTAGGTCCGGAACGCCTCCGTCAACTGTTCCCTGATCGCGTTGGCGTCGCCCTTGCTGAGCTGCGTCCGCACCGTCACGCGCGGACGCAGGCCGGTTTCATCAACCACCACTTCGCAGCTGCCACTATCGCCGAGCAGCGCAGCGGCGACGCCAGTGGCGACGCGGCGCATCGAATCAAAGCGCAGGGCCGGCTTGTTGATCTTGCCGACGGCGGTCATCGGCATCGCGTTGATCGCGATGATTTCGACCGGAACCGCGGCGCGTTCCTGCACGTCGCGCTTGCACAGTTCGAGCAGCTCCTGCATCGACGGCGGGACCGCGCCCTCCTTGAACTGCACGTAGGCGATCGGCATCTCGCCTTTGGCAGCGTCGGGGCGGCCGATCGCGGCGGCGACCTGCACCGACGGATGGCAGACCAGCACTTCTTCGATCATCTTCGGATCGATGTTGTGGCCACCGCGGACGATCACGTCCTTGGCGCGGCCGAACATCCAGATATAGCCGTTTTCGTCGATGGTGCCGAGATCGCCGGTGTTGGCCCAGCGCCAATCATCCTGCATGCCGGTGATGAAGAATTCCTTGTCGAGGCGGCTGTCGACATAGCCCATCGTGACGCCCGGACCGCCGACCGCCAGCAAGCCGCGTTCGCCCGGCGCGCATTCGCGGACGAGGCGATTATCGCCGTCGACTTCGACCACCTTGACCGGATGCCAGGGCAGGTGCACGCCGACCGAACCCGACACCGGCTGGGTACTGTCGTCAGGGTGGCTGGAAACCGCGCCGTGGATCTCGGACATGCCCCAGAGCTCGCGCAGCCAGATACCGAAGCGGCTGTGGAAACCGCGCAGCAACTCCACCGGTATGGTGCTGCCTCCGCACTGAAAGCAGCGGATGCTGTGGCCCTCGGAAGAGGTGTCGGGCAGTGCGAGAATCGCGGAAGCCGTTGCGGGAGTCGCGATCAGCGAACTCATCTTGTGGCGACGCGCAAGGTCCCAGAAATTCCTCACCACGCCAGCGTTGCGGAAGCCGTCGGTGGTCAGTGTCAGCAGCGTCTGGCCGAACAGCATCGCCCGCAGGGCCAGCAATACCGAGCCGCCGACGTGGAAGTTCGGCATCGCATGGCCGACCACGCACTCCGGTTCGGAGCCGGCGAGTCCACCCATGGTCCAGGCGTTCAACAGTTGCCCGCGGTGCGACATGCGGACCAGCTTCGGCGCAGCGGTGGTGCCGCCGGTCGGCAGGTAGACCGCCTCGGCATGCGGATCTCTACCCGGCTCGAACGTCAATCCGGCCGGACTGGCGCCGACCGCAGCGGCGAAGTCGTCTTCCGGATTCTCGGAGTCGACGATCAATACGCGCTGCAGTGTCGGCACGGCGCCCGTGATCTGATCGAGCTTGTCCCATGCGCCGGCGCCATGGCGGCGCGTTGTCGTGACCAGCACCGTCGCTTTCGACGCGTTCAGGATCGATACGATCTGCTTGACTTCGAGATACGGATTGATCGGATTCGAAATACCGGCGGTCGAGCCGGCCCATGAGGCAATCAGCGCCTCCGGCAGCATCGGCAGGATGATCGACACCGAGCTGTGGGCGTTGCCTGCAAGCTGTTTGAACAGGTTCGCCGCACGCTGGATCTGGATGAGCAAATCCGAGTAGGTGATGTTGCGCGGTGCAACCTCCGGGTCGGCTGACAACAGATGGCTCAGTGCGATCTTGCCCGGCGCGGCGGCGGCGGATGCCGCGATGCACTCGTAGATGGTATTGCTGCTCAGTACATCGTCCGGTGTCGACTGTTCGGCGCCGGCTATATCCGCGGCCGAGTTCAGCGCCGGCCTCAACAGATTCGCGGGCCGCGTGGCATCTGCCGTTTGGCTGCTCATGGTTCTCCCCTCCGGTTGATCGCGTGGCTGCAGCTCATTGATAGGGTGTCTGCTTTCCGTTCACTGGAACGGCAGCGCGCCTGTTGCGGCGCATCAAAAAGCGGTATCTGGCAAATGATGCATTGTTATATCGTATCAGTCCATACTATCGCCGGAAAGGCGGCAATCGCGGACATGAAAGGCGCGCCGCATTTGCCGCCGGGCAGCGATGCGAGCGCTGGATGGAAGGAAAGCAAAACGCAGTAATGACGGGGCCCGATCGCACTTAATAGTGCACAACAGTAAGTTTTTGGTGGTGCTCACGTCGCTGGTCGCCTGGTCAGGAATATCAGTTTCCATCGGTTCAATCCCGATACGTGAATCGTGTTGCATGGGCCGAAACCAGATGATATGGTTGCATACGAAGAGCGCCGCAAAATAGCGGCCGCGTAGCGCAAACACAACATAGGGCGCACGCGATCAGGTACAGCAAGAATCTTAGAACAGGCGCCACGGCGCCACGTGCGTGTTCAGCGACTTTGACATCGGTAACTGGAGGGAGAGTAGTGAACAAGAAGATATGGCGGAATGGGCTCGGCTGGCTGGTGCTTGCATTTTCACCTCCGGGTCTTGCACAAATGGAGTCTTCCAGCAGCGATGCTCCGGCGCAAACATCCGACCCAACCGCAGTGGGTGCCGCGGCGCCCACGCCGTCGGATACGCAGCAGCTAGAGACTTCGACGGCTGCGGGCGGCGCCCAGGAAGGCAGCGCTGACGGCGTGCCCGCCACGGTGCCCGAGGCGAGCAGCGAAGCGGCCGTCGATGCGGCGGCACCCACCGAAGCGGAGCCCGAAGCTGAAGCGACGGCCGGCGGCAGCGGCGTCAAAAACCGCATGATCGAAGAAGTGGTCGTCACCGCGCAGAAGCGTGAGCAGAACCTGCAGGAAGTGGCGAGCTCGGTGACCGCATTCAGCGGCACTCAGCTCGAAGCGCAGGGCATTTCCGACATCAAGGACATGCAGCTGGTCACGCCCGGGCTGACCTACGACTCGATGGCGAGCTACTCGATCATCTTCATCCGCGGTATCGGCGGCGACGCCTTCCAGGCCGCCGTCGATTCCAGCGTCGCGACGTACATCGACGGCCTCTATCTGCCGTTCACGTTCTCGGCCGCCCAGGCCCTTGGCGACGTCGCTCAGGTCGAAGTGCTGAAGGGCCCGCAGGGTACGCTGTACGGCCGCAACGCCATCGCCGGCGCGATCCTGATCAAGCTCAAGGAGCCGAGCAACACCTTCCGTGCGGATGTGCTGGAGCAGTTCGGCAACTACGGCGACTTCAAGACCAAGGCCGCGGTTTCCGGCCCGGTCCCCGGCGTCGAGTCGTTGACCTACAGCCTGTCCGGCCTCTACGAGAACCGCGACGCGTTCACCAGCAACTTCGTCACACCGTCGAGCAACTACCTGCCGTATCGCAACATCGGGTTTCGTGGCGCAATCAAGTGGGAGCCGATGGATGACCTGAAGGTGACGGCATCCTACTACTGGCTGAAGAACCAGGATGCGGACTCGGTGGCGACGACGCTGCTGAAGACCGCCCCGCTGTTCGCCGCGCTGCTGACCGACAACACCGAAGCGCACAAGTCCGGCAACGAACCCAACGTCGGCGTGCATGCGCTGACCCGCGTCGCGACGCTGTCGGCCGAGTCGCACCTGATCGACTGGTTCGACATGAAGCTGGTCTACGGCCACACCAACGCGCTCAGCAACATCGCGTTCGACTACGACTCCGCTCCGGAGCCTGTGCTCGATATCAGCGCGCTGCCGAACACTGCTCGCGCCGATTCCGCCGAGTTGATCTTTACCTCCAACCCGGCAACGGCACCGGACTGGCTGGAGTGGGTGGGCGGCCTGTACTACGAGAACTCGTACAAGACCGGCCGCTACCCCGCGACGGTCGATCCGCTGGCGACGACATTGGGCCTGATCGGCTCCGCGCAGTTCGGCGGCAAGTCGCCGCTGTGCGGCTTCCTGGAAGGTCTGGGCCTGGATTGCAACGCCAATCCGAACACCAACCAGAATCCGCTGGTGGTACTGCCGATCATCAGCGGCATCCAGACCTACTCGTACTCGGCCTACGGCCAGCTGACGTTCAAGCTGAACGATGACCTGTCGGCCATTGCCGGTACGCGTATCACCACCGAAGAGCGCGACCTGAAGTACTCGGGCGTGCAGGCGCAGATCGACGATGCACCGATCGATATCGGGACGATTGATGCCATCGTCTACAACCCGCAGCAGCACACCTGGAACAGCCTGACGCCGAACCTGGGCGTGAATTACAAGCTCACCGACGACATCCTGCTGTACTACAAGTACTCGGAAGCCTTCAAGTCGGGCAACTACAATGGCCTGAACATCAATAATCCGCCGACTCGCGTCGAGCCGGAAACGGCCAAGTCTCACGAAATCGGCTACAAGACCGAGTTGTTCGACGACCGCTCGTTGAAGTTCAACGGCGCGTTCTTTCAGACTCAGGTCGAGAACGCGCAGGTGCAGACGCTGGCTCTGACCAGCGGCGGCGTGACCAACCTGGTCAACGCCGGCAAGTACACCGTCCGCGGCACGGAAGTCGAACTGAACTGGTTCGCGACCGAGTCGCTGGTGTTCTCGGCGACCGGCGTCTACCTGCATGGCCGTTACGACGAGTTCATCGGCAAGGGCTTCGACGACACGCTGTATCTGTACACGCAGCATGATTTCAAGGGCAACGATACGGTCAGAACGCCGAAATGGTCCGGTACCCTGGCCGGCAGCTACAGCTTCCCGCTCGGTTTCTGGGGTCTCGAGGGCGACGTCGGCAGCGATGTGTACTACAACGACGGCTTCTATTACGACCCGCTCAATACCCTGACCCAGAAGTCCTACTACATCCTCAACGCCCGTCTCGGCGTCAACGATCCGGCGCATAACGTCCGCGTGAGTCTGTTCGGCAAGAACCTGACCGACGAAGTGTTCTTTACGCAGAAGTATCGGCAGGACTTTGGCGACACCGGCATCTACGGCGCGGCCCGCACCTATGGCCTGACCGTCACGTGGAACTACGGATCCTAAAGCTCACATGAAAAGCCAATCGGTCCGTGTCGACGATATAAATCGAGTTGTGGGAGAGACAATGAATCGCAAGAAAGCTTATTACACCGCAGCGCTGGCTGCGATCGTGGGGGGGCTGGTTTCTGTGCCGGTGTTCGCGACCGAAGGCCCGTACATCGGCGCTCGCGTGGGCGCCAACAAGGCCGGCACCCAGACATACGACTGGAATGGTCGTCAGACCATCCTGCCGGTTCCGCAGCAACCGATCCCGGTAGAAGATCAGCTGATGGACAACACCGGCGAATCCATCGCCGACTACAAGTACAAGACGGGTCTCGTATTCGGCTACGTCGGCGGCTATTCGTTTGCCAACGGCCTGCGCCCGGAATTCGAGATCGACTTCCGCCAGGACAAACCCAAGAGCATCGACTTCCTGACAGCCGGCGCGATCAACAGCAACAACGACAGCACCCAGCACGTTGCGCTGGACAGCACTTCGGCATTCATCAACCTCTGGTACGACTTCTTTCCGTCGTCCAGCTTCCATCCCTACCTGGGTGGCGGCGGTGGTGTGATTCGCTACACGATGAACCATTTCCGCGAGAACGTAGTGGCCACCGGACGCCACACCGACGGAACGGTGATCTCGGTCATCACGCCGGTGCTCGAAGACACGCGCCGCTCGGATGATGCGACGTTTGCGTATCAGGGCGGCGCCGGCATTCGCTACGACTTCAACGAGCAGCTGACCATCGGCCTCGACTATCGCTACGTCAAGGGCGGTACCGGCCAGTTCTACGTCTATCGCCTGCAGCCGGAAACGCATTTCGACGCTGACTACCAGGCGCAGTCGGTGTTCCTGTCGGTGGATTGGTACTTCCACAAGAAACCCGCCCCGGTTGCACCGCCGGCTCCGGCCGTGGTCGCGGTTGCGCCGCCACCGCCGGATACCGACGGCGACGGCGTGATCGACGATCTCGACAAATGCCCGGGCACGCCGCTGGGTACGCCAGTCGACGACAAGGGCTGCCCCTTGCCGCCGCCGCCGCCGCCGTGCAAGGCGCCACAGGCGGGTGAGCGCGTGTCGCTTGCCGGTTGCGGTACCGGTGACGTGATTGTGTTGCGTGGCGTGAACTTCGAGTTCGACAAGGCGCGCCTGACGCCGAACGCGAAGCTCATTCTGGACAGTGTCGGTGACGAGCTGGTTGCCAATCCGCAGATCAACGTCGAACTCGGTGGTCACACCGATTCGAAGGGATCCGACGAGTACAACCAGGTGTTGTCGGACAAGCGTGCGAACTCGGTGGTGCAGTACCTGGTTGGCCGTGGTGTCGACAGCAGCCGCATGACGGCAGTGGGTTATGGCGAGACTCAGCCGGTTGCGGACAATGACACCGACGAAGGTCGCGAGTTGAACCGGCGCGTCGAGCTGAAGATCGTCGGTGCCAGTGCGGATGGTTCGATGGCGGTCCCGGTGAAGGCACCGGCCGACCCGGCGCCGGCTGATGCTCCGGCGCCGGAAGCGGAGAATCCGCTCTCGAACGCGACGCCCTAGGCTTCGACGTGATGTAAAAAAGGCCCGACTCAGTCGGGCCTTTTTTTGTGGGTGCAGGGTTTTCGCAAATCAAACCGCCGTTGCCGGCTGGAACTGTAGGAGCGGGTCATACCCGCGATTGTGCCGGTGCAGCGTCCATCGCGGACAAGGTCCGCTCCTACAGTGCCGCGAACCGGGCGGCTGTGCTGATCGATCAGGGGTAGCCGGGTTCTTGTTTTGTATGGATGCATGTCGGCAATCCCTTGCCGACATGAGGCCTCGTTAGTCCGAGCACGTCGGCAAAGGCATGCCGACCTACGGCGCCGTCGCTGCTCGTCTAAGGCATCTTCGACGAATGACTCGCGTCGGTGAACTTGTCGTAGTAGATCGATTCCAGGCTCATGCCCTGTTCGGTCATCGACGAGATGCCGGCGTCGATCATGCCCGGCGGGCCACACATGTAACCCTCGGCGCTGTTCCAGTCGATGCCGGGCAGCGCATCGGTGATGAACTGCGTGACCAGGCCACGTGCGCCTTTCCACGAGCTGTCGGCCGGCTCGTGCGACAGCACCGGCAGGAACACGAACTTGTCGGCCCAGCCGTCGGCAATCGCCTGGATCTGCTCGACCATGTACAGATCGGCCTGGGTGCGTGCCCCGAACAGCATCGCGCAAGGGCGCTTCACGCGCGTGTGCTTGGCGTGTTCGAGCAGGCTCAGCAGCGGCGCCAGGCCGCTGCCGCCAGCGATGCAGACCATCGGACTTGCGTTCGGGCGCAGATAGAAATGGCCGTGGGGGCCTTCGACTTCGAGCGCTGCGTTCACAAGCTGGCCGCTGAACAGTGCCTCGGTAAAAGCGCCGCCAGGAATCTTGCGGATGAAGAAGTTGATCGTCTTGCGGCCTTCGCGTTCGGGCGCGTCGGCGTAGGAATAATTGCGTTCGCGATCCAGGCCGGGCAGGCGCAGATTCGCGTATTGGCCGGCGACGAAGCGGATCGGGCGATCGAGCTCCAGCGTTACGCGCAGGATGTCGTGCGTCAGCGCTTCGGTGCCGGTGAGTTTGGCCGTGTACTTTTCCGGCGGCGGCGCGTCGCTGACCAGAGGCTCCACCGTGATGCGCGTCATTGGGTCTTTCGGGATCGCCTGACAGGCCAGGATATAGCCCGCCGCGATCTCCTGCTGCGACAACGTATAGCCGAAATCGCTGAGCGCGTTGACGCGGCCTTCCTTGAGCTTGCTTTTGCAGGAGCCGCAGGTGCCGACCGTGCAATTGTGCGGGAACGGGATGCCGGCTTTCAGCGCCGCCTCCAGCAGGGTCTGATTGGTCTCCATTTCGAAGCTGATTCCGAAAGGCGCAACCTCGACGAGCTTCGGCTGCTTGGCGCCGAACAGCGATTTGAGCAGGCTCATGCCAGGCCCTCGGCAACCGCGAACTGCGCTTCGGTCTTGCTGCGCAGCTCGGCCAGCGTAACGTCCTTGGCCAGCTCGATCAGCCTGGCGCCGCCACCCTTGCGATCGATCTCGAACACGCCGAGTTCGGTGATCAGCAGATCGACCACGCCCTTGCCGGTCAGCGGCAGCGAGCACTCGCGCTTGAACTTCGGCGCGCCGGTTTTCTCGTTGTGCTCCATCACCACCACCACGCGCTTGACGCCGGCAACCAGGTCCATCGCCCCGCCCATGCCCTTGATCATCTTGCCCGGCACCATCCAGTTGGCCAGGTCGCCGCTCGAAGCCACCT
>NZ_JAQGNT010000068.1 GCF_028291725.1 Hydrocarboniphaga sp. | reverse complement strand
TGGACGGGTTGGCCCCGCTGATGGTGAAGACCGGGGCCGGGTCGTTATCGTTGATCGTGGTGGTGACGCTGCTCGTGCCCAGCGTTGCGCCGGCGGTCGGCGTATTGATCGACGCGCTGTACGTGCGGCTCTGGTCATACATGGCGTCATTGAGCGTATTGACCGGGAACGTCTTCGGCGTATCGGTGGGCGCGAAAGTGAATTGGCCGCTGGCCGGCGTGTAGTCGACCCCCGCTATGGCGGTCCCCGGCGTGGTCGTGTAGTTGATCGAATGTGTCAGCGCCGTTGCATTGGTCCGGGTGACGGTATACGTCGCCACATTGGATTCGGTCACCGTCGTCGGCCCCGAGATGGAGAAGACCGGTGCAGGGTCAAGCGTGTTGTTGTTGTTGATCGTGACGGTCGCTGCCGAGTTTCCGATCTGCACGGCAGGGTTCGACGTGCTGATCGAGACCGTGAAGCTCAAGTCGGTGTTGTATTTACCATCGCGTATGGTGCTGACAGGAAATGAGCCCGAAGACTGGCCCGCCGGTAGCGTGTACGAACTCTGCGGCGGGGTGTAGTTGACGGAGGCGGTCGCCGATCCATTTGCGGCGGCTACCGCCAATACGATCGCGGAAGCGGTGTAGCCGCTGCGTGAAATCTGCAGGGAGATGGCGTTGCCCTCAACACCACTGGCCGTCAGAGCGATGGATACCGTCGAGAGGCCGGTCGAGCCGGTGCTCAGGCGATTGCCGGCCGCATCGTAGGTATAGCTCTGAGCCGTGCTGTCTTCGTAGGAGACGCCCTTGAGCCGCCCCAGATTGTCGTAGGTGTATGTCGCCGTGCCGGACGCACCCATGACGCTCGGTGTAATCACGATCAGCGCTGCAATAAACCCAACTCGCTTTGCACCCAGTCTCATCATTCTCTCCCAGATGGTGCGAGCGCTCGGATGCCCTGACCCGATCAATTGCCAGCGTTCGTATCCGCCACCAACCTCTCGGACACTAACTGAAGTTCCGACATTGGAATGGGAACGGGATCACGTTTTGTTACTGGCGCGTCGTTAGTCGTACGCGCGGCACGAAAATCGGCAGATCAATGCGGTTCAGCAGCGGCCCCGAAACCCTGCCGCGAAAACATGCAATTTGGTCTGGAGTACAGAGGCATTCCCCGGTGTGTCTCCGAGCCCCAGCCACACAAACATGGGATTGCCGACCTACCAGCGAACCAACACCGCGCCCCAGGTCAGGCCGCCGCCAACGGCCTCGAAGATCACGTTGTGGCCGCGCTGGATGCGGCCGTCGCGCACCGCCACGTCCAGCGCCAGCGGGATCGACGCGGCCGAGGTGTTGCCGTGATCGTGCACCGTGGTCACCACCTGCTCGGGTTTGAGCCCGAGCTTCTCGGCGGTCGACATGATGATGCGGATATTGGCCTGGTGCGGGACCATCCAGTGCAGGTCGGCGCCGGTCAGGCCGTTGGCTTTCAGCGCCTCCTGGGTGACTTCGCCGAGCACGCGGACGGCCTGCTTGTAGACCGCTTGGCCGTTCATCTCGAGGAAGGGATGGCCGACCACCTTGCCGTTCTGCACGCCGCCCGGCACGCGCAGGATGCCGCTGTGGCGGCCGTCGGAATGCAGATGCGCCGACAGCACGCCTGGTGCCTCGGAGGGCTGCAGCACCACCGCGCCGGCACCGTCGCCGAACAGCACGCAGGTGCGCCGGTCGGTCCAGTCGAGTATCCGCGAGAACGTTTCGGCGCCGATCACCAGCGCGCATTTCGACGTGCCGCTGGACACGAACTTGTCGGCCGTCGCCAGCGCGTAGATGAAGCCGCTGCACACCGCCTGCACGTCGAAAGCGGCGCCGCCGGTGACCCCCAGCTTGGCCTGCAGCAGGCAGGCGGTGGACGGGAAGATCATGTCCGGCGTCGAGGTTGCAACGATGATCAGGTCGATGTCGGCGGCGGTGACGCCGGCAGCCTGCATCGCATGTTCGGCCGCGGCCTGCGCCAGGTCGCTGGTCTGTTCGCCTTCGGCGGCGATGTGGCGCCGGCGGATGCCGGTGCGTTCAAAGATCCACTCGTCTGTGGTGTCGACGGTCTGGGCGAGGTCGGAATTGCTGAGGACCTTTTCCGGCAGATAGCTGCCCGTGCCGGTGATACGCGAATAAGCCATTGATAATGAGATTAATAATCTGATGTGCTCCGGCGAGTCCGGTGCACCGGGCGCTGCAGAAAAGTACGGTTTATATGGATACAGTTTGGATCTTGTCCGGCTGCAGTACAACTTGCGAGCGTATGGGGCCAGGTGCCGGTCGCGCCGCGTTACACGGCGTAACCCTATGCAATGCCGGGGATATCCGCCAGCAACCTGGCGTTGCGATTCTGGCCCTGCCGGAAATTGTCCGGTGTCACACCGGAGTTTCTGCGATGAATGATCCGATTCCGAAAATCTCGATCCAGGACCTGTCGGCGCTGCTCGGCGCGGCGTTGGGCGCACCGGCGCGCGCCGGCGATGTTCACGATGCGGTGCTGAAGCAAGGGCAGCTGGATGGCGAGCATCGCCAGCCTAAAGCGGGCGATCTGCTCGAGCAGCTGATCAAGAACGCGCGCTGCCGTTGAACCCGCGTTGCATTGCGACAGGAGGTCGCTCCGATGAATATCGATCTGAATTGCCGTCACAAAACTCTGCTGCTAGTTGCGCTGCTGTTGGCCGGTTTGCCGGTCGCCAGCGAGGCCCGGCCGGTCGCCCAGCAATTGCTGGTTGCCGACGAAAACACGCAAGTCGACCAGCAGCTCGAGCAGTTGCGCCAGCGCATCGCCGCAGCCGAGGCCCCGTTACGCCTCGATGGCAGCGCGGTTGATGCGACCACCGAGCGCCGCGCTGCGCGCCGGCTGGAGCGGGCCGGCTACCCGGTCGATTGAACAGCCTTAGCCGGCGCTTCCTCGCCGGCCGCGGCGTTCACGTTTACGATGCGGCAATGCGGCATCGCCGCCGATCCTAAGGACGTGAACCCATGCTGGCTTCCGCTTGTTTCAGCGGCGCGCTTCGTCGCCGTTCGCTTTGCCTGGGCGCATTGGCGCTGTTCAGTCTCACCGCTTGCGGCAACAACACCGCAGAGCTGCCCAAAACGCCTGTCACCGCCGAGGCAGCGCCGACGCTCAAGACAGCCGACTGGGCGGCGTTCCGTGAGCGCTTTCAGGAAGACAGCTTTGCAGCCAACCCCGGCTTCGCGGTCAGCCAGGGGCGCCACGAGTTCGACGGCAAACTGCCGGACTGGAGCGCACAGGCCATCGCCGTGGAGGTCGCGCGGCTCGACGCCGCGCGGACCAAGGCCGCCGCTTTTTCCGACGAGCTGCTGAGCGCCGACGAGCGCTTCGAGCGCGACTACCTGCTGGCAACGATCGACGGCACGCTGTTCTGGTTGCGCGACGCCGAAACGCCGTTCCGCAATCCTGGCTTTTACCTGAGCACCAGCGGCTTGGATCCGAGCACCTATCTGACGCGCCCCTATGCGCCGATCGAAGTGCGCCTCAAGGCCTTCACCGCGTACCTGAAAGCGGTGCCGGCCGCGGTCGCGCAGATCCGCGCGAACCTGCGCTCGCCGATGCCCAAGACTTTCGTCACGCTCGGCATCAACGGCTTCGGCGGGTTTCCCGATTTCTTCCGCCAGCAAGTCCCGCCGATTTTTGCCGACGTCAAAGATCCGGCGCTGCAGGCCGATTTCAAGGCGGCGCTGGAACCGGCCGCGAAATCGCTGGAAGCGCTCACCGCGTGGTTGAAAAGCGAGCAGCCAAAAGCCAATGACGACTACGCGCTGGGCACGGAGCGCTTCACCAAGATGCTGCTGGCGACGGAGCGCGTGGCGACGCCGCTGAAGGATCTGGAAGCAGTGGGTCAGGCGGATCTCCAGCGCAATCTCGCGGCGCTGAAAGTCGCCTGCGCGCAATACGCGCCGAAAGCGACGCTGCATGCCTGCATGGACAAGGTCAACGCCGACAAGCCCAAGGGCGGCGCGGTCGAAGGCGCGCGTGCGCAGCTCGATTCGCTGCGCCAGTTCGTCATCGACAAGCAGCTGGTCACGATCCCGAGCGATGAGAAGGCCCTGGTTGCCGAGGCGCCGCCGTACCAGCGCTGGAACTTCGCCTATATCGACATTCCCGGCCCGTACGACAAGGGCATGCCATCGACCTACTACATTGCGCCGCCGGATCCGACCTGGCCGAAGAAGGAGCAGTTCGACTACGTGCCGGGCCAGGCAGTGCTGCTGTTCACCTCGGCCCACGAAGTCTGGCCCGGGCATTTCCTGCAGTTCCTGCACTCCAACCGCTCGCCTTCCAAGTTCGGCCAGCTGTTCGTCGGCTACGCCTTCGCCGAAGGCTGGGCGCATTACACCGAGGAGATGATGTATGACGCCGGCCTGGGCGAAGGCAAGCCGCAAGAGCGAGCGATGTACAAGATCGGGCAGCTGTCCGAAGCGTTGTTGCGCAACGTGCGCTTCATCTGCGCGATCGGCCTGCATACCCAGGGCATGAGCGTGCAGACCTGCGAAACTCTATTCGTCGAGGATGGCTTTCAGGACGCTGGCAACGCGCGCCAGCAGGCCGCGCGCGGCACTTACGATCCGGCCTATCTGAATTACACGATGGGCAAGCTGATGATCATGAAGCTGCGCGAGGACTGGACGAAGACGCATGGCGGCCGCGAAGGCTGGCACGCATTTCACGACCAGTTCCTGTCCTATGGCGGCCCGCCGATTCCGCTGGTGCGGCAGCAGATGCTGGGGACGAACGACGGTTCCCTGTTCTAGGGACCAATCGCGGTCAAGGACCGCTCCTACAGGATTTTTGCGCAACGCTGGTTGCGCCTGTTGTAGGAGCGGTCCTTGACCGCGAACGAGGCCTCGCGATCAGAGCTGCGCTTTGGTGCCGGAATGCCCGAGCGGCCGCCGGGTATCGATGCGCCAATGGGCATAGAATTTCGGGGATCGCCATGCTCACTACACTCGACCCACAACTGCTAGGCCCGCTGTTGGCGACGCTATGCGTGTTCGCTGCGTCGCTCGGTCTGCCGGTGCCGACGATGCCGGCGCTGATCTTCGCGGGTAGCGTGATTGCGGGCAGCGGTGATCCGGTCGCCGTGGCGGGGCTGAGCTTCGGCGGCGCCTGGGTCGGCGCTGTCGCTGGCGACACGCTCTGGTATGCGGCCGGTCGCCGTTATGGCTTTGCGGTATTGCGGCTGCTGTGCCAGATGTCGCTGTCGCGCGATACCTGCGTGCGCCGCACCGAGAGTTTCTTCGAGCGCCGCGGTGTCAGGATTCTGCTGGTCGCGCGCTTCGTGCCGGGACTATCGGTGGTGTCGGTGCCGATGTCGGGCACCGCGCGCGTGCCGTTCGCGCGTTTTGCGATTCACGACGCGACCGGCGCCGCGCTGTGGATCGTGTTTGGTCTGCTGCTCGGCTATCTGTTCGCTGGTCAGATCGATTTCCTGATGCAGATCCTGCACGACTTCGGCCTGGGCATCGGCGCGGCCGTCGTGATCACGCTGGCCAGCTTCATCGGCTTCCGCTGGCTGCGGCGCCGGCGCTTGTTGCAGCAGTTGCAGATGAGCCGGATCTCGGTGCAGGAGCTCTATGGGCTGATGTCGGCCGGACCGGTGCCGGTGATCATCGACGTGCGCACGCCGGAGAGCCGGCGTCACGACCCGTTTCTGATCCCGGGCGCGCGTACGCTGGATATCTTGCAGCTGGAGGCGGAACTGGTCGATCTGACACGCAAGCAACAGGTGATTCTGTACTGCTCCTGCCCGAACGAGATTTCGGCGGCGATAGTCGCGCAACGCCTGCGCAAGCTGGGCTTCGACGACGTGCGGCCGCTGCTCGGCGGCCTCGAAGCCTGGCGCAGCGAGGGCTGGCAGCTGCAGCCTATCGTGGCGATGGTGGCCGGCGACACGAGTCGCGATCCCAGCGTGATCGGCGTAGCGGTACGCGAAGTTTCCTGACGCCGGCGTAGACACCGCCTAACGTAGGTCGGCAATCCTTTGCCGACGTGAGGCCCCGATTGCAGGCCCCGATTGTGCATCGGGCGAAAGCGTCGGCAAAGGATTGCCGACCTACGACCAGCGGTCCGACTGGCCGTATCGCATGCGGCCAAGCGGTGCACCGGCAGAGCGGATGCGATAATGAGCCAGGCTCTCCGTACTCGGGCAGCTCACAAGCAATAACCGGAACACCTTGCTGATGCCATTTGCCGCACTCGGTCTCGTACCGGCACTGACCCGCGCCGCCGGTACCCAGAACTTCATCGTGCCGACCGCGATTCAGGCGGCCGCGATCCCGGCGATCCTGCGCGGCCAGGACGTGCTCGGCCGCGCTCAGACCGGCTCGGGCAAGACCGCTGCTTTCGCGCTGCCGCTGTTGCAGCGGCTGATCGCCGGCCGCAGCGAGACGCCGCGCAAGCTGCGCGCACTGATCCTGGCGCCGACGCGCGAACTGGCGGTGCAGATCAGCGAGGTGATACTCGCACTGTCGCGCAGCTTTCCGCAGCCGCTGAAGACGGTCGTGGCGTTCGGCGGCATCTCGATCAATCCGCAGATGATGGATCTGCGCGGCGGCGCAGACATCATGGTGGCGACACCAGGCCGCCTGCTCGACCTGATCGATCGCAACGCGCTGAAAATCGGCGACGTGCAGACTCTGGTGCTGGACGAGGCCGATCGCCTGCTCGATCTCGGTTTCGCGGACGAGATCAATCGCATCCTGTCGTTGCTGCCGGTGTTTCGTCAGAGCCTGCTGTTCTCGGCGACCTTTCCGGATTCGGTGCAGCGGCTCGCCGACAATATTCTGCTGAACCCGACACGCATCGACGTCGAAGCGAAATCCGACGCGGGCCCGGCGATCGTGCAACGTGCGATCGAGGTCGACAGCCGTCGCCGCGGCGAGTTGCTGACGCGGCTGATTCACGACAATGGCTGGACTCGCGCGCTGGTGTTCGTCGCCACCCAGAACGAGGCCGAACAGCTCTCATATCTGCTGTGTCACGTTGGCATCAACGCTGCGCCGTTCCACGGTGAACTGAGCCAGCGCAAGCGCAGCGCGGCGCTGGCCGATCTGAATTCGCATGCGCTGCAGGTGGTCATCGCAACCGACGTTGCCGCCCGCGGCCTCGACATTCCGCAGTTGCCGGTGGTGATCAACTACGATCTGCCGCGCTCGGCCGACGACTACACCCACCGCATCGGCCGCACCGGCCGCGCCGGTGAGAGCGGCCTGGCGATCAACCTGGTCAGCGCCGAAACCGAGGCGCATTTCCGCCTGATCGAGAACCGCAACAAGTTCCGCCTGCCGCGCGAGCGCATTGCCGGCTTCGAGCCGGCGCAGACCGCGGTTTTGCCCGCAGCAGTGCCGGCCGGTGGCATCAAGGGCAAGCGCAAGAGCAGGAAGGACAAGGCGCGCGAGGCCGCTGCTCGCGGCGAGACCTGAGCGCGCTGGTTTCGAGCGGGCTCCGTGCCCGATCGCGGCCGGCGCCTGCATGTAGCGGTTTGCACCGCGCCCGTGTAGCCGTTCGATCAATGCGGCATGATCGGACAGGAACGAAACCCGGAGCCGCTGATGCGTGTGCTGATCGTTGCGATACTCGTCGGGTATTGGGGCGGCGCGTTCGCGCTATCGGCGGACGAGTCGTCGCATTTGGCGCTGAGAACCGGCTTTGGTCCCGAGCTGAGCAACAGGCCGCAATCGGGGTCCTACGCCGAGGCGGTCGACCGGCGTGTCGACTCTGCCGCCGCACGTCATGTGGCGAGCACGCCGCCGCCGGATTGGGTCGACGAACCCTTGCAGTTCCCGCTAACGCCAAAGGATCTGAGTCCGGAGGAGAAGCGTGCGCTCCACGTCGAGTGGCAACGGCGCTATGTCGAACTGCAAGGCTGGTGGTTGCAGGAGATGCTGTCGACACCGACGCCGCTGACCGAACGGATGACGCTGTTCTGGCATGGCCACTTCGCCACGTCGTTCAAGACCGTCAAGGCGGTGCAGTTGCTGTATCGGCAGAATCTGATGTTGCGCCGGTACGCGCTCGGCAATTACCGGGATCTGCTGCATGCCGTCGCCCGCGATCCGGCGATGCTGCTGTATCTGAACAACCAGCAGAACAAGAAGAGCCAACCCAACGAGAATTTTGCGCGCGAGCTGCTCGAGCTGTTCACGCTGGGCGAAGGGCATTACACCGAAAACGACGTCAAGGAAGCGGCCCGCGCATTTACCGGGTGGAGGATCGCGATTCCGGGCGGCCAGTTCGAGGCCAATGCCAAGCAGCACGACGACGGTGATAAAACCTTTCTCGGGCATCGCGGCAACCTGGATGGCGACGAGGTTATCGACCTGATCCTGCAGCAGCCGCGTGCTGCCGAGTTCATCGTCGACGAGCTGTGGAGCGAGTTCGTCTCGCCCGATCCGGATCCGTCCGCGGTACAGCGGCTCGCGGCCGGCTTTCGCAAGAACTGGGAAATCGCCCTGTTATTGAAGGCCCTGCTCCGGGAGCCCGCGTTTACCGAACCGAGAAACAGCGGCCTGATGGTCAAGTCACCGGTTGAATTCGTAGTCGGCACTTTGCGTTCATTGGACCTGCCGCTTTCGACGCTGAATGCGGCGGTCAGTACCTCCGATATGGGACAGACGCTGTTCGCACCGCCGAACGTCAGAGGTTGGCCCGGTGGCGATGAGTGGATCACCAGCGAGTGGTTGCTGGCACGGCGACGGTTCGTGCAGCAACTGGCGGGCGATGCGCCGCCCCCGTCCAGCAAGCCCGGCGTGCGGACGCGGCTGCAGCGTGTCGCCGATATGGAACTCCGTCGGCAGAGCGCCGATCTACAGAGACGCTTCGGCGAAGTCGCGGAATCCCTGCCGCCCGCCGAGATGATGCGGCAAGTGCTGGTTTTGCCGCCGGTCATACCGCCGGTGGACGGCGCCAAGCCGCCGGACCGGCTCGAGACCTTGCTGCTGGATCCGGTCTACAACCTCAAATGACGACGACAACGGCCAAGGATCGCCAGCCATGAAAAGACGCACCCTGCTCCAGGCGGCCTCAATGGCCTCAATCGCACCACTGGGTTTTGCAGCCCGGAACCTGCTCGCCGCCGATGCTGCGAGCGTGCCGGTGCGGCGGCTGCTGCTGGTCGAGCTCAACGGCGGCAACGACGGGCTGAATACGCTGATTCCGTATGCCGACCCTTTGTATCTGCAATTGCGGCCTCAGCTGGCGGTGGCGCGCGACCAGGTGCTGCAACTCGACGAGCACGTCGGCTTCAATCCGGCGCTGGCCGCGCTGATGCCGCTGTATGCCGCCAGGGAACTCGCGCTCGTGCAGGGGCTGGGCTATGCCCGGGCCAACCGCTCGCACTTCCGTTCGATCGAGATATGGGACACCGCGACCGACTCGGACAAGATCGGCACCGACGGCTGGCTGTCGCGGCTCGATGTCCAGCGCCGATTCGGCCGTTCTTTCGCCGCCGACGCGGTGGTCATCGGCCGTAACCCCAAGCCCGCGACCGGTGCGGACATGCAGCCGGTGGTGATGGGCGATGCCGACAGTTTTGTCAGCGAATCTCGGGGCGTCGAGGCGATGAAGTCGGCCTCCGACAATCCGGCGCTGAAACATATTCTGGCGGTTCAGCGCGACATCCAGGCCGCCGGACACGAGCTGAGTTCCAGCCGGCCCTCGCCGGCCGGCGATTTCCCCAAGTCGCCATTCGGCCGCGACGCCAGCGAGGCGGCTCGCCTGCTGATCGGCAATCCGGCAACGCCGATCGTCAAGATCGCGCTGACCGGTTTCGATACACACGTGATGCAGCGCGGCCGCCAGGACGGCTTGCTGAAGCAGTTCGGCGATACGATGGCCGCGCTGAGGACGGCGTTTACGTCGGCCGGAATCTGGAAGGACACGCTGATCGTCACCTATTCCGAATTCGGCAGGCGAGCACAGCAGAACGCCAGCGGTGGCACCGACCACGGCAAGGCGGCGCCGCACTTCGTGATCGGCGGCGCGGTGAAGGGCGGCCTGTATGGCGAACCGCCACGCTTTGCAAAGCTCGACGACGGCGACGTGCCGGCGACCATCGATTACCGCTGCGTCTACAACACGGTCCTCGGCCGCTGGTGGAATGCCGGCGATGCGCAGATCGAGCCACAACGCTTCAAGCCGCTGGCGCTCGTCTGAGGCTCGACCGACTCGGCGCGTTCGCCGCAGATGGGGCTGTCGCTCCGGACGGCCGAAAAAGCAGCGGATTCCGGGCGCTTGCGGCGTCGCTCGTTCCTTGCGTATGTCCAATACACTGGGCCGCTCGTTCCTTGTTCTGCATCGATCGTTCTGTATCCGTCCGCTGCGGATGCGCGGGACTTCATCAGAGACTCCCAGGCTCATGAGTTCGCTTTTCAACAAGTCCCCGGCTGCAAACACCGCCTCCAGCCAATCTGCACCGCCGCGGCGCTCGGGTGTCGCGGCGATGACCCTGGCGGCGCTGGGTGTGGTCTACGGCGACATCGGCACCAGTCCGCTGTACACCTTCAAGGAAGTCTTCAGTCCGATGACCGGCCTATCGCTGGCTCCGGAAAACCTGATCGGTGCGGTCTCGGTGATTGTGTGGGCGCTGTTGCTGGTGGTCACGCTCAAATACGTGATCATCGTGTTGCGCGCCGATCACGGCGGTGAGGGCGGCATCCTGGCGCTCGCCTCGCTGGCCTCGCGTACCGTCGAGCATCGCGGCCTGCGGGCGGCGCTGCTGCTGATCGGCGTCTGCGGCGCGACGCTGTTCTACGGCGACAGCATCATCACGCCGGCAATATCGGTGATCGGCGCGATGGAGGGCATGAGCATCATCGCCCCTTCATTCGAGCGCTTCGTGGTGCCGGCCTCGCTGGCGATCCTGGTCGGGCTGTTCATGGTGCAGCGCTTCGGTACCGGCACGGTCGGCAAAGCTTTCGGTCCGGTGATCCTCCTGTGGTTCGTGGTGCTCGGCCTGGTCGGTGTGCTGCATATCGCGCAGCAGCCGCAGATCCTGGCAGCGCTGAATCCGGTGTACGGCTGGAATTTTCTGGCCGCTCGTGGCTGGCATTTGTTTGCGGTAATGGGCGCCATCGTGCTCGCGCTGACGGGAGCCGAAGCGCTTTACGCCGACCTTGGCCACTTCGGCCGCCGGCCTATCCAGCTGGCCTGGACGGCGCTGGTGCTGCCAAGCCTAGCGCTGAATTACATGGGGCAGGGCGCGCTGCTGATCGGGCATCCCGACGCGGTCGATAATCCCTTCTTCCGCATGTTTCCCTCGCAATGGGCGATCCCCGCGCTGGTGCTGGCGACACTGGCGGCGATCATCGCCTCGCAGGCGGTGATCACCGGTGCCTACTCGATGACCAAGCAGGCGATCCAGCTCGGCTTTCTGCCACGCATGGCGGTCGACTACACCTCGTCGCGCGAGGTCGGGCAGATCTACATGCCCGGCGTGAACTTCGTGCTGATGATCGGCGTGCTGGCGGTCGTCGAAGGCTTCGGCAGCTCGTCGGCGCTGGCCGGTGCCTACGGCATCGCGGTGACGCTGACGATGATGGTCACCTCGCTGCTGTTGTTCTTCGTGATGGTCCGGCACTGGAAGCTCGGCCTGGCGCGGGCCACGCTGCTGACGCTGTTCTTCCTGGCGCTCGACGTGCTGATGGTCGGCGGTTGCGTGATCAAGGTCGTCGATGGCGGCTGGCTGCCGCTGCCGCTGGCGCTGGGCGCGACGCTGTTCGTGCTGATGAGCACCTGGCACCGTGGCCGCGCGCTGGTGTTACCGGCTGCGTAAATCCGCGTAAATCCGGCGGCAAGGCTTGCTCTGTGGCGGCGACGTGGTGGCCTGTGACTTGGAAGCAGTCGGCGGGGGACTACGGGATTTCGCGACGGCTGTTTCTCA
>NZ_JAQGNT010000060.1 GCF_028291725.1 Hydrocarboniphaga sp. | reverse complement strand
TGGATCAAGGCCCTCACTCAGTACGGCCTGATCCCCGCAGCACCCTGATCTCCACCCCGCTTCCCATGGCCTCAAAAGGCCAGGGACCTCTGCGCCCTAAATCAGGTCTCTTTCACGTTAACCTACGGGCGGATCAGGCGGCGGTTCCCTGTATCACCGGCGCCATCGGCGCCTTGCCCGCCGCACCACCGACCCGGCGTAGCGCGACCACGCACAGCCCCCAGCCGACGCACAGCATCACCACCACCGCCGACAGCGCGGTCTCGCTCTGCTGATACGTGGTCCACTGCACGATCAGCAGGATCGCGACGTTGCCGACGATCTTGAACACGCGGTAGCCGACCATGTCGATCCAGGCCTTGACCTTGAAGATCGTGTGCGCATCGGCGCCGACATAGAGCAGCTCGCGCGACGAGCGATTGATCGAATACGACAGCCCGCGATCGCTGATCTTCATCACCGCCGCAGTGCGCAGATCGGTGTTGAACAGATACGCCATCGCCGACACACCGAGCAGCAGCGGCTGCATCAGCAGGCCGGCGATGACGCCGCCGTAGCGATGGATCAGCGGCGTCAGCAGCAGGTTCACTGCCAGTGCGACGCCGCTCTGCAGGCTCAGGAACTGCGACAGGAACACGGTGCGCGCCTCGCCGTTGGCGTAGGCGGCCTCGACGTGGTGCATGAACTGGTATTCCACGATCGGCTCGCAGATCTGCGAGAACAGCACCAGCAGCGCGATCAGCGCGACGAAACGGTTCGAGCGGATGCTCTTCAGCACGACGCCGAAGTCGATGCTCGGCTCGTCCAGATGCACCGGCGCATCCGCCACTTCGCGCTCGCGGTAGACGCCGGCGCGCGCCAGCCGGCCGGTCAGCGCCATCATCGCCAGCACCAGCACCGCGGCGACGCTGATCAGGTCTTCGGTGTTCAGCGAGGTGTACTTGACCAGCGCGCTCGAAACCATGCCGCCGGCGATCCCGCCAACCAGTCCGCCGCTGGCGATCAGCCCGTACCAGCGCTTGCCTTCGCGGCTGTTGTAGACGCTGTTGGTGAGGCTCCAGAACTGCTCGACCAGCACCACGCTGAAAATGTCGACCAGGATGTAGAAACCGAACGCGATCGGCGCATTGGCGTAATGGAACAGGCCGCGGAACAGCAGCAGCAGCACTGATGTGCCGGCGCAGCTGCCGAGTACCACGCGCAACCGGCCGTAGCGTTTCAGCAGTTTCTGATAACCCGGCACCAGCAGCAGCAGCAGCAGGCCGCTGCCAGTCCATACATACGGCAGCATGTCGCTGCTGAGGTGGCTCAGAAACAGCGAGCGGCTCGCCGGCTTGACCAGGTAGTAGGCGAGCAGGATCAGGAAGAAATTCAGGAACAGCAGCAGCGAGCGCAAGGCGGTGCTGCCGGTCCACGAGAGCCGCTTGGCGACGGGTGACGAGTTCATTGCTGTTCGCTCTGCTTGCGCGCGGGATCGTCGGGATCGTCGACCGGCACGCTCGGGAATGCGTTGTCGGGCGGCGCCGGCGGCAACTCCGGAACCGGGTGCTGCTCCTCGATGAAGCGATGAATCTTCAGCGCCAGCGACTGGTGCGCGACCGCGGAGTTCACACCCAGCACATTCGAGGTCACCGCGACCAGATAGCGCAGCCGCGGCACATTCAGCGGCGTCATATCGGGCGACTCGACGATCGCGACCGAAGCGAGCCGGTTGGTCTTGTTGCCCTTGTACTGCGGGCAGCCGCCACCGCCGGTGCACTGGTAGAACGAGCCGGATTTGAAGAACACCGCGTCATCGTTCAGCACCGGGTGCGAGGCATAGCGGATGCGCCGCTGCGTCATGTACAGCAGGCGCTTGATCTCGCGGCTGCTGAAGGCGTCTATCAGCGTTCCGGCTTCCAGGCGGTACAGGTAGCGCACCAACTGCTCGCTGGTCGCATAGCTGCTGGTACCGTCAACCTTGGTTTTGCCGCCATGAGTGAAAATGCTGCCCTGGCGGAACTGCTCGGGGTCGAAGCCGTTGCGCGCAACCGCATCGTTCATCGTCTGCAGGTAAAGATCACCGAGCACTTTTGGCGACTGCTTGAAAAAGGCTTCGTACTCCGCCGGCGACGGCGGATACGCGCTGCCGAAATGCTTCAGCGCGATCAGCTCCTTCTGCACCATGCCGGCCGCCGAATTGGAACTCGCGGACAGCATCCAGTCCAGGTACTCCCAGAGCGTGCCCTGGTCCCCTGCGCGGATCGAGCGTGCCTTGCGGACCTTGGCAACCGGGTCCCAGAACGTGACCGTGTGATGGTCGTACTGGCTGTAGACGTCGGCGGTGATCATCGTGGTTTTCAGCACGCGCTCGCGCGCCGCGATGTCCTCGGGATACAGGTCGGCCAGGGTCTGCATCAGCGCGAGCACCACCAGCACCTTGCCGACACTGCCGACATTGACCTTGTCGTCGGCGTTGTGCGCGGCATACAGCGGATGCGTCACGTCGCTCAGATCGAGCAGCGCGACGCTGTAGGTGGCGTAGCCGCTGCCGGCGAGCAGCTGGTCGAGCCTGGCCTGCAGATCCGCATCGGGCGGCGGCAGCGCCTTGCCGTCGGTGCCGTTCCAGCGCGGGAATACCTGGTCCATGCCCAGGTATTGGCCCGGCTGCAATTTACGGCCTGGCACCGTGCCGGCGTAGACCTGAGCGACGTAGTCGAGCCGGCGGATGCCGGTGTAGGCGTAGCCGTCGTAGGGATAGGCCTGGGCGAGCGTGGCGGCGGAGAGCAAGGCTGCGCCTATCAACGACCGTCCCCTACCCAGGAACCTCTCCCTCCCCCGCTTGCGGGGGAGGGCCGGGGTGGGGGCGAGCAGGCGCGGCGCTATCGTCTCGCCCCCATCCCGCCGTTGGCTTAACTCGAATCGACATGAGTCGATTCTCGCTGGGGCCAACGACTCCCCCGCAAGCGGGGGAAGGAGCTGGCCGGTTCCGGGGATCAAGCCCCCCTCTCCCGCACGCGGGAGAGGGGGAAGACGCGGAGCTTTCGTCATCATGATCCGATCTCCGGCTTGTCCTTCAGATCGACCTTGGCCGATGCGTTCTTGCGCAGCTGCGCGTCCATCTTCTGCAGATATTCCTGGCGGCTCGCCGAACGGTTCTGCAAAAACGGGCGGATCTGCTGCAGCATCAGATGGCCTTTGACGAAACCGAATTCGATGTCGGCCGGCGTGGCGTGGCCTTCGTCGTCGTGCAGCTCGACATATTCCTTCGGCAGCTTGCGCGCGAACTCGGCGAGCTGGTCGATCTCGTCCTGGCTCAGCACCGCGTCGGGCGCCGGCGCCGCGACCATCTTCGCGCCGCCGCTGACCGGCAGCATGCGTTGTTGGCGTGCGGTGGCCGAGGCCAGCAGCCTGGCCTTGCCGCTGCCGGCATCGATATGCAGCGACTCCGAGGCTTCGCCGTCGACACCGCCGCCAACGCCGAGACTGGTGGCAACGGTCAGCGTGTCCTGATCGCCGGTGTCGACGTCGGCGGTGATCATCACGCCGGATTTTTCATTGGGCACCGACTTGTGCAGCAGCACCGACACGTAGACGTGCTCGGGCTGGTCCATCAGGTCCTGGCGCCAGCCGTAGGCACGCTCGGTGAACGGCGAGGCCCAGACCTGGCGCAGCGCCTTGACGGTGTTGTCGAAGCCGACCAGGTTCGGGATCGTCAGGTTCAGGCCGGCGCCGGTGAAGCCCGGCAGATCCTCGATATTGGTGTCGCTGCGCACGAACACGCCGTAAGTGCCTTCCATGCCGAAGCGATCGAGCATTGCGCCGCGCATGCGCATCAGCAAGGCCGGTGGCAGCGGCTGTTTCGCGATCCAGTCGCGGGTGAAATCCAGGAACGTATTGACCCGTTTTGCGTGCTGCGCGGGGTCGAGCCGGCGCCGCACCGCGATGTCCGCGTACTGCTGTTTCATCCATTCGAACATCGCCGGGCCGCCGGCTCTTACCGGCTCGTTGAGCAGCTCGCGATAGATGCCGAAGCTCACCGCCAGGCCGGGTGAAACGTGATCCGGGAATCGATGGGTCAGCTCGCCGACATGCGCGGCCTTGGGCCCGCAGATGCGGCCGGAATCACTGGCGCGCAGATTCGCGGTCGATACGAAATCGGCGCGCAGCAGGTTGAGCTTCACCAGGTCCGGCACGATCACCACGCTGGGTTTCTGCGCGCCCTGGCCCAACACCTGGTCCCATCTGGCGCCGTCTTCGGCGATCTCGACCAGGCCGCCGCTGCTCGCGGCCAGCACGATCCTCGATCCGTCGTAGGCATCGAGTTTCGGGATCAGATCGCGCGACACCACCACGTTGGGGATACCGAGATTGCGCGCCAGCAGTTGCACGTGCGACACCGGGTTGCCTTCGGCCTCGGTCAGGATGCCGGCCGCGGCCGGCAGATCCGAGGTGGTTTCGGGCACCAGGAAAATCGCCGGCTCGCTGCCGGCGCCGGCGTTCTTCATCGAGGTACGCAGGATGCCGCGCGCGATGCCGGGATTGAGCCGGCGCAGGCCGCCGCCCGCCGGCTCGCCGAACAGCTGCTGGCTGACGCCCGAAACCGTGTCGGCATCGACGCGTAGCGTCTGCAGTACGGTTGAATAGAACAGCAGCGGGCTCGCGCGCAGACGATCCGGCACAAAAGCCTCGACCAGCGGCTCGATCGGCCGCAGGCGCTCGACACCGTTGCTGTAGTAGTAGCTCAGCCGGTTGCCGCACCAGGCCGAAGCACGCTCCAGGTATTCCAGCTCGCTGCGGTAGTCGCTGAGTTCGACCTTGCCCGACAGCGACTCCAGCGCGGCCGCCAGCTCTTGCGATTCGCGATCGGTCAGCAGGCCCATCCCGTACAGCGCGGCTTGCGTGAACGCCAGCCAGTGCAGCCGCTGCTCGCGCGTCAGCGCCGGCATCGTCGGCAGCGCCTGCGAGGCCGCAACCATGTAGGCCTGCTCGGCGTCGAGGCTGGCGTCGATCGCGGCGACCCGCGCATTGCGCGCGACCGCCGCATAGCCCTGGCCGCGCAACCACACCAGTACCTCGGACGCCGACTTCAGGCGCGCGTCGAAGCCCGCGTCCGCTGCTTCGGCCGCGGTCTGCGCCTTGACCAGATCCTGCAGCGCGGCCTGCATCTTCTCGTCGCGCAGGTAGCGCTTGAGCCGGCTCAGCGCCAGCGACAGCGGCGGCGGCTGATACGCCTGGTCGATCGCGGCCACCAGCTCCGCATATGCAGCCTGCAGCGCCGGCTTGGCGCTGCTGCTCGCCGCATAGGTGCGCACGCGCGCCGCGTCGGCGGCCTCGGGTGCGTTATGGATGCGCGAGCGCAGTGGGTGGAACTGCGGGTCCTTGTCGTCGAGCACCACCGCCATGCTGCGCACCTTGCTCAGGCTCGGCGTGTCGGCACCATGCGGGAGGGACCGTGCGGCCTCGCGCAGCGCGAGGTGCGGCAGATCCTCATCCGCGGTGATCGCCGCCAGCAGGCTGCGCGCGGCTTCCTTCTCGTTGTGATCCTGGATCGCGCCGCGATAGAACTGCGCCCGGCGATAGATCCAGCCATCGTCGTAGGAGATCAGGAAGCGCTCGATCACCAGGATCGACAGCAGGTCCGGATCGGCATCTGCGCCGATCACCTGTTCAGGCGCGACCGTGACCAGCAGGTTGGCGACCGGATAGCCGGCGGCGCGCAGCTTCAGCGTCTGCGCGTTCCACTCGCCGTGCTGGTAGCCGCCGCCGAAAGGCTCGCAGATGAAAGCTTTCGGCTCGAGGATCTGGCCGTCCGAGCAGAAATAGCGGATGCGGCTGAACGGCCCGAGCGCCGCGTTCTTCATCGCCGCGATCCAGGCGCGGCCGGTGTCAGCGTTGAAGGACGGATCGATATGCTGCGCCGCCGCCGTCTGCGGCGGTGGAATCCTGGGTGGCGGCTTGCCGGTGTCCTGCTTCGCGGCGGCAACCGCAGCGGCCGGAGCCGACAGCGCCTGCGTCGTCAAAAAGGCGATCGACCAGGCCAACGTCGCCCCGATACGCCAGGCCCCTAGCCGCATGAACCACTCCCGGTTATCGAGATCGCCTGCAAGCGCGGCCCCTAGCGATCATCAAAAATTCCAATCAACGCACTCAATCTGGCGGCAGGCGATTAATCCGGACTTAAGCCTCGCCACTCATCTGCTTCCAGCGCTGCTGCATCTCGGCTTTCGATACATTGAACTGGTGTGTCGACAGCGTCCAGCGATGGCCGAAAGGATCCAGCATCGTCGCGCTGCGGTCGCCGTGAAACTGATCCGCGGCTTCGCGCAGCACCGTCGCGCCGGCTGCGACCGCCGTCGCCAGTGTCGCGTCGACATCGCCGACATACAGCATCAGCGACACCGGCGTACCACCGATCCTGGCCGGTCCGAGCACGCCGGACTCGGGATATTCGTCGGCAATCATCAGCACCGAATCGCCGAGTTGCAGTTCGGCGTGGCCGATCCGGCCGCCGGGTTCGGCGAAGCGCAGCCGTTCGATCGCGCCCAGCACCTCGGAATAGAACCTGATCGCCGCACTGGCGTCGCTGACGACGATGTAGGGCGTGAGGCTGTGATAACCGTCAGGGACTCGCCGGGTCATCGTCGTGCTCGCAAGGTAGGGACACCCGAAGATTAACCCGGCCAAGCGCAGCCCGGGTACGGCCCGGATACTGGCACCGGGGCGTCCGGTTACGTTTCGCGATCAGCGTTTCGACGCAGGCCGCGGCATCTGCTGCGCGGCGCAGTCGGTCCTCAGCCAATGCAGCAGCGCGGCCGATAGCGGGTCGCGGTTCGCGGAAAACGGATGATCATCCTGGAATGTCAGCGCCCGCACGCGATGGCCGCCGGCTTTCTTCACCGCGCTGGCCATCGCGTTGCTCATCAGCGCGTCTTCGTCCGGCGAATCGTCGGTGGCGCCGATCAGCAGCAGCGCATGCGATTTCAGCGCCGCTGCCTGCTTCAGATAGTCCCAGGGCTCGGCGTGCGCTTCCATCTCGGCGATCAGATCGTCGGCGTGCGCGTCGATCGGGCCCGACTCGCCGTCGGTGGTTTCGACGAAATAGGCCAGGCTCTCGGCGCGCTCTTTCGGGTGTTCGTCGAAGCGTTTCGCAGCCCAGCCGAGGTTCCAGCCGGCCATCGACGAAATGCACACCGTATCCGGCAGATGCGCAGCCGACATCAGCGCCAGCCAGCCGCCGAAGCTGTGACCGACCAGGGTGATGCGCTTGGGGTCGATATGATATTTCGCGACATTCGCGGGCGCCTGCAGCCAGGCCATCACCGCGTCGACGTCCTCGAGCCCATGCTGAAACGAGAACTTGCCGCCGGTACCCCAGGAGCCGCGGTAGTCGAAGTACACCGCGTTGTAGCCGGCGCGCCGCACGTCCTGGGCCGTGTCCAGATTGCGCTCGTTGCCTGGATAGCCGTGCAGGAACACGACCACCGGATGCGCCGACTTGCCCGCCGCCAGGTAGATCAGGCCGTTGAGCCTGACGCCGCCGCTGGGAATGCCGATCTCGTCCATCGACGGTGACGCCTCGTCGAACGCCGAGGCCGACACCGGCAGCAACAGCAGCGGCGCGATCAGCATCGCGTGGAGCGCGTGGCGGAATGTGGCTGCGGTCGGCATGGACGGAGTGTCGCACGGTGGGGGCCTGATGTCGGCAAAGGATTGCCGACCTACGCCGATGCGCCGACCGGCTAAGATTGCGGCCCAACCCAACGCGACCGTCCCGATGTCGAATCCGAAAACCGCTGCCCTGTCGCCCATGGCCGGCCTGATCTTCTCCTCGCGCTGGCTGCAGCTGCCGCTTTATCTCGGCCTGATCCTGGCTCAATGCGTCTACGTGGTGCTGTTCGTCAAGGAGCTGTACCACCTGATCCACGGTGCGTTCAACCTCGGCGAGCAGGAGGTGATGCTGATCGTGCTCGGGCTGATCGACGTGGTGATGATCTCCAACCTGCTGATCATGGTGATCGTCGGCGGCTACGAAACCTTCGTGTCGCGGCTCGGGCTCGACGGCCACCCGGACCAGCCGGAATGGCTGAGCCATGTCAATGCCTCCGTGCTGAAGGTCAAGCTGGCGATGGCGATCATCGGCATCTCGTCGATCCATCTGCTGAAGACCTTCATCGCCGCCGGCACGCTGGGCGCGCTGCCGGTCTGCGCCAGCGTACCGGCCGGTACCGCCTGCACCACGTTCACCGAGACCTCGGTGATGTGGCAGACGATCATCCACCTGGCCTTCATCATCTCGGCCGTTGGCATTGCCTACACCGACCGGCTGATGAGTGCGATGAGCCACAAAGTGAACGATCACCCGGCCAGCTGATCCAAGCGGGGCCGGTTGTTGAGGACGCCGATGAACAGAATGCCGCTGAAGATGTTGCTGCTGACCGCCGCGGTTGCGGCGCCGATCGCTGCCACCCAGGCCGCCACGGTCACGGTGGAGTTCAAGGACCCCGACCACTACGTCGACGCCGGCAATCGCGGCGCCGACCGTGACCGCAATTTCAAGACGCTGACCACGTATCTGCAGAAGCTCGGCGAGCGCCTGCCGGCGCAGCAGACGCTGGCGATCACCGTGCTCGCGCTGGACCTGGCCGGCCAGTACGAACCCTGGCGCAGCCCGCCGGGCAACGAGGACATCCGCTATCTGCGCAGCAGCACCTGGCCGAGCATGCAGCTGCACTACCGCCTCGGCGACGGCGACAAGACCGTCGGCGAAGGTGAGGACTCGATCGCCGACATGAACTACCAGCTCGGCCGGCAGGTCGGCTCCGAGAGCACGCTGTACTACGACAAACAGATGCTGAAGACCTGGTTCGACAAGCGCTTCCCGGTCGACGGCAAGCCCTGAACAGCGTAGGCCGGCAAGGGATTGCCGGCCTACGCTGTTCAGGCGTCCAGGCTGTACCTGGACCGCGGTGCCGGGCGAGAATCGCGGCAGGCTCAAGGACGGGCTCACAGGGAGGATAAAAATGAACCGGAAACATCGCCGCCTGGCGACGGGCTTGTCGTGGCTGCTGCTGGCGTTGGCGGCGCTACCCGGTTTTGCCCGGGCCGCCGCCTGCACCGACACCGTGGATCGCAACTCGCCGGTCCGCAGCAACGGCTTCACAGGCGATCTGTCGAACACGCGCAATGCGGCATCCGCCATCGACTCCGGCAATGTCGGCACGCTGCAGCTCGCGCTGAGCCACATCGCCAGCGGCAGCACCGAAAAACGCGGCGCACCGGCGGTCACCGACCAGGCCGTGTTCCTGTCGGCCGGGCTCGACGTGGTCGCGATCAATCGCGTCTCGGGCTGCCAGTACTGGTCGTACCCGATCCCGCAGAAAATCGACGGCAGCCTGCGCAAGAATGCAGTGCGCTCCTCGTCGGTGTATCTGCTCAACGCCGACCCGCAGCGGAGCGCGCTGATCCTGGCTGGCGACTACTTCGGCCACTACTACGCCGTGGATGCGGTCAGCGGCAAACTGGCCTGGACGCGCTTCATCGGCTACGACGCCGACAACAGCTCGATCACCGGCGGCGCGCAGTTCTACGACGGCAAGCTGCTGGTGCCGGTGGCCAGCAAGGAAGTGCTGAACACGATCTTCCAGTTCGTGCGCGTCTGCTGCAGCAGCCACGGCACGCTGCAGGCGCTGGATCCCTATACCGGCGTGACGATGTGGACGTATCACACCGCTGCGGCAGCGACCTACCAGGCGTCTTCGCGCAAGTTCGCACCCAACGGCATGAGCCTGTGGGGCACGCCGGCGGTGGATACAGCGCGGCGCAACCTCTACATCGGCACCGGCCAGAACCTGACGCCGCCGACCACCGACAACTCGGATTCGGTGATCGCACTCGATCTGGACAGCGGCGCCGTCAAATGGGTCTACCAGGCAACCGCCGGCGATGCCTGGAACGCCGGCTGCGAGCTGCGCCCGCCGCTGCGCTCGGACTGCGTAGAGCCGGCAGGATCGGACTTCGATTTCGGCGCATCGCCGATCATCGCCAGGCGCAGTGGCGCCAGGGACGCCGTGATCGCCGGCGCCAAGAACGGCGTGGTCTACTCGCTGGACCCCGACACCGGCGCGCTGAACTGGAAGCGCAGACTCGGCCGCGGCGGCAATCTCGGCGGCGTGCACTGGGGCATGGCCGCAGACGCCAGCCGCGTCTATGTCGCGATCAGCGACGTCACGCTCGACAAGACCTCCAAGTTCCAGCTCGGCGGCCTGATCACGGCACCGACACCGCCGCCGGCCGGCGAAGCGCATCCCGGCGTCTACGCGCTCGATCTGGCGAGCGGCGCCGTGCTGTGGCAGGTGCATCCGACGCATCAATATCAGGGCGCGGCGATCAGCTCGATCTATTCCGCGGCGGTCTCGGTGACCAATGACGTAGTCTTCGCCGGCTCGCTGGACGGCGTCGTCAAAGCCCTGCGCGCCAGCGACGGCACCGAACTCTGGTCCTACGACACCGTGCAGTCCTACACTGACGCCGCCGGCAACACCGGCAACGGCGGCACGATCGATTCGGTGGGCGCGATCGTCGCCGGCAACGACGTGCTGGTGAATTCCGGCTACGACACCTTCGGCCAGGCCGGCCCGATGCAGGCCGGACCGGGCAATGCGCTGTTGGTGTTCAGGCTGCCGGGGGGTTGAGCTTGCGCAACATCCGCTGATCAAGCCGCAATGCCATTCGGGATTCAATATCAGGGAGAGATGCGATGGGGATCGTTCGTGTGATGGGCTATAGCTTGCTGCTGGTGGCGACGCTCACGGCTTGTGGTGGCAGCGATAAACAGGACGCCGGTGTCGCGGCGCTGACGGCCGCGCAGAAAAGTTGGTCGGACGCGATGATCGACGACTACCAGTTCACTCTGACGGTCGCCTGCTTCTGCGGCTCCAGCACGACCGATGCCGGCCCCGGCGAATATGTGGTGATCGTGAAGGACGACGTGATCGAATCCGCGTTCGAGAAAGACAGCGGCGAATATTTGAACGCCGACCAAGCTGCTGCGCTGCCGACGATCGACGGTCTTTTCACCATCATCGGCGATGCGTACGACGATGATGCCGATCACGTCGACGTGGTCTACGACGCCACGCGCGGATATCCGATGGACATCACAATCGACCCGATATCCGGCGCCGCGGACGACGAGATCGAATATCACGTTCGGGACTTCATGTAACCGGGCTTGCGCCGCCGTGTTTCCGCATCGGATCGAAAAGCGCTAACGTCGCGTCGTTGGTCCACCCTCGGGATACTCGCTCCATGCGCTCCATGCGTTACATCGCAATCGTCGCCGCGCTGTTGATCGGCAGCTCCGTCGACGCCCACGCGGGCGAGCCGGCCCAAGTGGTGACCCACGATCAGAAAGCGAACTGCAAGTTCGTCAAGTTCATCAAGGTCAAGGGCAGCCCGGATGCGGCGCTCAAATCGGCGCTCGATCAGGCGGGACGCTCCGGAGACAGCTTCCTGGTGCTGAGCAGCACCGACAGCGGGGTCGACGGCGAAGTGCTGCGCTGCAAGCCCTAGCAGCCTGTAATCAGTGATCAGCATCCGAACACGAGCTGCACCGGTAGGAGCGGGTCATACCCGCGACTGTGCCGCTCAAGGCCTGAGTCGCGGGTATGACCCGCTCCTACACAGGCGGCGATGGGGCCCCCAACGGTGCGCGCCGGCAAAAGATTGCCAGTGTGTGGCCAGAATGCCATTCACCGATTACACGCTACTGGTGTCGTGAGTCCAGATGAACCAGGCGAATCTTCTTTGGGGCGTGCTATTCGGCTCGGTCGGGCTGGGTTTCTTCCTGTACGGCAAGAAGCAGGGCAAGCTGGTGCCGCTGGTCTGCGGGCTGCTGCTGATGGCGTATCCGTATTTCATCGCCAACACCTGGCTGTTGGTGGCGATCGGTATCGCACTGGTGGCGGCACCGTATTTCATCCGGCTCTGACGGGAGCGAGCGCATGGGCCTATACGCAGGCAGCTACACCGGCAGCTGCCTGTGCGGCGGCATCCAGTACCGCGTCGATGCAGAGCTGGCGCCGATCCAGCTCTGCCATTGCTCACAATGCCGCAAGGCCCAGGGCTCTGCGTTCGCCAGCAACTCGCCGGTCGCTAAATCCTCGTTTCAACTGATCGCCGGCGCCGACTTGCTGAAGGCCTACGAGTCGTCGCCGGGCAAGCGGCGCTTTTTCTGCAGCCGCTGCGGATCACCGGTCTACAGCGCCCGCGACGCGACGCCCGAGCTGCTGCGCCTGCGCGTCGGGCTGATCAACGAGCCCTTGCCGGCAGGCCCGGAGTTTCACTTTCACACGGCGTCGAAAGCCAACTGGCTGGCGATCGACGACGGTTTGCCGCAATACGCCGGCGAGTATCCGGCGGCCGAGAAAACCCCCGATGCGTAGGCGCGATGCAGCAGCCCTGCTGCTGACGCTGGCAAGCGTGGCGTACACCGCCGGTGCTGCCGATACTTCCATAGCGACGCCGCATCTGCTTGGTCATTTCAGCGACGCGCAGCTCGGCGCCATTGGCAGCTTCAGTCTGCCGCGGACCTTTGTGTATGACGCTGGCGGCAAGATGCTGCAACCGGAGGCATGGCCCGCCGATCTCGCCGAAGTGAAGAAGACCCTGGGCGACGCTTACTGCTGCGTCGACGACGGCAAGGGCAGCTGCGTACCGATCCCGTATGGCGAGTACATCGGCGAAAACTTCGCTGGCCTGATGGACGCGACACAAAAGCCGATCACGCTCGCCGCGCTGCCCCGGCACCGGTGGCTGCTCGTGGAATATTCGGCCAGCTGGTGCGCGCCCTGCGTCGAAGAAACCAAGGCCCTGACTCGTTACTTCAGCTCGTCCAAAGACGCCGGTCAGTACGTCTGGCTGACGATCGACATGAGCCGCCTGATCGAGGCACAGGATGCGGCCAGGAAAGCCGAATAGGCGGCATGGCCGCGGTCGGCGCGTAGGCTCTCGGCCAGGTCCACTATTGCTGAATCCCGATGTAGGTCGGCAATCCTTTGCCGACGTGTATCTCCGATGCGCAACCGAGGCCTCACGTCGGCAAAGGATTGCCGACCTACAAAAGCAAAAGCCGCCCGATCTTTCGATCGGGCGGCTTTTTAACAACCACTACCTCATCAGTAGTGGACCGAAGCCTGCACGTAGCCGTAAGTGCCGGGCAGATCGTACAGCGAGGCGTCGTAGCCATTGAGCGAGCAGCTCAGGCAATCAGGCGGCGCCTTGTCGAAGATGTTGTTGACGCCCCCCGAAACGGTGGCGTCGACCTTGACTGGCAGCTTGTACGAAACGCGCGCGTCGTTGTAGACCACCGCGCCGAGCCGGTTCGTCGCCTTGTCAGTATCCGAACACAACTGCGGAAAATCAGACAGGATGTCGTCGTTGCAGCTTTCTTTCAGCGCGCTGATGTAGCGCATTGTCCAGTTCGCATTGAAGCGGCTCAGCTCGTAGCTCGCACGCAGGTTGCCGCGGATGCGCGGGATGCCGCTATCCGCGACTTCGATGCCGACTGTACGCGGCTCCTGAAGGCCGGTGGCCTTGGAGACCGACTTGTACTCCTGCATGTAAGTACCATTGAAGCTCAGGCCGAACTTGCCGGCCGGCGTGACCGGGCTGAGCCAGGACAGCGTCAAGTCGTAACCCTTCACGTCGATCGTGCCCAGGTTCAGCAGCTTGTTGCTGAAGCCGTTGATGTCGCCGGTCGTGCCGCGAGTGATACCACCGCAGAAAGCGTCTGACAACGTCGCGACACAGCGATCGAGCTGGGTCTGCGCGTCCAGCGACTGGATCGCGTCGTCGAGCTTGATCTTGTAGTACGTGACTTCCAGATCGATACGCTTGGTGAACGGCAGGCTTTCGGCCCAGTAGGGGCTGTAGACGAAACCGAAGGTGGTGCTCTCCGAGGTTTCGGGCTGCAGGCTGCTGTTGCCGCCAGTCTGCACCGAGATCTGCGTATTCGCCTGTTCAAAGCCGGCCGGCACGCCGAGCGCCGAGCAGTTGGCGATCGTCTGCGCGTTGGTCGCGTTCGAGCAGGGATCCTCGATCGTCGCGTCGAAGCGGCTGGACGAGGCGAACAGTTCGCCGACCGACGGAGCACGGAAGCCCTCCGCATAAGTGCCGCGCAGGGTCAGATCCTTGATCGGCTGGTAACGCAGGCCGTACTTGTTGTTGGTGGTGTCGCCGAAAGTGTCGTAGTCGGAATAGCGCGATGCAAAATCGAACTCCAGCGCATAGACCGCGGGCATCTCGGCGAGCAGCGGAACCGACAGTTCGATGTAGCCTTCGTCGACGGTGTAACCGCCCGAGGTCGGCTGCGAAGGCACACCGTTGGTTTCACCGGCGGTCACCACCGAATCCGGCGCGTATTCGCCGTGCAGGCGGCGCGATTCATAGCCGGCCGCAAAGCTCAGGTCGCCAGCCGGCAGCGTGACAATCGGGCCGGAGACGTTCGCCGAGACCGAGTGCAGCGTCTGTTCACTGTGATCGTTCTCGGTGAATTGGATGTAGTTCAGCATGTCCTGCGTAAGGCCCGCCGGACCGCCGAAGAAATTCAGCGGCACGCAGTTGCCCGTCGCGATAGTACCGTCGCAATTGGACACCGGGCCAAGCGCGCGCTGGATGTGCGCGATGTTGTAGGTGCCGGTCACGTACTGCTGCGCGCGGTTGCTGCTGTCGATGTAGTGCGCGTCCCAGTTGTAGTTTTTGCCGAACAGGTCGAAGTCACCCTGCAGGCCGCCGGTCAGATACAGCGTGTCGACGTTCTGCGAGAACACGCGCGGACCGCCGGCCAGCGGACGCATGCCGGCGAACGCGAGATTGCTCGAATCGAGGGTGACGCCGAACGGGTTGTAGGGATTGCTCACGTCGACGCCGACGGTATCCGCCAGGCCGCCGGTACCGGCGCCGGCGCCGATGAAGATCGGCTCGGCCGCAGCCTGGTTCACGGACTCGCGATTCTGGTACAGGCCCTTGACCGAGAACTTCACGTGATCGAGCAGCTGGTAGCTGGTCTGCGCGAAGATCGCCTTGCGTGTCGACGGCGTCAGCAGCAGGTTGTACTCGGCGAAATTGAAGCGATCCGCGCCGCTGAACTGGTGAAAGCCGGTCGGGAAACTCTGCACGCCGCCACTCGGAGCGTTGCCGTTGGCGGTGATGTCGCAGACCGACACACCCGCATCCGGATCGATCGGACACAGGGTTCCGTAAGTCTGGGTGGGATCGGTCGGCGTGAACACGGTGCGCGTTGTCGGGATCGCCGAGCTGCCGAAAGCGACACCGGTGCCCGGCACCGGATAGCGTGACTGCGCGGTGGCGTTGGAGCTGATGCCGTTCTGATCGAAGTAGCTCAGGTCGACAAAGTAGTCGTACTTATCGCCGCTGCCGCCGAACGACACGTTGGCCGACTTGGTCTTGCCGTCGCCGGTCGAGTAGTCGCCGCCGTACGCATCGAACAGGATGCCGTCCTGCTTTTTCTTGGTGATGATGTTGACCACGCCGCCGATCGCGTCCGATCCGTAGACCGCGGATGCGCCGTCGGTCAGGATTTCGATGTGGTCGACCATGCTCATCGGGATCGTGTTGATGTCGACTGCCGCCGAAACACCCGACGCGGACGACTCGTTGACCCAGCGCAGGCCGTCCACCAGCACCAGCGTGCGTTTGGCGCCCAGCTGACGCAGGGCGACCGTGGCCGAGCCGGAGCCGACACCACCGCCGTCGGGCGGGAAGCCGAAGTTGCCCGCCGAATTGAACTTGGTATTCAGCGCCGAGCCGCTCACCGACAGCTGCGACAGGATGTCGCCAATGCTACGCAGGCCGCTGTTCTCGATGTCCTCGCGACTCAGCGTCTGCACCGGCGCCGCACCCTCGGCCTCCGCCTTGCGGATGTGGGAGCCTGTGACGATGATGGTTTCGATCGCTACGGGCTCGTCGCTCGGTGCTGGCCCGCTCTGCGCTAGCGCCGGCGCGGTCCCGCCGAAAGCGGCGAGCAGCGCGCCACCCCACAGCAGGCGTGAAGCGTGACGGGCTACTGCCTGTTTGTTCCTGTCCATGAGAACTCCCTCTCTTTAGTTTTGTGCGTGCCGCCCCTGGCGCTGCGGGCATTGTTTCATCAAGTTTCATGCCGCAAGGCCGCGCCTTCAATACTGCGGCTCCTCACTGGAGCGCCGGGAGATTCCTCTTGCGCTTGCGCGGGCGGGCACGGCGGAAATCACTCTTGCCTCCGGCCACGCCGCGGCGCTACCGTCGATGATCGCCACCAGGGATGAAGTCATGAACCGCACTCGCGTGCCAGCCGCGGCACCTCAGCCGCGCCGCGTCATCGCCGTGATCGCCGCCACAGCATTGACGATGGTGTGCGGCAGCACGAGCGCGCAGAACGATGGCGAGCCGGGGTTCCGTGATCTGTATCGCGAGCTGATCGAAATCAATACCACACTGTCGGCCGGCGACTGCAGCGCCGCCGCCAAAGCGATGTCGGCGCGCTTGTCTGCTGCCGGCTTTGCGGATCGCGATCTGCAGATCCTCGGCCCGGCCGATCATCCGCGCGAACAGGCGCTGATCGCGACGCTGCACGGCAGCTCGCCGAAACTCGAAGCGGTGCTGCTGCTCGCACATATCGACGTCGTCGAAGCCAGGCGCGAGGACTGGCAGCGCGATCCGTTCAAGCTGGTCGAGGAGGACGGCTGGTTCTACGCACGCGGTGCCAGCGACGACAAGGCGATGGCCGCGGTGTTCACCGACGCGATGATTCGCTACAGGACTCAAGGCTATAAACCCAGGCGCGACATCAAGCTGGCGCTGACCTGCGGCGAAGAAACCTCCGAGCACTTCAACAGCGTGCGCTGGCTGCTGCAAAACCAGCCGGCTGCGCTGCAGGCCGCGTTCGCGCTGAACGAGGGCGCCGGCGGCGAACTCGATGCCGCCGGCAAGCCGGTATCGCTGCAGATTCAGGCGGGCGAAAAGGTTTACGAGGACTTCGAGCTTTCGACCACCAGTGGCGGCGGCCACAGCTCGCGGCCGGTGCCGGACAACGCGATCTATAGACTGGCGGCCGGGCTGATGCGCCTGTCCGCGTACCCGTTTCCGCTGGCGCTGAACGAGGCGACGCGCGGCTATTTCGAAGCGCAATCGAAGCTGGTTGCACCGGATGTTGCCGCGGACATACAGGCGGTGCTGAAAACCCCGCCGGACACCGATGCGCAGGCTCGTCTGTGGGCCGCGAATCCGATGTGGAACAGCATGCTGCGCACCACCTGCGTCGCCACGCAGTTGTCCGGCGGCCATGCGCCGAACGCGCTGCCGCAGCGCGCCACCGCCAACGTCAACTGCCGCATCCTGCCGGGCGTGCCGGTGGCCGAGGTGCAGAAGACGCTGGCCATGGTGCTGGCCGACGACAAGATCGCGATCAAGCCCTCGGACGAGCCGGTGGTGGTCGGCCCGGCGCCGCCGCTGACGGCGCAGATCATGCAGCCGGTACGCAAGATCGCCGACACCATCTGGCCGGGTGTCGCGATCGTGCCGACGATGTCGACCGGCGCCACCGACGGCCGTTTTCTGAATGCGGCCGGTATTCCCACCTACGGCCTGTCCGGCATGTTTCACGATGCCGAAGGCAGCCACATGCATGGCCTCAACGAACGCATTCGCGTGAAATCGTTGATGGACGGACGCGTGTTCCTGTACGAGATCGTCAAGATTTACGGCAGCCAGAAGTAGTGTCGTGAGTTCGAAATCCACACCCGCATTCGACTCGGCTTGATGCGCGGCCGGTTCGCGCTATTGCATCGGCTGTGCATGGCAAGCCTCGGCCTCGGCATCAGTCATGCATCGATCGCGACGCCGGCCTACGAGAGCATGAGCGTCGCCGAGCTGCAGGCGGCGATGGATCGCAAAGAACTGAGTTCGCGCGCACTGACCGCCTACTTCGTCGCGCGCATCGAGGCGCTCGATCGCCGCGGGCCGCGGCTGCAGTCGGTGATCGAGCTGAATCCGGATGCGGACGCGATCGCCGCCGCGCTCGACGCGGAGCGGCTGCAGACCGGAGCACGCGGCCCGCTGCACGGCATTCCGCTGCTGCTGAAGGACAACATCGACACCGCCGACCGCATGCTCACCACCGCCGGCTCGCTGGCGCTGCTCGACTCGCATCCATCCACCGACGCGGCGCTGGTCAAGCGTCTGCGCGATGCCGGCGCGGTGCTGCTCGGCAAGACCAATCTGAGCGAATGGGCCAACTTCCGCTCCACGCATTCGCTGAGCGGCTGGAGCGCGCGCGGCGGGCAGACGCGCAATGCCTACGCGCCGCTGCGCAGCCCCTGCGGCTCCAGCGCCGGTTCGGCGGTCGCGGTCGCGGCCGGCTTCGCGGTACTGGCGGTCGGCACCGAAACCGATGGTTCGATCGTCTGCCCGAGCAGCGTCAACGGCGTGGTCGGCATCAAGCCGACGCTCGGCCTGATCAGCCGCCGCGGCATCGTCCCGATCGCGTTCAGCCAGGACACGGCCGGGCCGATGGCGCGCAATCTTGGCGACGCGCTCGCCTTGCTACGCGTGATGGCGGCGAGCGATCCGTCCGATACGGCGGCGCCGGCGATACCGGACGGCTTCATCGGCCGTCTGCAGCTGCCGGCCGATGGCGGCGATCTGAAGGGCCTGCGCATCGGCGTCGCGCGCAATCTGAGCGGCTATCACGACGGCGTCGACGCGGTCTTCGAGTCGGCGCTGGCGCTGCTGCGCGCCGGCGGCGCCGAACTCGTCGATCCGGCCGAACTCCAGCGCGACCCCGCGCTCGCCGCCGACGAGCTGAGCGTGCTGCTGTACGAGTTCAAGGACCGCATCGGCCCTTACCTGGCGACGCGTCAGGGCGGCCCAAAAAACCTGGCCGATCTGATCGCGTTCAATGACACCATGCGCGCGCTCGAGATGCCGCTGTTCGGCCAGGAGCTGTTCCTGCAGGCGCAGAGCAAGGGCCCACTGAGCGACCAGGCCTATCGCGAGGCGCGGATGCGATCGAAGCAGGCCGCCGGTGTCGACGGCATCGATGCGGTGCTGCGCGCGCATCATCTGGATGCGCTGGTGGCACCGACAAAAGGGCCGGCCTGGCTGATCGACCCGGTACTCGGCGATCGCGGCATCGGCGGCGCGGCGCAATCAGCGGCGATCGCCGGCTATCCGCACATCAGCGTGCCGGCTGGCCTGGTCCAGGGACTGCCGGTCGGCCTGTCGTTCATCGGCACGGCCTGGAGCGAACCGCAGCTGATTCGCATGGCGGCGGCCTTCGAGAAAGCGCGCGGAGCGTTCCCGGCGCCGCAGCTCACCCCGTAGGTCGGCAATCCCTTGCCGACGTGCACGCATCAATGCGCAATCGCGGCCTCACGTCGGCAAGGGAGGAGTCCATATACGACCTACGCTTTGCTGGCCGGTTTAAACTGCTGTGCATGGCCGACGTCATCAATCTCAACAAGGCGCGCAAGCGCCGCGACAAGCAGAACGCCGAGGCGCTGGCGGCGGAAAATCGCGTGCGCTTCGGCCGCAGCAAGCAGCAGAAAACCCTCGAAGCCGCGCAGGCCGAAGAAGCGCAGCGCCGGCTCGATCAGCTCAAGCGCGAGCACGATCCTCAAGAACCGTCCTGAAAGCGGCGATGAAGACCGTGATCATGCCCCTGCCCTCGCGCGACTTCGATCCCAGCGAGGCCGCAGTGTCCTGGCAGCGGCTGCGCCAGGACGGCCATCGCGTGCTGTTCGCGACGCCGGACGGCGAGCCGGCCACCGCCGATCCGATGATGCTCAGCGGCGAAGGCCTGGATTTCTGGAGCTTCGTGCCGCTGCTGCGCAAGCTCAAGCTGCTCGGCCTGATGCTGCGCGCCAATGCCGACGCGCGCGCCGCGTACCGCGCGATGCTGGTCGACGCGGCATTCCTGAAACCGCTGCGCTACGACGAGCTGCGAGTGGCCGATTTCAACGGCCTGCTGCTGCCCGGCGGCCACTGGTCGCGCGGCATGCGCGCGTATCTGGAAGACCCGCAGCTGCAGGCCTTCGTCGGCGCGTTCTTCGACAGCGGCAAGCCGGTCGCGGCGATCTGTCATGGCGTCGTGCTCGCAGCTCGCGCACGCCGCGCCGACGGCCGCTCGGCGCTATACGGCCGGCGCACCACTGCACTGAGCTGGAAGCTCGAATCCTCGGCCTGGTCGCTGATGCGCTTTGCCGGCCGCTTCTGGGATCCCTCGTATTACCGCACGTATTCCGAGCAGCGCGGCGAGCCGCGCGGCCATCGTAGCGTGCAGGCCGAGGTCAGCCGCGAACTGGCGTCGCCGAACGACTTCGAGGACGCGCCCGCCAGCGCCTTGCGCAAGAGCAGCGGCCTGTTCCGCGACTCGGCCGTCGACGCGCGGCCGGCCTTCGTGGTCATTGATGGAGTCTATGTTTCGGCGCGCTGGCCCGGGGATGTGCATACGTTTGCCGCACGCTTCTCGCAGCTGATGAGCCGCCGCTAGCACCGATGTTGGGGTTCGCTACGCTCACCCCAAGCTACGCGGGCCGACTTTGGAGCGGCGCTCCATCCGCCAGCTGATCGTCGTCAGGCCCAGGCCAAGCACCGTAATCAACGCCGCCGCCCACGGCAGCGCGTGATAACTCGCGCCATTGCCGAGCAGCACCGCGCCCACATACGCGCCACCGGCATTGCCCAGGTTGAATGCGCTCTGATTCATTGTCGATGCCAGCAGCGGCGCGCCCTGCGCCTGCTGCATGCAGCGCGTCTGCAAGCCCGGCCCGGCCGCGAAACCCAGGGCGCCGACCAGGAATACGCCGATCGATGCGGTGATCGCGTTGTTCATCAGCAGCGGGAACAGCGCGTAGAACGCGATCAGCGATATCAGCACGCGGCTCAGCGCCTGCATCACGCCGCGGTCCGCGATGCGGCCGCCGGCCAGCGTGCCGAGCGTGGCGCCGGCGCCGAACAGCATCAGCACCCAGGCGATCAAATTCGGCGGCACGCCCGCCGCGTCGCGCAGGATCGGCACGACAAACGTGAAGACCGTGAACACACCGCCGAAACCGAACACCGTCATGCACAGCGCCAGCAGCACCTGCGGCCGCCTCAAGACCGCCAGCTCGCGGCGCAGCGACGGCGCGGCCTCGGCCGACAGCTTCGGCACGAACTGCGTGATGCCGGCCGCGGCGACCAGGCCCAGCGCAACCACCGCCCAGAACGTCGCGCGCCAGCCATAGGCCTCGCCGAGCATCGCGCCCAGCGGAACGCCGACGATGTTGGCGATGGTCAGCCCGGCGAACATCAGGCCTACCGCCTGGGCGCCTTCGCGCTCGGGCACTATGCGCGTCGCGACCACGGCGGCAATGCCGAAGAACGATCCGTGGGAGAACGCGGCGATGAAGCGTGCCAACATCAATACCGCGTAGTTCGGCGACAGTGCGCAGGCCAGGTTGCCGAGCGTGAACAGACTCATCAGCAGCAACAGCGCGCTTTTCTGCGGTATACGGATCAGCAGCAGCACCAGGATCGGGCCGCCGACGACCACGCCCATCGCGTAGCCGGTGACCAGCAGGCCGGCGCGAGGGATCGTGACCCCAAGATCGGCCGCGATCTGCGGCAGCAGCCCCATGATCACGAACTCGGTAGTGCCGATGGCGAATGCGGCGATGGCCAGCGCCAGCAGCGGCAGGCGGGTCTGAAACCAGGAGGGCATGAGCAAGACAGTGGGCCGACAGCGTGGTTAGTGTTCCATGTGACGGCGAAGTTCAGGGGCAATTCACCGCCGGCGTGTTCGGCGGCGTGCCGCTCCCGCTTTTTTACTATGACGGTTGCATGACAACCTGACGATATACTCGGCTCGCCCCAAGCGGTTCAAAAATACTCGAGGAGAGGGCCGATGCAGAACATCATGGCGGGCGCCGTGGCACTGGCTTGTCTGTCGCTTTCAGGCTGCAGTTCCACGTCGCCCGATGACAGCAGCGGCGACCCCGCCCCGACTTGCGCCAGCCCGACCGCTCCGGCAGCGACCGATGGCTCGCTGGTGATCGACAGCCCATCGGACTTCGACGCGACGGCCAACCCGACACCGACCACGACGATCTATTTCACCGTGCTGACGCCGGCGCGCTGCCCCGGCGCGAGCTATCCGCTGGTGCTGCACAGCCATGGCTACGGCGGATCGCGCCTGACCGCGCTCGCCGCCAACGGTGACCTGCAACCAGACCTGCCGCACTTCCCGTCGATCGACGCGCTGGCGCAGGCGCTGCCGTATCACGGCTACGTGGTGCTCAGCTTCGACGAGCGTGGCCACGGCCAGTCCACCGACGCCAACGCGCGGCTGATCGACCCGGCCGCGGAGACCCAGGACGCACGCGCGCTGCTCGACTGGGCCTACGAGCACGCGGCCGACTACGGCATCGAGCGCGAGAGCGGTACCGGCATCGCCAAAGACGTCAAGGTCGGTACGCTCGGCTACAGCTACGGCGGCGCGTTCCAGCTGCCGCTGGCGGCACTGGACCCGCGAGTCGACACGATCGTCCCCAACGGCACCTGGCACGGCCTGCTGTACAGCCTGCTGCCGGGCGATTCGGTGAAGCTCAGTTTCGGCGGCCTGCTCGGCCTGCTGGCGATCACCGGCGGCGTCAGCAATACGCCGATCGTGCAGACCGCGATCAATACCATCGGCGTCACCGGCCTGGGCGCCTACAACGTGCGTTCGCGCGCCGACCTGATCGCCGCCGTCGCCAGGCCCGCCTCGCAGCCGCGTCCGGTCGGCGAGGACGAGATGATCTCGCTGTTCGACACCCACGGCATGAGCTACTTCCGGCGCCAGCAGAAGGCCGGCGCGGGCTGGGGCTTCGGCGAGAGCAGCGCGAAACTGCGCAAAGTGCCCGCGCTGTTCCTGCAGGGCAATCGCGACGTGCTGTTCAACCTCACCGAGGCTTACTGGAACCGGCGTTATTTCAGCGAGGCCGGCGGCGACGTGCGTCTGATCTCGACCGAGGGTGGCCACATGAATCCGCTCGCCAACCAGACCGAGGGCACCGCCAATTGCGGCGGCGTGATCGGTGTTGCCGCGGTGCTCGGCTGGTTCGATCACTACCTCAAGGGCGCCCGTTCCGCTGCCTACGATGCGCTGCCGCAGATCTGCATCTCGGTCGCCGACACCACTGGCGCACCGGACGTGGCGGCGGCGGGACTGATGGTCGATTCGTTCCCGGTCGGCTCGCTCAGCGGTAACGGCGCCGTGCCGGCCAGCCTGGCGACGGGGACGGCCGAAGTCCCCGCATTCACGATCGCGCCGGTGTTCGTGCCGGTGGCGACCATCAGCGGCAACGACAAGCTGCTGGCCGGCGCGCCAACCATCGGCAAGCTCGTGGTCACACGCGGATCACCGGCCTTGCCGAATCAGAGCACCAATGCCTTCGTCGGCGTCGGCATCCTGCGCAGCGGCGCGGCGGCGCCTTTCCTGGTCGACGATCAGCTGACGCCGTTCAACGAAGGCGAGCACACCAACAACCGCAACATCGCCGAGGATGCTCGTATCCTGCTGCCCGCGGTCGGCGAGCAGCTGAAGGACGGCGACCAGGTGGGCCTGCTGTTCTACCCGCAGCACATCCAGTACGCGGCGATCGTCAGCGCCGAAGGCCTGACCGGCGTCACCGGCATCGTCACCTACCTCGGCAATGTGCCGATCCCGCCGATCACCTCGGCGCTCGAGCCGGTACTCGGCCTGCTGTACGTCAACCCGTATACCGCAGTGGCAAGCGACGTGGAACTGCCGATCCTGGTGCCGGGTGTGTATTCGGGAAGTCGGCTGAGTCAGTAGCAGCGATCCGCTCAAGACTGAGCGCGCGGCTTACAATCCCGGCTCCGACTCTGGCCGGTGGCAAACCATGAGCCACGACGCACCCTACGAAATCCACATGTACGCCGCGGTTGCGAAAATGGGCGCCACGGGCCGTTATCCGGCCGGCGAACAGCATCCGCTGCTGGTGTTCCTGAAACAGGATCCGGACTCCGAGCACGACTTCGACATGGCCATGGAAGTCGCACAACGCAACGGCTGGACCGACGTCGATTTCACCAAGGCCGGCACTCTGCCGGCCGACGCCGGCGAGAATCATGTCGAACCGTTTCACGGCTGCTACATGGCGGCGGTGCAGGACGGCGAATCGATCCTGGTCTACGACACGCCGGTGAAAGCAGCGCCGCCGAAGAACAAGCCGGCGAATCCGACCTGACCCGTAGGTCGGCAATCCCTTGCCGACAACAGGCAGTGATGGCGCGGCCTCGGGTTCACGTCGGCAAGGGATTGCCGACCTGCGGGTCATGCCCGGGCGGCGCTCATTCCGCACCGATGGCCGCGGCCCGCAATTGTTCTGCAAAGCTCGTCAGCTCGCCGGCATTGAGATCGGATATCGCCCACCACCGCATGCCGCCGACGGTCCAGCGTTCGATGTTGTAACCGGAGTTGGTGAGGGGCTCCGCTTCAGATTCGGCGCCCGCCGCAGGCCAGACGAATACGTTGATGACGTGGCGTCCGCGACGATAATCGAGCGCGGCCACGGCGCGATGATCCAGATAGTCGAGGCGGCCGCCGGCGAGTGGGAATCCATGCGCCGCCAGGTCGAACACCGGCGGCGCATAGTCGAGCTTGCCGGCGAACCAGGGCTTGACCGTGTGCCGGTCGGTCGAGGCGACGTCGTCCAGATGCGCCACCATCATCGACCGCACGTGGCCGGCCACGACCTCATCGACCAGTGCGCCATCGGCACGGCGGCTGCCGATCAGCAGGTTGAGGCCGACCGAGAGCGTGAGCGCGGCTGCGATCGGCAGCGCCCACTGCAGGATCTGACCGCGACCGTGCTGGCGCGGGCCTGCAGCCGCCCGGCCATCGTCGTCATCCAGCAGGCCGGGCAAGCGCGATTTCAGGGCCGCAGGCATCCGGTGATACGGCGCCCGCTCGCGCAATACCCGGCTGAAATCGCGTAGCCGCTGCAAACGGGCGGTGCATTCCGCGCAGACGGCGAGATGGCTTTCGAGCGACAGCGTGCGCGCCAGATCGAGCTCTGCGTCGGCGTAGGCGCTCAGCAGCTCACGTACCTCGTCGCAGTTCGGGTTCATGCCGTTTTCTCCAGCTGTTCGAGCACGCGGCGCAGTTGCCGGCGGCCGCGCGACAGACGCGACATCACGGTGCCGATCGGGATGCCGGCAATCTGCGCGACGTCCTTGTACGACAGGTCTTCGAGTTCGCGCAGCACCAGCACCTCGCGATACTCCGGCGCCAGGCGCCGCAGCGCGATCTCGATCCGCAGACCGTCGGCCTGGCGCAGCATCAGGGTCTGCGGATCGGTGGCATGCAAGGGCGCGTCGTCGGCTGCGTGCAGATGCAGACCGGTTTCGTCTTCGACATATTCCACATGCAGATCCGCGGGTCGATTCTGCTTGAGCCAGCTGTAGGCGGTGTGGCGAACGATGGTCAGCAGCCAGGCGCGGCCGTCGCCGCCGCGAAATCCGTCGAAGAAGCGGAACGCGCGCAGATAAGCCTCCTGCACCACGTCCTCGGCGTCCTGCGGATCACGCGTGAGCCAGCGTGCGAGGTTGTAGGCGGCGTCCAGATGCGGCTCCGCCATCGCCGCGAAACGCCGGCTTGCTGAGCGGCTTGTCGAGAGGTCGATCGGAAACGCTCCGGTATTCAAGCCACAGACCGGTCCGCTGCGCGCTTTATTCCCGATTCCGGCGAAATATTTTGGGGAGCCGGCAACGGGAATATTGCGGCGATGCGCCAGGTATGCACTGGTGTCCGTTCCGGGACGATCATCCGCGGAGTATCCATCACATGCACAAGACAATCGACCGCCGCCAGTTCATCAAGCTCGCCGGTCTGGGCGGAGGCGTGGTCTTCGCCTCCGGTCTCGGCGGCTTTTCCGCGCTGGCGCAAGCCGCAAGCCGCCACGGCAAAAAGGCGTCTGGCGCCGAAGAGGATTTCTATTTCGTGCAGCTGTCCGACACGCACTGGGGCTTCAGCAATCCGGTGATCAACCCGGACTTCGCCGGCACGCTGCAGAAAGCGCTCGCCCAGGTCAACGCGCTGAGCCCTGCCCCGGATTTCATCGTCTTCACCGGCGACCTGACCCAGACCACCGACGACGCGGCGTTGCGGAGGCAGCGCATGAGCGAGTTCCGCGACATCATCGCCGCGCTCAAGGTGCGCGACATCCGTTATCTGGCCGGCGAACACGATGCCGCGCTGGATCAGGGCGCCGCTTTCAAGGAGTTCTTCGGCGACACGCACTACAGCTTCGACCACCGGGGTGTGCATTTCATCGCGCTCGACAATGTCTCCGATCCCGCCGCCAACATCGGTGCCGATCAGCTGGCATGGCTGGGCGCGGACCTCGCCAAACTCGACCGGCAGCAGGCCATCGTCGTGCTGACGCATCGGCCGCTGTTCGACCTGGCGCCGAGCTGGGACTGGGCGACGCCCGATGCCGGCAAGGCGATCGATCTGCTGATGCCGTTCGAACACGTGACTGTTTTCTATGGGCACATCCACCAGCAGCATCACCACATGACCGGGCATATCGCCCACCACTCCGCGCAAGGCCTGATGTGGCCACTGCCAGCTCCGTTGTCCGTGCCGAAAAAGGCTCCGGTGGCCTGGGACCCGGCCGCACCGTACCAGGGGCTGGGATTCCGCCAGATCGAGTCGGAGCACGGCGTGCCGACGATCACCGAATTGCCGGTGAAAGCTTGAGACGCACGATGCGCAAGACCAGGCGCCTGCACGTTGCTATGGCCCTCTTCACCAGCACGCTGCTGGGTTTTGCTGCCGCGGCCTGGACGGCCGTTCCGGTCGTGCGCGTGGTCAAGGTATCGGCGAAGCGTTACGAGTTCAGGCCTGCCAGCATCACCATCAGCCGCGGCGAAAGCCTTGATCTCGAACTGGTGACGGACGATGTGCTGATGGGCTTCAACGCGCCGGATCTGGGCGTCCGCAGCAACATCGTTCCGGGGCAGGTGTCCTGCCTGCGGATCACGCCGCAGAAAACCGGAACCTTTCCTTTCCTGTGCGACGTGTTCTGCGGCTCCGGGCACGAAGACATGAACGGCAGCATCACCGTGGTCGATTGAAGCGTCTTCAGCACGACAAAAGCCGCTGCGGGGAGCGGCGGCTTTTGCGGTATCAATCGCTATTCGACATCGGTCGCCGTGCGGACATCCTGTCCTGGTCCCGGCCGTGCTTCCCTGCACGACCTGCGATCGATACCCAGCCCAGTATCCAGCTCCGCACTGAATGCCGCATGAGCCAGGGTGCAGAGACCTGCCTTTAATGGTAATTCAATGCACATCACATGCTACTATCCGCGCATGGAATCCAAGACCGCCCGCCTGACGCTGCTGATCGACCCCGAAAAGAAAAGCGCTTTCGAGTCGCTTTGCGCGCAGCAGGATCTGACGCCGTCGCAGGTGGTGCGTCAACTCATCCGCGACTATCTCGCCAAACACGGCGTCACCTACGGCACCAAGAAAAGCAGCCGCAAATAGCGGCGTTTCAACGCGGCATCTTGCGGCCGCGGTTGCGATACCAGCGCTCCAAGGACTCGGCGTATCCGGGCAAATCGAGCCGATGTTTCTGGCCAAGCTCCGGCGCTGCGGCCTTGATCGCAGCCCAGCGCGGAGGCCAGTTCGCTCCGCGAAATGCCAGCGCGATGCGGTTGCCGCCGACAACAGCGTTCATCAGCAGGAACTGATCCTCGAATACCTTGGCGATGCTGCGCTGTGCTGCATCCTTGATCGAATTGGCGCCGACGAGGTTGACCACCATCACGCCATCCGGCCGCAGGCGGTCCCGCACCGAGCGGTAGAACCCTTCGGTGGCCAGGGCTGGCGCGATGCCATGGACGTCGCATCCGTCCACCAGCACCACGTCGGCCGAATGGGCACGGGTCTGGGCTCGGTTCTGGAAATATTCGGCAGCGTCGGCATGCACGATGCTCAGGCGCGCGCATGGAGCGGGCACCCGAAACAGATGCGACATCCCAATGACCTTGTCATCCACCTCGATCGTGGTGACGCGGGTATGCGGCAGCTCGTAATAGCAGAACTTGGTGAGCGAGCCGCCACCCAGACCCACGATCTCGACATGCATCGGGGCCGGCTGAAACAGCAGGCAGGCCATCATCCTGCGGGTGTAATCCAGCGAAAGCGTATCGGGCGAGCGCAGGCTCATCCGGCTCTGGGTGTAGCGCATCGTGAAATGCAGCTGCAGGAACTCGCCGTCATCGACCACGAACGGCGCGGCGTATTGCCCGGTGCCGACGCGCCGGAGCTGCCTGCCCGCGGCGGCGTCGATCGGCTCGTTGATATGGATGACGATCGGATCGTCGGCTGCGTCCTTCCCCGCTTGCGGCACATCAACCGACGTCGCTGCGGCGGCAGCGCGACTGTCGCCGGCCGCGGCCGGCGAGCGCGCGCGCTTGGATGTCACTGCGAGCCTGCTTTGGTCACCGGCTCGGCAGGCGCCGACGGTTCGTCGAAGGCGCGCAGCGCGGCTTCGAGATTCCGGAAATAACGCAGCGGACCGGGCCGCTTTCTGACCACGCCCGCTCGCACCAGCTTGTGCAGCACATTGGTACGCGCCTCGCAGAGCATCACACGCACGCCGCGGCGCTCCAGATTGTGGATCGACTCTTCCAGCGTCTGGATGCCGGTGATATCCATGAACGGCACGTGCCCGAGCCGGATGACGACACCGCGCGGATCGGTGTGGGTCTGCTCCAAAGCGCGCTCCAGATTCTCTACCGCCACAAAAAACAGCGGGCCCTCGATGGAATAGATCAGCAGGTCGGACGGCAGGTGCATGCGGCCGCTCATTTCCAACTCGGGCTGAATGGCCGAGCCGTCGAGCCGCAGCACCTCCACCGAGGACGCCATGCGCCTTAGAAACAGCAGCATCGCGAGAATGACGCCGATATTGACCGCGACCACCAGGTCGGACAGAACGGTGAGCAGGAAGGTGATCAGCAGAATCGCCACGTCGCCGCGCGGCGCAGTCCGCGTCATGCGGACGAAATGCCGGGCCTCGCTCATGTTCCAGGCGACGACGAACAGGATCGCGGCCAGCGCACTCAGCGGCACCTTGGCGGCCAGCGGTGCCAGCAGCAGCAGGATCAGCAGCAGCGTCAGCGAATGCACGACACCGGCGAGCGGGCTGGTGGCACCGTTGCGGAAATTGGTCGCGGTTCTGGCGATCGCGCCGGTCGCCGCAATCCCGCCAAACAGCGGCGACAGCAGATTGGCGATGCCCTGGCCGATCAGCTCCTGATTCGAGTTGTGCCGGGTTCCGGCCATGCCGTCGGCGACCACTGCGGATAGCAGCGACTCGATCGCGCCCAGCATCGCGATCGTGAACGCGGAAGGCACCAGCGAAATCAGGCGGTCATAGGTGACGTTTGGGAACGCCAAATGAGGCAGGCCGAGTGGAATGCCGCCGAAAGCGCTGGCGATCGTCGCCACGCCCTCGAATGCAAAAATCGACTGGAGGATCGTGGCCACGAGCATTGCAATCAGCGGGCCGGGAACGCGCTTGAGCCCGGGAATCCGCGGGCCATAAAGCACCAGCAGCAGGCTCGATAGCGCGAGCCCGGTCGTCGCCGGGCTCAAGGCGGGAAACGACTCCAGCAAATGGAACAGCTTTTCGTGGAAATGCGTACCGCCGGGCGCAGGGAGGCCGAAGAAATCCTTCCACTGGCCGACCCAGATGATGACGCCGATCCCGGACGTGAAGCCGACGATCACCGGGTCGGGGATAAAGCGCAGAACGCTGCCGAATTTGGCCAGGCCCAACAGAATCAGAATGACTCCGGCCATGCCGGTTGCCAGCAGCAGGCCATCGACTCCGTGCTGGGCGGTGACACCGGCCAGAATGACGATGAAGGCCCCGGTAGGGCCGGCAATCTGGATGCGCGTGCCCCCGCACAGCGACACGACCAGCCCGGCGATGATCGCGGTGTAGATGCCCTGCTCGGGCTTGACGCCCGAGGCAATCGCGAAAGCCATCGCCAGCGGCAAGGCAACCACGCCGACGATGACGCCGGCCACCACATTCCGCAGCCATTGATCGCGCCTGAACAAGCCGGCTTTTGCTGCCTCGACCACCGCGATCATTGCCCGGCTCTCGCGAAAATTTATGTGAACTACATTATCATAAAATACGTATTATCTGTGCTTCACATGAAACCCCGGGACGCACGGTGCCGCGGCGCGGATCGGCGGCAACTGCCTGCAAAGGGACTTCTGGCTTAGCATGCGGTTTTTCCGGAGCACGGCCGATGAATCTGCAACGACTGCTCGGCATCGAATTGCCGATCATCCAGGCGCCGATGGCCGGCGTGCAGCTGAGCGCACTCGCGGTTGCGGTGTCCGAAGCGGGCGGCCTCGGGTCCCTGCCCTGCGCGATGCTGGGTTCCGAGGCGCTGCGGGCCGAGCTTGTGGCGATCGGGGCGCAGACGCGCAGGCCCTACAACCTCAACTTTTTCGCGCACCGGGCGCCGCAGGTCGATGCTCCGCGCGAAGCCGCATGGCGTGGCCGGCTTGCGCCGTATTACCGCGAGTTCGGCATCGATGTTTCGAACATCACCGCGGGCGCACCGCGGCATCCGTTCAATGCCGATTACGCCGAGCTGATCGCGGAATTCAAGCCGGCCGTCGTCAGCTTTCATTTCGGCCTGCCGTCGGCGGACTTGCTGGCGCGAGTCAAAAGCTGGGGCGCGAAAGTTCTATCATCAGCGACGACGGTCGATGAGGCACGCTGGCTCGCGGAACACGGCGTCGACGCGATCATCGCGCAGGGCCTGGAAGCCGGCGGACATCGCGGCCTGTTCCTGAGCGAGGATCTGACGACGCAGGCCGGCACCCTCGCGCTGCTGCTGCAGATCGTGCGCGCGGTGAACCTGCCGGTCATCGCGGCCGGCGGCATCGCCGATCGTCAGGGCGTTGTCGCGGCGATGGCGCTGGGCGCCGCCGGCGCGCAGATCGGTACCGCCTACCTGCTGTGCCCGGAAGCAAGCACCAGCGCGGTCCATCGCGCGGCGCTGAAAAGCGAGGCGGCCCGGCACACCGCGCTGACCAATGTCTTCACCGGCCGGCCGGCGCGCGGCATCGTCAACCGCATCGTCCGCGAAGTCGGCCCGATCAGCGCCGCGGCACCGGAGTTCCCGCTGGCGACGAGCGCCATCGCGCCGCTGCGTGCCGCGGCCGAGAGCCGCGGCAGCGACGATTTTTCGCCGCTGTGGTCCGGGCAGAATGCGAGCGGCTGCAGGGAGATTCCAGCGGCGGCGTTGACACGCGAGCTGGCCGGGATTTCACCACTGTAGGAGCGGACCTTGTCGGCGATTGTGCCGGTGAAGCCGCAATCGCGGACAAGGTCCGCTCCTACAGTTCGACGATTGAAGGGACGATGGAAGGTTTGATCAAACCGTCCACGACGCCGGTGCATCCGCGTCTATTCCATATCGGCGGATCGCCGCGCTCAGCAGCGGCTTCGCCACCGCTTCCAGCGCCGCGAGCACGATCTGGTAGCGATCGACTTCGAAGAACCTACGCAGCGCCGCACGCGTATCGCTGCGGCCGAAGCCGTCGGTGCCGAGCGTGACGAATCGCGCATCGACATACGCGGCTATCAGCTGCGGATAAGCGCGGATGTAGTCGGTCGCCGCCACGATCGGTGTCGTGCCCGGCAGGCAGGTTTCGACGTGACTGACCCGCGCCGCCGCATCAGGATGCAGCCGCTGGTAACGCTCGCATTCCCGCGCATCGCGCGCCAGCTCGCTGAAGCTGGTCGCGCTCCAGATTTCGCTGTCGATGTTCCAGTCGGCCGCCAGCAGCTGCGCAGCGGCGATCACCTCTGGAAGAATCGCACCCGATCCGAGCAGACGAACTTTCGCGGCGGCCTGCTTCAGGCTGTGACCACCCAAGCGATACAGGCCCTTGATCACATCGTCGGCGACGCCTTCGGGCAAGGACGGCTGCGCGTAGTTCTCGTTCATCACCGTCAGGTAATAAAACACGTCCTGCTGCTGCTCGAGCATCTGGCGCATGCCGTGATCGACAATGATCGCGAGTTCGCCGGCGAAAGCCGGATCGTAGGCGCGGCAGTTCGGAATACCGGCAGCCACCAGGTGGCTGTGACCGTCCTGGTGCTGCAGGCCTTCGCCGCCCAGTGTGGTGCGGCCGGCGGTCGCGCCGATCAGGAAGCCGCGCGTGCGCTGATCCGCCGCGGCCCAGATCAGATCGCCGACTCTCTGGAAGCCGAACATCGAGTAGTAGATGTAGAACGGCAGCATCGCCACGCCATGCACGCTGTACGAGGTGCCCGCTGCAATCCACGACGACAGCGCACCGGCCTCGGTGATGCCTTCTTCCAGGATCTGGCCGTCGGTGGCTTCCTTGTAGTACAGCATCGACGCCGAATCTTCGGGCTCGTAGAGCTGGCCGACCGGCGAATAGATGCCGACCTGCCGGAACAGGCTGGCCATGCCGAAAGTGCGCGCCTCGTCGGCGACGATCGGCACGATGCGCGAACCGAGATTGCTGTCCTTGAGCAGATTACCGAGCATGCGCACGACCGCCATCGTCGTCGACATTTCCTTGTTGTCGGCCTGCAGCGCGAACGCGGCGTAGCGCTTCAGCTCCGGCACGATCAGCGGCTCGCAATTGCGGCGACGCGATGGCAGCGGGCCGCCGAGCGTCTTGCGACGTTCGCGCAGATAGCGCATCTCCGCGCTGTCGTCGGCCGGCTTGTAGAAGTGCAGATGTTCGAGATCCTCGTCGCTGAGCGGCAGGCCGAAGCGGTCGCGGAACGAGCGCAGGCCGTCGACGTCCAGCTTCTTGGTCTGGTGCGCGGTCATGCGCGATTCGCCGGCCGTGCCCATGCCGTAGCCCTTCTTGGTCTTGGCCAGGATTACCGTCGGCGCGCCGCTGTGCGTACGCGCCGCGCTGAAGGCCGCATGCAGCTTGCGCAGGTCGTGGCCGCCGCGCTTCAGCGCGCCGATTTCGGCGTCGCTCATGTGCGCGACCAGCGCGCGCAGCTCGGGGTCTTCGTTGAAAAAATTCGCCATGTTGTAGGCGCCGTCGTTGGCACCCAGCGTCTGATACTTGCCATCGACGGTCGCGGCGAAACGGCGCAGCAGCGCGTGGTTCGTATCGCGCGCGAACAGCGCGTCCCAGTCCGAACCCCACAGCACCTTGATCACGTTCCAGCCGGCGCCGGTGAACAGCGACTCGAACTCCTGGATCACCTGGCCGTTGCCACGCACCGGGCCGTCGAGCCGCTGCAGATTGCAGTTGATGATGAACGTCAGGTTGTCGAGCTTCTCGCGCGCGGCCAGGGTCAGAGCGGCCACCGACTCGGGCTCGTCCATCTCGCCGTCGCCGAACACGCCCCAGACATGGCGCGCGTCGGTCTGCGCCAGGCCGCGCTGCGCGAGGTAGCGCATGAAGCGCGCCTGGTACACCGCGTTGATCGGCCCCAAGCCCATCGAGCCGGTCGGGAACTGCCAGAAGTCCGGCATCAGCCAGGGATGCGGATACGAGCACAGGCCGTTGCCGCCGGTCTCCTGCCGGTAGTTGGCAATGCGCTCTTCGGAAAGGCGCCCTTCCAGAAACGCGCGCGCATACACGCCGGGCGCCGAATGCGGCTGGAAGTAGACCAGGTCCGCGCCCTGCGTCGCCTCGGGCCCACGGAAGAAATGATTGAAGCCGACTTCGAAAATCTCCGCGGCCGAGGCATAGCTGGCGACGTGTCCGCCGAGATCGCCATAAGCCTGATTGGCGCGCGCGACCATTGCCAGCGCGTTCCAGCGCATGATCGCGGTCAGCCGCTCCTCGATCGCCAGATCGCCCGGATAGGCGCCCTGCCGCTCCAGCGGGATGGTGTTGCGATACGCCGAATACGGCGCCGCGTATCCGGGCACGCCGAGATTGCGCGCCTCCTCCTCGAGCTGCTGCAGCAGGAAGCGGCCGCGCGCTTCACCGCCGCTGCGGATCACGGCGTGCAGGGCCTCGAGCCAGTCGCGCGTCTCCTGCGGGTCGATGTCCGGGCCGCTGCGCGCTACCGCTGCCGGGTTCGGAATGCCGGCGTCTTCCGCCATGGTGTCGCTCCCATTTTTCAGCAGCGAACTTTACGCCGTGCGGGCCGGCGGCGAGCGCGGGGAAATGCCCAGATTTGGGCACAGGCGCTTGATGCGAGCGCCATGCGGGTGCATCATCGGCCCGCTTCGGACAGAGGGCGTCATGACCTGGCGCAGGGCTCAGCCGCAAGGCTCGCCGTGCTCCCGCTGCCGAAGATTCAGATGCTGGGGTGCCCGCGCGATCCCGAGGTACGGGCACCTCTTCTTTGAATGGCATCCCGATCTTGCTGTCGTCGAACATAGCCGAGCTGATTGTTCTGCTGTCCGCCTGCCGTCCCGCTTCAGGGCGATGCGGCCACTCCCCCACAAAGTCCCAGCCCCCAAGGCTCGCCGTAGAGTCTGCGTGCCGACCTACATGATGACCGATCACCACTTCGCATCCGACCGCGCTTTGCGCGCGCTCCCCGCAGCCGCCTTGCTCGCACTGTACTTGCTCGCTGCGCCGTGCGGCGCCGCCGATTCGGTTCCGGCGCAAGTGATCACCAGCACCTGTCCTCAGCCGATCTATCCACCCGAGGCCCTGGCCGCCAACCAAACCGGAACGGTGCTGCTGTCGATCCATGTCTCCGCCGAAGGCAAGGCCGACCAGACCGAGGTGGCGAAATCCTCCGGCAATCCGCAGCTGGACGCAGCGGCGGCTGCGTCGCTGGGCCAGTGCCAGTTCAAACCCGCACTGAGCGACGGCAAGCCGGTCGCGACCACGACGCCGCTCAAGTACACATTCAGGATCGATACGCGATCAGCCGAAGAAGTGGCCGCGCAACAGCGTATGGCGGCCTCGATCATGCTGCTGAGCATGAAGATCAAGATCGACGCGGTGGCCGACCGCTGCAGCTTGCAGAAAGCTCCGATAGCCAAGATCACCGAAGACGCGCGCAGCAAGTGGCATAAGCGCAATGACGCGACCGTGCACCAGGCCGAGCAGGTGCAGGCAGCGCTGTTCGCAGAGTTCCGCAGCAAGATCTCCGATCCCAAGCTGGCCGACGAGCAGATCGCCAAATCCAAGGAGCAGATCAAGACCATGACGGAGCGCGGCGCCGACATTGAGTTGAACAATCTGGAAAGCCTGAGCCAGGACGAGCAAACCGCCGCCTGCGGCACTTTTAACGACGATACGAGCGGCGGACGCTTCGACTTGGTCAAGGTCATGCCGGACGCCATCGCAGCGATCGGAACGGCGGTCAAACCGGCAGTCAAGCCGGCCGCGAAATAGCCTGCTTTTGCAGGGCGGTTCTTAAACCCACCTGCGGATCAGACTAGCCGCAACCCGCGATCTGGAACGGCTGGCTCGCACCGCTGTACGGGCCGTCGGCCGACGCGCCTTCGATGCGGATGCGGTAGGTGCCTGGCCGGGTGCCGGCCGGCACTTTCCACTCCACCAGCGCCAGGTTCGCGCGGCCGTCCGCGCCTTTCTGGTAGGTGAAATACGTGGACCAGTCGTCGTCGCTGGCGATCGTGTCCCAGGCCTCGCCATTCTGGCGCTCAATGTAGACGTAACTCGATCCGCGGCGCAGATCGCGGCGCGGATTGCCGGCGTAGAAGCTCGCGCTGATCGTGGTGCGCTCGGTGCTGCTCAGCGTGTAACTCGTCTGCGGCTGCACCGCGACATCGCCGAACGCGACGCCGGCCGGCAGCGTGCCGTCGCTGACGCTGGGCAAGTGCCGCAGGATCGGCGTGTGATCGGTGAAGCTCGCCGCCGCATACGGGCTGGCCGCGGCGCTGCCGTCGCGCAGATGGCCGGCGAGGCGCACGTATTCCTGCACCACCGCGTCCTGCGACCAGGGGCCGAACACCGTGGACGCGCCTTCGTAATCCTGCTGGGCGTACTCCTCGCGCGTCGTCAGGTAATGGATATAAGTGTTCGACAGGCCCGAAATCACCGCGTAGTCGATGCCCGCGTCCTGCAGCTGGTCGAGCACCGCCTCGCGCAGCCGGCGGCCGGCGACGGTCGTGGTCTCCCAGGGCACCGACACGATCGCCAGATTGCCGAGCGCGATGATCTGGATCGGGATCACGTACGGCTGCAGCTCCAGCACCGGCAAACCCAGCGGCGCGACCACCAGCGGAATCGCGATCGGCTTTTCCTGTTGGCAGGCGTAGCCCAGCGCCGCGAACGCGGGGTTGTAGCAGCCGATCGGCTCGATCAGCGTCGACGGGATCGCACCGTCGAACAGCGGGCCGATGGTGTCCTGCAGGTACTGCGCGATGTAGTCGGCGGTGTCGGTGCTGACCGGGCAGGCCGCGCCTTCGGTGAACGGCCCGCGGCCGTCTTCGGCACCGGCCGCGAACGAGATGCCGAGCGCCGGCTCGCAGGTGCGCTGCGTGCCGACCGCCGGCATCAGGCCGGCAGCGTAAGTCTTCGGCGCCTCGACGACGACGCGGCTCATGTCCAGCGCCAGATGCACCGCGCGCACTTCACCGTGCAGCTTCTCATCGGCCTGGTCCCAAAGGGCTTTCGCGCCGTGATACTGCTTGTAGCCGGCGATCTGCGCACTCTCGAAATCGTCGCGGCCGCCGCCGCGCGCGAACCAGGCGTCGGTGTCGCGGCTGTGCAACTCGGCCTCGCTCAAATACAGCATGTAGGGATTGGGCGAGGCGTCGCCCTCGTCGGACTGGAAGAAGCCGGCGACGAAGGCGCCGGCGCTGCTGCCGCCCTGCGGGAAATCCGCGGCGAAACGCCGCGCCGCATAGCCCTTGTTGTCGGACGACAGCAGCTTGTAGGTCTGGCCGATCGAGGTGCCGTGCACCGAGAACCAGTCGACCACGCCGACCGGCGTGCCGTCGTCGCGCTGCAGCTTGAGCAGGGTCATCCAGCGATTGGTCTGCACGTCGCGGCCTTGCGTATCCGCAAAGCGCGCGCGCTCGTCGGCGGGATTCAGCACGAAAGCATCGGGCGAGCGGTTGAAGTTCGCATCCAGCACCTCGGCCATCGCGATCTTCACCGACGCGGCCGGCGCCGCGATCATGTTGCGATGCGCCTGCAGCAGCGCGTCGAAGACGCCGTCGACGATCGATTGATACGCCTGCTGATCGAGGCCGAACGCGAACAGGTTGACCAGGTCGTAGTGCGACTGGCCGGCGGAACTCGAATGCGTGTGCGTGGCCGAGATCAGGATGTTGTCGATGTTCCAGTAGTCGGCGAGCGGGTCGCTCGGATCAAGGCTGTCATGGGCCGCGATGCGCGCGAGCACGCCGAACTTGATCGAGTCGAAGGCCAGGCCGTTCTCGACCGTGATCAGCATCGCGTGGCCGCTGCGGCCGCCACAGTCGGACTCGAACGCGAAGGCGCGCGCGTATTCGCGGGTGTGCAGGCCTTCGGACACCTGGCCGGGGTCGGCATAGCCGAGCAGTTCTTCACCGGAGGCCGGGCCGCTGATGTCGCCGGTGCCGGCGCCGTAGCGGAAACGCGTGTTGTCGGCGCAGTCGCCGCCGTTGAGCACCGCGCCTGTGGCGCGCGCGGCGTGGCGGGCCTGGTAGTGGCTCAGGTCGGCCAGCGGCGCATCGGGCTGGTCGCGCCTGACCGCCAGCATCTGCTCGGCCGTCAGCTCGCCGGCCTGGCACATCGCGGCGTCGCCGCTGCCATCCGGCGACGAGGCGCCGCAGCCGGCAAGGACCGCGCACATCGCAGCCAGGACTGCTGTCGTTTGCTTGCGCATCGCTGTATCTCCCTTCCACGCCACCACGAGCCCGTACCCCGTAGGTTGGGGTGAGCGCAGCGAACCCCAACGTTCGTACCGCGCCGATGTTGGGGTTCGCTGCGCTCACCCCAACCTACAACCGCCGTCTTGACTGCAGCTTTCCCGAGCATTTACTGTGCCGACCAGTCGGTACAGTAAATCAACAGGGCCCATGTCGGCAAAACCTACAACCGCTGCGCTCAAACCCGTTGCAGCCAAGCCCCCGCAGGCGCCGCGCGGGCGCCCCAGCTCGCGCGAAACCATGCTCGACGCCGCCGTCGCGGTCGCGCTCGAACAGGGCGCCGGCAAGCTCACGCTGGACGCCGTGGCCAGGCGCGCCGGCGCCAGCAAGGGCGGCGTGATGTACAACTTCCCGACCAAGGAGGCGCTGCTCGAAGCCCTGCTGGAGCGCCTGACTTCGCACAACCGCCAGGCCAGCGAGGCCATCGCCGCCGAGCTGCCCGACCAGCCCGGCCGCGCACTCAAGGCCTACGTGATGAACTCGGTGCGCGATCCCGACGAGGACGACCGCGTGTCCGGCGCGCTGGTCGCGGTGGTCAACGGCAGCCCGGAGTTGCTGCAGCGCGTTGCCGGCTATTTCAGCCAGCGCTTCGAGATCATTTCCGGCGACGTCTCGTTCGACCGCGCCGCGCTCGCGCATGTCGCCACCGAAGGCCTGTGGCTGATGGAGCTGTTCCAGATATCGCCGTTCAATGCCGTGCAGCGAGCCCGCGTAGTGCAGCTGCTGAGCGCGCTTGCCGAGCAGGATCTGCCCGATGTCACGGCCTGAGTCCGGGGCCCTCGGCGGCAAGCTTGTCGCTGCGGCCGTCGCCGACGACGACGCCTACTACCAGCGCCTGAAGCGGCTGGTCGCCGGCCGCAGCCTGCCGCTGATGCTGCTCGACCTGGATCGGGTCGAGGCCAATGCGCAGGCGATGCTGCGGCGCGCCGGCCGCCTGCCGATCCGGCTCGGCACCAAGTCGATCCGCTGCACCGAGATCCTGCGCCGCGTGATGGCGCTGTCGCCGCAGTTCCGGGGCCTGCTCTGCTACAGCGCGCGTGAAGCGGCGTGGCTGGCGCGCGAAGGCTTCGACGACCTGCTGGTCGCGTATCCGACGGTCGATACGGTCGAACTCGCGCACGCCGCCGATGCCTTGCGCAGCGGCAAGCGCATCACCCTGATGGTCGACAGCATCGAGCAGTGCGGGCTGATCGCGGCGCAGGCACGCGAACACGGCGCATGCTATCGGCTGGCACTGGACCTGGACATGTCGACTTCGGTGCCGGGCCTGTGGTTCGGCGTGCGCCGCTCGCCGGTGCGCGACGTCGCCGCCGCGCTCGAAATCGCGAGCTTCATCAGCGCCAACGCCGACACGCTGCAACTGGTCGGCTTGATGGGCTATGAGAGCCAGATCGCCGGCCTGCAGGACCGGGTGCCCGGCGCCGGCCTGCGCAACCTGATGATACGCACGCTCAAGCGCCGCTCGCTGCGCGAGATCCACGCGCGCCGCCAGGCCGTGGTCGCCGCGCTGAAGGCGGCGGGACACGCGCTGGAGTTCGTCAACGGCGGCGGCACCGGCAGCCTCGAGGATACCGCCGCGGACAGCAGTGTCACCGAAGCCGCGGCCGGCTCGGGGCTGTATGCGCCGGCGCTGTTCGACTACTTCGGCCACTTCCGCCACCAGGCCGCGGTGTTCTTCGCGCTGCCGGTGATCCGCCGGCCCGCGCCCGGCATCGTCACCTGCACCGGCGGCGGCTACGTCGCCTCGGGGCCGTCCGGCCCCGATCGCCTGCCGCGGCCTTTCCTGCCCGCCGGCATGAAGCTGCTTGATCTGGAGGGCGCCGGCGAAGTGCAGACGCCGGTGCAGTTGCCGCCGGGACTCGCGCCGGGATTTGCGCCGGCACTCGGCGACCCGCTGTTCTTCCGCCACGCCAAGGCCGGCGAACTCGCTGAGCGCTTCGAGCGCATATTGCTGTTCCGCGGTGAGCGCATTGTCGGCGAGGTGCCGACTTATCGCGGGCAGCTGCAGAGCTTCTTCTGATGTCCGACGATACCGATCACCTGCCTTCCACCGTCACCCGGAGAAGCTGCTTCCAACCGTCCTGCGAATCTCCCCCATGAGCCCGACAAAACCGCATAGCACGCCCTGGCGCAACTGGTCCGGCGCGGTGCGCTTCACACCGCAGACATTCGCCACGCCCTCGTCGGTGCCCGAATTGCAAAGCCTGGTCAGCGGCGTCGCGGCTCGCCGCGGCCAGCTGCGCGTCGTCGGCAGCGGCCACTCGTTCACGCCGCTGGTGCAAACCCCGGACACGCTGGTCAGCCTCGATAAACTCAGCGGCATCGCGCGCATCGACGGCCATGTCGGCCACATTTACGGCGGCACGCAGCTCAAACCGCTGGGCCTGGAACTGGCCCGACGCGGCTTCGGCATGACCAATCTCGGCGACATCAACAAGCAGGCACTGGCGGGCGCGGTGTCGACCGGCACGCACGGCACCGGCGCGACACTGGGCTCGATCTCGACCCAGGTGCGCGGCATGGACCTGGTGCTCGCCAGCGGCGACGCGATTCACTGCTCGGCCACCGAAAACGCCGAGATTTACGATGCGGCGCGGGTATCGGTCGGCGCGCTCGGCGTGATCGCGGCGCTGGATATCGAGCTGCAGCCGGCGTATCGGCTGAAGCTGATCAAGCGCGCAATGGATCTGGACGACTGCCTGGCGCAGGCGCCGGATCTGGCGCGGCTGTATCGCCATTTCGAGTTCTACTGGATTCCGCATACGCGGCGCACGCTGGTCAAGCTGATGGATTGGACCGCCGAGCCGGAGTCGGCGCGCGGCATGACCACCGCCGTCGAACTGCTGGTCGAAAACGGCGCTTTCGGCATGGTGTCGCGGCTGGCGCGGATGAATCCGGACTGGGCGCCCGGCATCGCGCGCTTCATCGGCAAGGTCACCAAGAGCGACGAGAGCACGATGGTCGCCGACTGCCATCGCGCGTTCTCGACCGCGCGCCTGGTGCGCTTCCAGGAGATGGAATACGAGCTGCCGGCCGAGCGCGGACCGGATGCGCTGCGCGAGCTTGCCGAGCACGTCGAGCGGCGGCGCGTGCTGGTGCATTTTCCGGTGGAATACCGCTTTGTGGCCGCCGACGACATCTGGCTGTCGCCGTTCTACCGGCGCGACTCGGTCGCGATCTCGGTTCATCAGTACGTCGGCATGGCGCACCAGGAATATTTCGCCGCGGCCGAAGCGATTTTCCGCAATCACGGCGGCCGGCCGCACTGGGGCAAGATGCACAGCCTGGCCGCGCGCGAGCTGTCCGCGATGTATCCGCGCTGGGACGATTTCCAGCGCGTGCGCAAGCAGCTGGACCCGCACGGCCTGTTCAGCAATACGCTGCTGCAGCGCTGGTTCGGAGACTGATTTCGTGGCGCGGCGAAGCACGGAGTGCACCCGATGAGTTCGCTGCAAGCCGGTGCCGCGCGTGAAGAAATCGTAGTGCCCGGCCGCGGCTACGGCATGCTTGGCTACGGCCAGATCAAGCACAGGGTGCTGGGCCAATCGACCAAACTGTACAGCCGCGCTTTCTGTTTCGACGATGGCGGCGACGGCGGCAGCGCGCTGTTCTTCGCGCAGGCCGAAATCTGCATGGTGTTCCCGGAACTCAAGCGCGCGCTCGTCGAGCGCGTGCAGCAGGTGATCGGCGCACGGCATCTGAGCAGCGAGCGCCTGATGCTGTGCTCGCAGCACACGCATTGCGGCCCCGGCGGCTACTCGCACTATCCGTTCTACAACTTCTCGGTCCCCGGCTTTCGCAGCGAGGTATTCGACGCGATCGTCGCCAGCCTCGCCGCCGCGCTGATCGCGGCCTGGAACGCGCGCCGGCCGGCGCGGCTGCAGTTCGCGGTGGACCGCTTTGCGGACCAGGTCGACGTCGCTTTCAACCGCTCGCTGGCCGCGTACAACCGCAATCCCGGCGTGCACAAGCTCGGCGATCACCAGACCCATCTGGCGATCGACCGGCGCATGTGGCTGCTCAAGGTCTGCCAGGACGGCGACGGCGCGCTGATCGGCCAGATCAACTGGTTCGGCGTGCATCCGACCAGCATCAGCAGCCGCGTGTCGCTGCTGAGCTACGACAACAAGGGCTACGCCGCCGACTACCTGGAACAGCAGATGGGCGCCGGCACGGTCGCGATCTTCGCCCAGCATTTCGCCGGCGACGTATCGCCCAACGCACAGGGCAACACCCGGCCCGAGTGGCCGCGCGGCAAGTACCAGGACGAGATCGCCAGCGCCGAGTACAACGGCCAGCTGCAATGCGCGCAGGCCTGGAAGATGCTGCAGGCGATGGGCCCCAGCGACGCGCTGCAAGGCAGCGTGCTCGACGCGGCGCTGGTCAACAAGGATTTCTCCGATATCCACGTCGACCCCGATTTCGCCGACGGCCGCAGCGGCGAGCATACGACGCCGCCTTGTCACGGCCTGGCTTTCTACGAAGGCTCGCCGGTCGACGGGCCCGGCATCCATCAGCCGATCACCGGCCTGGTGCGCCTGCTCGCAAAACTCAGCCAGCGCCGCGCACTGCGCAATGCAAAACACGAGAGTGCTCAGGCACTGGCGCAAACGCAGGACCGGTATCGCGCGCAGAGCCCCAAGATCATCGTCACCGACAGCGCCGAGGGCGTGCTGCTCGGCATGTGCGATCGTCAGAAGCTGCCCGGCGCGATGGACCCGATGCTGGCCGAAATGCAGCGCCAGGATCGCGCCGGCGCGCTCGCGGAGACACCCTGGGTGCCGGTGGTGCTGCCGCTGCAGTTCATGCGCATCGGCGAACTCGCGATCATCGGTTTCCCCGGCGAAATCACCACCGTCGCAGGGCAGGAGCTGCAGGCGCTGAGCCTGGACGTGCTGGCGCCGGCGGGCGTGCGCAAGGTCGTCATCGCCAGCTATGCGAACTCCTATTTCGGCTACTGCACGACCTGGCACGAATACCAGGAGCAGCAGTACGAAGGCGGGCACACGACCTTCGGCAGCCGCACGCACGATGCGTTCCGCACTGAGTTTCGCAGGCTGCTGCGCGAGTGCCTGAAGCCCGCGCATGCGCGCACGCTGACATCCGCGCCCGAGAAAATATTCTCGGCCGCGACGCTGGCCTTGCGCTCTGCGCCGCGCACGCCGTGATACGCGATATGCGGCTCAAGCCTCCGGCCCGGCTTGCGCTGACCGCGGCCTTGTTCGGCTTCAGCTGCAACAACGCCGTGGCGCAGGATGCCGCCGACCCGGCCGCCGACGCCCTGGACACGATTCCGGTGGAGCCCGCGACGCCTGCCGCCGCTACTCCACAGCGTGAACGCGAGCGCGCCAGCGCAGCGGTGCAGCTGGAAGAAGTCCTGGTCACCGCGCGGCGCCGGCAGGAGCGCGCGCAGGACGTGCCGATTTCTCTGGCCGTGCTCGACGGCGACGATCTTGCCAACGCCGGCCTGTTCCGCCCGCAGGATATCCAGCAGCGCACGCCGGGCATGACCGTCAGCGTGCCCAATGCGCGGCTGACCAGCTACACCATCCGCGGCCTCGGCTCGAGCTCTCAGAACGACGGCATGGAAAGCAGCGTCGGCCTGTTTCTGGACGGCGTCTACCTGGGCCGCCAGGGGCTGTCGATGTTCGACCTCGTCGACCTGGACCGCGTCGAAGTCCTGCGCGGACCGCAGGGCACCCTGTTCGGCAAGAACACCACCGCCGGCGCGCTGAACATCGTCACCAAGCTGCCTGCGGAATACTTCGAGGCACAAGCCGAGGCCAGTATCGGCGACAGCGGTTTCCGCCAGCTGCGCGGCAGCCTCACCGGCCCGCTGATCGGCGGCCTGCTCGCCGGGCGGCTGACCGCGTATTCCACCGACAAGGACGGCCAGATCGAGAATCGGTACGACGGCAAGGAACTCAACAACCAGAATCGTCAAGGCCTGCGCGGACAGTTGCTGTGGACGCAGACCGATACGCTGAGCGGCCGCCTGATCGCCGAATACGGTCACCAGAGCGAAGACTGCTGCGTGTATCCGCTGATCATCTACCGCGATGCGGTACGCGCGCGCGACGAGTACATGGAATACACGCGCGCGCCGATCGACCCGTACCAGCGCCAGACCGACTCCGACACGCGCACTCACAGCGAGGTCGAGCAGAAGGCGATCTCGGCCGAGTTCAACTGGAACGTCAGCGACGCGCATCGCCTGACCAGCATCAGCGCCTACCGCGACTGGAGTTTCAAGCCGTACAGCGACGACGCGACTTCGCTGAAACTGGTACCTGAAACCGGCGTCGCCAATACCCATCGCCAGTTCAGCGAAGAGATCCGGCTGGCATCGCAGTTCGACGATTTCGACAGCGTTTTGGGCCTGTTTTACCTGTACCAGCATCTCGAAGGCCACGAGCGCAACATCTTCGGTGAAGATCTGGTCGGCTGGACTTTCGGCGGCCTGATCCGCCAGAACGTGCTGCCGTTCGCAACCGTATCCAACACCGGCCCGCTGCTGTACGCGCTGATTCCGCCGGAAGCGCTGGACGGCATGACGGTGCTGACCGACACCTATCAGAAAAGCCATAGCGCGGCGGCGTTCGGATCGGTCGACTGGCACCTGAGCGAGCAGCTCGACCTGACCACCGGCCTGCGCTACACGCACGAGTGGAAGGACGCCGGCGTGACGCGCTCGCGCTCCGGCGGCTGCGCCAGCTGCAGCCCGCTGCAACTCACCAATGTATTGTCCGACGCGCTGGCGCAGGCGCTCGGCGTCGATATCAGCGCGCTGAGCTATGACGGCCTGATCGACAGCGTCGCCGGCGGCGACTACGCCCGCTACAACCAGCGCGACGAAGGCAACTACAGCGGCCAGATCGCGCTGAGCTATCACCCGCTGCGCAATGTGCTGACGTATGCCTCGATCGCGCGCGGCTACAAGGGCGGCGGCATCAATCTCGGCGCCACCGGCGACACGGTAAAGCCGACGTTCAAACCGGAGGAGGCGACGTCGTACGAGCTCGGCGTCAAGAGCCAGCTGTTCGATCGCGCCTTGTCGGTGTCGTTCGCCGCGTACCAGACCGATGTCAAGAATTACCAGGCGCTGACTTTCGACGAAGAGCAGACGCTGATCCCGAACCCGCGCCAGCTGAATTTGCTGAATGTCGGCAAGGTCAGGCTGCGCGGCGCCGAACTCGATGCCTACGGCTACGCGATGGCCGGGCTGATGCTGCGTGCCGGCGCCGCGTACAACCAGGCGATCACGCTGAGCTTTCCGAATGCGCCGGACGAAGACACGCGCGACAACACCAAGGATCTGTCCGGCGAAACCCTGTACAACGCGCCGCGCTGGACCGCGACCACCGGCTTCGAATACAGCCACGCGACGCTCAACCGCATCGACGGCTATCTCGGCGTCGACTACTACTACCGCAGCGGTGCCTGGGCCACAGTCGAGCACGGCCGCGGCAGCTATATCAACGCCTACGAACTCACCAACGCCCGCATCGGCCTGCGCAGTGCGACCCGCAGCTGGGACGTGTCGGCCTTCGTGCGCAACCTGTTCGACGAAAACTATCTCGGCGCGGTCTACGCGCTGTACGGCGTGGGCGACTACGGCGGCACCGCCGGTGATGAGCGCAGCTACGGCCTCACCGTGCGCGTGGCATTCGATTAGCCGCAGGAGAGCATTGTCATGAACCCGACTTTCGACTACCCGCGCTTCGAACTCGGCGACGCGCTGACCGCCGAACAGCTGGAGCATTTCCAGCGCTGGGGCTTTCTGCACTTCAGCAACTTCATCGCCGCCGATCGGGTGCAGGAACTGATCGCCGCCACGCAGCGTGTCGAAAACCGATGGATCGACGGCGGCATCGAAAAAGTCAACGGCGTGCCGATCAAGTATGGCCGCGACCTCGACGGCCGCAGGATCGTGCAGCGCTTCGCGTTCGCGAACCTCTACGATCCGCTACTCGCGGACTTCCTGAAAGACCCTCGTTTCAAGCTGCTTTTCGCGCTGATCGGCAGTCCCGATGCGCGTGTCGGCGCCAACGAGAAAGACGGCCTGGTGGTCAATCATTACGTGCATGGCCCGCACAGCGAGCACAGCCGTCTCGGCTGGCATACCGACGGCCTGCGCGACATTTTTCTCGGCTCTCGACTGAACCCCTTGCTGAATGTCGGCGTGCATCTGAGCGAACTGGGCATCGAGCATGGCGGCCTGCGCCTGCTGCCCGGCACGCATCGGCAGTCGCTGTGGCAGTTCCTGTTCCGCAAGCGTTATTTCCGCGATCACGATCCGGATGCGGACGAGCTGGCGATCATTCCGGCAGCGGGCGATCTGACGGTGCACGACGGGCGACTTTGGCATCGCGTGGCGCAGTCGACCGTGAGCGGCGAACCCAGCCGGCGGCGGGTGATGTATATCCCGGTGATTTCGGGGGCGTATGCGCCCAAACATGAAAAGAGTGCGACGCCGCTTTATCAGCGCCTGGCGAGGTTCGCGAAGTAGGTTTGGCGCCGCTGCAAACAACGCAGACACGGTGGGCGCCAGATGGGTGCCCGTGTAGGAGCGGGTCATACCCGCGACTGTGTCGGTGGAGTCCCAGTCGCGGGTATGACCCGCTCCTACAGCTTGAGAATTTTGATTTGCCGGGTTCCCTCGAGAATCGCCAAAAGCGCCCCCTTCACTTCGCTACAACGGCTTTATGAAGCGCCGCCACAACCTTGCGCAACAGCCAGCGCGGGCCAAGCCGGGGCGCCGTCGCCAGCAGCTTGTTGCGGAACTTCGGAATGATGATCGCCGGATTGCGGTCCATCGCCGACACCGTGATCCGCGCCACCTCCTCCGGACTCATGATCAGCCTGTCCGGCGCCGCCTTCTCGATCGCGATCTTCGCCTTGGCGAAAAACGGGCTGCGCGTGGTGCCCGGGCACAGCACCGATACCTTCACGCCCAGCGGCCCCAGTTCCTCGCGCAGCGACTCCGAAAAAATCAGCACGTAGGACTTGCTCGCCGCGTAGTTGCTCATCCACGGACCGGGCATGAAGCCGGTGATCGACGACACGTTCAGAATGTGGCCGCTGCCGACAGCCGCCATCTGCCGGCCGATGGCATGGCACAGCTGCGCCAGCGACAGCACGTTGACCATCAGCAGATCGCGTTCGCTGTGCCAGCTCTGGTCGACGAAGGCGCCGGCGGTGGCGAAGCCGGCGTTGTTGATCAGCTTGGCAATGTGCAGACCGTCACGCTCGATGCCGCCGACCAGCGCCGTTACCGCCGCGGCGTCGGCCAGATCGCAGACGCGCTCCAGCACCTCGACGCCGTGCCGCGCCCGCAGCGACGCCGCGGTCTCGGCCAGCGCGCCGGCGCGGCGCGCGACCAACAGCAGCGCGTCGCCGCGTTGCGCGAACTCGTGGGCCAGCGCCAGGCCAATGCCGCTGGTGGCGCCGGTGATCAGGGTGTAGGCGGTGTTCATGGGAGACATCGGCTCATGTCGCTACCGGGTTTGGAAGCCAGCGCCCATGATCCCCGAACGCGGCGCATTTTGGATCACCGCAGCGCTGGTAAAAAAAGTCCGGGTGCCGGACGCGATAACATGCGGCGCCCGCTGTCCAAAGCGGGCTTCCATCCCACCAGGACCCGTCGATGCGTTCGAGTCGCGCTGTAATGCTGCTGTCCTTGTCCCTTGCGTTGCTGCCCGCCGCCTGCGCCAGCGAGGGCTGGACTTATATCGCTCCGCCCGGAGTCGATCAGAAAACCCTGGATGCGGACCGCAGTGCCTGCGAGGAGGAGTCCGGCATCGTCAGGCTCGGCGATGAGCAGAAACTGCTGGCCCAGCAATGCATGATGACCCGCGGTTACGTGATGCGGAAAACCCCTTAGAAATAGCGGTTTCATCGTGTTCTCTGCCAATAAAGTCGGAGGCAGTTGGCGACGCTGATCAAAGCGGCTTGACCGCATAATTATTTGGGGGCACACTTAATTAATGGCCGCCCTGCTGACCGTAGTTGAGACCGCGATCTTCCGCGAATGGGCCGCCAAGGTCTGGAGCGATGTCGAGCGCGAGGAGTTTATTGATTGGATCTCGGCGCATCCCGAAGCGGGCGACGTGATTCCCGGCACAGGCGGTCTGCGCAAGGTGCGCTGGTCGCGTGCCGGAATGGGCAAGCGGGGCGGGACGCGGGCGATCTACTTCACTCGCCTGGCGCAGGGGCAGATTGTGCTGGTCGTGGCATATGCCAAGGCCAAGTTTGATGACATGCCGCGCGCGGTGCTAAGGAAGTGGAAAGCGGCACTGGACGAATCCTTTGGAGAATGACCGAATGAAGAAAAAACTGGACGCCGAGCAGGAAGAATTCGCAGGCGCTGTGCTCAACTCCATTCGCCAGGCAAAGGCGGGTGAATATGCCGCTGTGCACACGCCCGCCGTCATCACGGCGCGCAAGCGTGGCCGCCCGACCGGCAGCACCAAACCGGAGGCCAAGATTGCGGTGAAGTTGCGTCTGGACCCCGATGTTCTGGCGGTGCTGCGTGCCACTGGGGCGGGCTGGCAAACCCGTGTCAACCGCGTGTTGCGGGAACGTTTCGCGCTGGAATAAGGGAAAGCCGTTGCTGTCTTCAATCACTGCGCAATATACCGTCTCATCATCGACGGCACGGCCTGGCCCTAGATAGCATCAAAACGCGCGAGCCTTGGCGGGATTGAAATGCTTCATCGGCAGCTTTGTGCCAATTCTGTTGAAAAACTATTTGGCCTGAAGCATGCCACCGGAAATATAGACCGGGTGTTCGCGTCAGTGCGGTTCTGACCAACTCGACTGAATCGAAGTCACAGAATCAATCCTACGCGAACACTTTTCCAAGTTTCATCGGTATCCGAATCGCAGCTCCGAGTTTTTCAACAGAATTTGCCAGTGGCCGCCGGTCGGCACTTAAATCTTGATGCCACAAAGCGGCCACTCAGAGCCTCCGTCGGGTCCGCTTTCGGCCGCATACGACACGAGCATGGCAGTAAGCGCCACATAGCTGTCCTACCAGTCCCTTCCGCAACACTTCTTGTATTTGAGCCCACATCCACAAGGGCAGCGCTCGTTGCGACCAATCTTGTCGTGACCTCGACTCGACGCTTCTTTCGCAAGGCACCGCTCCTTGAGCGCGGCGGCCTTCACTGCTAAGGCTTCCACTTCGAGCGCGGGAAGGCTTTTGAGCGCGACGAATTCCCAGTCGACGTGAGTCGGTGAGTCTTGCGCGTCGAAGCTCAGAAGCAATAGCAGATGCTGTTCCTTGCGCGAAATGATCAGAGATAGCAGCGCACATCGATCATGCCCCGGCAGGCGCCGCTTTGAAGACAGCTATGAGCCGGCGAAGAGGTCATGAGCGCGATGGCCCGAAAACGGACACGGCGGGCGCCGCTCTCCAGTATCCGATGGAGCATTTTGAATAGGTCGCAATGAGGCACTTGGGGCCGCCCGCGGTGAAGTCGCAATCAGTCCGGCCGGGTTAAGCACAATGGTGGATTAGTACTTGAGACGGGTTCATCGAGCTTGCGGGCTGGAAATCCGGGGGTGTAATAGTCAATGTAGTATTCACTTCCGCCGCTGACGCGGAGCACAATGCGCGCAAATATGTTTTTGAGCAGCTTGATGTCCCTAACCAGGCCGTGATAGTCCTCAGTGCCGGTTCCGTGGGCGGCGTCGTTGCGCCGTCTCCAAGCCTGAGACTCTTCCGGTCCCATTTTGAGATTTAGCGCCTCGAAGAACCGCTCGTTAATAACCCGTTGAGACGGCTTGTTGAGCTGATCGATCTTCTTTTGTAGCTCGCCCTTCACACCATCGTCGAAATTCATTTCGCTCACCAACTTCTCCACCCCTTCGCGCAAGGCGCGATACTGGGGCTTGTCCATCAGCTTGGTGTTAAAGGCGTCAGGATTGGCCGCCGCCTGGGCTACCTGGAGTGCCTCGATGGCTGCGCCCACTTGCACCGCCTGGCTGTGCAATGCTGAACATAGACCGTGCCAGTACAACCAGCTGACGTGGAGAAAATTGAGGGCATCGTAGTGGGCGAATAACCCCTTCAGCAGGCGCGTCGTCACCCGCTCGCTGACCATGATGTAATGCCCCTCAAACAGAGGCGCCGGCGGCAGCCCCACGTACGCATATCGAGCGTGGTCGGCATTGAACCCTGCGACCGCCTCAAACCCACACGACACAGAGTCCGGCGTCAACAGGTCGTAGCCGAGGTAGATCAGAGGTCGGCCAAAAGCGAAAGACAGGCACTCCCGAAACTTGCGTCTAAAGCCTTCGGAAGCCTGCCCGCGGTATAGGACGTAGGCTTCATTCCGCTTGGTTCGGTTCTCTGAACCCGGTACCTGCCCGATCACAATCTCATGATCATCTATCGTAAGGCGATAGCAGTTACCATGGTTGCCGCCATTCCGTCCCGAACGAATCTCGATAGGCATTCCGCTTCCAGGAAACGATAGTATTGATGTATCGTCGCTCTCCACTCGAAACGAGTGAGGCAGTACTTCGTCCAATTCCAGGTTGTTGATCCACTCGAACTGATAGCCGACCGTATCGGTAGCTTTTGGGGACCGGACAATGGAATGCACCAGCGACCTTTGTTCGTGACACTCAATTTGTCTGGCGAAGTCAGACGTACTCTTGACCCCCAATAGCACCACGCCCCCCAGTTTTACTGTCCCCGCGGGGCCATCCAATTCGACAACATCCGTTGCTGGACCCACCGTTCCGGCACGGGACCCGGTCGTCGACGGATTGGCACGCCGTGCGGGCGCCGAGTGGAGAGATGTCTCGGAGATCGTGAGCAATTCAATCTGGAAGTCATCGTTGCGCCTGATCGAGAACTTTAGGATCGGACCGCGAAGAGGGCCCTGATTGCAGACCACCCACAACGGACAGTTCAACAACTCTTCGAACTGTTCACCCTCCCAGACCGCTTTCATGGAATTACTCGCCACCGTTTTTTAAGGAAAAATTGGCCTTCTCTGATTCTCCGTCGCTCCGGCGCAGGCGTCCAACAGAACCGGTCCAAGTCATGTCGGCTTGGGCCCGCTTTTCTGACATGAATTTGGCAACCCGAAAGCTGACCTTCGTCACGGGTCGGAAAAGGGCTGATACCGACCAATCGCACAGGCGTTCTTGACGACCGGCGGCGAAGATCTTTTAAGCGGTCGCCAGGACACATTGAGAAGTTTCGTGCCGATGGCACGTCGCAGACTTCAATTGCACTTTCCGCGCGTACATTCCGCTCGGACGCAATTTGTCTCAGACTTTAAGTGCCGGCGATGGGTTGAGATCGCTGACTGGGGAAGCCAGGGGCGTCTTCCAGAGTTTGCATGTCTGCACTGAAATTCGGCGAGACAAATGGGGCCAATGCCAGCTTGAGCCGAATGCGTCAGCACGGCAGTTCAAAGCACCGTGCGAAGCTTGACTTGTCTCTAGACGCGCGCATACGGTCACGGTCGATCAGCCATCCGCATCTCATGGCCTTCGTCATCGATAAAGGTGCGTGGGAAATAGGAGTCCTTCCGTTCCTCCGGGTCGTCAGGATCTATGTCGGCGTCCTCGGACGAAACGATGAACCCACGAGCGTCCGATGCCTTCTCGACCCGAGGCGCCGTCACCGCTTTCTCCCAGAGCGTCTTCCCCTCGCGCGTTACAAGTTCCAGCGAGCCGACATCGGATCCGTGACCTGGCATTCCAACGACGAGAAACCGGGTCCACACGTTGTTGGGAGTGATCGTAATCCAGGCGCCCAGCTCGCGAGTCCAGAGCGGCACGCCCTGGGCGCTGAGCAGGCCCGCGGTGAGCAGACCGCCGCTCGCGAGTAGCATTGTGTCATCTGGTGAGTAGACCAGGCCGTCGAGACGCTCACTGAAACGGATGTCCTTCAGCATCGATCCCTTGGGGTCCATCAAGAACAGGTGCCCCGCAGCGGTTCCAACCGCCAGCGTGTCTCCACGGTGATTGACCGCGAGCGCCGTCGTCGACCCAACCGAGACTGGCGCATGACTGTAGGCCATACCCCGTTGATTGAGGAACCAGACATAGCGGTAACCAGAGCCGCCTGCCAGAGCCACCCATCGGCATCCCGGCGACGCGGCGACTGCGCCGACCTCCGTGGCCAGCCACCGATTGACGTGGGGCTTACTCCATCGGGGTTGGCCCGTGGGATCCAGTACCGCCACGCCCTCGCGCGTTACTACCGCGAAGCACGTGCCGTCCGGCGCCGCTCCGACGGCCCAGAGCGTGCCGCCATGTTCCTGAGCCCATCGGTCAGCGATGCCGGGCAGCGGCTCTGCCGCCGCAGTCAGTGTCGTCGAGAGCAGGATGGCGGCGAATACGAGCTTTAAGAGGCGGCCGGAAGGAATCATTGCATGCGGAGGCTAGCAGCCTGTCGGGCTTGGGAGATCGTAGCGAGGGTTTGGCCTGCTGTGTCCAAGCTGCGGGCGACCGAGGAAAATATCGAGTCATATTCGACGAGGGCGCCCGCAGTTTGGGCGCAGCAGGCCGAAGCCGCAGTAGATCTTGCCAAGCCCGACAGGCTGCTAGGCCAAAAATGTACGGCATCGGTGGCAACGCCTGCCACGCAGGTCCGCTTGATGTCCATTTGCTTTCGTCGATCCAACGCCAAGCTCAGTCGCGGCCTTGACGGCGTTCATCATTGCCTGGCGGCGCCCGGCACGTCCATGTGCCGGCATCCCCAGCCTCAGACCAGTTTGCGATCGAGCACGCCGACCAGCTCTTTCTCGATGCGGCCCTTCAGCGGCTTGAGCATCAGGCCGAGCTTGGCGGTGATGTGTATGTCACTGGGCGAGATCGCCATCTCGCCGGACAGGCCGCTGCGCTCGAACTTGAGGGTGTCACCCTCCCACTGGTGTTTCAGGTCGTAGTCCTTGGCCATCTTGACGATCAGGCTTTCGACGAGCTGGCGGGCTTCGGCGATGCTGCGTCCATGCGGACGGGTGACGTCGATATCGGGCATGTTGTTTTCGCTATCTCTTTGGAATGTTGTATCTAGTTTGGAAATTTTAATCGCCCCGGCACGGAATTGGCAGTCAGCCACCCGGGCCGGGGCGCTTAGCAACCGGCGACGCCGGGGCCCCGTTTTCCCATGCGGTCGCGGCTTTCCATCATACGACGAGCCTGGTTCAGCGATCCGAACCCAGCAGTTCGGCGAACGGCTGCAGGCGCTCGATGCGCTCGCAGACGGCCATGATCGCCATCATGATCGGGATGCCGAGCAACAGGCCCGGGACGCCCCATAGCCATTCCCAGGCGATCAGCGCGACGAAGGTGGCGACCGCGTTGATGCGGCCGACGCGCTCGGTCAGCCAGGGCACCATGCCGAAGCCGACCAGGCCGGCGATCGCCAGCGTCGCGCCTGCCACCAGCAGCACGCTATGCACCTCCGAGAACTGCAGGTAGGCGAACACCGACGACATCAGCACCACCAGCGCGGTGCCGATGTACGGCACCAGATGCAGCACCGCGGCGGCGACGCCCCAGAAGAACGCGCTGTCGACCCCGATCAGCGCGAACGCAAGGCCGGTGAGCAGGCCGACCAGCGCGCTGGTGCCGAGCTGGATCAGGATGTAGCGCTGGATCTGCGTGTCGATCTCGTCGAGGATCTGCACGGTCAGCTTTTTCTCGCTGAGCGTGCTGCCGCTGATCCTGACCAGCCTGCGCTTGAATGAATGACCGGAAATCAGCAGGAAGTACGACAGCGCGAGCACCACGACAGCACGGCCGAAGCCGGTCAGTACCGCCCCGGCACCGTTCCACAGGTATTCGCGCAGCTTGTCCGGCGACGAGCCGATGATCGCATTGGTACCCGGCGAGTTCTGCTGCGACAGACGCGCGGCGCCTGGATTGGTGGCCTTGCCGAATTCGTCGGCGGCGATGGTGAGCTTGCGGAACGCGCTGGTACGATCCAGCGAGGTCCGGTGCAGCAGGCTTTCCAGTTTCTTCGTCGCCTGCGGCAGGCTGTCGAGCAGGGTCGCGGTCTGCGGCTGCAGCGCGGCGCCCATATATGCGACCGTCGCGACCAGCAGGCACAGCGCAAGGCCCGCGCCCAGCGGCTGCGGCAGACGCAGATGCTTCTTCAGCCAGGCCACGAACGGCGTCAGCGCGTAGCTCAGGGAAATCGCCAGCACGATCGGAATGAACACCTGACTGGCCCACTGCAGCAGATAGATCACCGCGACGAACGCGATGATTGCCAGCGCCGTGCCGCGTCCATCGATTGGCCGGCGCACCGCCGGGATCATCGCAGCCGAAGTCTCGGGTGCACGCTGCAGCTGCAAATCCGGGTCCGGCGGCATCGTCATCGGCATCTCTGACACCGCGCGGGCCAGGAAGCTGGTCCGAACATCGCGGCGCGGCGACAATAGAGTGCGGCAATGTCCAAGACCTGCAATGAACGAGATCGGCGCCGCGTGATCGTGCTGGCCGCGTTCATCGTGGTGCTGCCGACAGCGGCCGTCGCCCCGGCGCAGAGCTCGACCCGGCTGATCATCGCGCGCCTGCTGCAGCGTGTGCCTGCCGGGCATCATCGGCATCACGGTCGCCTACATCGGCTCGGAGTGGCCGCCGTCGCAATCACGCGAGGTCACCGCGCTGTACGTCGTCGGCACCCTTGCCCGAAGCCGGGGGCGAGTCGCCCTAGCCCGAATGGCCTTGCGATCCCTTATCCCCTTTCCATGAACCGGCTCTGCCCCGCCAGCGACGTAGGTCGGCAATCCCTTGCCGACGTGTGCGCCCCGATCGCTTGAGCACGTCGGCAAAGGATTGCCGACCTACCGTCATCGGGTTCATGGTCCGTGAGCAGGTCCGCAAGGAACATGGGGCTACCCAGGAGCCTCTCCCTCCCCCGCTTGCGGGGGAGGGCTGGGGTGGGGGCGCCCAGGCGCGGCGCTATCGTCGCGCCCCCATCCCAACCTTCCCCCGCATGCGGGGGAAGGGGCTGGCCGGTTCCGGGATTCAAGCCGGCAGGTGCAAGCCTGCGGGAGAGGGGATCGCTCGTTAAGTTGGTGCCATTCGGGTTAGGGCCTGTATTTGATGAGAAGCATCTCCCGGCACCGTAGGTCGGCAATCCCTTGCCGACGTGTACTCTCGGACGCGCAATCGAGGCCTCACGTCGGCAAAGGATTGCCGACCTACGCGCGAACCGCGTTCCCATTCGCGGCTAGGCGATCTGCGCTTCCTGCGATATCGCAGGCCGGTGGCGCGGGGCTCGCGCCGACGGGCGCAGATAGCTCTGCAGGAAGGTGCGTGATGCACCGTCGGCAAAACGCAGCGTCGCATGCGTGTCGGTGAGGTCGGTGATTTCTCCGTGGCCGTAGCGGCTGACGCGGACGCGGTTGCCGGGGGCAAAAACCGGCGGCGCCGTTTCGCCGCCGGCGAGGTCGGTCTCAGCGGCGTTTTCGATCGGCGGCAGCGGCTTGCGTGCGCGCCAGGCGGCGTCGTTTTCGGCACGGCGCAGCACGTTCGGGTCGACCTGGATGCCCGGTCGCTCGCAGCTGTCGCAGTGGCCGCAGCGCTGGCGCTCGGCGCGCACGCCGAAGTATTCGAGCAGGCGAGCCCAGCGGCATAGCGAACTCTGCGCATAGGCGATCATCTGCTCGAGCACGATCTGATCGCGCTCGGCACGCAGCGCGTAGTCGTCGGCAATTTTCTGGAAGTCGATCAAATTGCCAACAGTCTCGGACAGCCGGTACCCGCCATCCTCGGCGCGCGCCAGCAGGCCCGCCTGCTCGAGCAGCTTCAAAGTGATGCGCAAGCGGCTGGAACCCAGCCTGGGGACCGCTTCCTGCAATTCCTTCAAGCTCGCGCGATCGCGGTTCTGGGTCTGGCGGCACAAGGCGACCCAGACGCTGGACAACTCGTCGACACCCGGGTAACGGCGCGCCAGAAAGAACTGCTGCACCTGCTTGTCGCGCACATCGAACATCAGCAGGCAAGCGGCGGGCAGGCCGTCGCGGCCGGCGCGGCCGGATTCCTGGTAGTAAGCCTCGAGGCTGCCCGGCATCTGGTAGTGAATGATGAAACGCAGGTCGGCCTTGTCGATCCCCATGCCGAAGGCATTGGTCGCGACCATGATCCGGCATTGGCCGGACATGAAGGCGTCCTGGTTGGCGTCGCGCTCGCGCGGCGTCAGCCGGCCGTGATACCGGGTGACGTCGATCTGGGCCTGCCCCAGGGCCTCATGCAGTGCATCGACGCTCTTGACGGTCGCACAGTAAACGATGCCGTTGCCGCGGCTGGTGCGCAGACGCCCGATCAGCGCCGCGAGCTTGCGATCCTCGCCCTGCACGGGCAGCACTTCGCAGCGCAGGTTCGGGCGGTACAGGCCGGTGTTGATCACGCGCAGCTTGGTCAGACCGAGCTGCGTGCGGATGTCGTCGATCACACGGGCGGTCGCGGTCGCGGTCAGTGCCAGCACCGGCGGACGGTTCAGCGCATTGATGGCCATGCCGATCTCCAGGAACGCCGGGCGGAAATCATGGCCCCACTGCGAGATGCAGTGCGCCTCGTCGACCACCAGCAGCGCGACCGACTTGGCCCGCAGCGTGTGCAGAAAGCGTTCGTCCGCAAGCCGCTCCGGCGTCACGAACACGATGCCTTCGTGCATCGCGACAATGCGCTCGAGCATCGCGGCTTCCTGCTGGGCGCTCAAGGCGCTGTTGAGCTGCGCGTTCTGGATGCCGGCGACCTCGAGCTTCTCGGCCTGATCCTTCATCAGCGCGATCAACGGCGACACCACCAGCGTCAGTCCGCTCAGATGCAGCGCCGGCAGCTGGTAGCAAAGCGATTTGCCGGCGCCGGTCGGCATGATCGCCAGCGTGTCGCGGCCGGCGAGCACGCTGGTGATCACGCGCTCCTGTCCCGGCCGCCAGCCTTGCAGTCCGAAACGGCGGGACAGGGTTTCTCGCAAAGCGCTCACACCGAGCGCCGATGCCATCGTCATCACTGAACCTGTGGTGTTGCGTTGCCTGGAATGAGGCGCCCGCTGCTGCCCGCGCGAGCCGCCTCTGTAAAAGTTTCTGCCGTCAGTCCGTTGGCCGGACTCAGCTCACCGGCTGACAGACTTTGCGCGTTGAGCCCTGGTCGTCGGTCTTGCTGTCGTTGTATTTCTTGCCGGCGTAGGCGCCGGCACCCGCGCCGGCGACGGTGGCAAGGTCGTTGCCCTTGCCGCCTCCGAACTGGTGGCCGACCACGCCGCCAGCTATCGCGCCGATCACCGGCGCGGCCACCGGATGGCCGTCACTCGACTGGGTTTGCTCGTAGTGGCATTCGACGCGCTGGCCATCGTCGTTGGTGTAGACCTCCGCGATTGCCGGCAGCGATGCACAGGCAGCAAATGCGGCACAACTCGCGATCAGATAGCGACTTCCGATTCGACTTCCGCTTCGATTGAAGACATCCATGTCTTTCGTCCTCCATGTACTGAGCAGTACACGGTAGGCGCCAGCGCTGAATTCGCCGTGAACCCCGGCGGGGATCGGCTAGTGCGCCGGCTCCCCGCCCGCGTGACGCGTGGCGATACGTGCCCGCAGCTCGCGCAGCTTGGCTTTCACCACTTCGGCATTCTCCGGGCCGATGCGGATCATCGCCTTCTGTCCGGCGGACAGCGATTCCAGCGTCGGATCGGCGAACTGGTAGAACACCTTGGGTCGCGCCAACGGAATCGGGCCGGCGACTTCTGGCGTCGCCAGCAGATGGTCGATCACCTGCACCAGCCGGTCGTTGAAGTATCGACCCGGATGGCCGAGCTCTTCGTAGGCGCTCTGGAACAGCGGGTAATAGCGGAAGTAAACCTCGCTGACGCGCTTGGCGTCGGCGAGCTGCACCGCCTCGACGAAACCCGCATAGCGCGCGGCGTTGCTCGGACTCAGCGCCAGGCTGCCGTCCTGCTGCTGCACCACGAAACCGCGGTCGATCTTGCGGATCGGCCGCACGCGCATCGGCAGAGCCGGCTCCGGCAGATTGTCGATCATCGCGACGAAGCGCCGGATGATGTCCTGCGGCACCAGGAAGGCCTCGACCGGCGCCGTATCGAACAGCCCGAGCAGCGACTGGCGCATCTCCGCATCGCTGGACCCCAGCAGCGGCAAGGGCGGCGACGGCGGCACCGTCTCGGATGGCGGCGGCACGACCGGGACCGGGTTCTGCGGCGTGTTGTCTTCGGCAGGCGTGCCTGCTTCGGGCGCAGGCGCTGGCGACGTGGTGGCAGCCGGCGCGGTCGCGGGTCCACCGCCGCGCGAGCCATAGAAGTACCAGGCCGCCGCGGCCAGCGCCACGACGATGATGATGACGGGCAAAGCCCAGTCGCGCGCCTTCATGCTTGCATCCCTAGCTGTGTTGTAGCTGTGTTGCCGCCTGTCCCGGTTCGGTCCAAGACTTGAAGACGGCGCCGCTGCTGTCAAGCTCGGGATGGTCCGGCCAATGGATGAGCAGCGTCGCCGGCTTATGCTGCGATCAGTGGCCCACTACGCAGAAAGCACCGGGACTCATACGAGACCCGGTGCTACGCATCCCTGCGATACCATGCCGCCGTCCTTGGCGGCCTTGCTCAAGATGCCTGTAAGGCTCTGAATTTCGCGTGAACTCTGCGGCGCCGACGGCAGCCGCTGCGCGACGACGAAGCTCGCGAGGTTTACTCGAAGTAGTACTCGTCCTTGCACAGCTTGCCGTCGTGGTTCGCATCACGCGTCTTCAGGCGCTTTTCGATCTGCGAGCCCGGCTTGATTTCGTCGGCTTCGAGGCAGCCGTCGCCGTTCTTGTCTACGTAATCGGTGTTGTTGACGGCCAGCGGGCTACCCGGCGGATAAGAGCTGCCGACACCGCCCTTGGACAAAGTGTTTTCGGCCACGGCAACGCCGGAGGCCAGGGAAAGGATGAGGGCAAGGCAGGAAATCGAAGTCTTGTTCACGCTAACGCTCCAAATAGAAAACCTTATGGTGGGTAGCGCGTCGTTGCGCATCAGGTCACCGGCTTGCCGGGGTATGAACCTGGGTTGCCGCGCGGCTGCATTACCGCACGGCACTCATTTGCAAAGCAAAAAGCAAACCGACGTGAGCGTCATATCGAAAAAGTTCCCGGGCGGTGACAAAAAAAACGGTTCGCGGGGTTCCGGAGCGGCTCGAAGGATGATTTCGGGGACACTCCCCAAAAACTAGTCCGATGGGATCATGGAGCGCTGCCGGAGCGGTTGCACCATGCGAGCGGCGAGCCCGCCGTGCGCGCCGCGAACCCGGAGATCTCATCGATGAACACCGCCACCCAGCCTGCCCCATCCGCGATGCCACCGGCAGCCCAGCTGCCCTTGGTGCCGACGCCGCGGGTACCCGGCTGGCCATTGCTCGGCAATGCCCTGGCCATGGCCAGGGGCCCGGCGCAGTTTTTCGTCGACTGCTATCGGAAGTACGGCCCGGTGTTCCAGGTCAACCTGCTCGGCAACGACTACAAGGTCATCGCCGGCGTCGAGGCGGCCAACTTCATGGGTACGCGCGAAGGCCGCGACTGCCTGCGCTCCAAGGAGTTCTGGGAAGGCCTGGTCCAGGAATACGGTGCAACCCGCACGCTGACCGGCGAAGACGGCGAGAGCCACAAGCAGCTGCGCGACATCATGCGCAGCGGTTACTCCAAGGAATCGATCAAGGGCCGCTACGACGAGCTGGTGCGGATCACCGACGGCGCGCTGGAACGCGATTGGAAGCCCGGCACTCTGGTGCCGGTGGTCGAGGGCATGCAGTACATGGTCGTCGACCAGCTCGGCAAGATCCTGACCGGCGCCGCGCCGCTGGAGTACGTCAAAGACATCCGCATCACGATCCTGCACATCCTCAACGTGCTGGTCACGCGCCAGCGCCCCAAGTTTCTGCTGAAGCGGCCGACCTACAAGAACGCCAAGGCGCGCGTCTACGAACTTGGCGGCAAGATGATCGAGGAGGCCAAGGCGCGCTACAAGACCGTGCCACCGGAGGAGCGCAACCTGATCGACGACGTGATGGCAGCGCACATGGAGCACCCGGAGATCATGCCGGCACAGGACCTGATCATCACGCTGACCGGGCCGTATGTGGCCGGCCTGGACACCGTGGCCAATACCACGGCGGCAATCACCTACACCGTGCTCAAGCACCCGGAAGTGAAGCGCCGCGTGCTGGCCGAAGTCGACGCGCTGTTCGCCGGCGGCAGCTTGGACGAAGAGACGATGATGAAGGCGATCCCATCGCTGAACGGCGCGATCATGGAAACCATGCGCCTGTATCCGATCGCGGTCGCGCAGATGCGCACGGCCACCCGGGATTTCGTGTTCCAGGGCCACCAGATCAAGGAAGGCGAGCTGATGTACGTGGGCACCAGCGTGCCGCACTTCATGCACGAGTATTACCCGGAGCCTTTGAGGTTCGACATCGACCGCTACCAGCGGCCGCGCGCCGAGCATCTGGTGCCGGGCGTGTATTCGCCGTATGGGCGCGGGCCGCATACCTGCCTGGGCAAGAGCCTGGCGGAAGTGCAGATCGCGCTATCGATGGCGCGGCTGTTCTACAAGCTGGATCTGGAGTTCGAGACGCCGAACTATGTGCTGAAGACCAAGACGGCGCCGACGCCGGGGCCGGCGATGAACTTCAAGGTGCGGGTGAAGGGGCTGCGGCACTAGTGGTCCGTTGCATGCTTGACGGCACATAAAACCGCGTCTTTCGACCTGCGGCGGCGTTGCAAATCCTCGCAATAGCGGTGCTATTGCTGTGGTTTGCGCCTTGCCACAGGCCGAAATCCATCGGTTTTATTTGTGTCGCC
>NZ_JAQGNT010000055.1 GCF_028291725.1 Hydrocarboniphaga sp. | reverse complement strand
CTGTGCGTACTGTGCATGAGGGGCTGGCGGCCAAAAAATGGCCGCTGTTCGGGTCGGACCAACAGTTTGCCCGGTCGCCAGCTTCTTTCATATGATCAATGGCTTGCGCTTAAGTAAGTGACATTCGTGTCTGACCCCATCGAATATCCGCTGACTCAATAGATTGCCGTTCTCCGTGAATGACGTGACAAAAACCATGTTGCCATCTGGCAAACGGTACGACGTCCAGTCTCGAAACTGCTGCAGTACATTGCGATGTTGGACAGAGGCTTGTAGTCGGCGTGAGATCTCATCGTGAAGCAATTGCATGAAGTGCCGTATCTCTGCCGCGTCATTGAAATAGTGAATGTCGGTAGCAAAGAGTCCCTTGTCTTCGGTGATGCTCTTCAGGGCTCCAATGGACGTGTAGTGAAACAGTGTTTGCTGTGGCTGTTCCGCGAAGAGCTTCGCAGAAATATCTTCAACTGACATGTCCGACCTCAGAACCTGATCGAGATAGGGGCGGGCCTTACGGCCCGACCCCTCTCGCACCACCGTACGTGCGGGTCGCGCATACGGCGGTTCGAAGTGTTGAAACGAGTTTCATCATGCCGCAAGTGTAGGCAAACCGCGGTCCATAAAGTAGCGGTTGGGCAATGCAATCTTCAGCGCCAGACTCTGCGAGAGTCGCCAGGGGTCGCGGGCGGACTTGGCCTCACCGCCAGCTTCAAACCAACTCGATCAGCAAATCCTTCGCCGACACGCTCTGCCCAGTAGCCGCAACAACCCGCTTGATCGTCGCATCGAAGTCGGCGCGGATTTGGGTTTCCATCTTCATCGCCTCGATCGAGATCAGCGGATCGCCCTTCGCGACTTTCTGGCCCGCCTTGACCGCGACGGTGACGACCATGCCGGGCATTGGCGCGCCGATGTGCTTGAGGTTGCCGTCTTCTGCGCGCGGCAGCGCGGCCTTGTTCTTGGCGTCGAGCCGGGCGACGCGGATCAGGCGCGGTTGGCCGTTGAGTTCGAAGAACAGTTTGTCTTCGCCTTCTTCCAGATTCTCGGTGCGGCCTTGCAGGCGGATCAGCAGGGTTTTGCCGGGCTCCAGGTCCATTGCCACTTCCTGCTGCTCATGCAGGCCGTAGAAGAACACCGGTGTCGGCAGTTGGCTGATGTCGCCGTAGGTTTTCAGATGCGCCGAATAGTCCTTGTAGACCTTCGGGTACATCAGGTACGAGGCCAGATCGACGTCGCTGATCTTGTGGCCGACGGCTTTCTCGGCTTCGGCTCGCGCCGCTTCGAGATCGACCGGTGGCAGGTTGAGGCCGGGGCGGCCGACCAGCGCGGGTTCGTCGCGGATGATCTTTTTCTGCAGCTCCGCCGGGAAGCCATCGGGCGGATAACCGATCTCGCCCTTGAACAGCGAGATCACCGATTCCGGGAACGCGATGTCGCGCGCCGGATCGGCGACTTCGCCGGGCGTCAGATCGTTTGCGACCATGTACAGCGCCATGTCGCCGACGACTTTCGATGTGGGTGTGACTTTGACGATGTCGCCGAACAGTTGATTGACGTCGGCGTAAGCCTGGCTGACTTCGGGCCAGCGGTGATCCAGGCCCATAGCGCGAGCTTGTTCACGAAGATTGGTGTACTGCCCGCCCGGCATTTCGTGGCGATAGACGTCCGAAGTGCCGCTGCGCATGTCGGCCTCGAACGGCGCATAGAAACGGCGCGCGCCTTCCCAGTAGAACGACAGCGACTTCATCGCCTCCAGATCGACGTTCGGTGCGCGCTCGGTGCCCTGCAGCGCGGCGACGATCGCCGACAGGTTCGGCTGCGAGGTCAGGCCACTCATCGAGTCCAGCGCGCCATCAACGGCGTCGACGCCGGCCTCGATCGCCGCCAGCACGCTGGCCGCGGCGATGCCGCTGGTGTCGTGCGTGTGAAAGTGGATCGGCAGGCCGACTTCCTGCTTGAGCACGCGCACCAGCTCTTTGGCGGCGCGCGGGCGGCAGACGCCGGCCATGTCCTTGATGCCGAGCACGTGCGCGCCGGCACGCTCCAGCTCCTTGGCCATTTTCACGTAGTAGGCCAGGTTGTACTTGGGCCGCGAGGCGTCGAACAGATCGCCGGTATAGCAGATCGCGCCTTCGCAGATAGCGCCGCTCTCGATCACCGCGTCCATCGCCACGCGCATGTTCTCGACCCAGTTCAGCGAGTCGAACACGCGGAACAGGTCGACGCCGTTGGCAGCGGCCTGTTGGACGAAGAACTTGACGACGTTGTCGGCGTAATTGGTATAGCCAACCGCATTGCTCGCACGCAGCAGCATCTGGAACAGCACGTTCGGCGCCGCCATGCGCAGCTGGTGCAGGCGCGCCCAGGGGTCTTCTTTAAGAAAGCGCAGCGCGACGTCGAACGTCGCGCCGCCCCAGCATTCCATCGACAACAGGCCCGGAACCATGCGCGCGTAATACGGCGCGATCACCGCCATGTCGGTGGTGCGCATGCGCGTCGCGAACAGGCTCTGGTGCGCGTCGCGCATCGTCGTGTCGGTGAGCAGCACCTGCGGCTGCGCCTTCATCCATTGCGCGAAGCCGGCCGCGCCCAACTCCTTGAACTTGTCGCGTGAGCCGGGCGGAACCGGCGCGAGCAGATCGCAGTCCGGCATCACCGGCTGTGCGAACTCGCCCTCCGGCATCTTGCGGCCCTTCATCTCCGGGTTGCCGCGCAGCGTGGTTTCGCCGAGGAAACGCAGCAATTTGCTGGCGCGGTCGCGGCGCTTCTTGAAGTTGAACAGCTCGGGCGTGTTATCGATGAACTTGGTGATCACATCGCCATTGATGAAATCGGGATGGTTGATCACGTTCTCCAGAAACTGGAGATTCGTCGACAGGCCGCGGATGCGGAATTCGCGCAGCCCGCGGTCCATGCGGTGGATCGCCTCGTCCGCGCTCGGCGCCCAGGCGGTGACCTTGACCAGCAGCGAGTCGTAATACGGCGTGATGATCGCGCCGGCGTAGGCGGTGCCGCCGTCGAGGCGCAGGCCGAAACCGGCGGCGCTGCGGTACACGCTGAGGCGGCCATAGTCCGGCGTGAAGTTGTTCTCCGGGTCTTCGGTGGTCACGCGGCATTGCAGCGCATGGCCGTTGAGGCGGATCTCGCTCTGCTCCGGCACGCCGGCGGTGCTGCCGATATGCGCGCCCTGGCAGATGCGGATCTGCGCCTTGACGATGTCGATGCCGGTGACCTGTTCGGTGACCGTATGCTCGACCTGGATGCGCGGATTGACCTCGATGAAATAGAACTTGCCGGTGTCGGCGTCCATCAAAAATTCGACGGTGCCGGCATGCGTGTAGTTGACCGCGCGGCCGAGCTTCAATGCGTATTCGCACAGCGATTGCCGCGTGGCTTCGTCCAGATACGGCGCCGGCGCGCGCTCGACCACTTTCTGGTTGCGGCGCTGCACCGAGCAGTCGCGCTCGAACAGATGCACCAGCTTGCCGTGGCGGTCGCCGATGATCTGCACCTCGACATGGCGCGCGCGCCGCACCAGTTTTTCGAGATAAACCTCGTCGTTGCCGAAGGCTGCGGCGGCTTCACGGCGCGCAATGTCGATGTTGTCCGGCAGGTCGGCTTCGGTTTCGATCACGCGCATGCCGCGCCCGCCGCCGCCCCAGCTGGCTTTCAGCATCAGCGGATAGCCGACAGCGCTGGCCATCTGCTTGCAGGCCTCGATGTCGGCCGGCAGCGGCGTGGTCGCCGGCATCACCGGCACGCCGGCGGCGGTGGCCGCATTGCGCGCGGCGACCTTGTTGCCGAGCGTGCGCATCACCTGCGGCGACGGGCCGATGAACAGGATGCCGGCCGCGGCGCAGGCCTCGGCGAAGTCCGGGTTCTCGGACAGGAAGCCATAGCCCGGATGGATCGCGTCGACCTTGGCCATCTTGGCGATGCGGATGATGCCGGCGATATCCAGATACGCGGCGATCGGCTTCTTGCCCTCACCGACGCGATAGCTTTCGTCGGCCTTGAAGCGATGCAGCGAGAAGCGATCCTCGTTGGCATAGATCGCCACCGTCTTGATGCCCATCTCGTTCGCGGCGCGCATCACGCGGATGGCGATTTCGGAGCGGTTGGCGACGAGAATCTTGCGGATGCTGGGCACGGGTGTTCCCTTGTTCTGATTGGCTAGTGGGATGCAGAAAACGAACCGTGTCGGCCCGCTCCGCAGGATTGTAGCGGCAGAAGGAGGGGTGCAGCCCCGGAAGAATCACGCGGCACACTGCCGTTCCCTCTCCCGGGAGAGGGGAAAACACAGCGCGCGCTTATAGTGGCGTAGGTTGGGGTGAGCATCGCGAACCCCAACATCGGCTCGGACAACTGTTGGGGTTCGCGATGCTCACCCCAACCTACCTGGGATCCGCCTACAGCTAGGGCGCCTGGACGTTCAGCGGCGCCCATGGTGCCGCCAGCGGCGCGCTGCGTACCAGGATCTCGCTGCTGGTGATGTTGCCCAGCACGGTGTAGCGGTCCTCCTGCGGAAAGAGCGTCATCGACGGCTTCTTGCCCACGCCGCTGACGCGATTGCCGGCGACCAGCAGGGTATCTGCAGCAAGGTAGATGTCCGGCAGCGTGGACTCCAGCGCGGAGCTGCGCAGGCACTGGTTGTTGCTGAAATCGCAGAGCGGGTAAGCGAGGATCGCAACTGCAAATGCGCCGCCGCGCGCCGTGATCTGGTTGCCACGGAAGTCCACGCGCAAGCTGGTGTTGCCGACTGCGGCCGCTGTCGCCCTGGCTTTTGCCGTCGGCTTCGCGTCGACCATGAAACCTTGCAGAACCTCCGGCGGCGTCGCAACGGCGCGGCTGCCGGACCTTGCCGCCGCGGTCCGCGCCTGCGAGCCGGCGATGACGACGCCGAACCACGCCGAGGCATCGGCATCATGCGCGCCGGTATCGCGGCGCAGGCGGTTGCTGTCGACGATGACATCGCCCAGTGGCGACTTCGCCAGCAAGCCGACCACGATTCCGGAAAATGCAGCCGCCGGGCCGATGCCGGAAAGCTCGTTGCCGCTGATGCGGATGCCGTCGCAGCCCTGCACCAATACCGCCACCGTCATCAGGTTCGGTGAAGTCGCTGCCAGCCCGACGCCGGTGATCGTGTTGCCGGCGATCGCGACCGCTTGCGCAGCGGACACCGCGATCCCGACCAGTTGCGCCTGGCTCGCATCGCGCGGGTTGGCCTCGATGCCGGAGATCTGGTTGTTCTCGATCGACAGGGATTCCACACCGCCTTCGAGCACCTCGATACCGGCGCCGCAATGCGCGATCTGGTTCTGCTTGACCTGCGCCTTGCCGAGCGCCGATGCCGCCCGGATCGCCGCGCCGCCGAAGCCGGCGATGCGGTTGCCGATCAGATGACAATCGCCGGCCGCCAGCTTTGCGTTCTGCGCCGTTTGCGGGATCAGGATGCCGCAAGCGGTGCTCTCGGCTGCCGAGCCGACATGGCGGATATCGTTGTCGAGCACGCGCAGGCCGAAGACGTTCGCCGCGATGCCATTGCCGATGGTCTCGATGCGATTGCCCGCGATCTCGGCGCTTGCGTTGATGAGGCCATTGCCGGTCAAGGCGATGCCATGCCCGCTGCTGGCAATGCGATTGCCGCGGATGCATACCGGCGGGCCGGACTTGGCGTCGAGCAGCAGATCAATCGCGCCCCGAGCGCACTGGAACACATTGCCGTCGACGTGGAGGCCGTCGATCGCGATGCTGCCGCTCCTGGCCGGGCTGCTGGCGTTGACGCTGGAATAAAGCCCGAATGCCGCATTGATCAGATTGTCACTGACCTGCACGCGTGCCAGCTGGCCGATCAGTGCGACCGCGACGCCGGCCGCTTTTTCCGCGGGCCCGATCGCGAGTTGCCGCAGGCGCAGACCCTGCACGCTGTCTGCGACGATCGAGGCGAAACCGGCCGCCTCGGATGCCCGGTAAACGATACTGAATCGTTCCAGCGTCAAATCGGCGCTTTTGCCGATCGTGATCGCAGCTGCTTCGGTCAGTAGGCGGGTGGCCAGGCCCTGTCCACGCAGCGTCAGCGTCGCAGCGCCCTCGATGCGCAGCGGCGCTCGCAGCGCGTAGTCACCGGCCTCCAGGCATACCGTGCCGCCACCACGCGCGACCACCGTGTCGATCGCCTGCTGCAGCGAAGGCGCGCCCTGCGCGTGTGCCTGCGGGCTCACGCAGATCGTGCAGCCGCAGTTCTCATGGCCGAACGACGGCGGCCAGAACTGGCGGCAATCGGTGGGCTGGCTGCCCGGCGTATACAGGCCGAGCTTCGCGTAGTGATGGTGGATGCCGCGCGGCGGCGCATGGTCGAGCAGCTCGACGGAAGCGTCGGTGCTGCGCGCTGCAAACACCCACCAGTCGCCGGATTTGAACGCGCCGCCGGCAGAGAAAAGATCGAAGCTGACGACGATGCCGCTTTCCAGCGCAAGCGTGACCGTACCGTCGGCCGGCACCGGAATCGCGCCGCTGCTGGCGGCACTGCCCAGGTCGAAATACAGGCTGGGCTGCGCGGTATCGGTACGCAGCACCTGGCTTTTCTGATCCCAGCGCCGGATGCGCGTATGCCGCTCCGCGGCAGGCCTGCCCTGCGCGTCGACCGGGAACAGTCCGGCGCTGACCGGCTTCTCCAGCGTGATCGTGCGCGTCGCATCGTCGACGCCGCCGCCAACGGCGACGCGGTGCAGCTCGCCGGGGAGATTGTTGAGCTCAAGCCAGTCGTCGACGATCTCGATCCAGTCGCCGTCGCTGAAGCGCAGCACGCCGTCCTTGCCGACGCTTTCGACGAGCAGCGTGCCGGCATCGACGAAGCGCGTGACGCGCGTCTCCACCGAGGCGTTGTCGCGCGACCATTTGAACGTCGCCTTGCCCGGCTCGCCGCCGTCGTGAATCTCGACGCGGTACAGCTGGTTCTCCAGGCCGGTGTAGCCACCGGTGGGCGGAATCAGGCAGGGATTGTCGCTGCCGTAAGTCGCGGTGGCGGTGCTCAGCCGGCCGACTGAGGGCGCAGTCAAAGCCGACCAGCCCGGAATGTCATCCGCATCGGTGTCGCAGGCGAGGCTCACATTGCGCTCGTTGGCGAGCACCTTGACCTGCCACACGGTCTGCAGGCGCGTCGTGGTATCCACGCCCAGCGCCTTGTCGACCAGATCCGGCGCCTCGAACTGCGTCAGCTCGCGCTGCCAGACATCGACGTAGACCAGGTGCGGCCCGCCCGACGTGGGCAGAGCCAGCGGATTCGGCAGATAGGGCTGCTGGTCGTACGGAATCGGCTGAGTACCATACAGCTCGGCCAGCGCCGCGTCCCAGGCCGACGCCGGCAGACCGTGATTCTCCGCGAGCAGGCCGTCGACATAGATACGGCCGCGGCCGATGGTCAATTGCGCGCCGTTGACGGCGAGCTTGAAGCCGTCCGGCGTCGTCAGCGGCACGACGGCCGCGCCGCCAAAGGTGTCGTAGCGCGTCGCCTGGTCGCGGCGGTTGATCTGTGCGACCAGATCGTTCCAGTCCCAGTCGGTCAGCGGCCGCCCCTGTTGCAGCAGCACGCCGCCATAGTCGCGCGCGGGCTCGTAGACGTACCGGCTGTAGTCACCGCTCATGTCGTGCTCCTCTCAGCTTTCATAGAGAATTCCGGCTTGAAGGCCGACGCGCAGATACTCGTCGAGCCGCATGCGCAGATTGGTTTCGCGCTGCGGCTGGAATAGGAAGTTGAATGCGCCCGGCTGGCCCTCGTTGTCGGCGCCGCTCAGCAACTGCGCGCCGGACGAGACCGCGAGCTGCGCATAAGCCGCGAAGCCATAGCGCAGCGAGGTGAAGCGCGGCACCGCCAGCTCCGGCGATGCCGCCGATTCCGGCAGGCAGCGATAGCGGCGCGGCACGCGCGCGGTGTCCGGCAGATAGCTGAAGCGCACGCAGCCTTCCTGACGCCGCTGTGCAATCACCGGCGCGCCCCAGGTGTCCGCCGCGGCAAGGCTTGCGAGCAGGATCGAGTTCGACACCAGCGGCAGCTTCAGTGCATTGAGCTTGCCGACCACGGTGCAGCCCTTGAGCTGCAGCGCGCCGCCAGCGCCGCTGCCGTCGACTGCGGCGTAGGCGATGCTGCTCGCCGCAGTGGCGTCGATGATGCTGTCGGTCGCCGCCACGGTGGCTTGCGCAGCGACGCGCAGCGCGCCGCTGATGGTCCGCTCCAGCGTCAGCGCGAGGCTGTCGATCTCGACGATCAGGCTCACCGCGCCGGGTTGCTGCGGCGAACTGTCGGCGTTCAACGCGAGGCCCGGCACCAGCGTGCAATGTGCCAGAACCAGCCGCGCGAGCCGGTTGCCGGCGGTGTCGGCGACATGTAGAGGCGCGCCGGTGATCAGCAGGCCGTCGAGCCGAATCCCGGCGTCATCGCCGCCGCTCAAGGCCAGCTCGCCGCTGAGTACCAGCGTCGGCCGGCAGCCGTTGGCGGCGCGCAGTTCGACCTGTTTCTGCGCCGGCGCGTTGATCGCCAGAGTCTCTGCGTAACGGCCGCTGTCGCCGATCTCGACCACGCCGCCATCGGCGCCGAGCGCGTTCAACGCGGCCTGGATCGTCGCGTAATCCTGCGGCACCCTCGCCAAGTGCGGCGGCGGCTGCGCATCAGCGGCCACGCGCTCGTATTCGCCGCCGCCGAGCGCACCGCTGAAGCCGTAGTGAAAGTCGACGCGCAGCTGTGTGCCGGCCGGCAAGCCCGGCGGCAGCGCGATGCGGCCGAGCAGCGGGTCGACGACGTAGTGATCGTCGCTCGGCAGATGCGCCCAGCTGCCGCCGAGATCGTCAAGATTGCAGACACGCACTTTGGCCGGATCGACCGCCTGGAAGCTGCCGCCGGAATTCTCGTACAGACACAGGCTTTTCGGCTCGGCGTCGGCGCTGGAGTAATAGTCGGCCAGCGATGCGGCCAGCACGCGCCGGCTGATCGGCAGCGGCACGTTGAGCGGCGTCGACAACTGCGCGAAATCGGCCAGCGTCTGCGGATGCGTGTACAGCGGCTGGTCGATGCCCAGCGGATGGAAGCGCCAGCGGCGCTCGTCGACCGCGACCGCCGGCGACGCCGTCAGCGGCCAGGCGTCGAGGCGCCACAGAAACAGGCCGACATTGGGAATGTTGTAGCGGCCGCGCCGGCTGCCGATGCGGCGCACGTCGACCGTGTGCATGACGCTGTCGAACGCGGTGCCGAGCCGTTCCAGCGGCTGCCACTGGCGCAGATCCGGCGCGGCCAGGCACTGCGGCCGCCGGTGGTTCATGTACTGCGTCATCACCAGCTTCTGGAAGAACTCCACCGCGGTCGCGTTCCAGCCGGTGACGTCGCGCGCCAGCTGCTCCAGCACGATCACGGTGCCCTTGCGGCGGCGGTAGGCGATGGTGTGCGCGACTTCGGCACGCGGGCTGGCGATCTTCGGCGTCACCCCGTGCAGCATGCGGTAGCCGATCAGGTCGCCGATGTAGGGCGCGGCCCAGTCCGCGCAGGTCTCGATGAACTGGTCGTCGTAGAGCTGGGCGAGATCCTCCTGCAACACGCCGAGCTGTTCGGCGAACACTGCCAGCAGCGAAGCCAGAGGGCCGGCCAGCGCGGCATTCTGCAGACGATCGGCCTGCTGCTGTTGCAGCGGCGTCAGCGGAATGCCGGCGTCGATCAGCGTCCGCAGTTCGACGTAGGCGTCGCGATCGTCCGCGAGCAGCCAGCCGGGCGTGACCACGGCCTGCGCCTGATCGCGGATGCGCAGAATCGCCGGCAACAGCTTGAACAGGCTTTGCGCGTCGATGCTCATGCCATGATCCCCAGCGACAGCGCCGCGACATCGAGCGTCAGCAGTTCGGCCGCGTTGACGCTGCCGTCGCTGTGCACCGCCGGCAGCGCCGCGATCAATCGGGGCCGCGGCTGTGGATCGATCGAACCAGCGTCGCTGCGATAGATCTGCCGGATATCCGCCGCGACCACGCCGCTGACGTTCTGGATCACCGCATAGGCTTCGTCGATCGTCACCGGCTGGCCGAAGTCGCGCGCATCGAAAGCGTAGGCGGCGCGCAAAGCCGTTGCGACCGCGGCCAGCGTCAGATCGGGATCGGCGGCGTCGGCGATCTTGACGGTCGCCTGCAGCGCGAAGCTCGCCCGGCCGTAGCTCTGCACGCACAGCGGCAGCAGCGGGTCGCCGTAGCGGCGCAGCGCGGCGACCAGGCTGTTGTGCGTCGCGCCGTTGTCGGCGAGCGTGCTGCCATCGGTGCCGGCGACGGTGACGTAGACGCCGCGTGCGCGGCCGTTGTCGATCCACAGCGCGTGCGCCTTGGCGATGCCGGCGAAGGCGCGCGCAAAATCGGCGTAATCCTGTGCGGAAACGGCGCGGTCCAGCGTCAGCACGCGCAGCGGCGCGTTGCGGCGCGCGCGGTCCCGTGTCTCCGCGTCCTGGCCGCCGCTGGCCGGCGCCGGATTGGTCGCCGCCTTCACGCCCAGCGGCCGCGTCAGCAGCGTGCTGATCTGGCCGCTGCGCAAATTGCCGGCCGCGCCGAGGCCCTTGCGATAACTGAAGCGCAGATTGTTCTGCGCGCTCGGCAGGCGCGCGCCCTCGCTGCCGTCGCCGAAGTCGAGCGTGGTCTTGCCGGCGTCGTCCTGGCGCAGCGCGTAGACGCGGTCCTTGGCGCCGCTGCCGTACAGCGTCGCGCGCTCGCTCCACAGCAGATTGTTGACGCGCACCTGCAGCGTGGACACCGCGCCGCTGGGATCGCTGCCGCTGGCGACGTAGGTCAGCGGCGGCTGCTTGAGCGTGAAGCTCTGGCTGGCCTGTGCGGCGTCGCCGCTGCCGCCGATCTCGGACACGGTTTCGCCATGCGTCGCCGGCGCAACATTGGCGTTGACCGCTACGCTGGCGCGCTCGTAGCAGTTCGTCAGCGGTGCCGACAACGTCAGCGTCGTGGTCTCGCGATCGCTGACGACGCCATCGGCGCCGTTGGCGATAGCGGCGGATTCCGACACCGTGTCATCGTCGTCCAGCGCCGCCTGCAGCAGCAGGCTGCCGGCCGGCGCGACGATCGTCACGTTGGCACCGTCGTGATCGGCGAGCGTCCAGCGCCAGCTGCCGCCAGGTGCCGGCGCGGCATCGAGCGCATCGGGATCGAGCGCCTGCCACTGGTCCGCGGCGATCTGCACTTCCGGCGCCGCGAGCATCACGAACGAGTCACCGGCACGCGCGCTGCGGCTGGCGTCGCCTGGAAAAGTGATGCCGGTGGTATCGGCCGGTATCGCGATGCGCTGGCGCTTGCCGCTGAGCGCGATCAGCTGGCCGGGCTGCAACTCCGGCTCGCGTTCCGCGAGCGCCAGGCAGCTGCCGTAGACCGGATACAGCAGCGGCCGCGATGCCAGCCTCAGCGCCTCGTTCTGGGCGAGCACGACGGTTTCGCGAAAGCCGAACTGGGCCAGATGCTCATCGCTGTCGACGACGATCCGCGTGAACCTGCCGCTCATCGCATAAGCGGCGCGTGAAGTCTGGACGGCGCTGTTGACCCGATACAGCTCGACATAGCCGGCCGGCGCGGTGGCGCCGCTGCCGCCGGCCAGCGCGACCCAGCTGCCGGTCACGATTCTTGGATAGCTCGCGTCGAGATCGATCTGCTGGTTTTTGGGATCGACGCTGACATTGTCCCAGTCGCCGTTCTGATCGACCTGGCCGGCCGGAACATTGCTGAGCAGCGCCGGTGCCGGGGCCGTGCTGCCGAACAGTGCCGCACGCTGCCGGAACACATGCACCGACACGCCTTGCGCCGACGGCTCGCTCCAGGATTTCCCCAGCCCTTTCGACCAGGCCAGGCGCGTAATGCCGCGCGCGGTGTCGATCGCCACCGCATCGATCCAGCGCAGATCCCAGCGCTCGCTACCGATGTCGTCGAGCCGCTCGCGGCCGACGATCAGAATCGCGTCGCCCGGCTGGATCGAGTTGCCGGTGCCGGCGATGAACAGCTCGGTGAGCCCGAGCCCGATCGACTGCGCGGCGGAGCGCTGCACCGCCATCGCATTCCACTCGACACGCGCGGTGATCGCGGCCACGGTCTCGAAAGTCTGCGGGCTCTGCTCGGGGTCGGGCACGCTCTGCACGCGCGTGCCGGCCGGAATCGTCACCGGCTGCGCGGCCAGCGCGCGCTGGCCGGGCGCGCTTTCCAGCGTGAACGCCAGCGCGGTGCTGGAGGCGACGCCCGGCGCGAGCCGGTAGCCGATCAGCCTCGCCAGTTCGAGCACCGAGCGGCGCTCGGTGGCGGTGCGCAGCCAGGACTCGTTGGCGATGCGCTCCTGATAGAACGTCAGCACGTCGGCCATGCAGGCGAAAGCGTCGCCGAGCGCGATCGTCCAGTCGTCGTTGCTGCGCGTGGTCAGCGCGGCGAGCGCCGGGTAGTCGGTGCTCGACAGCCGCGCCTGCAGTGTGGTCTTGAACTCGGAGTAGCGGCCGACGCGATACGAAACCGCCGGCAGGCCGGGCGCGTTGAACTTCGCCGCCGGCGTGTCGATCGCGGTGCCGGCGCAGCAGCCGCAGTCCTCGCTTGCGCTGTCCATGTCACTTGCCCCCATGAATATCGAGCCGCAGCACGCCGCGCTCGGGGAAGTTCGGGTCGTTGTCGAGCCTGGCGATTTCGAGCCGGTTGAGCGGCAGCTCGCCGTTCAACAGATAGCTCGGATCGCCAGTCCCCTGGCGCTGAAACTTCGTCACCTGCGCCGAGGCGACGCCGGGCACCTGATGCGCCGCGGCGTACAGCGGGCTCAGGTACACGGTCTGGCCGAACGTGAAGTTGTCCGGATGAAACAGACCCAGGCGGCCATCGGCGAGCCGGCGATTGCCGAGGAACTGCAGCAGGCTCTGCTTGACGTCGCTGCGGAAGTAGTCGTCCTTGACGCAGACATGCAGGCCGACTTCCAAGGGCACGTAGCGTGGATCGTTGAATTCCAGGTCGTGGCCGGCCATGCGGTAGCGGTCGACAAAGGGCAGCAGCTGGTTCTTCAGCGCCGCGCTGTCGACGCCGGCCAGCGGATCGACGGTGATGAACACCGTGTGCCAGCTGCCGGTCCAGCGCAGCGTCGCCGCGGCGCGCTGCACCTGCACGTTGCGCTCGGTGACGGCGGCGTAGTCGTCGGTGGTGACGGCGCGCTGCTGCGTGCGGAATGCCTGCGGCGCATTGCGGCGCACGCTGTCGGCGGATTCCGGATCGACACCGCCGGCGGCGGCCAGCGGATTGCGCACCGACAACAGCTGCGCCAGATCGCCGGGCTGCGCGACGACGTGGACGATGCGGTCGGCGCCGACATTGCCGGCGGCGCCGTTGCCGATGCGGTAAGCCGCGGTGAACGCAGTGCCGCTGTCCGGGCGCTCGCCGTGCTCGTCGTCGCCGAAACGCAGCGCGGCCGCGCCGTCGTCGTCGATCTCGACGACAAACTCGCTGGCGTCGCCGGCACTGTTGAGCAGATGGCGCTGCGCCTGCCAGCGCGTATTGCGCGTGCCCAGCACGCTGTCGAGCGCGATCTGCGGCAGCACCTGATCCATGCTCCAGTCGAAGACCTGCGCCGCCGACGCGAACGGACCGGCCGCGGCGCCGAGCGGGTTCGCAGCCTGGGTCAGCGGTGCGTACGCGAGCTGCGGGCGATAGCGCGGCGGAATTGCGATCCGCGCCGGCGGATCGCAGCGATCGGCACTGCAGTCGGGGATTGCGTACAGCGTCGGCTGCGGCACCGTGCCGAGCGCCTCGCGGTTGATCGTGCGGCCGTGATCGACCAGCAGCAGATTGCCGCGCGCGACGCTGATGTCGTCGAGATGCTGCGCACCATGCTCCGCGTCGGTGACGCCGGAGATGCACAGCGCAAACGGCAGCGCGTCGGCCAGCGCCCACTCGATCTCGGTGATCGGCTCGCCGGTCAGCGGATCGCTCAGCGTTGCCGGCGCGGTCGGCAACACCCGCGTCAGCTTCACGACATGACGGTGCGCCGGATCGGCGTCGCCGGCCTTGCCGGTGTTGGGGCCGACGAGTTCCTCGAACAGCAGCGCGTCGCCGGCCTTCAGGTCGGGATAAGCGCCCTTGAGCGTCGCCTGCGTCGCGCCCTGCGGCATACAGCAGCGCTGGTCGCTCCAGGTGTAGAACGACATCCGGTTGTGTGCGGCATACAGCGGCTGCCGATAGTCCGGAGCAAAACGCGAATCCAGCAGCGGCTCAAAAACCTGCGGCGCGAGCTGCATCGCCGCGTCGAACTGCGGCGAGTCGACGGCGATGCCGGTGTCGAAGCCCGGCAGCCGCGTCAGGAACTGCGTGCCGGCGAGCGGCAGCAACGCACTGGCGGCTTCGACCTGCAGCTGCAGCCAGGCGCGCGCGTTGCAGCCGTCGTGCATCGGATAGTCCACCAGCAGCGCATGGCGGCGCAGCGACACGCGGCGGCGCGCGGTGCCGAGATAGGCTTCGGTGGCGATCGCGTCCTGCTGATAGCTGAGCTGGTCCGCGGCATAGGCGAGCAACTCGGCGACGGCGATGCCGGTATCGGCCACGCTGCTCTGCTGCCACTGCGGCACCAGCTGCGCCATGCGGTCGAGAATCAGACGGCGGAAGCTCGAATAATCCTTCGCCAGGTAGTCGATGTCGGGCGCGTCCGCATCCGCCGGCGGACACAGGCTCTGCGGCGCGCAGTCAAAGTCGGACGGGCACTCGACCTTGAACGAGAAATCGATCTCGCGCATCCGCGGGTCGAAGTCGGCCGGTGGATCGTCGTCCAGCGGCGAGTTGACCAGGCGCAGCGTGTAGACCGAGAAGTCGCCGGCCAGCGCGGTGCGTACCAGCAGCGTGCTAGCCGCGTCGGGCAGCGCCTGCACGAGCGCGCGCGTCGCCGCCTCGCCGCTGGCGCTCAGCTGCGCGGGAAGCGGCGACGCCGGCGAGGCCCATTGCACTTCGATGTTCCTGACGCGCTCGCCGCCGAGCAGCTCGACATTGCCGGCCGAGAACGCCGCCGGCAAGGGCTTCAGGCAATGCACCAGCAGCGTGCGCTGGCGCAGCGCGTCGAACTCCGGCAACTCGCGGTCGATGACTTCCAGATAGTCGATGCCGTTGAGCGTCGGGTGCGCGGCGACCAGATTGCGGCGCAGCGCATCGCAGCAGCGATAGATCATGAGCCGTCTCCGAGCGCGCGCGTGAAGGTTTGCACCTGGCTCTGGTCGCTGCCGCGCAGGCTGTAGCGCACGGTGACGATCAAGCTTGCGTCGTCGGTATCGACGCTGACCCCCTGCAGCGCTATCAGATCGCCGAGCCACTGCTGCAGCGCGCCCTGCACCAGCATCTGTGTGGCGCCGGCCAGCTCGACCGAGTTCGGCGCGAACACCAGCTGCGCCACGCCACTGCCGAAATCCGGGCGCATCACCCGCTCGCCGGGCGCGGTGAACAGCACTTGCTCGATCAGGTCGCGCACATGACGCTCGTCAGGCGCTTCCGCGGTGCGGCCGCTGTGGTCGAACTGATAGGCATAAGCGAGATTCATCGCGCGCTCCCTTGCTGGCTCAATTCGCCGTCACGCGGTGCTGCACGCGCCGCGGTACCATCGGCGTTGACGTCGGCACGCAGGCCGATGCGCCGGTATCGATCGCGAGCGGCTGGCCCATCACGCGAACCTGCTGTGCGCCGCTGGTCCACTGCCCGCTAACGCAGGGACTCGACAAAGGACAGCCGGCGACCGCATACGGCATGGCAACCACCACCACGGCCTGGCCGCTGACGGTGACGCGGGCAATCGACATATTCGGCGTCGCCAGACCGGGAACATGCGAGCACTCGACAACAGCGCCGACGTGTAGAACATGGCCCGCCATGGCTAGGTCACCTCCAGCGCGTCGCCGTTGATGCTGACGGTGCCGCCCTGCAGCTTGATCGTCGCGCCGGCTCCGTTGTCGATGGTGATGCCGCTGTCGTTGACAATCAGCGTCGCGCCGCCGGCGCTTTCGATGACGATGCCGCCGCCGGCGCCGGGCGCGTCGCTGATCGTCAGGCCGTTGTGCTGCCGGGTCTGGAACGTGATGGCGGTGACCGGACTCGGCGTTGCCAGCGTCATCGGCGTCACCTGATTCTCGTCCCAGAAGCACCCGACCCAGATCGGGTGATCCATTTCGCCGTCCTCGAATTCGACCCATACGCGGGCCTCGAGATCCGGCAAAGCGAACAGACCACTGGCCGAGCCGGGCGCTCCCGCGATCGGCACACAGGGCAAGGCCCAGGTCGAGGTCTCCTTGCCGAGCACATTGGGCACTTTAAGCCGCAGGCGGCCCTGTTGAAGCGGGTCGAGGTTATCCGCCACCGTGCCGCGATATTTGCCGTGGAACCTGGCGCCGGCTCTGCTCATGCCGGCACCCTCGGTGTAATCGAGATCAGGCCGTTGCGGCTGAGTTGGAAGCTCTGCTTGAACTGCCCGCGCTTGAGTGTGCTCTTCACGCTCTGCACGTAATAGAGGCCGTCGTAAGCGAGGCCGGCTCCGCGCACACCGACCAGCTGGCGCGCCTTGAGCATGCGTCCGTAACGCAGCACATCAAGCTCGCCATTGGCACTAACGGCGTCCTGCGAGCGCGCCGCTTCGGCGACGCCGCGCTTGAGAGCCTCCAGAGGTTTCAGCTTGGCCGTGTCCTTGAGCAGCGAGACTCGCGTGAGCGGCGACGGCAGCAGGCCGAGCGGCGGCTGCAGCGGATTCGAGGCCGGAATCGGGATCGGCAATGCAGGCACATGCGCCACCGGCAACTGCACATAGACGATCGGCAGCACGCCCCGGGTGGAATCGAAGTTGAAACTCAGCGACTCGACATTGGTATACGCATCCATGTCGACGTTGAGTGCCGGCTGCGGCACACCGACTTTGATCTCGGGCCCAAAGTAGGCGACGCTGGTGCCGGGCGCAGGGCCGGGCTCGATGTAGAACACGTAGCCGCAAAGATGGGCTAGCTCCTGCAGGTACTCCAGATCGGTGCCGTTGTGCGCGGGAATCTTCTCGGCTGGAATCGGCGTATCCGGATAGATCGCCGACACCGGCAGCGGCACGATGCCGAACGATGCGTACTTGGCGCAGATCAGCGCGACGCGCGCCTCGATCGACATCGCCGCATACGGCAGGCCGCTCCAGTCATAGTTGTCCATCATCCGCGTCAGATCTTCGCCGGTCATCGACAATGTCCCCGAGCTTCCATTCGCGCCGGGCTGCACCGCGATATGAGTCATCACGCCATCGAACAGCGGTTGCGCCGTGCCGTTCATGGTGACGAACATCAGCACCCGCAACGGCGGCGTATAAGCACTGGCCGCCTGCACGCCCGCGATCAGCAGAATCTGATTCAGCGCCGACCTGCTGTTGAACTGAAAGCTGAGCTGAAAGCCGCTGGCGGAACCCGACGCCGTCGTGACCTCGACGCTGTCGAGCGCGTCCATCACCAGAGACGGAGCCGGAACCAGCACCGCCGGCCCCATCATCAGCGTCAGATGGATGCCCTTAAGCATCGCCCACTCCCGGAACGCCGGCCTGCAGCGTGATGCGCAGATGCCGGCCGATGGCCTCGGTCAAGTCATCCGGACTCATCGCCCGATTGGCGTCGCAGATGCGCCAGTACAACTCGGGATCGCCGAAGTAACGCGCGGCCAGGTTGTCCAGCCGGTCGCCACTGACCACCACATGCTCGTGCAGCAGCGCGTAGCGCTCCGGCTGGGGAATGAAGCGGCGCTGCAGATATGACAGCAGCGTGCCGTCCGCCTTGCTCATCTGCGTGGTGCCGACATTCGCATAGCGGCTGTTGGCCGGAAATTTCTGCGCCTGCAAGCCGCTGGCCTGCAGAAAAGCCTGGATCGCGTCGCTCATCGAAAACCCTCAGATGCCGAGAGCGGACAGCACACCGCCCACCGCTTTAATCGCCAGTTGTTCGGTGGCTTGCAGCCCGCTCAAAAACAAGCCGGCGCCGCGATGCCCCAGCGGAAAATCCTCAACCGTCAGCACGCGCAGCCCAAGGCTCAGCTTGGCGCGAATCGGATTCAGCGACGTATCGAAAGCTTCTTCGGTGATGCTGAATTCCGTGACCCGCACCGGCACCACGCGACTGCGGCCCCACACGAACAAGGCCAGTGGCGCTTCCATCGGCGCAATCTCCAGCGTGCCGTTCATGATCTGCGCGTTGTTCATCAGTAACTGGCCGCTGGTCGGATTCACCAGCGATTCCAACGCCGCAAGCTGCGGCTGGATGCCGAACTGCACCGCGTCCGGATTCTGATCCGGAAACTCGAGCTGGTCGGTAGCGTCGATCTCCGCCTCCAGCTTGATCGTTTCGATCGCCGGACCCTTCAAACGCAGCGGTTCGGCGCGTTGTCCGCCCTCCGCACCCTCGCCTTGAACCTGCAGCGAGCGCGATAGCGAGTCGGGGTTGTACTGCAGCGAGATCATGCGCTGGACGCGGCCGGAGCCCGGATCGATCAAAGCGAGGCCGGCTTTGAGGATGCGCGGGGAGTTTGGGAATGTACTCATGAGTGACCCACTGGTTCAGTCCGGTGAAATCGGGTGGGCGTCGCCGAGCACGCGTTTGCCGGGGCCGATTTTTCCGTTCGGTTCCCACGCCCACATCTTTTTCGGGGGACGGACCCTGCCGGTGACCGGGTCGTACTTGACCACCCAGTATTCGTATCCCTCGCGCCGCATCTTGTTGGCGTGGTCGGGACCGACGGTGGTCTCGAGGTTGTCGTCCACCCACTCCGTCTTCTTCTGCCCCGGCGTGGGCTCCGACGTGTCGTACTTCATCTCGGCGACGACGTGCTTGGGTTCATCGGGCGGTGGAGTTTCGTTCTCGAATACGCCGTCGAGTCCCTGATCCTTGGGTTTACCCAGCGCCGGCTCCTTGGACGAGCCCTTGAACTTGTATCCCTTTTCGTTCAAGTCAGCGCGACCCCTCTTCTCGCCATAGACGCCCTTGTCGGCGGTGAGATCCGGGTAGTCGTCGGGACTGATGGCCCGATCGAGGTCCTGCATGCGTTCGAGCTGCTTCTCCTTCGCCTTGAGCGCGTCGGAGTTGCGACCTTCGGCGCGTGCCAGATCATGCTCGGCCTGGTTCAGCTGATTTCGGGCCCTCTCCCTGACGTTGAACTTCGACTTGGTATTCGGATCCCAGGCTTCTCCCGGTTCCGCCTTGTCAAAAGCCTTCTGCTTCCGGGCAACCTCGTCCTTGGCAGCGGCAACGGCGGGTTCATTTTCTTTCATGAATTCGTCGAGCTCGCCGACCCGCTCCATGCGCCGCCCGTATTCCTCCTCCGCGTGCTGGCGGAGCTCCGTATCGTGTTTCGCTGCCGCGGGATCCAGATCCCGCCGGCGCTTGAGGCCGATGCGTTCCGCGGCTTCGGCCTCGATCTCCGCGCGCTTTGCGTCGGCCACTTCTTTTTTTGCCTCCTCGAGCGCAGCCTTGTGCTTCTGCAGTTCGTCGTGAATGTGATCACGCTCGGGCCGCGGACCCAGTTCCTTGTTGATCTGCTCGATTTCCGCGACCTCCCGGTGCACCTTGGCGGCGGTGTCCTCGGCGGCGATTCGGCGGCTGCGCGCCTCACGCACGGCGAGTTCGTCGGCGAGTTCGGCATCGAACTGCGCGGGCCCCACGTCCTGCCGGGCAGCAGCGCCGGCCCCTTCCGGCTCGACGTTCGATACCGCGGTTCCTTTCGTCGGTGCCGGGCCGCCGTGCGCACCGGCTTCGGGATGCGGCATTGCACGCGTGGAACTCATCGTTGTCGCAGGGCGAGTGGCCGGAGCCTGCGCATTTCCGGCACGAGGACCTGCGCCCGGGATCTCGCGTGCCGGTGGCATCTGCGAGACGCCCCCGGCTGGAGGCGAAGCCTCTCCGGCCGGTCCCGGCGTCTCCGGCCGGGGAGTTGCCGCGGGCGGAGATTTTTCCGGTGGCCTGAAGCCGATCGGCCCTTTGGGCGCCGGTGGTGTGGTCTCGGGGGCGGTTGGCTTATTGCGATGATGAAGCCGCGGACTATCTACATTCGTGTCCGGGGTGCCGGTTGCCCCCCGTGCTTTAGCGGGAGACACTTTTTCGTACGGTAGTTCGAAGCCCACCCGCCCCGGCTTGGGCGCGGGCGCTTCACCGGATGTGTCGGGTGTGGGCTGCTGTTTCGGCTGCGGTTCGGGTGCCTTCGTCGAGGTGTCTGACTGGGGCAATTGCTCGTCTGCCTGCGGGAAGGCGGGGCCATCCGGCGCTGGCTCGGGAAACCTCGCGGACGTGTCCGGGCCGGGAATTTCTTCATGCGGCGGTTTGAAGCCTGGGGCATCGGACGGCGGCGCGGGCGGTCTGTCGGTCGCCTCCGCGCCGGGGACACCCTCATGCGGGATGTTCAGATTATCGGGCAGGCCGGGCTTCGGCAGATCTACTGCCATGCCTCCGACTGCCGCGACCGGGGGCTCGAGCGGAATCGGCGGCAGTTTGGGCCGGAAAGGATTCGTGAACAACTTCGGGAAGCGCAGCTTCGCCGACTTGTAAAAGCGGCCCACACCTTCCTTCGCGCCAAAGAGCGCAATAAAGAAATTGCCGATGGCGAATCCCCGCTCGAAGTCCGGCATCTTCTGGTCAGTGAATGAACGGCGAAAGTCAGTCAACCCGGTGACGTCCGCGACCGCTCCGAAAAATGCAGAAGCCGCGCTGTCACCGGCCTTACGGCGTTCCTTGTACGCCTGCACACCGTAGTAGCCCATCGCGAAGCCGCTAACGAAAGCGATGAGACAAACAACGACCAGCGCGGCCTCTGCTCCGAGGATGAATGGCAGCGCGACAACCAGGGCTGCGAACACAAGCACGGCGGCAAGGACCCCAAGAAAGATATCGGCGCCGCGGACAATGCGGTCCCTGACCGGGTGGTCGTACACCCAGGCGGCATGGCGCGCGGCCTTGGGAATTTCCTTTAGCAGCTTCCACTTTTCGTCCGATATCTGGCCCAGTCCCTGGTTGACCGACGTGATGACGTCCTTGCGAGCCTGCTCCAACGGGTCATAGATCGTGTCACGCGTATCGACCACGATCTTGGTGAGCGCTGCCGCCGCGCGGACTATGCCCTCGTGATAGCTCCCGTCGAGATCGGTCAGCGTCGCTGCGAGAAAGTCGTCCGCGTTGCCGCTGAACTCGATCATCTCGAATTCTTTCTGCGCGCCTTCCTCGTTAAGCTGCTGTCGAAAGCTGGCAAATCTCTGCGCGAAGCGCAGCTTGGCGAGCGGGCCAGCCGACGCGAGGGAACTGACCCCCGTGTTGCGCGCGCCGGCGAATATCGCGCGAGTGCCCTCGGCGGCGTCGACCGAAAACTGCACCACTTCGCCGACGAACTGCCTCGCAGCCGCTGGATCGAGCTCTTCCTTCCGGCTCGCGAGCAAACCAACTGCATCGTTCACGACGTCGCCGATGGGTTTCATCGCCGTGGGCGCCGCGCGCAGGATCCGCTTGTCCGCACCGGAGCGGGCCTTGTCGATTTCGGATTTGACCTGCGATTCGAACTCAGCGTTGCGCTTCGTGGCATCGTGCTCGAGCAAGTCCAGGCGTGCGTGCAACGCCGCCCTGACCTTCGTGAGCTTGACGCCCACCTTCATACGCTTCACGTCGATATCGACCCGCGCCGCGGCGAGCTGATCGTCGACACCCTTGAGTACGGGTTGCAGGCCTTCCTTGTATTTTTCCAATGCGTCGTCGCGCTGCTTCCACACCTGGCGGATCAGATTCGACGTGATTTCCGAAAGTGAGGTGGTGATCGGTGGCTCGACCTTGTTCGCGTTTTCGATGAAGTCCATCGCGACTTCGGTGGCCGCATCGCGCTGAACTTCGGCGCGCCCGGCGCTCTGGCTGGTATTCGACCGGATATAGATGATGTCGTAATTGCCTGCGTAGTCGAGCGCTGTCGATCTGAATCCGGTCATGGTCTCCTTGATTCGTGTGCCCTCGTCCTTGTCGAGTTTTTCGAACCTCCTTCCCCACACGTTGAAAACCCCGGCCAACTCGCCGCGGTAGAGATCGAATCCGTCGGTGTAGGCCTGCTTCGCGTTCGCCGCATACTCGCCCGCGCGTTCCTTGCACTGCTTGACCTGCCAGGCCAGCTGCGATTCATGGGCGTCGACCAGCTGATCCACCTGCTTGTGCCGTGTGCCGGCCTTGGCGATCATCGCGTCTTCCGCGTCCTTCGCGTGATCGCCAGCCTTCTTGATCGCGGCATCCGCGCTCCGATCGACGTGCGCCCGCGCGTCCCGGGCATAGGATTCGACCGTCTTGCGCGACTCGCGTGCACCGAACGCCAACGCACGAAACAGCTCTGCAAGATCGACTTTGTCTGCTTCGAAGTTTCCTTCACGCGGCGTGGAATCACCAGTCGTTGCGACCGGATCGGTAAACCGGTCGGTCAGCCGTGGCATCTCGCTTTCACCGGTCTCTGCTGGGCTGACCGCGGGAGCAGTAGCGGACGCGCCTTCCCCGGCGGCTGCGGGACTCGCGAGTGGGTTCACCTGCGGCACCGGCCCTCCATTAATCGGCGGCTGCGCGGCCATGGGCTTGGGTGCAGCGTACGGAACAGATATGTTCGCCGGCGGGGATTGCGAGGGCTGGTCGAAGACGATCGGACCTGGGTCAGGCCTTTCGAGCAGCGGCGGCGAACTCTCGTTGCCGACAGGATCGCGAAGCGGCTTCCGCTGCACCACCCCAGCATTTCCCGCCGCCGCGCCTTTCGATGATTGCTGGACGACGTGTGCGAGCTCGTGCGCGATCAGGTGTCTGCCGGAGTGTGTCGTCGGCGCGAAATGGCCGGTGCCGAAGACGATGTGATTCCCTACGGTGTAGGCCTGTGCATCGATCTGGCGCGCGGAATCTGCCCCGGCTGAATCCGCATGCACGCGCACGTGCGAGAAGTCATGTCCGAGCCTGCGCTCCATGTCCATTCGCAAGCCGCGTTCGAGTGGCGCACCGGGCGTCACCAACGTGCGCTGCACACTTTCCGAGAGAGGCTCATAGTCGCCGGGACCCAGAGTGTTCTGGCTGAGGTGGACGCGACTGACACTCCCGACTTCACTTTCCGACACGGCCAGCGCCTGGTCCGCAGCGCGATCAGCTTCTCTTTCCAGATTGTCCCAGCGAGAGTTGCCGGCGCTCGAATGTTCCGAGTTGGGCGAAAGCGCCGGAGCAACCGACTGCCGGGATGCATGCGTCATGACGTGAGAGCTCCCGCTATGCCCTGCGCCATCAAATGCGGTGGGTCCTTCGCCGGCGCGTTGCTCTCGCGGCGGATGTTCAGCGTTCGAATCTCGCACGCACTGCCGATACCGTCGCCGGGTAAGCGCTGCGCTAGCTGTCGTGCGAGATCGCTTTGCAGCTCCAGCGCCAAGCTGGCCTGGTTGATATGCATGCCCCGCAGTACTACCCGATCGCTCGCTACAGTGATCTGCTTCATACCCATGCGTTGCAGCAGGTAGCTGACCTCGATGTTCGCGTAGCGGTCGTGGCTGTCCCTCACTTCGCTGCGCTTGCCGAACAGCGCATCGGCCGCGTCCTGCCGCGGCGCGGGCTCCAGCGGTGTACCGGCATTCGCAAGGACGCCATCGACGCTATCGGGCACTCCACCGGAGCCTTCAGCGGGCAGCCCGCGATGGCGCTGAATGCTCGTCGGAGCGCGGCCGACATCCGACGGCGCGTAGCCGGACAGAAACCGATCGGCCACCCGGTCCGCTTCCACCTCCAAAGCGTCCTTGCGGGCACCCATATTGAGCTTGGGTCGCAGTAGCACGCTGGCATGCGGCAGGTTCGACGGTGCCTTCGACGGGGGCGCGGGCTTGGCCGATCTGCGGGCGGTCATGCCTTGACTCCTTGCGTAATACTGCCAGCCAGGTGCGATCCGACCTTCGCAGGCGATGCGGATGCGGCGATACGCACGGCGCCGGTCTTGATCACCCCAATGTCGCCTTTCGCCACCAGCTGCCGCATCAGGCCCGGCTCGGCAAACATTCGCGTCAGCTCCTGCTGCAGGCCGGCAGCGAGCGCATGCCGGTCCCGGCGATCGAATCCCTTAAGTACCAGCCGGTCGATGTACAGAACCACGCGCTTCATACCCAGCCTCGGGTTTCGGCGTCGGACAAGGGCCGCTCGCGCTTGGACGCTTCGGCGTGCGTGGCCTGCAGCAGGTGCTTCATGCTCACGGCTTCGTGCGCTTCCGCTGCATTGAACGCGGCGTTGAGCGCGATGTTGCGGATGCTGCCGCCAGCAGCGCTGAGACGTGCGAGTTTGGCGTAGTCGAGCGCGGCGAGCGGCGTTGCGGCGGGGAAGATGCCGCGCCATAGGGTTTCACGTTGCGGTGCATCCGGGAACGGGAACTGCACGACGAAACGCAGACGCCGCTGGAATGCGGTGTCCAGCGCGGTCTTGAGGTTGGTCGTGAGGATCGAGAGGCCGCGGTGGGCTTCCATGCGCTGCAGTAGATAGCTCACCTCGATGTTGGCGTAGCGGTCGTGGCTGTCCTTCACTTCGCTGCGCTTGCCGAACAGAGCGTCGGCCTCGTCGAACAGCAGGATGGCGCCGCTGTCTTCGGCGGCGTCGAAGACGCGGCGCAGGTTCTTTTCGGTTTCGCCGATGTACTTGCTGACCACCGAGGCGAGATCGATGCGATAGAGATCGAGGTGCAGCTCTTTGGCCAGCACTTCGGCGGCCATGGTCTTGCCGGTGCCGCTTTCGCCGGCGAACAGCACGCTGATGCCGAGGCCGCGCGCGCCCTTGCCGGCGAAGCCCCATTGCTCGTAGACGGTGAGACGGTGGCGGACGTGCGCGGCGATCTGCTTGAGCGTGTTTTTCTGCGGCTCGGGCAGCACCAGGTCGTCCCAGCCGGCGGCGGGTTCGATGCGCTGGGCGAGTTCGTTCAGCCGCGTGTGTTCGGAGCTGCGGCAGGCTTGCCATAGCGCATCCGGCGCCATGTCCGCCGTATGGTCGTTCGGCAGTTCCGCAGCGGTCTGCGCGATGGTCCGCGCACTCAGGCGGAATTGCGCGGCGACGCCGTCCAGCGTGCCGTTGAGGCGCGCGGCGCCGGCGCCGAGCGCCTGTGTCCATAGTTGCTTCTGGTCGAGGCGCTCGGGCTTGTTCACGGTGAAATGCAGATCCGAGCGGCGCAGTTTCAGTCGCTCGCGTGTGGCGACGAATGCGACGCCGCCGACGCGTTCGATGAAGCGTCTCGCCGCGGCGCTGATCGCGGCTTCTCCGCATTCGATCAGCAGCGCGCTGTCGAGCAGCGCGGCTTCGCGTTCCCACAGCACGATCAGCGCTTCGGCCTCAAGCAGGTTCGCGGGGATGTCGTCCGTGTTCAGCGCGTGCAATTGCAGCGACCATTGCGCGGCGATGTGCGCGGCGATGTCCTGCTGGGCATGCGGATCATCGCCGCTGAGTTGCAGGATGGGCGAGCGAGCGGCCGGTGCCGCGAGTGCTTGGGTGATGCTGGCGCAAAGTCGCTGGTGGGCCGGCGCCATCAACTGTGCGAGCGGCAGCGGCTGCAGCAGCGGCTGCAGGCGCGGATCGAGGTAGTTGATGCCGGCGAGATAGTGCAGCACGCGCTCGTCGATGCGCAGCCGGGCGGCGGCGATGCTGGCTTCGTCGGCGGGTTCGAGCAGCCGCCAGCGGCGCAGCGGGCGCGCGGGCGTGAGCGCGCTCCAGTGCGGGTCCGCTAGCACGGCCAGCGCGAGGCCGAAGCTGGCGCCGCCGCGAGGGCTGGTTTTTGTGGAGGCGCACAGCGCGGCGAGTTCCGCGTCCATTTCCACGCCGGCGCAAAGCAGCAGCAGATCGCGCTCGAACGCGCTGAGGCCGAAGGCCTGCGCCAGCGTGTCGATGGCCGCCGGCGCGGATAGCGCGGCTTGGGCCGCTTGCAGTCCGGCAAGCGCATCCGCGGCGTCATCACCAGCGAGCTGGCGTTTGAGCCGCGCGAACTCGGCGGCGAGCAGGCGCTGGTTGGCGTCGCTCCAGTCGAGCGGCTGAGGCGCGTTCACGCCTGCACCTCGATTCTGGGGCCGATGAAGCTCGGCACTTCGCCGACCGTGCGTTTGACCAGCAGGCTGTCGATGCCGTCCACACGCAGCCGCACCCAATACTCGCCCACCGGCAACTTCGCGAACGTGAAGCTCGGCGTGGTCGTCGCGGTAGTGAAGCTGTCCGCGACGACTTCGTACCCGCCGAGTATCAGCGATACGCGCTGTTCGGGCCGAACCGGCGGCGTGCAGGTCGGCGTCAGTGTGAGATTGCCGGCGGCGTCGAGGTGGATCGGCGAAGCAAGGCCGCCGGTTATTTTTGGTGCGACGACGAGCGCCGCCGCATTGGTGGTACGCGCCTGGAGTTCGCCGACCTTCAACAGCTTCAGTGTGGCGGCGTAGGTACCGGCCGGGATGTTGTTTGGATCGTTTAGATCGAACGGTACCGACAACGCTGAAGCGGGATCGGCCTCGGGCCCCAGTTCGCGTTCGACGCCGAGTTTTGCATTGGACAGCAGCAGCCGGTATTGCCCGGCGCTTCCATCGAGGTTGTGGCCGGACACGATCAGCCTGTCGCCCATTTCCGCGGCGATTTGCGCGGTGTCGGGAGCTATGGATTCGATGTACGGATACGGCGGCAGCAGATCCGGCTGCACCTTGATGCCCGCTTCGCGATGAGTGACGGCATCGACCTTGCCGCGCGACAGCACCGGCAGCGGCGAGCGCGCCGGCTGCGTCGCCTGGATCAGCACCACCGATACCTGGTACGCGGCGCTGGGCCGGTAGCGGCTCTGCATCGCTGTCCACAGCTTGGAGAGTTCTTCGGTGTTGAGGTATTCCGGCGTGATGCGGATCTGTTCGATCTGCTGGTCCAGCCCGGAGTCGGCGAGCGCGCGCAGCGCGGGTGGCAGGTCGAGGCCAACGTCCGGCGACGGAACCAGTGCGGTGCGAATCGCGGTGCGCGTCAGTACCGGCGTCTCGTGCATCAGCTGCATCGCGTAGCCGAGCAGGATGTCGCCGTGCAGGTCGCCGCCGGAATAGGCGCTCAGCAGGTAGTGCAGATTCAAGGCCAGCGGCGGATTGCTGAGCCGGGTCTGACCGGCGGTATCGCGCGATGGCAGGCCCTCGTTGCACCAGCCGGTGTTGAGCGTGACTTTGTGCAGGAACAGATTGAGCTGCGAGGTTTCCGATCCGCTCGCCGACACCACCTGGTCGGGCGGCAGCGCACTGACCGTGACGGTGGTACCGAGAATGCCGCTGACGTTGCCATTGACGACGCCGTCGTTGAGCTTGTCGCGCAACACCGCGGTGACGCCGGCGATGGCGAGCGCGCTGCTCACCCACGCCCCGGCTGCCGCTTGGCCAGATAGTCGTCGAGCGACATCAGTTTTTTCGCCGGCTTGGCGGCGGGTGCCCGACGCGGCGGCGGCGCTTCGTGGACCGCGGTGATTTCGATGCGGCCGATCGTGACGTGGACCTCGTGCGCCTCGCTGTCCGCCGGTGGCCGGCTCGCGAATGCAACTGCCGCCGAAGGCGTGAAGCGCGTTTGTGGCGGAAGCAGTGGCGGCGGTGGGGGCCGGCGCTCGGATACAACAGCGCTGGCGGCATCCGCTGTGTCGACGAACGACGCATGCCGCTGCGGCGAAGCTTCCGCCTCGCGGCGCAGCTCTGGGGATCGGGGCCTGTCGATCAGCGGTGGCGGTAGCTCGATTGGCGGATCTTTGTCGAAAGAATCGAGGTGAGCGCGCGCGCGGGCGACGTGTGGCGCCGAAGTGAAGAAAGGACCATCGGCTTGCAGCGGGCCGGCAGCAATAGTTTGTCTTTCAGTCGAAAACGGGTGCGGCATTGGCGCGGGTGCGACCTCGTGCGCCACTTCTTCGCTCATCGGATGATTGAGCTGCATCGGCCCAGCGGCATACGGCAACCGAGTTGCGGATCGCACCGGCGCAGCGCTGCCTAGCGCCTGCGCCGAAAGCCTGCGCAGGAAGCCGCTCATGCCGCCACCATGCCCAGATAAGCCGCCCGGCGCTGTTCGCTGAGCGCGAGGATGTCGCGCTCGCACCAGCCGTAGGCGCCGGCCAGCGCATGCACTTCGCCCAGCAGCGCGCGGGCACGGGCATCGACCTCGTCCCAGAGCATCGCGCCGATGTCGAACGGTGCGTTCCAGGCATGTCCGCAAGTCTCGCAAGCCAGCGACAGTTCGATGTCGGCATCCGGGTCTAGCGATTCAAGCCCGGCCTCTACTGTGCCGAGCAGATCACGAAGCGTCGCCGTGTCGGGCCGCGAGACGCAGCAACGTTCGAGCAGATGCAGTGCGGCGGATTCCGCATCCGCGTGGCCCAGCACCGCCGCCAGATCGCGGCTGGTGACGGCGCGGAAGCGCAAGCCGTCGGCTTCGAATTCGGCGGCTGTATCGGGCGCTGCGGCCTCGGACAGAAACGCATCGGTGCGCAACGCCAGTTCCATGCGGTCGCCGCAATCCGGGCAGTCGGCATGGGCGACGATGCGCGGCCCGAAGCTGTGCTGACGCAGCCGCAGCAAGGCCTGGTTGCGCTGCCCTAGCGGCCGGTCGGCGAGCTGGTCTGCCGGCAACTCCGGGCAGGCGGCAGCGAACAGCAGCAACGCGCGGTCGAGCGCATGGCGCGTCTGGCCTTGCTCCCATATCGCCAGCAGATCCTTTGCGGCAAATCGCATGTTATGAACTCAGGGTTCGCTGTAGCTCGGCTCGGCCGGCTCGGTGACTTCGTAGTCGCGTTCCCAGCCCTCGTTTTCCAGCTTGATGTGCTGGATCGCGATGGCATTGGCATTGGCGTCCAGGTCGGGCAGCGCCTGGTATTCCGAAACCCAGCAGCGGTAGACCTTGTAGGCCAGCGCGAGCTGGCCGGCTTCGTTGTAGACCTCGATGATCAGGTCCTTGCGGAAGTCCTTCAGCGAGACTTCCGAGCCGAGGCCGGAGCCAAAGTTCCAGACCTTGTTGGCCCATCGCTCGAACTCGGTGTCGTGGGTGACACCGCGCTCCAGCGTGATCGCCTCGTACTTGGTTCGGCTCGGTGATTTCCGCGACGTGGACGGATCGCCGCCTTCGCGGTGCTCCACCGGATCGGTACTGCGCTTGAGCGCGCCAACCTTGGAGATGCCCGCGACATAGCGGCCGTCCCATTTCACCCGGAACTTGAAGTTCTTGTAGGGATCGAAGCGCGTCGCGTTGACGGTGAATTGTGCCATTTCGTTGTCCCCGGCTTTTCAGGACTGCGGAGTGATTTGCTGGATCTGGATCACGACGAATTCCGCCGGCTTCAGCGGTGCGAAACCGACAATGATGTTGACGATGCCGTTGTCGATGTCGGTTTGCGTCGTGGTCTCGCTGCTGCATTTGACGAAGTACGCGTCCTTCGGCGTCGAGCCCTGGAACGCGCCCTGGCGGAACAGGGTCTGCAGAAACCCGCCGACGTTGAGACGGATCTGCGACCACAGCGGCTCGTCGTTGGGCTCGAACACTACCCACTGCGTGCCGCGGAACAGGCTCTCCTCGATGTAGAGCGCGAGCCTGCGGATCGGCAGGTATTTCCATTGCGAGGCCAGCGCGTCGGTGCCTGCAAGCGTGCGCGTGCCCCAGACTACGGGCCCGGTCACCGGGAAATTGCGCAGGCAATTCACTGCCATCGGATTGAGCAGGCCGTTGTCGCCGTCGGTGAGATGTGCGGGCGGCGCCACCTGATCGCCGAACGCCAACCCGGAAACACCGGTGAGCGTGGCGTCGATGCCGGCCGGTGCCTTCCACACGCCGCGCTGCGCGTCGGTGCGCGCGATGATGCCGGCGACGACGCCGCCGGGTGCAAAGCTGGCGAGCCGGTTTTCCTGCAGCGGATCGGCAATCAACAGGCGCGGAAAATACAGCGCCGCGCTATCGCTGCGCGTGGTCGCTACCGCGCTCACGTCGGCGTCGGAGAGGGTCGTAGGGTCGGTCCACGTCAGCGGCGCATCCACAATGACCACCGCGCGCCGGCCCTGCGCATAGGCAATCGCCGCAGCCCAGGTCGCCGGAAGAAAATCCGAATCGCGCGTCGGCGGCGGCAGGCATAGCAGGTTGAACAGGTCGGTCTTGTCCAGCAAAGGCAGCCCGGCAGTCACTTCGGCGTCGCCGATCGCGGACCCGTCCGCTCCGGTCGCGGTGACGGAATACGCATTGCCGGCGGCGCTGAACGGATCGGTGCCCGCCGGTGCCGCAACGCTGGACTGCGGACGCGTGAGCACACCGATGCTGGCCACGCGGGCGAGTTGAGACTGCTGCGCGAGTACCGACGTCACGAAACGCGGATCGGCCGTGTCGATCGAGACGTTGCGGAAGGTTTCGGTAGTGCCGGTGCCGGCGTCCTTCAAATAGAGATTGAACAGGCTGATGTCAGTCGGATCCCGGGTCAGCCAGTCGATGCGGGCGAACAGCTTATTGGCCCAAACACCTTGATTCGCCGCAGCGAGAACGAAATTGTTGCCCGGGTCGAGGTCGAGTTGAGCGGTGGCGGCATCGGCAGGCACAACCCGCACGATCACCGCCCGGCTGCCGCCGTTGAGGAAGAACTGCTGCACCGCGTAACCAAGCGTGCTGGTACTCCACAGTCCGCCGTAGACGCGAGTGAAATCGGCGAAGCTCAGGATGGTCGCCGGCTGATCCGTGGGCCCGCGCGGGGCCGAACCGATGAACGCGGCAATGGACGTCGCCACGCCGGTGATCGTGCGCACGCTGCTGGGCAGCTCCTCGATGTAGACGCCGGGATAACTGAGTTGCACTGGCATTGGAAGCCCCTCGATTGATCGATCTGGAGTGCGCGCCGCGCTTAGGCGCTGCGGCCGACGAGAATGTCGATGGTGATGTCGGCAGTGGAGGTATTTTTGAATGTCAGGGTTGCTGCGCCGGCTCCCAGCAGCGACACAGCGCCGAGGCCGGCCAGGAACAGCGTGCCGTCCAGCACGATATCGCTCGTGCCGAAGTTGTAAGTGAGGGTATTGCTCGCCGCAGACGGGTTGATCACCAGCAACTGCACCGAGGTCCAATTGCCGGGCGCGATGTTGACCGCCTGCGTCGCGCCGGCAGCGACGGTGACCTCGAGCTTGTCGTAGGCATCCGCCTGTAGGCTGCCACCTGACGCGATCTGTGGCCCGCCGATGGCGCGTGTCGTTACGTTCCAGCTGATCGATTCCGTCACGAAAGGCTCCTTGGTCTCAAACACCCGCTGCGCTCGAATAAAGCTCGATGCCATCCGCCAGAACGCTGACCCGGATCTGCCGGCGCGCGACCATTTGGTCGAGCGCGGCCTGCAGCTCCATCGCGCTTGCTTTGAAGCCCACGTCGCCCAGCCACCACTGGCGGATTCCGACGGCGCTGTCCGCCGCATTCGGATGCGCCGCGAGATAGCGCAAGACCGCGTTGCTCAGTTCAGCAAGACGTCGTTCCATCACAACCAGCCTCCGGTTTGCGCACCGCAAGCCCAGTTCGACGGGCAAGCCTCGGGCCATCCGGTAGACATGGATAACGAGTTGATAGTTAAGTGTTTATTTTTTCGACATCGAAGCCGTGCGGCGGCGATAACCCACCCTCCGCCAATACCGCGGCCATGCAAATATCAATGCCTTCAAGGCGCAGCCGGGCGGGGCGTGGAGGCCCCAGGGGTGGGTTGATGACGACCCATCCGCGAACACACGAAAGCCGCCACACGCCGTGGCGATTGTCGAATGGGAATGCCGCTTAGCTGCGGAACTGCTGCGTGCCGATGTCGTACTTCTTCAGCAGCTTGCCGAGTGAGCGGCGCTCTTTGCCGGCCAGGCGCGCGGCGGCGCTGACATTGCCGCTGGTCTCTTCGAGCAGATGCACGAGGTAGCGGTGTTCAAACTCGGCGATGGCGAGCGCCTTGGCACTATGGAACGCCGGATAGGACAGACCATCGCCTGGCGCGTGCCCCAAGGACCGCAGCTCAGTGGGCGTTCCGCCATCGACATCACTGCTGCTGAAAACAATCTCGCGCCCATCGGCGAGCAGCACGAAGCGGTGCATCAGGTTTTCCAGCTCGCGCACGTTTCCGGGCCAGTGGTGGGCTTTCATCCAGTGCAGCGTGGCCGGATGCAGAGACTTGCGCGCGAGATTGTACTGCTCGCAAAAACGGGCAATGTAGTGGCGCGCGAGCGTTTCGATATCCTCGGCGCGTTCGCGCAGCGGTGGAATGCGCAACGACAGGATGTCGAGCCGGTACAACAGATCGCCGCGGAACTCGCCGCGGCCGACCAGTTCCTTCAGTGAACGGTTGCTAGCAGCGATGATGCGCGCGTCGCTGACCTGATCACGGTCGTGGCCAACTGGGCGATAGCGGTGATCCTGCAGAAAGCGCAGCAGCGCGACCTGCGCCTTGAGCGACAGCGAATCGACTTCGTCGAGAAACAGCGTGCCGCCGTTGGCCTGGGTAACCACGCCGAACCGCGCCTGCTTGGCATCGGTGAAAGCACCACGAACGTGGCCGAACAGCTCGGACTCGACGAGGTTGTCCGGGATGGCGCCGCAGTTGAGCGGTACGAACGGCTGGTCGCGCCGCGCACTCAGATAGTGGATCGCGCGTGCTGCCAACTCTTTGCCCGAGCCGGTTTCGCCCTCGATCAGCACCGGCGCGATGGCACCCGCGATTCTGCGAACCTGCTCCAGCATCGCGAGGAACCTGGGGGCCGCACCGACCATGTTCGGAAGATCGGGGGCCGCGAGGGCCTGAACCGATACCTCACCCACCGGCAATGCCGCCCAGCCAGAAAAAGCAGCGCTCCCCATTCTCATAAGCATCGCGCCCCCGCAGACTTCCAATGTCTCCGAACCCGATTCTGGCCCCATTTCCTGCTCGATCGCCAGAGCCTGGACCGACATACGGCGACGCTCAATGAGACCTGCGTCAAACTACTTCGACTACTGGCGCAAACTATCGTAGGCAATCACTTGCTGATATGCACGCGCGAGCAATATGTAACAGATGCCTTTGCAAGTGTTTCAAGTTGTACGAGCGCAGCTCGATCCAGCGGATCTTTTACAACGCCAGCCGTCGCAGATCGCCGAGCAGCCTGGTCAGCAGCACGATGAAGCGGGCGCCGAGGGCGCCGTCAATCACCCGGTGGTCGTAGCTCAGCGACAGCGGCAGCATCAGCCGCGGCTGGAAAGCTTTGCCGTCCCAGACCGGTTTCATCACGCCGCGCGACACGCCCAGGATCGCCACTTCGGGTGCGTTGACGATCGGCGTGAAATAGCTGCCGCCGATGCCGCCCAGGCTGGAGATCGAGAAGCAGCCCCCTTTCATTTCGTCGGGCTTGAGCTTGCCGTCGCGCGCCCTCGATGCCAGCTCGGCGCATTCATTGGCGAGCTGCACGATGCCCTTCTTGTCGACGTCGCGCACCACCGGCACGACCAGGCCGTTGGGGGTGTCGGCTGCGAAGCCGATGTGCAGGTATTTCTTCTTGATCAGGCTGGCGCCGTCGGGCGACAGCGAGGTGTTGAAATCGGGATGCGCCTGCATCGCCTTCTCGACCGCCTTCATTACGAAGGGCAGCAGCGTCAGCTTGGTGCCGGTCTCCTCGCTGGCCGACTTGCGGAAGGCTTCAAGCTCGGTGATGTCGGCGTCGTCGGTCTGGGTGACGTGCGGGATGTTGACCCAGGCGCGGTGCAGATGCGTGGCCGACAGCTTGCGGATGCGCGCCAGCGGCGTGGTCTCGATCTCGCCGAATAGGCTGAAATCCACGGCCGGGATCGGCGGGATGCCGCTGCCGCCGCTGGGTGCCGCAGCCACTGCCGCCGGCTGAGCGAGCGTCTGTTTGACGAAACCCTGCACGTCTTCGACGACGATGCGGCCGCGCAGGCCGCTGCCTTTTACTTTCGTCAGATCGACGCCGAGTTCGCGCGCGAACTTGCGCGTGCCGGGGCCGGCGTAGGGGAGTTCGCCGGGTTTGCCGCTTGAGGCTTGCGGGGTTTCTTCGCTGAGCCCTCCCCCGCTTGCGGTGGAGGGTTGGGTGGGGGCGGACGACGGAGCCGCCGTTGCGCTCTTCGCGCCCCCATCCCGGCCTTCCCCCGCTGGCGCAGGGGAAGGTGACGAGGCTGCGGGGGCGGCGCTTTCTTTCGCACCGCTGCTCGAACCCTGCAGCGTGCAAACCACATCGCCCTTGGACACCTTGTCGCCGACCTTGATCCTGAAGCCCTGGACGACGCCGGCGCCGGGGCTCGGCACCTCCATCGTCGCCTTGTCCGTTTCCAGCACCAGCAGCGCCTGTTCGGCGGTGACGGTGTCGCCGTCCTTGACCAGCACCTCGATCACCGGCACGCCCTGGTAGTCGCCGATGTCGGGGATCTTCACTTCAAGGATCTGCCCTCCCCCGCTTGCGGGGGAGGGTTGGGTGGGGGCGGACGGTGGGGCCGCCGTTGCGCTTTTCGCGCCCCCATCCCGCCGTTGGCTTAACTCAGACCGAGAATCCTCGGTCTTCGCCTGGGCCAACGGCTCCCCCGCTGGCGCAGGGGAAGGAGTTTTTGCCGCGGCGGGTTCGACCTTCGGAGCAGCTGCCGCCGCCGCTTCGGTCTCGATCTCGCCGATCAGCGTGCCCTTGGACACCTTGTCGCCGACCTTGATCGACAGGCTCCGGATCACGCCGGCTTCCGGCGCCGGCACCTCCATCGTCGCCTTCTCGGATTCGAGCACGATCAGCGACTGTTCCCTGGTGACGGTATCGCCGACCTTGACCAGCAGCTCGATCACCGGCACATCGCTGCTGTCACCGATATCGGGGACCTTGATTTCAAGCTTCGCCATCGTGCGTCCTTTGAGTTCTTCTTATACGGTCCACGGCGCGGCGCGATTCGGCTTGATGCCGTAGATCTTGATCGCCTGCGTCACGCGTTCCGGCGGTAACAGCTTCTGTTCGGCGAGCGCGCCGAGCGCCTTGACCACGATCCAGCGGCGATCCACTTCGAAGAAGTCGCGCAGCGCCGGGCGATTGTCCGAGCGGCCGAAACCGTCGGTGCCGAGCACGTGATACGGCGCGGCCACGTAGGGGCGGATGCTCTCGGCATAGGCGCGCACCCAGTCGGTCGCCACGATCACCGGGCCGGTCATGCCGCCCAGGCATTCGGCGACATAGCTCTTCTTTTGCGGCTTGGTCGGATTCAGCAGATTCCAGCGCTCGACTTCGCGGCCATCGCGCGACAGCTCGTTGAAGCTCGGCACGCTCCAAACATCGCTGCTGACTCCCCAGTCTTCGCGCAGCAGATCGGCCGCGGCGATGACCTCGCGCATGATCGAGCCCGAGCCCATCAGCTGCACGTGCGTCTTGGCCGGCTTGTCCTCGGCCTTGAACAGGTACATGCCCTTGATGATGCCGCTCTCGACGCCGGCCGGCATCGCCGGGTGCGTGTGGTTCTCGTTGTAGATCGTCAGGTAGTAGTAGTGATCCTGCTGGTCGATGTACATCTCGCGCAGGCCCTGATGCACGATCACCGCGAGCTCGTAGCCGAACGCCGGGTCGTAGCTCTTGCAGTTCGGCACCAGGCCGGCCATCACCAGGCTATGGCCGTCTTCGTGCTGCAGGCCCTCGCCGTTGATCGTCGTGCGGCCGGCGGTCGCGCCGAGCAGGAAGCCGCGCGCGCGCATGTCGCCGGCGGCCCAGCACAGGTCCATCACGCGCTGGAAGCCGAACATCGAGTAGAACGCATAGAACGGCAGCAGGCTGTAGCCGTGGTTCGCATACGCGGTGCCGGCGGCGATGAAGCTCGACATGCTGCCGGCCTCGGTGATGCCTTCCTCCAGGATCTGGCCCTTGATGTCTTCGCGGTAGAACGCGAGCTGGTCGGCGTCTTCGGGCTTGTACTTCTGGCCGACGATGGAATAGATGCCGAGCTGGCGGAACATGCCCTCCATGCCGAAAGTGCGCGCCTCGTCGGGGATGATCGGCACCACGCGCTTGCCGACATTTTTATCACGGATCAGCGCCTGCAGCAGCTGCACGAAGGACATCGTCGTGCTGATCTCGCGCTCGCCGGTGCCGTCGAGCAGGCGCTGGAACGTCGCCAGCGGCGGGATCTCCAGCGCTTCGGGCTTGACCACGCGCGCCGGCAGCGAGCCGCCGAGTTCAGCGCGGCGTGCCTTCAGATACTGGATCTCGGGCGAGTCGTCAGCGGGCTTGTAGAACGGCATCTCCTCGAGCTGCTCGTCCGGCACCGGGATCTTGAAGCGGTCGCGGAATTTGCGCAGCGCGTCGAGGCCGATCTTCTTCTGCTGATGCGTGATGTTCTGGCCTTCGCCGGCCTCGCCCATGCCATAACCCTTAACGGTCTTGGCCAGGATCACCGTCGGCGAACCGGTGTGCTTGATCGCGGCAGCGTAGGCCGCATAGACCTTGTGCGGATCGTGGCCGCCGCGCGGCAGCGCGGCGATCTCCTCGTCGCTGAGCGTCGACACCAGGCGCTCCAGCTCCGGGTACTTACCGAAGAAATGTTCGCGCGTGAATGCACCGCCGCGAGCCTTGTAGCCCTGGTATTCGCCGTCGACGGTTTCGTTCATCGCCTGGATCAGCTTGCCGCTGGCGTCACGCGCCAGCAGCGCGTCCCAGGGCCCGCCCCAAACCAGCTTGATCACGTTCCAGCCGGCACCGCGGAACGTGCCCTCGAGCTCCTGGATGATCTTGCCGTTGCCGCGCACCGGGCCGTCGAGCCGCTGCAGGTTGCAGTTGACGACGAATACCAGGTTGTCGAGCTGCTCGCGATGCGCGATGTCGAGCGCGCCCATGGACTCGGGCTCGTCCATCTCGCCGTCGCCGCAGAAGCACCAGACCTTGCGCTGGCTCATTTCCTTGAGCCCGCGGTGATGCATGTACTTCATCAGCCGCGCCTGGTAGATCGCCATGATCGGCCCCAGGCCCATCGACACCGTGGCGAACTGCCAGAAGTCCGGCATCAGCCAGGGATGCGGGTACGAGGACAGGCCTGGCGACAGCGCCTCCATGCGGAAGCGGCCGAGCTGTTCGGTGCTCAGCCGGCCTTCGAGGTAGGCACGCGCATAAATGCCCGGCGTGCAATGGCCCTGGATGTAGACCAGATCCTGGCCGTCGGGATGCTCGGCGCCTTTCCAGAAATGGTTGAAGCCGACTTCATACAAGGTAGCGGCCGAGGCGTAGGACGCGATGTGTCCGCCGATGCCGTGATGCTCCTTGTTGGCGTTGACTACCAGCGCCATCGCGTTCCAGCGCAGCAAGGATCGGATTTTCCATTCCAGCTCGTGGTTGCCGGGGCTGCGTTCCTCCAGGTTCGGAGGGATCGTGTTGATGTAGGGCGTGTTCGGAGAGAACGGGATGAAGGCGCCGGATAGGCGCGCCTTTTCGGTCAAGGTCTCCAGCAGCTGGTGCGCGCGCTCGGGGCCTTCGCGTTCCAGCACCGCCTGCAGCGCATCGAGCCATTCCTTGGTCTCGGCCGGGTTCTGGTCCATGTCGTTCATCATCATCGGGTTTGCTCCACCTGCCACCATAGCAGCCTAGGCGGCGACTGTAGACTTGGAGTTATCGATACGTCCAATATATGGCGCCGTTATCAGCCATACGTACGGAGTATCAGATGGAACTGAGACACCTGCGCTATTTCGTCGCCGTCGCCGAAGAGCTGCACTTCACCCGCGCGGCGCAGCGGCTGGGCCTGGGCCAGCCGCCGCTGTCGCAGCAGATCCAGCAGCTCGAGGCCGAGCTGGGCTCGCCGCTGTTCAAGCGCCTGCCGCGCGGCGTCTCGCTGACCGAGACCGGCATGGCGTTTTTCTTCGACGCCAAGGCGATCCTGGCCCAGGTGGAGCGCGCGACGCGCAACGTGCAGCGCATCGCCCGCGGCGACCAGGGCGCGATCACCATCGGCATGATCAACTCGGCGCCGTTCCATCCGCGCATTCAGCTGATCCTGCGCGAATTCCGCGAGCAGTACCGCGCGGTGGCGCTATCGCTGATCGAGGGCAGCACGCCGGACCTGGCCAAGGCGGTGCTGGCCGGCACCATGGACGCAGCCTTCGTACGGCCGCTGATCAGCGACGACCCCGGCCTGGTCGTCGAAACCCTGTTCGACGAAGACCTGCTGATCGCGCTGCCGTCGAATCATCCGCTGGGCAAGCAGAAAACGCTGTCGGTGGAATCCCTCGCCCGCGAGCCTTTCGTGATGTTCTCGCGCGAAGTCGGCTCGGGCCTGTATGACGAGATCATCGCGGCCTGCCGCCGCGGCGGCTTCTCGCCGCGGATCGAGCAGGAAGCGCTGCAGGTGACCTCGATCGTCAACCTGGTGGCGGCCGGCATGGGCGTGTCGATGGTCCCGGCGTCGATGCGGCAGATCAATTCCGAGGGCGTAATCTACCGGCGCATCGACGACCCGGCGCCGAAGGCGAGGATGAGCCTGGTGTACCGCGAGAACTACCAGTCGGCGAGCCTGGCCCATCTGATTACGCTGGCAAGGAAGCTGTCGAAAGACAACAAGCGGGGCGGATGAAGTTCCCTCCCCCGCTTGCGGGGGAGGGTTAGGGTGGGGGCGAACAGTCGCGGAGCAACTCTTTACCGTCCCGCCCCCATCCCAACCTTCCCCCGCATGCGGGGGAAGGAGACCAGCGAAGCAGGGCGGTAGGTTGGGGTGAGCGCAGCGAACCCCAACCTACTCCGCTCAGCATAAGCCGTGTTCATTTGATCGAGAGCAAGGGCCAGCCTAGGCTCTGCGCAACCGATTCCGACCCAGCCAGACTCAAGGACAGGAGCCCCTCATGACTTCGCAGACCCGCCCCGCCGCGCTGTTCGACCTCGGCGGCAAGATCACCGTGGTCACCGGCGCCAGCCGCGGCATCGGCGAATCGATCGCGCGCACGCTGGCCGCGGCCGGTGCCGAGGTCATCGTGTCGAGCCGCAAGCTGGCCGATTGCGAAAAGGTCGCGGCCGCGATCCGCGACGGCGGCGGCAAGGCCGAGGCCTGGGCCTGCCACATCGGCGAGCTGGCGCAGATCGACGCGCTGTTCGCGCATGTCGAGCAGCGCTACGGCCGGCTCGACATCCTGGTCAACAACGCCGCGACCAATCCGCACTACGGCCCGATCTGGGAGACCGATGTCGGCGCGTTCCAGAAGACCGTCGACGTGAACATCCGCGGCTACTGGTTCATGAGCAGCGGCGGCGTCAAGCTGATGCAGAAGAACGGCGGCGGCGTGATCGTCAACACCGCCTCGATCAACGGCGTGGTGCCCGGCCCGCTGCAGGGCATCTATTCGGTGACCAAGTCCGCGGTGATCGCGATGACCAGGGCCTTTGCCCGCGAATGCGCGCCGCTGAACATCCGCGTCAACGCACTGCTGCCGGGGCTCACCGACACCAAGTTCGCTGCAACGCTGATCCAGCAGGGCGAAGCCAACGCCGGCTTCATGTCGCACATCCCGATGGGCCGGCATGCGAGCCCGGACGAGATGGCCGGCACGGTTTTGTATCTGGTGTCACCTGCGGCGAGTTATACGACGGGTGCGTGCATCAATGTCGATGGCGGGTATCTGACGGCGTGAGCGTTATCCCCTCTCCCACGCGTGGGAGAGGGTGGCCCGGAGGGCCGGGTGAGGGGCTTTTCTGCGACATAGCAAGCCCTCACCCCCCGCTGCGCGGGACCCTCTCCCGCAAGCGGGAGAGGGGAACAACCTATGGAGACTTTTAAATGAAAGCCCTGCTCTGCAAACAACACGGCGAGCCTGAAAGCCTGGTGATCGAAGAAACCGAGGCGCCGGTGCCTGGTGAAAACCAGGCCCTGATCCGCGTGCATGCGGCCGGTGTGAACTTTCCCGATACGCTGATCATCCAGAACAAGTACCAGTTCAAGCCGCCGCTGCCGTTCTCGCCGGGCGGCGAATGCGCCGGTGTGGTTGAAGCAGTCGGCACCGAGGTGAAGAACCTGAGGCCCGGCGACCGCGTGATCGCGTTCACCGGCTGGGGCGCGTTCGCCGAGTTGGTGGTCGCCGACGCCGATGCGCTGATACCGATGCCGGCCGGGCTGGACTTCGTCACCGCGTCCGCTTTCGTGATGACCTATGGCACCTCGTACCACGCACTCGCGGATCGCGCGGCACTGAAGTCCGGCGAGACCCTGCTGGTGCTCGGCGCCTCGGGCGGCGTCGGCCTGGCCGCGATCGAGATCGGCAAGGTGCTGGGGGCGCGCGTGATCGCCGCGGCGTCCTCGGCTGAAAAGCTCGCGGTTTGCAAGCAGCATGGCGCCGACGAGCTGATCAATTACAGCAGCGAGGATTTGAAGGAACGGCTGAAGACGATCACCGCAGGCCGCGGCGTCGACGTGACCTACGACCCGGTCGGCGGCGCGTACACCGAGATCGCGTTGCGCTCCAGCGCTTGGCGCGGGCGCCATCTGATTGTCGGCTTCGCCAATGGCGAGATTCCGAAAATCCCGGTGAATCTGACGCTGCTGAAGGGCTGCAGCATCGTCGGCGTGTTCTGGGGCGAGCACATCAAGCGCAATCCCAAGGACAACTACGAAAGTCTGACGACGCTGTTCGGCTGGCTAAAAGAAGGCCGCCTGCGGCCACATATCGGCGAGCGCTTTTCTCTGGCGCGCGGTGCCGAGGCGATCCGCGCGCTGATGGACAGGCGCGTCTCCGGCAAGGTCGTCATCACCGTCGCAAAAGATGTGGGAGCTGCGTAATGGATTTCGAATATTCCGAGCGTGTCAAGGATCTGCAGCAGCGCCTGAACGCGTTCATGGACGAGCACGTCTACCCTAACGAGAGACGCTTCACCGCCGAGGTTGCCGAAGGTGATCGCTGGCAACCGACGAAAGTCGTCGAAGAGCTGAAAAACAAGGCGAAAGCGGCGGGATTGTGGAATCTTTTTCTGCCCGAATCCGCGCATGGCGCCGGTCTGAGCAACATCGAGTACGCGCCGCTGTGCGAGATCATGGGCCGCGTGCCCTGGGCGCCGGAAGTGTTCAACTGCAACGCGCCCGACACCGGCAACATGGAGGTGCTGACGCGCTACGGCACGCCGGAGCAACAGCAGCGCTGGCTCAAGCCGCTGCTCGCGGGCGAGATCCGCTCGTGCTTTGCGATGACCGAGCCGGATGTCGCGTCGAGCGACGCCACCAACATCAGCAGCGCTATCGTGCGCGACGGCGACGAGTACGTGATCAACGGCCGCAAGTGGTGGTCGTCGGGCGCCAACGATCCGCGCTGCGCGATCTTCATCTTCATGGGCAAGAGCGACCCCGACAACGCCAGCCGCCATTCGCAGCAGAGCATGATCCTGGTGCCGCGCGACACGCCGGGTTTGAAAATCCTGCGTCACCTGCCGGTGTTCGGCTACGACGACGCGCCGCACGGCCACGGCGAAGTGCTGTTCGAGAACGTGCGCGTACCGGTGAGCAATATGCTGCTGGGCGAGGGCCGCGGCTTCGAGATCGCGCAGGGCCGGCTTGGCCCGGGCCGTATCCATCACTGCATGCGCCTGATCGGCCTGGCCGAGCGCGCACTGGAGTACCTGTGCAAACGGGCGCTGGCACGTACTGCATTCGGCAAGCCGATCGCCGCGCAGACGGTGACGCTGGAACGCATCGCCGAGGCGCGCATCCAGATCGACCAGTGCCGGCTGCTGACCCTGAACGCGGCCTACATGATGGACACCGTCGGCAACAAGATCGCGGCCAAGCAGATCGCGATGATCAAGGTCGCCGCGCCGCTGATGGCCTGCCAGGTGATCGACTGGGCGATCCAGGTGCATGGTGGCGGCGGCGTATCGGACGACTTCCCGCTGGCCTACGCCTACGCGCAGGCCCGCACCCTGCGCCTGGCCGACGGGCCGGACGAGGTTCACCGCAACCAGATCGGCAAGCTCGAGCTCGCGCGCCATATCAAGCACTGAATCAAGCCCTGAATCCGGCACTGATACCGAACGATGTCGGACGGCGAATGAACCGTAGGCCGGCAATCCTTTGCCGACGTGCGAAGCCCGATGCGTAACCGGGGCCTCACGTCGGCAAGGGATTGCCGACCTACGGGCGCTACGTAGTGACCCTGCTCGCCGGCGGCGGCACGCGCTGCTGTCGCGACTCCCACATCGCGCGCGACTGCGGCTTGATGAACAGCATGCCGATGTCGGGATGCTGTTCGCGGATCTTCGCCTCCAGCCGGTTGACGGTGCATTCGATCTGATCGGTCGTCAGGCCGTCGCAGAATTCGGCGCTGAGCGCGACGAAGATCTGCGACGGCGACAAGTGCGAAGTGATCGCGCCATTGGCATGCAGGATCGAGGGATCGTCATTGGCGATCTTCAGCAGCGATTCCTGTACTGCCGCCAGTGCCGGTTCGCCGATCAGCAGCTCCTTGCTCTCGCGCGCCAGGAACATCGCGGTGACGCTGAGAATCAGGCCGACACCGATCGAGGCCAGGCCGTCGAGCCGCGGCATATCGAGCTGGTGCGCGGCGGTGATGCCGACGAACGCGACGCACAGGCCCAGCAGCGCGGCGCTGTCCTCGAACAGCACGCTGAACACGCTGGGGTCCTTGCTGGCGCGCGCCGCCTCCAGGTAGCCGGCCTTGCCCTTGGACGCGCGGAACTCGCGCATCGCGACGATCCACGAGGCAGCTTCGAACACGAAGGAGATCGCCAACACGACATACGCGGCAGTGACGCTTTCCAGCGGCGTCGGCTTCAGCAGATGCGACACACCCTCGTAGAACGACACGCCGGCGCCGATCGAGAACACCAGCAGCGCGACGATGAAGCTCCAGAAGTACAGTTCGCGGCCGTAGCCCAGCGGATGGAAGCGATCCGGCGGCAGGCGCGAGCGCTTGAGCCCGTACAGCAGCAGCAGCTCGTTGCCGGTATCCACCAGCGAGTGGATGCCTTCACTGAGCATCACCGAGCTGCCGGTGATGCCGGCCGCGATGAACTTGGTGATCGCGATCAGCAGATTGCCGGCAAGCGCCGCGTAGATAACCCGATTGCGTGAGGATTCGGTGGCCATGCCTGCACGGTACCTGAACTTCAGACCTTGCTGGCTTGCTTATTGCCTGACCAGTTGCCCTCCCGAACAACAGACGCCTGCACAAGGCGCCGCGCCCTACGAACCCCGGGTTCCGCGGCACGCTGACGAGGTACGCGCGATGAGACGCCGCAAGTCCGCACTGCTGGCTGGCCTGCTGCTGCTGAGCCTGCAGCCGGCCGACGTGTTCGCGCAGAAGAAAACCAATCGCGTGATCTACACCTCGACCGTCGGCCGGCAGATCTACAACGACCGCTGCGCGGTCTGCCATCTGCCCGACGGCAAGGGCCGCGGGGGCGAAGATGCCGCCGGCAACGGCTTCCCGCCGCTGATCGGCCTGAGCGAATGGCTGGCGACGCGCGAAGGCCAGCTGTACGTGGCTCACGCCATCATTTTCGGACCGTATGGCACGGTGCTGGTCGGCGACAAGTTCTATTACGGCCTGATGCCGCGCTTCGGCATCCGCTTTACCGATCAGCAGATCGTCGAGGTAATCCGCTATGTCGCCGAAGTGATCAACAAACCCGCGCCCGGCTACAAGCCGATCACCGAGGCCCTGGTACAGCAGGCGCGCCGGCTGCCCGACAACATGGACGCGCTGGAGATGCAGCGCAACGAACTGCCGCAGCGCTGACGCGCTACGGCCCGCGATACAGCCGCGCGTAGACGCCAAAGTCGCCAGAACGCATCGGGTTCTGCGCCCAGGCCAGCACGAAGTCGCCATTGCCGTCGATCGCGACCGCCGGTGTCATCAGATATCCTTCCGACAGAGCGGCAACGGCGATGCGGTTGTCGGCGGCGACGCCGGCCACGTCGTAGCGCTGCGCCTCGACGGCAGCGTCGCCCGCTAGCGAATTCTTGGACCAGCCGACGATGATTTCGCCGCCGGGCTGCATGCCCAGCGTGACGCCGCGAATCCCGTAGTCTCCGCTGCTGGCGTAGGCGTTCAACGGCGAAGCTTGCGGCTTGCCGTCGGCAGCGAAGCGCTGCACGCCGACGTGGGCCGCAGCCCCTGGCGCGCCTTCGGCCAAGGCCCAGCCGATCACGAAATCACCGGCATCGTCGATCGCAACCGCAGGCGCATAGGGCTGTGCGTCGGCATTGGGATTGGCCTGCCGTTTGAGCCCCAGCGCGCGGCCGGCGGCGTCGAAACGCTGATACTCGATGGTATTGCGATACAGGCCGTTGCTGGACCATGCGACGACGAACGCGCCGCTCGCATTCATCGCCAGCACCGGGACGCTATTGCCGTAAAGGCCGAGCGGGCTGAGGTCCGGCAAATCGGAGCCGGCGCGGAAAGCCGCGCCTTTGGCAACACCGTCGCTGCCGTAACGCCGCGCATCCAGATTGTTGGTGCTGAAACCACCGAAGACCGTTGCCATGCTGCTGCCGATCTGCGTCGCCGAAGCGTGATTCCAGACGACGACGAAATTGCCCGCCGCATCGCTGGCGACCGGCGCCGCCGCATAAGCCACCAAATTGCCGGTCCTGGCGTAAGACGCGACCTCAATGACACCGCTCACGGCGGTTCCGTCGAGCGCATATTGCTGAGCCTGGATGTGGTAGCGCCGCATAGCGTCGTCGTAGCTGCTGCAGCTGACGACGTAGCGGCCGCCGGGCAGCATCGCCACGGACGGCCAGCCATCGGTCAATGCAAGCTTGATCTCCGGACTCAGCGCGACACCGCTGGCGTCATAGGCGCGCGCATAGATTCCCGGCGCATTTGCGTCAATGCGCTGCCACACGATCACGCTGTTGCCGGCCGCATCGCGCGCGCTGTCGACGAGGCTGCCGATCCCAGAGGAGCCGACCGCGTCGACACGGAACGCCGGGCCCAGATTGCCGTCCTGAGCCCAGCTGGTCGGCGCGACCGGCAGCGCTGCAGCCGCGTACAGCGGCGCGCACAGGATCAACAGCTTGCGCAGCATTCGGGTCTTCATGAGGCTCTCCTCCTCGGTACAGCGGGTACTGCTGCACGGCGCGGCGGAAGACCGGCCGTCATTTTGTGGACTCGATTCCGAGGCGAATGATGGCACCAACTTAAGCCTTCCGGTGTAGGAGCCAGCTTACTGGCGACAGACGGTCCCACCCGTCAGCACGCGGTCTTCGCAGCAGCCGGGGCCGCGGAAGCCGCGGCTTGCACCTGGGACAGGGGCATCGCGTTATCCTTGCCCCATGTCCCTGATCCTCTCCCGCCGCGATCTCGATTTCCTGCTCTACGAATGGCTGAACGTCGAGACGCTGACGCGCTATCCGCGCTACGCCGATCACGCGCGTGAAACTTTCGACGCGGTGCTCGACACCAGCGAGCGCATCGCCACCGAGTTGTTCGCGACGCACAACAAGAAGAACGACCAAAACGAGCCGCACTTCGACGGCGAGCGCGTGCACATCATCCCGGAAGTGAAAGCCGCGCTGGACGCCTACAGCGAGGCCGGCCTGATGGCGGCCGCGCAGGATCTCGACAACGGCGGCATGCAGTTGCCGACGGTGGTGGAGAAGGCCTCGTTCGCGTACTTCGTCGGCGCCAATGCCGGCACCTCGGCCTACCCGTTCCTGACCATCGGCAACGCCAATACGCTGCTCAAGCACGGCACGCCGGCGCAGATTCACGCCTTCGTCAAACCCGAATTCGAGGGCCGGTTCTTCGGCACCATGTGCCTGTCGGAACCGCAGGCCGGATCATCGCTGAGCGACGTCGCCACCCGCGCCGAATTCGACGGCGACAGCGCACTCGGCGCGCAGTACCGGCTGACCGGCAACAAGATGTGGATCTCCGGCGGCGAGCATCAGCTGAGCGACAACATCGTGCATCTGGTGCTCGCCAAAGTGCCGGACGACAGCGGCAAGCTGATCCCCGGCGTCAAAGGCATTTCGCTGTTCGTGGTGCCGAAGGTGCTGGTCAACGCGGACGGCTCGCTGGGCGAACACAACGACGTCGTGCTCGCCGGCCTGAATCACAAGATGGGCTATCGCGGCACCACCAACTGCCTGCTCAATTTCGGCGAGGGCAGGCGCCACAAGCCCGGCGGCAAAGCGGGAGCAATCGGCTATCTGATTGGCGAAAAGCATCGCGGCCTGGCCTGCATGTTCCACATGATGAACGAGGCGCGCATCGGCGTCGGCCTGGGCGCAACGATGCTCGGCTACACCGGTTATCTGCACTCGCTGGAATATGCCCGGACACGACTGCAGGGCCGCGTCGTCACCGGCACCGGCAAGGAGGCGACCTCGCCGCCGCTGCGCATCATCGAGCATGCCGATGTGCGCCGGATGCTGCTGGCGCAGAAGGCCTATGTCGAAGGCGCGCTGGCCTTGAACCTGTATTGCTCGCTGCTGGTCGACGAGCAGCGCAATACCGAAGATGCGGCGGAACGCGAGCGCGTGACGCTGCTGCTGGAGATCCTGACGCCGATCGCCAAGAGCTGGCCCTCGCAGTGGTGCCTGGAGGCGAACAGCCTCGCGATCCAGGTGCACGGCGGCTACGGCTATACGCGCGACTACAACGTCGAGCAGTTCTATCGCGACAATCGTTTGAACCCGATCCACGAGGGCACGCACGGCGTGCAGGGCCTGGACCTGCTCGGGCGCAAGGTGGTGATGCAGCAGGGCGCGGCGCTGAAGGCGCTCGGCGACGTGGTGCAGAAGACTGCCAAGGCGGCCGCCGCGGTGCCGGCGCTGGCAGGCTATGCAAAAGAGCTGGGCGAGTCGCTGCAAAACGTCGCGGTGGTCACGCAGCGGCTGTGGGCGGACGGCGATCCACGGCGCACGCTGGCCAATTCCAGCGTGTACCTGGAGGCTTTCGGCCACACCGTGCTCGCGTGGATCTGGCTGGAGCAGGCGCTGGTCGCGCAGCGCGCCGAGCCCGGCGACTTCGATCACGATTTCTATCGCGGCAAGCTGCAGGCCTGCCGCTACTTCTTCAACTGGGAACTGCCGAAGATCGGGCCGATGCTGGATCTGCTGGCGTCGATGGATACCACGGCGCTGGATATGCAGGACGAGTGGTTCTGAGCGCTGATCGTAGGTTGGGGTGAGCGCAGCGAACCCCAACATGGTTCCGCGCCGATGTTGGGGTTCGCTGCGCTCACCCCAACCTACGGGGCCTGCTCGGGCCAATGCGCGTAGTTCAGAACCTGTCCATTGGCGCGTACATTGCGCACGAGATCCAGATCGATTTCCGCATACACCCAGCCCGGCGCGTTGATCACGCCCTGCGCGACCACGCCGTCGTCCGGAAACCCGCGATCCGGCGGCCCGTACACACCGGCCGCGCCGACATTCACATCGATCGCCGGTGACCACGCCGCCTCGCCCACCAGCGGCGATACCAGCACATAGCACTGCGACTCCAGCGCCCGCGCCTGCGCCGCCACGCGCACGCGGTGATACCCGGCGAGCGCGTCGGTGCACGACGGCACCAGCAGGATCTCGGCACCGGCCTGGACCTGTGCACGCGCCAGCAGCGGGAACTCGGCGTCGTAGCAGATCGCAACGCCGATCCTGCCGAGCGCGGTATCGAACACCCGCTGCGGATCGCCGCTGCTGATCGCCCAGATCTCGCGCTCGAAGCGCGTCATGATCTGCTTGTCCTGGTAGCTCGCGCCGCCATCCGGCGTGCACAGCCAGGCGCGGTTGTGAAACCTTGCCGGCGCGCATCGCCACGGAAAGCTGCCCGCGAGAATATGCACGCCGTGGCGTTGTGCGAGCCGCTGATGCAGCGACACGTAGTCATCGCGCAAGCTCTGCAGCGAGTCCAGCTGCGCGGCCAGGTCGCCGCGCACCCGGTCGCCGAACAGCGCCGCCAGCGACATCGCCGCGTACTCGGGGAATACCAGCAGCTGCGCAGCCTTGTCCGCCGCCTCGGCAACCCAGAGCGACAGCTGGTCTTCCACTTCGGTCCAGCTGCCCGGCGTGCTGACCGGGTACGCGGAGGTCGCCGCGATGAAGCCGCTCATGCCGGCAACTCGCGCATCCAGAACGTCATGCGCTTGGCGGACGACCCGGTCTCGCCGATATCCGGCCACGAGAAACGGCTCTGCATCTGCGGCTGCTGGCGATAGCCGCGATGGCTCCAGAACGCATCGTTGGCGACGTAGTCCGCCGGCTTGCGCGCATCGTCCGCATCGCGATCCACCGAGCAGAACGCGCAGAGGCGCAGCCCCTGCGCGCGTGCATGCGCTTCGCGCTGCCTGAAGAACTCGACGCCGACGCCGCGGCCGCGATACTCGCGCAGCAGCACCGATTCACCGAAGTAGTCGATGCGTGAAAGATCCATACCGTGCTCGACGAAAGGCTGTTGCATGTCCGGCAGCGCATCCGCCAGCGGCAGGCAGGTCGACGCGCCAACGCAGCGCCCGCCGTCCCAGACCAGCACCGCCAGGCTGCGCGGGCAGTCGACATAAACCTGCAGGTAATGCGCCTCGTACTCGGCGCTGCCCTCGTACAGATACGGCCAGTCGCGGAACACGCGGATGCGCAGCGCGGCGAGCGCGTCCATGCGCTGCAGAATCCCGGCGCCGCCGAGCCGCTCCAGTCGCAGGCCCTCCATCGCTAAGCGCCCACCTGCTTCAGCCAGTCCTGCAGGTTGTAGTAGTTGCTGATGCGCGCGACGCGGCCATCGCGGATCTCGAAGAAGGCGCCGGCCGGCAGCTTGTAGGTCTGGCCGGTCGCCGGCGGCAGGCCCTCGTCGGTGTTCTTGTAGACACCCAGCACGGTGAACTCGACGGCGGCGCGCGAGCCGTCGGCGTTGGTGGTGATCGACAGATCGACGATCTGTTCGCTATAGCTGCGGTCCATGCGCTCGAGAAATTCGCGGAAAGCCTCGCGGCCGATCTCGCGGCCGCTCTGGTTGATGTCGTGGACGACATCGTCGGTCAGCAGCTCCAGAAACCCGTCCCAGTCGAGCGCATTGAATCGCGCGTAATAGGTCTCCAGCAGCTTGCGGCTCGGCTCGTTCATGTCGGCTTCTCGTCGGACGATGTGTCACAGCAGATAACGCGGGCAAGAACCGCTCCTGCCGCGCTGCGGGTCGTCGACACTCCCCACGCTCTAGCAGCCTGTCGGGCTTGGCAAGATCTACTGCGGCTTCGGCCCGCTGCGCCCAAACTGCGGGCGCCCTCGTCAAATATGACTCGATATTCTCCTCCGTCGCCCGCAGCTTGGACACAGCAGGCCAAACCCTCGCTACGATCTCCCAAGCCCGACAGGCTGCTAGCGCCTGAGGCATCAGTGTGGTGTTTCCGACACACTCGAAGCGCGATGCGCCGGGGCTTGCCGGGCTCTCACCTGATTGGACGAAGCGGCCGCCCCGGCGGCTTCTCTATCTTAGCTGGTAAGTCCGACTCACTTAATCGTTTTACCATGGCCGACGATCAGCGCATGCCCTCTTCCGAACGCATCAGCGTGATGCAGGCCTTCTCCGGCCTGAGCAACGACGAGATGGAAACCTTAAGCAATGCCGACCGCTTCGCCCAGGCCGAGCTGTATCCGCTCGCGCAGAGAATGGACGACGAGGAATGGTGGCCGAAAGACGTCTTCCCGAAGATCGGCGCAACCGGCTATTTCGGCGTCACCGCGCCCGAGGAATTCGGCGGCTCGGGCATGGACGTGTTCACCTCCGGCCTGATCCTGCAGGCGTTCTCGCGCTGGAACCATGCGCTGGGCCTGGCCTGGGTTGCGCACGAGAACCTGTGCATGAACAACCTGCTGCGCAACGCCAACGACGCGCAGCGCAAAAAGTATCTGCCGGCGATGAACCAGGGCACGTCGATCGGCGCGCTCGGCCTGACCGAACCCGGCGCCGGCTCCGACGCGCTGGGCTCGATGCGCACCACCGCGCGCCGGGATGGCGGCTACTACTACTTGAACGGCAGCAAGATCTACATCACCAACGGCCCGGTCGCCGACGTGCTGCTGGTCTACGCCAAGACCGACAAGGACAAGGGCGCGCAGGGCATCAGCGCGTTCATCATCGAGAAGGATTTTCCCGGCTTCAAGGTCGCACAGAAGCTGAAGAAGATGGGCTTCCGCGGCTCGCAGACCGCGGAGCTGGTGTTCGAGGAATGCCGGGTGCCGGCCGAGAACCTGGTCGGCGACGAGAACCGCGGCGTCAAGATCGTGATGTCCGGCCTGGACCTCGAGCGCGCGATGATTTCGCCGATCTGCCTGGGCATCGCCGAGCGCGCGCTGCAGCTGGCCATCGACTACGCCAAGCAGCGCAAGCAGTTCGGCAAGCCGATCGCCGAATTTCAGATGGTGCAGTCGATGATCGCCGAGATGTACGTCTGGGTGGAATCGATGCGCGTGTTCACCTACCAGGTGCTGCGCGCGGCGAATTCCGTGGACGAGGGCGAAGGCGGCCGCGGCGACATCCACAAGCTCACCGCCGCCGGCGTGATGTACGTGGCCGAGACCATGAACAAGGTGCTGAACCACGCGGTGCAGGTGCATGGCGGCAGCGGCTACATCTGGGAGAGCGAAATCAACCGGCTGTATCGCTCGATCAAGCTGCTGGAGATCGGCGCCGGCACCACCGAAGTGCGGAAGATGATCATCGCGGGGGAGTTGTTGCGCAGCTGATCATCAGCTCACCCAAGCTGAGCCGAGTAGGTTGGGGTGAGCGCAGCGAACCCCAAAGTTTGCCCGCGCCGATGTTGGGGTTCGCTGCGCTCACCCCAACCTACACGCTAGCCCTCCCCCGCAGGCGTGGAGGGAATTCAAAGTGATGGCCGATGACAGATCCCAACACCCCCGAAGCACTCTGGGCCGCCGACACCGTCTACCGCCCCGACCTGTTCGCCGGCAAAGTGGTGATGGTCTCCGGCGGCGGCAGCGGCATCGGCCGCGCGACGGCGCTGCTGTTCGCGAGGCTCGGCGCGAGCGTGGCGATCTGCGGCCGCACGCCCGAGAAGCTCGACGTCGTCACGAACTTCGCACGCTCACGCGGCGCTGTGATGATCAGCGTGCCGACCAATGTGCGCGAACCCGAACAGGTCGACGCGCTGTTCAGACGCATCCACGACGAATTCGGGCGGCTCGACTGCACCATCAACAACGCCGGCGGCCAGTTCCCGCAGAACGCGATCGACTACGCGCCCAAGGGCTGGAGCGCCGTCATCAACAACAACCTCAACGGCACCTGGTACATGATGCAGCGCGCCGCGCAGTACTGGCGCGACACCGCCACGCCCGGCTCGATCTGCAACATCGCGGTGGTCATCGAGCGCGGCATGCCGGGCGTTGCGCACACCGTCGCCGCGCGCGCCGGCATCATTGGCGCATCGCGCACCGTCGCGGTGGAATGGGCGCCGCTGAACATCCGCGTCAACTGCATCGCGCCGGGCCTGACCGCGACCGAAGGCCTCGAGGTCTACCCGCCGGAAGCGCGCAAGGAATTCCCGCGCGCCAACCCGATGAAGCGGCCCGGCACGGCGATGGAAATCGCCGAGGCCTGCGTGTACCTGAGCGCGTCCAGCGGCAGCTTCATCACCGGCGAAGTGCTGACCGTCGACGGCGGCGGCAAGCTCTGGGGCGAGCTGTGGACCGCGGGGCGGCCGGAGTATTTTCAGGTTTAGCGCGGTCTTCATCGCGGACAAGGTCCGCTCCTACCGTCGCGGATTCGAGGGTGCGCAAGATTTCTGTAGGAGCGGTCCTTGACCGCGATTCGCACTCGCAGTACGCCGCACGTTCAGCATGCCGCGCGTACTTTGGAATCCACTACGGATGTCAGCTACATCAGAGCGGTGAGGCAGTAAAGCTCACCGTCACTGTGCGCCCGTAGTTTCCGCGCGGGTGCCCGCCGTACCTGCGCATGACCAAGGAGAGGTCAGGCGATGTCCGACGGCAGCCAGGTTTCCGTGGCGTTCTGTCCCCGCATTTATTACCTGCATCCGCTGCTGGCAGGGCCGCTCGGCGAATGGCCGCGGCAGTTTCAGCGCATCGCCCGGCTCGGCTTCGATCATGTGCTGCTGCCCTCGGTGTTCATGCCCGGCCGCACGATCTGGCTGACCGATGACTACGAGCGCCTGCATCCCGCACTGGCTTTCGACGGCGACGTCCGGCAGGGCCTGAAGACCATCGCCGACGCGGCGCGCGATGCCGGCCTTTCGGTGATTCTCGACGCGATGCCGGACCGCAGCGCGAGCGGCGGCCGCTATGCCCGCGAGCACGCTTCGTGGCTGACCCACGACACCACCACCGATCCGCCCGATCCGCGCCGGCCGCTGCCCTGGCAGGGCGCGAGCGCGATGCGGCTCGACGATCCCTGGGTTGCCGGCGAAGTGCTGAGCGACTGGAGTGCGCGCATCCACAGCTGGCTCGACGCGGGCATCGCCGGCGTCTGCGTGCAGACGCCGCAGCGCGTGCCGCGCACGCTGATGGAGCCGCTGATGCGTAGCGCTCGCGATTACGCGCCCTGCCGTTTTCTCGCTGCCACCACCGGCCTGTCCTGGGACGATCTCGTCGGCCTGGTCGGCCAGCCCTACGACGCGGTGTTCGGCTCGACCGCCTGGTGGGATTTCAAGGGCGACTGGCTGTTGCAGGAGCACGAGAAACTGTCGCGCATCGCGCCGGTGATCGCGTCCTGCGAAGCGCCGTTCGAGCCGCGTGCGACGCGGCGAGCGGCGCGCGCGGATCTCGCGCCGCGTGCCGCGCGCCGCGCGCTGCGCCTCGCGGTCGGCAGCGGCTGCGGCTGGCTGATGACGATGGGTTTTGAATATGGCGCGATCGAAGCGCTGTCGCCGACCTCGGGTTCGCCCGAGGATTTCCGCTTGTGGCAGCACGACGCGCTGTTCGATCTGTCGCCCGAAATCACGCAGCTGAACCGGTGGATCGCCGGCGAAGCGCGCTTGCGCCAGCCGGCGAAGCTGGTGCCGCTCAGCGGCGCCGGCGGCCGGATCGCGGCCCTGCTGCGCAGCGATGCCGACCCGCGCCAGGTCGCGGACGCGCTGATGATCGTCGCCAACGCCGACCTCGCCCACGACGCCGAGCTGTTGCCGGCGCTGCTGCTGGGCGCCAATGCCGGCGGGCTGGGCAGCATCGCGTCCGAGACCGGCATGCTGGCGCTGGATCAGACGATCACGCTGGCCGGTGGTGACCTGCAGTTCTACCGCCTCAGCCGGCCCAAGCCGGTGCTGACGCCGGCGATCACGCGCAGCAAGCGCACGATCGAGGCCGCGCTGAAAGTGCCGCGTGTGGCGATCGAGGCGATCACGCCGGCGGTCGACGGCGGCGACTTCCACGTCAAGCGCATCGTCGGCGATCTGGTCGAGGTCGAGGCCGATGCGTTCATGGACGGCCACGACAGCGTTGCCGTCGCGCTGCTGTGGCGGCCGGCCGATGAGCCCCGATGGCGTGAGCTGCGCATGCGCCCGCTCGGCAACGACCGCTGGGCCGGCGAGTTCCCGCTGGAGCGGCTCGGCCGCCATCTGTACACGGTCGAGGCCTGGCGCGATGCCTGGGCCAGTTACCGGCACGAGATCGAGAAGAAGCATGCAGTGCGCATGGACATCGGTGTCGAGCTGCGGGAAGGCATCCGCATGCTGGAGGAAGCGGCGGCGCGCCTCGGTGGCGATAGCGCAGCGGAACTGACGGCACTGCTGGAAACGCTGACTGAGGACGAGCAGCGCTACGACACCTTGGTATCGGATACGACCACGGCGCTGATGCGCATCGCCGACACGCGCGCGTTCCCGGCGCGTCACGAGCCCGCGCTGGTGGTCGACGCCGAGCCGCCCGGCGCGCGCTACGCCAGCTGGTACGAGCTGTTCCCACGCTCGATGAGCTTCGACGAAAACCGTCACGGCACGTTCCGCGACGTGATCGCGCAAATGCCGCGCGTGCGCGACATGGGCTTCGACGTGCTGTATTTCCCGCCGATCCATCCGATCGGCCGCACCCACCGCAAGGGCCGCAACAATTCGCTGACCGCGGGCCCTGACGACCCCGGCAGCCCGTATGCGATCGGCGCCAGCGAGGGCGGCTTCGACGCGATTGATCCGCGGCTCGGCACACTGGACGACTTCCGCGCGATGCGCGATGCCGCGCTGGAACACGGCCTGGCCATCGCGCTGGATTTCGCGATCCAGTGTTCGCCCGATCACCCCTGGCTGAAACAGCATCCGGACTGGTTCGCATGGCGGCCGGACGGCACGATCAAGTACGCCGAGAATCCGCCGAAGAAATACGAGGACATCGTCAACGTCGATTTCTACAGCGAAGGCGCGATGCCGGCGCTGTGGGTCGCGCTGCGCGACGCGGTGCTGTTCTGGTGCGCCGAGGGGATTCGCCTGTTCCGCGTCGACAATCCGCACACCAAGCCGCTGCCGTTCTGGAAGTGGATGATCGCCGATGTGCGCGGCCGCTATCCCGACGCGCTGTTCCTGGCCGAGGCGTTCACGCGGCCCAAGCTGATGCGGCGCCTGGCGAAGATCGGCTACTCGCAGAGCTACACCTATTTCACCTGGCGCAACACCAAGGCCGAGTTGAGCGAGTACCTCAGCGAGTTGAACGACACCGAGATGCGCGAATATTTTCGTCCGCATTTCTTCGTCAACACGCCGGACATCAATCCGGTATTTCTGCAGACCTCGGGCCGCGCCGGCTTCGTGATCCGCGCCGCACTCGCCGCCACGCTGTCGGGCCTGTGGGGCGTGTACAGCGGCTTCGAGCTATGCGAAGCCGCGGCGCTGCCGGGCAAGGAGGAATATCTCGATTCCGAGAAGTACCAGATCCGCGTCTGGGACTGGAACCGCCCCGGCAACATCAGCAGCGAGATCACACTGCTGAACCGCGTGCGCAAGCTGCATCCGGCGCTGCAGACGCATCTGGGATTGAGCTTCCTGAACTGCTGGAACGAGCAGATCCTGTACTACTGCAAGGCGACGCCGGATCGCGCCGACGTGCTGCTGATCGCGGTCAGCCTGGATCCGCATAACGCGCAGGAAGCCGACTTCGAAATTCCGCTGTGGGACTTCGGCCTGCCCGATCACGGCACGCTGGCGGTGGACGATCTGGTCCACGGCCAGCGCTTTCAGTGGCACGGCAAGATCCAGCATCTGCGGCTGACGCCGGAGAGTCCGTTCGCGATATGGCGGGTGGAACAGGCGTGACGTTCAAAAGAACAATCAAAGCCCGTTCCTCCCGCACGCCAGGCATTTCTGTGAGCGTATCGAGGGACCGCGCGCTGCCGATGCGTCCCTCGATACGCTCACTGCGTGAGCTACTCGGGAGGAACGGAGTTCTGCTCCACCCCTATAACAGGAGAACGCCATGGCCGATGACTCGTCTCCGGCAATAGCGGCGGTGAAGAAGAAACCCGCCCAGCGCAGGAAACCATCGACGCTCAGCGACGACCCGAACTGGTATCGCGACGCGGTGATCTACCAGGTCCACGTGAAGTCGTTCTTCGACGCCAACGACGACGGCATCGGCGACTTTCGCGGCCTGATCGACAAGCTCGGCTACATCGCCGACCTCGGCGTCGACACGGTCTGGCTGCTGCCGTTCTATCCGAGCCCGCGGCGCGACGACGGCTACGACATCGCCGAGTTCCGCGGCGTGCACGCCGATTACGGCACGATGGCCGATGCGCGCGATTTCATCGCCGAGGCGCACAAGCGCGGCCTGCGCGTGATCACCGAGCTGGTCATCAACCACACCTCGGACCAGCATCCCTGGTTCCAGAAAGCGCGTGCGTCCAAGCCCGGTTCGGCGGCGCGCGACTTCTATGTCTGGTCCGACAGCGATCAGAAGTACAGCGAGACCCGCATCATTTTCTGCGACACCGAGAAATCCAACTGGACCTGGGATCCCGTTGCCAACGCCTACTTCTGGCATCGCTTCTATTCGCATCAGCCGGATCTTAATTTCGACAATCCGGCGGTGCTGAAGGCGGTGCTCAGCGTGATGCGCCACTGGCTCGATCTTGGCGTCGATGGCCTGCGTCTGGACGCAGTGCCGTATCTGATCGAGCGCGAAGGCACCAGCAACGAAAACCTGCCGGAGACGCACCAGATCCTGAAGACGATCCGCAAGGTCATCGACGCCGAGTATCCGAACCGCATGCTGCTGGCCGAAGCCAATATGTGGCCAGAAGACGTGCAGGAGTACTTCGGTGGAGTTGTGGATCGCAGCCATGCCGAACCCGGCAGAGCCGACTCCGGCACGCCAACTGGAAAGGGCGATGAGTGCCACATGGCTTTCCACTTTCCGCTGATGCCGCGTATGTATATGGCGATCGCGCAGGAAGATCGCTTCCCGATCATCGACATCATGCGGCAGACACCGGACATTCCCGAGGGCTGCCAGTGGGCGATCTTTCTGCGCAACCACGACGAGCTGACGCTGGAGATGGTCACCGACATGGAGCGCGATTACTTGTGGGCGACTTACGCCACCGAGCGGCGCGCGCGTTTGAATCTCGGCATCCGCCGCCGCCTGGCACCGCTGCTGGAGCGAGACCGCCGCCGCATCGAGCTGATGAATTCGCTGCTGCTGTCGATGCCCGGCACGCCGGTGATCTACTACGGCGACGAGATCGGCATGGGCGACAACATCCATCTCGGCGACCGCGACGGCGTGCGCACGCCGATGCAGTGGACGCCGGATCGCAACGGCGGTTTCTCGAAAGCCGATCCGGAGCGCATGGTGCTGCCGGCGCTGCAGGGCTCGCTGTATGGCTTCGAGGTCGTCAACGTCGAGTCGCAGTCACGCGATCCACATTCGCTGTTGAACTGGACGCGGCGCATGCTCGCGGTGCGTCGTCGCTACCAGGCCTTCGGCCGCGGCGCGATCCGCTTCCTGCGGCCGGCCAATCGCAAGATCCTGGCCTATATCCGCTGCTACGAAAACGAGACGCTGCTGTGCGTGGCTAACCTGTCGCGCGCCGCGCAGGCGGTGGAGCTGGATCTGGCCAGCTTCGCCGGACACACGCCGGTGGAACTGCTAGGCGGCACCGCGTTCCCGCCGATCGGCCAGCTCAGCTATCTGCTGACCTTGCCGCCATATGGTTTTTACTGGTTCTCGATTTCTGCGTCCGAGGGCCTGCAGCTGGCGGGGCAGCGGCCGCCGGAAGCGCTGCCGGAGTTGGTGACCTTCGTGTTGCGCGCCGGCCCGACCGAAATTCTGAACCAGCCCCTGCGCGGCACGCTGGAGGGCGAAGTATTGCCGGCGTATCTGCCGATGCGGCGCTGGTTCGCGGCCAAGGATCGCAGGATCAGCAAAGCGCGCGTGTTTTACCTGGCGCCGATCCCCGGCACCGAAGTCGCATTTTCCACGGTCGAAGTCAGATTTTCCGACGGCGAAACCGCTCGCTACGCGCTGCCGGTCGGCATCGCCTGGGAGAGCGCGACGCTGCCGGCGCTGCCGCAGCAACTGGCGCTGGCGCGCGTGCGCCGCGGCCGCCGCGTCGGTTTTCTGACCGATGCGTTTTCGCTGGAGCCGTTCGCTCGCGGCGTGCTCGCCGGCCTGCGTGATTCCTTAAGCATCGACACCGACAGCAACGCCGCGCATGGCCGCCTGATGTTCCGCCCGACGTTGAGGATGCAGCAGCTGCAGATTGCCGACGACGCGCCGATCCAGTGGCTGTCGGCCGAGCAGTCGAACAGCTCGTTGACCGTCAACGACGCGGTGGTGATCAAGCTGGTGCGCCGTATCGAACCGGGCATTCATCCCGAAACCGAGATGACGCGCTACCTGACCGAAGTCGGCTACGCCAACACCGCGCCGCTGCTCGGCGACGTGGTGCGTATCGACGAAACCGGTGTCGAAAACACGCTGGTGATCGTGCAAGGCTACCTGTACAACGAGGGCGATGCCTGGCGCTGGGTCACCGACTACCTGCACCGCAACGTCGACGAGTTTTCGGTCAGCGGCGGCGATGACAACGCCGCCAAGCTCGATCCCGCCGTCGAAGGCTACGCCGCCTATGCCGCCAACGTCGGCCAGCGGCTTGCCGAGCTGCATGCGGCGCTGTCACAGCCGAGCGACAACGCCGACTTCGCGCCCACCCAGGCCGGGCCGGATGATTTCAAGCACTGGGCCTTTGATGCGGCCGAGCAATTGAGCGCGGCGCTAGACCTGCTCGCCGCGCGCAAGGAGTGGCCGGATGAGACCACGCGCGACCTCGCCGCCGGCCTGGTCGCGCGGCGCGATGCAATCCTGAAATCGGTGCGCGGCGCCGCCAGGCTCAAGGGACATGCGCTGTGCACGCGCATCCACGGCGATTTCCATCTGGGCCAGGTGCTGGTGTCCAGGGGCGACAGCTACATCATCGACTTTGAAGGCGAGCCGAAGCGGCCGCTGGAAGAACGCCGCCGCAAGACCACGCCGCTGCGCGATGTCGCCGGACTGCTGCGTTCGCTCGACTATGCGATCGCGTCGGTCGCCGGGCTCGAAGCGCGCGGCGATCCGAACCGGCCGGTGGATGCCTCGCGCGATCGCGCACAGGCGCTGCTGGTGCGCTTCGCCGTGGCCGGCGAGAGCGCCTTCCTGGCGCGGTATCGCGAAGTCGCCGCGCACAGTCCGCATCCCTGGAGTTCGGTCGAAACCGAAACTGCGCTGCTCGATCTGTTCCTGCTGCACAAGGCGGCGTACGAAGTCGGCTACGAGGCCGCCAACCGGCCGGGCTGGCTCGGCCTGCCGGTGCGCGGCCTGGCACGGCTCGCCGACCGGCTCACTGCCAGCAGCAGCACAGGAGCGCCCAAGCATGGCCAGTAGCCGTTCTTCCACCATCCACACATTTGCTCGCAGCAGCCGCGCTGCCGAGGCCCCGATGGCTAGCGATCAGATCTTGAGTCTGCCGGTGCCGCTACCCGAAATCGGGGCGCTGGAATCACTGGTGCAGGGCTGGCACGGCGATCCCTTTGCACTGCTCGGGCCGCATCGCGACGAACACGCGCGCGTGCTGGTCAGCGCGCTGTTGCCGGGCGCGCTCGCGGTACATGCGATTGCGCGCCGCGACGGCTCCGCATTGGGCGAGCTGAAGCAGCGGCATCCGCATGGATACTTCATCGGTCCGCTGACGCGCGACGAGCCCTATCGGCTGCGCATCCAGTGGCAGAACGGCGCGATGCAGATCGCCGACGACGCTTATGCGTTCGGGCCGCTGCTGTCGGAGCAGGATCTGGAGCGGCTCGCCGACGGCCGTCACCCGCATTACGCGGACACGCTGGGTGCGCATGCGACGACGATAGACAGCATCGCCGGTACGCGCTTCGCCGTGTGGGCGCCGAACGCGCGGCGCGTGTCGGTGATCGGCGATTTCAACAGCTGGGACGGCCGGCGCCATGCGATGCGCATGCGCCATCGCGCTGGCGTCTGGGAGCTGTTCATCCCCGGCATCGTCGCTGGCACGGTCTACAAGTACGAGGTGCTGACGCGCGACGGCACGCGCGTCGACAAGGCCGATCCGGTTGCGCGCGCCAGCGAGCTGCCGCCATCGACCGCCTCGGTGGTCGGCGATCCGCGGCCGCTGCGCTGGAGCGACGACACCTGGATGGCGCAGCGTAAGCAACGCCAGGCAGCCAATGCGCCGCTGTCGGTCTACGAAATGCATACCGGCTCGTGGCTGCGCATCAGCGAGGACGGCGGCCGCAGCCTGGACTGGAACGAGCTCGCCGATCGGCTCGTGCCCTATGTCGCCGACATGGGCTTCACGCATATCGAGCTGATGCCGATCATGGAACATCCGTTCTACGGCTCCTGGGGTTATCAGCCGCTGGGGCTGTTCTCGCCGACCGCGCGACATGGCCGGCCGGAAGATTTCGGGCACTTCGTCGATCGCTGCCATGCGGCCGGTATCGGCGTGCTTCTGGACTGGGTGCCGGCGCATTTTCCGAGCGACCGCCACGGCCTCGCGCAGTTCGACGGCAGCGCCTGCTACGAGCATGGCAATCCGCTCGAAGGCTTCCACAAGGACTGGAACACGCTGATCTACAACCTGGGCCGCAACGAGGTGCGCAACTTCCTGTTCGGCTCCGCGATCGAGTGGCTGGAGCGCTATCACGTCGACGGCCTGCGCGTGGACGCGGTCGCGTCGATGCTGTATCGCGACTACTCGCGCAAGGCCGGCGAATGGATACCGAACCGCTACGGCGGCCGCGAGAACCTGGAGGCGATCGACTTCCTGCGCGATCTGAACCGCCTGGTCACCGAGCGCTGCCCGGGCGCGGTGGTGATCGCCGAAGAATCCACCGCGTTCCCCCAGGTCAGTGGCGCCGTCGAACACGGCGGCCTGGGTTTCAACTACAAATGGAACATGGGCTGGATGCACGACACGCTGCACTTCATGGAGACCGACACGATCTATCGCCGCTGGCACTACGATTCGATGACTTTCGGCCTGATTTACGCGTTCTCCGAGCGTTTCATGCTGCCGCTGTCGCACGACGAAGTCGTCTACGGCAAGGGCTCGCTGATCGGCAAGATGCCCGGCGATCCCTGGCAGAAGTTTGCCAACCTGCGCGCGTATTACGGCTTCATGTGGGCGCATCCGGGCAAGAAGCTGATGTTCATGGGCGGCGAGATTGCGCAGTGGCGCGAGTGGAATCACGACGGCTCAATCGAATGGGACCTGCTCGATCAGCCCATGCATCGCGGCATGCAGCGCCTGGTGCGCGATCTCAATCATCACTACGCGGCGCAGAGCGCGCTGCATGCGAAGGACAGCGAACCGGCGGGTTTCGACTGGGCGGTCGCCAACGACGCCGAGAGCAGCGTGCTGGCCTTCCTGCGCTGGGATTCTCGTGACGCGGCGCCGGTACTGGCGATCAGCAACCTGACGCCGGTCGCGCGGCGCGGCTATCGCATCGGCGTGCCGCAGGCCGGGTACTGGCGCGAGCTGCTGAATACCGATGCGGCGATGTACGGCGGGTCCAATCAGGGTAACAACGGCGGTGTGCATAGCGATGCCGGTGGTGCGCATGGGCATGCGCAATCGTTGGTGCTGGATCTGCCGCCCTTGGCTACGCTGTGGCTGATGCCGTCGTAGGTTGGGGTGAGCGCAGCGAACCCCAACATTTCCCCCGCGCCGATGTTGGGGTTCGCAGGCTCACCCCAACCTACGATAGAAGATCAAGCCCGCAGAAACGCCTCGATTTCATCGATCCGCGCATTCGCATCGCGATAGCCGATGGCGATCAGCTCGCGCGTGAACGCCGAATCGAACAGCAGATAGCTCAGCAGATCGGCGCTCTGCGCGTCCGGCGTACCCAGGCCATCCATCGCGTAGCGGATCGTCCGCGGCATCCGGTGCGCCAGCGTCTTGGCGACCACCGCCAGATCTTCGGACGGCGCCACACTCAAGGGATGCACGATGCGCATCGGCTCGCTGACTTCGACCGGAGCCGCGTGATGCGACACCGACAGATACGCGGCGACCAGCTCGTTCATGCGCGTCAGATGCTCCAGATCCGCGTCCAGATGATCCAGGAAGATCGCATTCAGAAACACGCCGCAGATCTGCGACAGCGGCGGCCGCCGCAGCGTCTCGCCCTCCGACGCCGGCGCCATCTCCGCCCGCAGCAGATCGCCGGCCGCCGCCTGCGAGCGGATACCGATCGCGAACAGCTTGTCCGCGCCCAGACGGATCGCCGGGCTCAGCGGCGTCGTCAGCCGCATCGCACCGTCACCGAAGTAGGCGGTGACGCCGGCCGCGGCCAGCGGCACCGGCTGGAACACGATCGGGATCGCCGCCGACGCACAGACGTGCCGCGGCGTGATCCGCGCCGGCAGCGCGACGCGGCGGCTCTTCTGCCACACCGGATGCCCTTCGCGGCCCTCGATGAAGGTGAACGCGCGGCCCGAGTGATAGCCGGTGGCGGTGATCGCCAGCGCATACACGTGGCCCTTGGCGATCGCCTCGCTGATGCCGTTGGCCGGCAGCGAGCGCGTCAGCAGCTTGAGCAGCGGCGATGCGTCCAGCAGCGACTGCGTACGGCCGGCGCCGGTCACACCGCCGAACGCGAAGTCGGCGCCGATCCTGGCGACGTTGCCGACCAGTGCGCGCGTATCGGTGCGCACCACGTCGGTGATCTTCAGCTGCGACCACAGCTTGGCGAGCCGCTCGGTGGCCTCGCCGAAGTGGTCCGAGAAGGTCGCGATCGCCGCCCCATTGATCGCGCCGGCCGAGGCGCCGGCGATGATCGGGAACGGCGAAGGCTTGTCGCGCAGGCCCGGCACCTCGCCGATGCGCTTGAGCACGCCGGCCTGGTAGGCACCGCGCGCTCCGCCGGCGGTCAGCACCAAGCCGTTCATGCCGGGCTTGGCCGGCGACTTGTTCAGTGGACGAGACATGGTCTGGTCTTCTCTCTTTATGCGGGCGCCAGGCCGCCAGCAACGGCGGCGCACCCTCAGCCGAGGCGATGCAAACCCAAGCCGCAAGTTCGGTGCCACGCCCGCATCCGCCGATGTAATGCCGTACGCGAATGGCAGGCCACACGTGGCTGTTACTTGACGTGACAAAGCCCAATCCCGGGCGCGGTGACTGCAGGCAAAATTCCGCGCATCGAAGCGGAGGCTACTTCACAATCTGCGCTTCAAGCACTCCGCCGGAAATCTTGCAATGCCGACATCGACATCATGGATCTCGTTTGCACTGGTCGCGCTCGGCATGGTGCTGACGCCGGGGCCGAACATGATCTACCTGATCTCCCGCTCGATCTCGCAGGGACGCATCGCAGGGCTGATTTCACTGGGCGGCGTGGCGCTCGCGTTCGCGGTGTACATCGTGTTGTCGGCGCTGGGCATCACCGCGCTGATCATCGCCGTGCCCTATGCCTACGAGCTGCTGCGCTTCGGCGGCGCCTGCTATCTGCTGTACCTGGCATGGCAGACGCTCAGGCCGGGCGGGCGCTCGCCTTTCCACCTGCGCGAGTTGCCGAAGGACCGCCCGCGCACCTTGTTCGTGATGGGCTTCGTGACCAACCTGCTGAATCCCAAGGCCGCGGTGCTGTACCTGTCGCTGCTGCCGCAATTCATTGCACCGGAGCGCGGCAGCGTGCTGCTGCAATCCCTGGTGCTCGGCTTCACCCAGATCACGATCAGCGTGCTGGTCAACGGCGTCATCGCCCTGATGGCCGGCTCGATCGCCGCTTTCCTGGCAACGCGCCCGACCTGGATCAGCGTGCAGCGCTGGCTGATGGGCCTGGTGCTGGGCGGCCTGGCGCTGCGCATGGCAACGGAGGCGCGGCGGTGACGGAATCGATGGGATCACGATTGAATAATCGTGATCCCATCCGTGATCCCATCAAGTAGCAGAGCAGCATCTACCGACCGAATGGGCCAGTGGTCCGTTGCACGCTTGACGGCACATAAAACCGCGTCTTTCGACCTGCGGCGGCGTTGCAAATCCTCGCAATAGCGGTGCTATTGCTGTGGTTTGCGCCTTGCCACAGGCCGAAATCCATCGGTTTTATTTGTGTCGCC
>NZ_JAQGNT010000023.1 GCF_028291725.1 Hydrocarboniphaga sp. | reverse complement strand
CGAACGTGGTCACGGACATCTATGGCGATACCGCCGTCATGCACGGTCGCATGTGGATGGATGTGTTCGTCGTCGACGAGCGGCGCAAGGTCCCGATCGACAATCAGTTCACCGCTGTATGGATCAGGGGGCAGGAGGCTTGGCTGATCGTCGCCTGGGCATCGACACCGGTTTCGGAATCGGCGCGCGCGCGTAGCGGTTCTGAAGCTGATTCATCAGCCCAATCTTCTCCATCTCCTCGCTCAGCATGAGCCTCGCAAACGTGCGCACCGGGGCGACGTTCGAGCCTCCCTCGGCCACATTCATCGATGCCCCGAAGTCTTACTAAGGCGGAAACATACAATGGACAGAATCGAAGCAAAGGCTGGCGAAATGTCATCGAAGCACCTCGTCGATCCGGAACTTCTTGCCGCACTGGAGACATTGCCGAGCTTCACCTTTTCGAGCGAAGTCCTGCCTTTGGTGCGGCAAGGCCTGGACGATATGCTCGCCGCCCTGCCGGCGCCCGAGGGGCTGCAGGTGGATGTCACGGAGCGGCGGATTGCGACGCCGCAGGGTCATGACATCGGGGTGCTGATCTACACGCCGAGCGGCACCGGGGTGCGCCCGGCCGTCCTCCATATGCATGGTGGCGGCTACATCCTCGGAAGGGCACGGATGAACGACATCTCCAACCGTATGCTTGCGATCGATGCGCAATGCGTGATCATTTCGGTCGACTATCGGCTGGCGCCTGAGACGCCGCATCCGGGATCGTTGGAGGATTGTTATGCGGCGCTCAAATGGGTGCACGACAACGCCGAGGCGCTAGGGGTCGACCGACGCCGGATTGCGGTCTCGGGCGAAAGTGCCGGCGGCGGGCTGGCGGCCGCTCTGGCGCTACTCGCACGTGATCGCGGTGAGGTGCCGTTGATCTTCCAGCGACTCATCTATCCGATGATCGATGACCGGACCGGCACTGGCGCCCATCCGCACCCGTATACCGGCGAGTTCGTCTGGACCGCAGCATCCAACCGTTTCGGCTGGTCGTCGCTGCTGGGCCGGGCGCCTGGCGGGGAGGGCGTCTCTGCATACGCCGCTACGGCGCGCGCCGAAAATCTGGCCGGCCTCCCGGCGGCCTACATCGGAGTCGGGGCGCTCGATCTTTTCCTGGAAGAGAGCATCGAATATGCGCGGCGGCTGACGCGGGCCGGCGTGCCGACCGAATTGCATGTCTATCCCGGTGCGTATCACGCCTTCGATGCGGCGCCCGAAGCCAGGGTAACCCAGGCCGCGCAGCGCGATGCCCTGCATGCTTTGCTACGGGCGCTGCACCCGGAGATCGACTGAATCGCACAGCGGTTCCGCACCGTTTGCATCGGTGCGGTTTTCCAGGCCATGACGATGTTCGCCAGCAGGTGACCGGGCGGGTCTGAGCACTCTGGGATTCTCGCGAAAAAACGGAACACGACTGTAGGAGCGGACCTTGTCCGCGATTGTGCTCTTGAAGGCCTCACATTCAACGATCCGATCATGGATCGAGATTGACGGTTCACGAGACGTACCCGGAGGCGATGCGGATCGCCAGGCAGGAAAGTCCACGGCACTTTAACGCAGCACATCTTGAATTTTTTTGAGTGGAGAGAGAAATATAATGAGAACGTATAGCAGCAAGCGCGTCGGCGTGAGCTTGAAGCGCGTGGTAAGCCGCTCGATGTTGATAGCGGCGGCGGTCGGTGGCGGATGGGCCGCTCCGGCATTTGCGTTCCGTATCGACCTGGGCGATCCGGACCTCGATGTTCGCCTGGACAACACGATCCGGTACACCGCCGGCGTGCGCACCGGATCGATCGATTCGAGGATCGCCGACGATCCCAACTTCGACGAAGGCGAGTACAAGTTCAAGGGCGGCGATCTGGTCACCTCGCGTCTCGATCTGGTGACGGATCTCGACATCTCCTACCAGCGCGTTTTCGGCGTCCGTTTCGGCGCGGCGTCCTGGTACGACCCGGCCTACAGCAGGACCGTGAAAACCAATCCCGGCAACTACAGTTCCCATTTTGGCAGCGCTGCTGCGCTCGGCTGCGCCGGCGCCGCAACGGATCCACCGTATTGCTACACCAGCGTCCCGTATTCCGAACTCGGCAGTTACGAGGACAACCGCTATTCGAGCTATACGAGCCACTTTTCCCGAGGTCCGGGCGTGGATCTGCTGGACGCTTTCGCGTTCGGCAGCTTCGACATTGGCGATTCCACGCTCAGCCTGAGGGCCGGCCAGCACACCTTGTACTGGGGCGAAGGCCTGTATTTCGCCTACCAGGGCATCGCCTACTCCCAGTCGCCGATCGACGGCCTGAAAGCCTCGACCAATCCGGGCATCCAGGCCAAGGAAACCTTCCTGCCGATCCCGCAGATTTCCGCCGAACTGAATCTCACCGACCAGGTGCAGATCGGTGCCTACTATGACCTGGCGTGGAAGCCCAACCGCTTGCCGGAAGGCGGCACGTTCCTCGGCAGCGCAGACTTCCTCTTCAACGGCCCGGACCGGCTATTCACCGGAACCGTCGTTCCGCCGACGGTCGCCTGCGCCGGGTACTACAGCGCGACGAATTCCGCGTTGATCCCGACCTGCTTCGCCGGCGCCGCGGCAGGTTTCCCGGCCACGCCAGTTTTCTTTACGCGCATTGGTGCCGACGAACCGGATGGGCAGAACTTCGGCGTCAAGCTCCGCTACCGTCCGACCTGGCTCAACGACTCCGCGACGCTGGGCCTCTACTACCGGAAATTCGACGAAACCCAGCCCTACAGCGCTCCGCAAATTCTAAATCCCACAACAGCTGGCACCTACAACCTGGTTTACGCGGAAGGCACGCAGCTCTGGGGACTGAGCTACACCGACACTGTCGGCGTGGTCAGCGTCGCGGGCGAGGCCTCTTACCGGAAACGCACCGCGCTCAGCAATGGCGTTCCCGCGGGCGGCACCAGCGGTATTACCGCGGACGGCAAAGGGCCGCGCGGCGACATGCTGTTCGCCAGCGTCAATGCCGTCTACCTGCTGCCGAACACCTTCATCTCTCCGACCGGAACGCTGACCGCGGAGGCCGCATATGCGCGCGTGCTCAAGGTGACCGACCACCCGGAGCTGTACAAGGCAGAGGGCTATGACGGCTGCCCGACGGACGACAAATGGGATGGCTGCGCGACTCGTGATTCCGTCGCGGCCGTGATCTCCGCTACGCCGCAGTGGCCCAACGCTTTCCCGAGCCTGGACCTGTCGGCGCCGATCACCGTCCAGCATGGGATCTACGGCAACGGTGCCGGTCTCGGCGGCAGCTACCAGGGCACCACGAGCCTGGCCGTCGGTATCCAGGGTCTGTATCGCCAGGTCTACGACGTGAAGCTGCAGTACAACCTGTCCCGCGCGCATACCCAGGGCGTCGGCGCCGACGGCTACTACACCGGCGGCAACGGCGCCTACATGTACAACGACCGCGACTGGATATCGCTGGTCTTCAAGACGAGTTTTTGATGGGCTCGACTGCACGAACTGGGGAATGATGGCTTCGTGTTTTGGTGTGGCCTTCGCTGACGTAGCACTTGGCGGCCCAAACGGGCCGCTTTTTTTGGTTGCGCGATTGTCTGCGGCGCGGTGCAGTTCATTTTATGGGGCTCAACATATAAACAGTGAAACTGATTACTAGCTTCCACGATGTCGTCTGATCCGTGTTGTCCGCAGTACTGCCGGCAACGCCCACAGACTCCTTGCCATTCTTCGGGAAGCCGGTGTCATCCACCATCCAGGCCTCTACCGCGCCGGCCTTCGTCAGCTCCGTCAGCACCCAATCGCGAACCGCCGCCAGAACCGCCTCGTCGCTCCAGCGCGAGTTCGTCATGAAGTTCTGCAACTGCTGATGCCGCGCGCCCGTCGAAGCCGGCGCCAGCCGCGCCGCCATCGGCTCCATGCTCTTGCGGTCCCCATCCAGAAGCAGACCCAGACAGTAATCCCGGCACGGAACCTCCCGGTCCTTGTGCCCGAGTACCGCCACCAGTTTGTCCAGAAACCAATCCAGTCGATCCGTATCGCTGCGCATGCTTCAAGCTCCACTCGAAGTTGCGCTCACAATGCATTGAAATTAAGAACACAGTAAGACTAAGAAGCTGTGACTTCATTTTGTCCCGAAGGTTTTGATCACCTCGAGACCAATAAGTCGTGGGCTGCCTGGGCTGATGATGCCGCCCTCCTTAACATCGATATTCACCACGGTCGGGTATGCGTTGCCCTTGTACTTCTGGTTGGCCAAATTGGTGCCGAACAGACCGATCCGCGTATTCCAACGATCGAACTTTACGTAGGAGCTCGCCGTGATCAGGCCGAACGGCTTCTGCTGCAACAAGGCCGGATTGTCGTAGACGGGTTCGCGTTGTGGGTACAGGTTCGAACGGCTTCTCCACGAGTACCCGACCGCAGCGCCCCATTCGCCGAATCCGGTCTGCTGATGCCATGTCGGGCTCAGGTTGTACTGAAACTTGGATGAGTACGGCGGGATGTAAGTCGAATCATCGAACTTGAAGTCAAGGAAACTGCCGCTGGCATTGAGCAGGAGTTCATCGGTTACCGCGAAGCTGGCCTCAAGCTCCGCACCGTTGATCTTGGCGTCGCTGGCATTGATCACCTGTTGCTGATCGTCGGCGATGACGGACGTCTGGAAGTCGCTGTAGTCGGTGTGGTAGGCGGCGAGGTTGAGGCGCAGGCGGTGGCCGAAATAGTCGCCTTTGGCACCGAGTTCGATATCTTCCACGAACTCAGGCTTGAACGGCGCTGCGGTCCTGGTCGTGGTGGTGCGCGGCTGCTGGCCGCCCGAGCGCGCGCCGGTGGAGGTTTTGAGATAGATCAGCAGGCTGTCCACTGCCGGACCCAGATCCCACAGCTCGCCCGGTCGCCAGTCCAGGCCGGCGGTGTAGGTGGTGTAGTGGTACTTCTTTGTAACGTCGATATAGCACTGGGTTCCATCATTGACGACGCCGGGAGTGCTGGGGTTGAAGACACAATCCGGCGTTCCACCTAGTGTGTTGCCGTTACCTCCAACAAAGGGGCCGATCACCAGGTCGGAGGGGAGCTGGTTTAAGAGTCCGCTATCGAGGGTCGAACGGTGAGCCTGCTTGGAATCAATGATCGGACGCACGCCGGCGGTCAAGGCCAGCCAGTCGGTGAAGTGATAGGTGAGGCGCGCGAATATCGATTCGCTCTTGTTGTGAACCACCATGTCCTGCCGCGAGTTGATGATATAGGTCGTTGGCAAAATGCTGATAACGTCCGGCAGCTTGCCCAGCAGGGCCGCAAGATCCGCTGGCAGGTAGGGGCCTAAGCCGCCATTGAGACCGAGCAAAGTGATGGTCAAATCGGTATGGTCCTTACCCCGTTCCGAAAAGGCATAAACACCGGCGACATATTCGAGCCTGTCGTCGAAAAGTGTTCCGAGCAGCTGCAACTCGGTGGAGTCCTGGTGCACCTTCTGGTCGGTGTCGTTTAAGCCGGCGCCCGTACTGGTTCCGTCGACAGCCAGATGATAGGTGGCATCGAGCGCGCGGCCGCTCTGCACCAGTTTCAGGATGCCGAACGGGAGTTCATAGTTTGCCTTGAGGTAGTAGCCATCGGTTGTTGCTTCGACCTTATTCTCGTGAGCGGCATCAACGGCAGAGGTGTAAAAATCGTTTGATGAACGCACGAAGCTGATCGGACCACCCGGGATGGTCTGCTGCGCCAAGTCGCCGGAAGCCTCGTAGAGGGAGGAGCCGTTAGACTTCTGCTGCGTGTAGTCCAGGCCGAGTTCCACATCCAAGGACTCTGTCGCCCGCCAGACTCCGTTGAGCCGCGAGTAAATCTGGTCGCGGTCGTTGCTCGGCCGGCTGCCGTTAATCTGAGTCGGCGTGTCGGACAGGGTCTGCGGAACGGCGAGCAGCTGCTTCCCCCAGCCATCGAGCGTGCGCAGCGACCCGCTGAAACGGAAGGCCAGATCGGGGGTGACCGGAATGTTGCTCGCCCCTTCAACTTCGGCTGCGCCGTAAGAGCCGCCCGAGGCTCTCAGGAACCCGTCCCATCCGCCCCCGGGGACCGCCTTGACGGGGATCACGCGAATCGCCCCACCGGTGCTATTGCGCCCGTACAGTGTGCCCTGAGGTCCTTTCAACACCTCGACCCGCTCGATGTCGAACATATCCAGCAGCGAGCCCGGCGAGCGGCCCAGATAGACATCATCCAGATACATGCCGACCGAAGGATCGAGTGTCAGCGTGGTCGGATCGCTCTGCACCTGACCGCGCAAAGACACGATGGGAGCCAGTGAATTGCCCAGACCCGTGGTGACGTTGAGGCTGGGTGTCATGCGGCTCAGCCCTCTGAGGTCAAGCACCACATCGGTTTTCATTTGCTCCGCGGTTATCGCAGTGACCGCGATGTTGACGTTCTGTAGCGTTTCCTCCTTGCGCGTAGCGGTGACGACGACTTCTTCAACCTGAGGTCCTGAATGCGCGGCAGGAAGCGCCGGCTCTACCTTCGGCTCCTGGGCAACAGACACCGGCACTACATCATAATATTCGGCGTCCGCCGTGGGCGCTGCGTCCGGAGCCGGTGTGCGCGCGGTGCTGGATGGAGCAGTTATCTCCGATGTCTCCGGGGCGCTTGCGTCTTGCGGAGAACTTGGTTGTGCCGCGCCCGCTGCTTGATCCTGGGCCGCGGCGATCCTGCTGAAAGCTATGCAGATCGCCGATATAGCGATTTTCAGGAATTGCTGTTTCATTACTTCGCTTCCTTGGAAGTTGCGCTCCAACCAATGCGAGATAGGCTTTCGGCCTGCCCGCTACGGCTCGTCCTGCTCGAAGACGGTCCAAACGCGTGACGGCTTGCCGCAGAAGCGCTGGACAGCCGGCCCGCACTGCTGGCCGGGCCGTTTCCATGTAGTCGGATGCGCAAAGCGATACAAACGGCCGGCGCCGAAGTCCATCGGCTGATTGAAGCTGCCGGCGACGGCCTGGCGAACATGGCCGCCTCTGCAATTGGCGCTGGTCTTAAGCGAAGACATTGCGCATCGCGTCAGTTCAAATCGCGGATCGCCGGCTACAGACAGTTCTTTGCGTTCAAAGCAAGGCGCGCATCGTGAGAACAGCGCAGCGATTCCGATTGGCGCTGTGGCCACGAGAGTCCCATTTTCTCCCCCTGCATTTATTTATATATTTAGGCTGAAAAGATAGTCGGGTGACGCATCCACATTGTCCAATATCAAACACTGCGTTATTGATGTGAATTTGATATTGAGTGAATCCGAGGATGGGGCATCAGCGCTCCTGCGTGATGGCCTGATTCCGCGAATCACCCCGGTAAGCCGTGAGCTGCTTACCAGCTTCATTGGCGAGAAGGTGCTGCAGCTGCCGAAGTCTTACTAACGCGGAAACATACAATGGACAGAATCGGAGCAAGCGCTGGCGAAATGTCATCGAAGCATCATCCTCGGAAGGGCACGGATGAACGACATCTCGAACCGTATGCTTGCGATCGATGCGCAATGCGTGATTATTTCGGTCGACTATCGGCTGGCGCCCGAGACGCCGCATCCGGGATCGTTGGAGGATTATTATGCGGCGCTCAAATGGGTGCACGACAACGCCGAGGCGCTAGGGGTCGACCGACGTCGGATTGCGGTATCGGGCGAAAGTGCCTGGAAGAGAGCATCGAATATGCGCGGCGGTTGACGCGGGCCGGCGTGCCGACCGAATTGCATGTCTATCCCGGTGCGTATCACGCCTTCGACGCGGCGCCCGAAGCCAGCGTAACCAAGGCCGCGCAGCGCGATGCCCTGAATGCTTTGCTACGGGCGCTGCACCCGGAGATCGACTGAATCGCACAGCGGTTCCGCACCGTTTGCATCGGTGCGGTATTCCAGGCCATGACGATGTTCGCCAACAGGTGACCGGGCGGGTCTGAGCACTCTGGGATTCTCGCGCAAAAACGGAACACGACTGTAGGAGCGGACCTTGTCCGCGATTGTGGTCTTGAAGGCCTCAATCGCGGACAAGGTCCGCTCCTACAGTTCCCGTTCCTGAACCAAGCGGATGCGTTACCGCGAACCTGCTTTCAAAGCACTGCGCCGCTCGGGCGCAGCTACAGCCGCCGTCGCTGGCGCATCGTCTACCGCGCCGACATTGTCGCTATCGGGACTGCGCAGCAGGAAGTGCGACAGTGCCGGGATCAGGAACAGCGCGCCGAGCATGTTCCACAGGAACATGAAGGTCAGCAGGATGCCCATGTCGGCCTGGAACTTGATCGGCGACCAGGCCCAGGTGACAACGCCGATCGCCATCGTGAAGCCGATCAGCGCGACCACCTTGCCGGTGAACTTCAGCGCACGCAGGTAGGCCAGCGGCAGGCTGTCGCCGGCGCGCTGCCGCGCGAGCTGCACGCTGAGCAGATACAGCGCGTAGTCGACGCCGACGCCGACGCCTACCGCAATCACCGGCAGCGTCGCGACCTTGACACCGATGCCCATCGTCACCATCAGGGCTTCGCACAGGATCGAGCTGACGGTCAGCGGCACCAGGGCCACCAGCACCGCGCGCCAGCTGCGGAAGACCAGGAAGCACAGCAGGATGACGGACGCGTAGAGGATGAACAGCAGCTTGCCGTTGGCCCGGCGCACGACGATATTGGTCGCGGCCTCGATGCCGGCGTTGCCGGCCGCGAGCTGGAATTCGCGCCCGGGCACGTCATGCGCCTTGGCGAAATCCTCGGACGACTTGACCACGCGCGCCAGCGTCGCGGCGCGATGGTCCTTGAGGTAGGCCACGATCGGCGTCAGCGTGCAGCTGCGCTCACCCAGCTCGGGGCGATCCGCCTGCAGGCTTTCGATGCCGGCCTGGCGGTTCGAGGGATTGGGCGAAATCGTCGTCCACTTCGGGTTGCCCTCGTAGACGCCGCTCTGAATCAGGCGCACGACGTCGGCGGCGGAAACTACCGCGAGCACGCCGTCGACATCGCGCAGCTGCTCGGCCAGACGGTCGGCCTCGATGAGGGTCTCGTATTCGGCGCAGCCGCCGGGTGGCGTCTTCAGCATCACCACGAACTGGTCGCTGGAGCGCCCGTAGTTGCTGTTGACGAAGGCGTTGTCGCGGTTGTAGCGCGAATCCGGCCGCAGCTCGGGCGCGCCGGCGTCGAGGTCGCCGAACTGCAGCTGGGTGCTGATGGCGAAGCCGACTACCGCGAGCACCGCGGTGACGGAGATGGCAGCCAGGGCCATGCGCCGCTCGGTGAAACGCACCATGAACGGCAGCCAGAAGCCGTCGCCTGCCTGGCCCCGCTTGGCTTGCAGACTGTGCTGCGCCGCCTTCTGGCTGACGCCGACGTAGGACAGCGCGATCGGTACCAGTACCAGTTTAGTGAAGATCAGGATGGCGATGCCCATGCTGGTGGTCACGGCGAGATCGCGAATCACCGGGATGTCGATCACGGCGAGCGCGGCGAAGCCGAGAATGTTGGTGCCCAGCGCCGTCAGGCCGGCGAGGAACAGCCGGCGGAAGGTGTAGCGCGCCGCGACGTAACGATGCGTGCCGCGGCCGATGTCCTGCATGATGCCGTTCATCTTCTGCGCGCCGTGCGACAGGCCGATGGCGAAGATCAGGAACGGCACCAGGATCGAATACGGGTCGAGCACATAGCCGAACACCCGCAGCAGGCCCAGCAGCCAGACCACGCCGAGCAGCGCGGCGCCGACCAGCAGCAGCGTGCTGCGGATGCAGCGCGTGTAGAAGAACACGCAGATGCCGGCGATCAGCGTCGATGCGAAGAAGAACATCGCGATCTTGTCCAGCCCCTCGATCAGATCGCCCACGATCTTGGCGAAGCCGACGATGTGGATCTTGATCTTGTCGGACTGCAGTGCGCGGATCCGGGTTTCCAGGGCGCGTGAAAATTCGGCGTAGTCGAGCGGCTTGCCGGTGTCCTGGTCGACATCCAGCAGCGGCACCACGATCAGTGTCGAGCGGAAATTGCCGGCGACATAGCTGCCGACGATGCCGGAGCGCGCGATGTTGATGCCGAGCTGTTCGGTCGATTGGGGCGAGCCGTCCCAGTCGTCGGGCATCACCGGCCCGCCGCGGTAGCCTTCCTCGGTCACCTCGGTCCAGCGCAGGCTCGGCGTCCACAGGCCGCGCACCCAGGAGCGGTCCACACCGGGCATCACCAGCAGCGTGTCGGTGACTTTCTGCGCCACCAGCAGCGCGTCCTTGTCGAAGATCGTGCCTTGCGTGTTCTCGACGACGATGCGCACGGTATTGCCCAGGCCGCCGAGAATCTTGCGGTTCTCCAGATAATTCTGGATGTAGGGATGCGACACCGGCAGCATCTTCTCGAAGCTGGCGTTCTGTTTCAGCTGCGTGGCTTCATAGCCCAGGAACACGGTGACGATCGCGCATAGCGCGAGAATCAGCGGGCGATGGTTGAAGATCAGCCGTTCGAGCCGGTTGCCGGAGCGGCGATCGAAATCGCGCGGATCCGGCACCACCGGCATGTCGATCTGTTCGATTGGAGTAGCCACTATCGAGCCTTCCTTGGTCGCTGGGTGGGATCGTTCACGGAGCCGGAACGATCTGCGCGCCGCCCAGACCGACGATCGCCACCTGGCCGCTGCCGGTCAGCGTGACACCGGTCTGGAACATCGGAATCACGCGGGGCAGCAGTTCAAAATGCGTGGCCTCGCGGTTGCCGAGCAGCTGGCGGCCGTCCTGGGTCAACAGCAGCACGCGGCCGTCGGCGAGCCGGGTGCCGTCCATCAGGCTGGCCGCGACGGCAGCAGGAACGCTGGTCCAGTTCGCGCCGCCGTTGGCGGAGCGGTACAGGTTGCCGCGCAGGCCGTAGGCGAGCAGGTAGTCCTTCTCGCAGATCAATCCGAAGAAAGTTCCGGAATAGCCGGTCTGCGTGGGCACGAAATGCTGGGTCTTCGGGTCGAGCCGGTACACCGTGCCGCGCTCGGAGGCGATATAGACCTCGTTGCCGGCGCCGCGGATCGCGTTGTAGTGCAGGGCCCGGGTATCGTCGACGCGCTCGACCCAGGATTCCCAGGTCTGGCCGCCGTCCTGCGTGGCCATCAGCAGGCCGAAGGGGCCGCTGATGAAGCCTTCGCGCGGGTTCCGGAACCAGACATCCAGCCAGGGCTGTTCCGCGCCGTACTGGAAATTGGTCTTGATCAGTTCGAGAAAGGCCTGGGCGCCGGCATCGCCTGCGGCCAGGCGCTCCTTGAAGTGGCTCTCCAGAATCTTCTGCGCGATGCGGCCGTCGAGCTGCTTGGCCCAGCTATGGCCGCCGTCGGCGGTATGCAGCACGACGCCGTTGTGGCCGGTGACCCAGCCCTCGGACGGCGACACGAAGTAGACGGCGACCAGGTCGGAACTGAGCGGCACCTCGGCCTGCTGCCAGGTCTTGCCGTCGTCGTCGGAGAGCATGATCAGCCCGCGCTGGCCAACCGCTACCAGGCGCGTGCCGGCGCGGGCGACGTCGATCAGCGCCGCCGACGCGAGGTGTCCGGATCTGGGGGCTGGCGTGTCGAGGAGATCGGTAAACCGGCTGGCGGCCGCCGGCCCTGCGGCGAGCATTGCTGCCATGCAGATTGCCAGCGGTGCCCATTTGGAGCGATTCATCGGTCTCTTCACTAGTCGCATATTCCCGTGTATTCCCGCATATTTCTTGGCCCGGCGCAGATGCGGCCCATGCCGGCGCTCCTGCGTTGCGGATCATTGAAGGACACGGCTACCTTGCTCACAACAAAGGACGTGAGCAAGGAGTAAAGCGACGCGTCGAGCTTGAGCCGTTTGGGGATGAGGGCGACGAGGACGACGTAGAAGCGCTCCGTGCGGAGTTTCCTTAAAATGAGGTCTTGAAAGTGAGTGCCACCCAGTCTCGGTCGCTGTACATGAATTGACCATTGCCGGGGGCGTAAGTGTCGTTGGGGCCGCCCGTCTGATGATGCGCGCGCGCCATATTGTATTGAAGCGTCACCTCGTATCTCTGGCGATACAGACCTTCGATGCCGAAGGCTGCGGTCAGGGCGCCCTGGTTCCCACCGCCCACGCCGGCGTTGTTGCCGTAGATTCCGTAGTTGACACTGGTCGGAGCGCTCAGGTCCCAGCTTGGAAAGGCATTGGGCCATTGCGGCAAGTAGCTGATCTGCGCGACGACGAAGTCCTTCGTGGCACAGCCATCCCACTTGTCGTTCGTCGGGCAACCGGCATACCCGACTCCGCTGAAGAACTCCGGGTGCTGGGTGACGCTCAACACCCGCGAGTAGACCATTTCCCCGATCAGCTGCGCCGTCGGGGAAATGAAGGTGTCCGGTACCAGATAGACCGCGTTGAGGTCCGCATACAGCAGGTCGCCACGCGGACCGTTCCCATTGGCGTCGTAGCCGCCGGTGATGGCGCCCGCCGTGGAGCCCTGAGGTACGGCGTGATTGATGAGCGCGGCATGCTGACGGTAGGAAAGCTCGCCTGCGACGCTGACCGCGCCAACGGTATCCGTATAGCTGAGCCCGAACAGCTGCGTGCCCCGCGCATAAACCCCGCGATACGTTCCGGTACTCAGACCGCCGCCCGGCACGGGGGTGAACAAGGGCGCACCGGGAATTGCGCCTTGTTCATTCAAGGTGACTTCCGGCAGCGGATAAGCCTGGGTTTCGTCGAACTTGCGGTAATACAGGCCCAGCGACGCGGACTCGCTTAACCAGGTCGGTATGTAACGCAGTTTGACGCCGTAGTTCTGACCACCGGGCTTGCTTGAACCTACACGGGTGATGAACAGCGGTTGATCCTGCGCTCCGCAGACTGCGAGATTGGATAAGAGGCACGCGAGCAATGCCGGAACCACCTGGCCAGTGAACTGGCGATCCGGCCCGTTGAAACCGCCATCCGACGGCCCGAGAAAGGTGCCGCCTTCCGGCATGCGGTTATGCCGCCAGGCCAGCGCGTAATAGCCGCCCACTTGAAGCTCGTCGGTCAGCCTCACATCGCCGGAGATCTGAGGGATCGGCAGGAACGCTTCCTTCGCTTGAATCCCCGGATTGGTCGCGCCCTTCAGGCCGTCGATTGGCGACTGGGAATAGGCGATGCCGTAGGACGGAAAGAACAGCCCCTCCCCCCAATAATTCGCAAGCTGGCCTGCTTTGACGCTCACCGTGACGTCGCCAAGGTCAAAGGTGCCGAACGCAAAAGCGTCCAGCAGATTGATACCGGGACCCCGGTAGTATTTCAGGGTGTAATCAGAATAGCGATTGTCGTTATAGCTTCCAAGCTCGGAATAGGGAGCGCTGGTGTTGACGGCGGGGAGTGGGCCGAGGGCGAATTGCGATTCGTAAGTTCCCGAGCGCGTACTCACTGTGGTCCCGTATGCCGGGTCATACCAGGATGCGGCACTGACGCGAACGCCGTAGGCGCGACGGTAGGCAACGTCGAATTCTGTCACCAGATCAAATCGCGAGGTGACCAGATCGCCAGGCCCGAATGCGTTATCGCTATAGCCATCGATTATCGGGTTGTCGCCGATCTTGGGATCGATCGACCCCACCCGCACGCCCGAGGTGTAGCGGATGCTGTTGTCGAGCCGCATGTCGATATCAGGGTTGCCGAGATCGATCGGGAATGCTTGCGCGGAACCCACTTCGCCAGCTAAAGCAAACGCCATCAGGCTTGCGACGACATGCCTCGTTCCGGAAGCACCGTGGCTCTTCGATTTCATCGCTCTCTCCTCCAAATTATAGTCTTTGTCAGATTTATCTAACTTATATTTCTATATTTGATATAGATAATGATTGACTGATTCCAGCAAACGCCCGTTTGCCGATATCCATGCAGCAGGGAATCGGCCCTGTCCTTTAGAACAGCCTCTTCCCCCGGGCGTCTGAATGCCGTTCAAAGCATTCGTTAGAGCCTCGCGAAGGCTGCAGCAGCCCTGCAAAAGAAAGCCAGGGCTGCGCCGCGGGCTATAAATATGGCGACCGAACTGCGCTCAACGAACTGCCTGCGCTGCCATCGTCTCGGGAGAAAACAGCGAACTGGGCAGCTTGGTGACCGGAATGTACCCCGGCAAGCCGTAGGTTTCGTTCTCATTGGCATACGTTCCAGCGACCAGGGAATAAAAGACGGCAATTTGTGTGGGGAGCGGATAGTACGGCTTGGGGAATTGAAGGATGTAGCTCATGTTCTGCATCTGCCGCATCACTTGCCCCGCCTGGTCGATGCCGTCATAGAGCGCGATGTTCCAGCTGTCCTCGTCGATGTAGAACCATTTCTTGCTTTGAGCGTGGCGCTTGCCCGGCTTCAGCGTGGCTTCGACCACCCAGACACGATGCAGCTCCCAGCGCACGTAGTCCGGATTCATGTAATGCGCACCGAAGGCTTTCTCCGGCGGCGTATTGGTCAGCTGGGTATTGTTGTAGGGGGTGTACATCTCCTGCTTCCCCACCAGCTTGAAATCGAAACGGTCCATCCGGCCGTCGAATCCGGAGATTTCGTCGTAGAAAAATATGCCGCCGAATGTAGCGGCCACCGTGTCGTACTTGAACTCCGGCGCCAAGCGGACGCGGCGTTGCCCGGGCGTATACGCCCAGGAGTTGGAGTCCTTGATGTCGCCCCGCGTCGGGACGAAGCGCAGATTGGTCTCACCTACTTTCGCGGCCGGCGCGGTAAAGGCCACCCAAAGCCGATAGACATAGTCGCTCGCGGACTTCAGCGCAGGGTCCCAGTACGTTCTCTCGTATTCGAAGCGTTCCGTACTGATCAAGGAACGGGTCCCGTTCTGATCGATCAGCCACGAATTGATCGCCGGTCCCTCGAAATAGGGCGGGAATAAACTCAATTGGACGTTCCACATCGCCTCGTACCCGGTCTTGGGGATCGGGAACGGTGTACAGGCGTGCGCACCTTCCACACCCTCGCCACCGCCGACGGTTTTTGCGCTCAGCGCACACTGCTTGTTGTTTTCGACGATCCAGTCCGGATACGACACCGAGCGATGCGTGGGATAGACATCGACGCGGTAACCGGGACGGGTCCGCAATAAAACCTGCGTTCCCTGGTCCAGCTTGTCGGCATATTTATCCACGTTCTCCTTGCTGATTGAGAACAAGGGCTTCTCGGCGGCGTAGGGGTCATTCCATGGCTGGCCGCCGCGCGGGTCCTTCGGTTTGTAGATTCCAACGGGCCCGGTGATGGCCTTGGCCGGATCATAGGCGGGGATCGTGCCATCCTTGTTGCCCGCTTTTTCCGCCCCCCATCCGGTCAGCGTATTGCCCAACTGCGCGGCTTCCTCCGGGGTAACCGCCGCAGAAGCGGGGGCAAGCACAGCAACTGCGCCGCAAATAACAATCGCGACGGCACCAACGAAACCTATCTTGATCACGGTGAAATCTCCTCCGACATTCCGCATGCGTTTTGCCGCATCTGTTTTAGTGAGAACACCCTTGTTGGCGTGGTGCCAGTGTCCTGCTCGCGCTTCTGCGCCGTGACGACGATCTTCTAAAGTCCCGGTAGCGGCAGACGCCGCGGCGGTGTCTTCAGGTCGCGGTCACATCCTGCGTCCAATTCACGCTGGTGAGCGAGCCCACCCAGCAGAGTAGCGATGCCGTTTGGAACTGTGGCTGTGGGTGCCCATTTGGATCTCCTCCAAATTTGTTCTTGATTTAGCTGGAGTCGAAAATAGTGGGGGCGACGCTTCGTGTTGTCCAATATCGAACGCCGCATTATCAATGTGAATTTGATATTGATCTGCTGTGCGCGCTGACCAGCACCTGCTTCGAATCGACAGCGCCGTTCGATGAGGGCGACAGGCGCCCCTACAGCGACTCGCGCGATGAGCGCTCGGATTACGTGCAGATCGTTATCGCGCTGGTGGTGACGCCCGAAGGACTGCCGCTGGCCTGCGAAGTCCGCAGGCGCGTGGGCAGCTCAGACAGTAACACCGAGGATGCGCCTTCAGCCAGGCCCTGGCGAGATCAGCAGAATGAAACTTACTTGCCGCCCGCGATTTCGAGCAGCTTGGTATTGCCGGTCTGATAAAAAGTCTCGAGCTTCATCGCACGGATCTTCCACATCGCCCCGTCTTTGCCGATCTGGAAGACATAGTGGCCGGCGATCATCCACTCATCGCCACCAACGGTTTCCTTCATATAGTGATAACCGCGGACGTGGCACCGGGCAGTTGCCGAGGCGCCGTTCACCTCTATGACGATCGGGCCAAGCAAATGCTGCGTCACAATGGGCGTCAAGAGCTTGCGCCAGGCCTCGATGAGCTCGTCCCCGCGCTGATTCTGAATCGTGCCGCCGAAAAGCGACGTGTAATCGAGTTGCACCGTATCGGCGTAGAGTCCGCGCAAGTCGCGCCATTGTTTGTGATCGATAAAGTGGGCAACATTCGACACGAGGGCTCCAAGCTCTTCGCGCTCGCTTATTTCCGAATTGGCCATCACAGCTCCTTTCGAGGTTGATGAGGTGTGGGCGCACCGCCCACACCGAGGCAGAGGTCGATGGCGCCGACCGCCATCGCTCTAATCAAAGCGTATTCTCAAAGCGTATTCCGAAGATGCTCGATGCTCTTGATCCCCGGTTCATTCTTCTCATTCTTCATGGCCAGAACCGTATAGCCCGCGCTGGCGCAAATCGCCAGCACTCCCATCCGCTTCGCATCCACGTTGGCGTTCCCTTGCAGAAAGCGAACGGCTGCTCCGATGTCTTCGGCTTTCGCAGCCGCAAACTCAAGGCCATGTGGCTGCCCTTCGCTTTCACCGTATCCGCGGAAATCGAACGTTACTCGTTCAACCGTAATGGGTTCAACCCTCGTGGCCATCGCCGACTCCTGATGAATTGTTGAGAGATGCTGGCCGCGACTCGATTCGCATCCAATGTGCGGCATGAATCGACTATGCCCTCCCTTCAGGATCAACTCTTGAACGAAATTGACCGTGAGCGAGGTGCTGGCCGCATGGCGAAAACGCTGCGGCGGATCTGCTTTGCATACTCGCCCGGTGTGATTCCCACGATGCGCGTAAAGTGACGCGCCAGATGCGCCTGGTCGGCGAACCCAACTGCGGCCGCCACATCCACCGGTGCGCTGCCCCTCGCGTCCGCAGTAGGTGGGCGAAAAACTCACAGCCTCTCAGGCCAGCGCTCTGTCGATCATGCTTCGAGCCATGTCCGATATGGCGTCCGATGTCGAACGCAAATCCCGGCCAAGCAAGCGCTGCCCGCTCGATGCGTCATATTGACGAACAATACCGAGATAACTGCGTCCATCCCTCAGAGAGCTATCGAAGAGGCCAAATACAACGGCGAGCCAGCCTGGCATCCGCCGCCCGGAAATTTTGTCGGCACGATCTGGCTCTGCGATACGCAGCATTTCGGCAATCGCGGTGAGGGACACAGCCGGATTCGTCAGAATATGGCGACTTCCTGCGGCAGGAGATCTCGATATCGCAGCCACATGCGCCGCGGCGACATCGCGAACGTCCACATAGGGCAGGATCATGTCCGGCACCATCGGCACCTTACCCTTCAGCAGCCGCTGAATCACCAGGCCGGAGGTACCGGGATCGTCGTCGAGCAGCGGTCCGACGATCGATCCCGGATTGATTACGCACAGACGATCCCTTGCGCCGCGAGCCTCGACAAGTTTCCAGGCCTCGCGTTCGGCGAGCGTCTTCGACTTGATATAAGCGTTCACTTGCGGGCCGTTCGGATCGCTCCAGTCCGCCGTTGTGAATACCCGATCGTAGTCAAGGTGTCCGCTGTCGACCGCGGCCAACGACGAGGTCAGCACGATGCGTTCATGCCCTGCATCCAGAGCGGCGCGAATGGCGCGTCGGGTCCCTTCTACGGCAGGTGCGATCAGTTCGTTCTCGTCCTCCGGCATCACCAGAAGGAACGGCGAAGCGACATGCAGCAAATAGCGACACCGACTGGCAGCCTCGCTCCAGCCAGCATCGTCGAGCAGGTCGAGCTCGCAAAACTCCAGCCGGGTTGTATCGGCGCCTGCTGCGCCCAAGGCCTGTCGGACGTGTGCCGCCTTTGCAAGATCGCGGACGCTGCCGAGAACGGAGTAGCCCTGTCGCAGCAGTTCCAGAGCAACGTGTCCGCCGAGGAATCCGGAGACGCCCGTCACCAAAACACGTACCAAAACACGATGGTCTTGAGTCATACTGAGCTCCTATCTTTACGCCGTAAAGATTCGAGGGCATCATGAAGCCGAAACCTGACAGTGTCAAGATTGAGCGGGCATACCATCACGGGAGCCTGCGTGCCGCATTGATCGACGCCGCAGAGGACGTTCTGGCCGAGCGCGGCGTCGAAGGCTTCAGCCTGCGTGAAACGGCACGCCGCGCCGGAGTGTCGCCCGCGGCACCGAAACACCACTTCGCGGATACGCGCGCCCTGCTCACCGCACTCGCCGCCGGCGCCTACTCGCAACTAGCGGAGCGACTCGAATCCGCAGAGGCCGAAGCAGGGAAGCTGCGCGCGCACCGCATCCGCGCGCAGGGCCTCGCTTATGTCGGATTCGCGCTCGACCAACCCGCGCTCTTCGATCTCATGTGGCGGGCGGCCTTGCTCGATTTCGGCGACGAGAATCTGTTGATGGCTAAGGAACGAGCCTTCAATGCGCTGGATCGGCTTGTGCGGGCAGGGGCCTCGCCACCTGCGAGTAATACTGACGCGGCGATGGCGCCGACGATGGCCTGCTGGTCACTGGTGCACGGCTTCGCACGACTTGCGCTCGATGGCGCATTCGGCACCGACAAGAAATCGCGACAGCGCGCGGTATTGGCGCTGCTTCCTGCGGTGATTGACCTGCTCGTGCTGCGCGGCAAGGGTATATGAAAGGGTCCTTGTCGAAACAGTTCTTTCGCGGCCCCGACGTTTGAATTCACCGAACGCGCGCCGCAGGCGCGAGATCCGGTGGAATCATGGGTGTACGCCCGACACGGGCATGAACTGATGGGGTGTAAGTCCCCTGTGGGACTCCGGCTAGTCGGCCGCACTCTTGGAATGTTTCAGTATTTTGACCTTGTGCCAGGCGATGATGTCCATGAGTTCAGGCGAGAAGGCATCATAAGAGGGGATGCCGAGGGCCGCGAGGCGCTTGCGGATCGCCGTCATGTGTGACGGGCTTTTGCCGGCTTCGACGAGAGAGGAGGTGAACCCGGCGAATTCCGGCGCGGGCATATCGGCCTCGATCGCAAGTTCGGGGTGCACGAATTCGAGGCCGTAGAAGTGATGATCGACATCATCGACACGCCCGAACATGTGGACGCCGCAGTCGCGGCACGCATGGCGTTTTATCGACTGAGACGCGTCGACAAGGCTGAGCTTGTCTTCGTTGGCGATGACATGCAGCGTTCCGGCGGGCACGACAGCGGTCTGCGCAAAGAGCGCGCCGCCGGGCTTCCAGCATTTGCTGCAACCGCAAAGATGGTTATGCACGAGCTTCACATCGATCCGCACTTCCACCGGATGCTCGGCGCAATGGCAGCGGAGCGTGGCGCCGGCCGATCCGCTGCCGGTCGTGACTCCGCCATCGACGGCGGGGTGCAGCATCGGCCGTATCGCCTCCATGGCTTCGGCGCGCGCTTTCAGCGCTTGGTTCATGTTGATATAGACGGGCCGCGTCACGGCTTCGATGCCCGGCCACATTACCGTGACAGCGGGACCCTCGAACTCCTCGTTGTGCACGAAATGCGTGCCGCCCGCCGCGGTTGGCGTGAGGATGAAGTAATGCTCACCGCTGATCCCCTGCTCCTCGGCCACGGTGATCCAGCGCAATTCGCGCGCGCCGACAACACGGAGCAAGGTCGGCGTGAGCGGAAACGCCGGCACGTTGTGCAGCACAATCGTACCGCTCAGCACCCGGCCCACGGTTGTGCGGCCGGAAAACTCCGGCACGAGCGGGTTCCATTCGGGATAGCGTTCAAGATCATCCATCACGCTCCACACCGTTTGCGGCGATGCATTGATCTCGATTTCGGTTTCTACGCGCTCCATCCTCATCACCGCGGAACGAGCGTCAGCGGGAGGCGCTCGTAACGCCGAACCTGCAGGCTCTCGACCCATTGGGGCGGCTGGTCCGCGTCGAGAGTGAAGCTGCTGGTGCGTTCGAGCAGCACGCTGAGCACCGTCCGCCCCTCGATGCGGGCCAGGGGCGCGCCGACGCAGTGATGGATGCCCTTGCCGAAGGTCAAGTGGCGTCGCGGCCGTTCAAGGACGAGTTCTTCGGGGTTTTCGAACGCCGCGGGATCCCGGTTGCCGGCGCTCCAGAACAGCAGGACCGTGGAGCCGGCCGGAATCTCGACCCCGCCAAGCGTCGTATCCTTGGGGACGGACCGCAACATGGAGCGGAAAGGGGCCTCCAGCCGGAGCACTTCCTCCACGAACGCCGGGATGAGGTCTGGTTGTTGGCGCAGCTTCTGTTGCAGCTCGGCGTTGTCCGCCAGGATGCGCACGGCGTTGCCGAGCAGACTCGTCGTGGACTCGCCGCCAGCGGCCAGCAGGATCATCAGAATCCCCGTGCCCTCTGAGGCGCTGAACGCCCCGCTTTCCACGCCGTTCCTGATCGAGGTCAAGATATCGTCACCCGGCTCGGCCGCCGCGGCGGCGACCTGTTCGGCGATCCAGGACTGGGTTTCAACGCTGCGCCCGACGCACTCGAACAATTGTTGTTGAGATAGCGCTCCTCCCACCAACGCGGTTGAATCGAACGCGGTTTGCAGAAGGCGTTCCAGATTGCTGTTCCGAAAGCCGATCAGACGGTTGATGACGGTGATCGGAATGAGGTTGCCGACTTCGGCCATGAAATCGACGTTTCGCCGATCGATGGCCCGCTCCACGAGGCTGGTGGCGAGCTCGGCGATCTCCGGCTCGAGAAGGCTCATGCGTTTCCCGACGAACTCCGGAAAGACAGCACGCTTGTGCACGCCGTGGGACGGCGGATCAGCGGTGGCGAGAGCCTGGATACCCGCCTCGCCGAAGGAAAGACGCGCCGGCAGCCCGTCCTCATCGCGATAGAGCAGGCAGCGCATATTCGATGAGAAATCTTCGACCCGGGCGGCAGCCTCCTCCAGCAGCGCGTAGGAGGTCACGACAAACACCTCGGTGCCGGGAACCCGCCATACCGGAGCCTGAGTCTGGAGCTGGAGGTAGAACGGATACGGATTCTCGAGAACGGCGCGATCAAGCAGCATCGTTCCGGGTATCTCCTGTGTCATCGGGTGCCCCTCTTCGAAGGCGGTGGTGATGTGTCGGAAGCGTTTCGAACTTCGGTTTCGAACTTCGGAAGCGGACCTTGGCAAGAAGTGGATCAAGCAGCATCTGCGCATCGAGCAGTTCTACCGCACCGGCGAGAACGCGGTCAAAACGCAGACTTGTTGCCGCGTCTGCCTATATCCACTGGTCGCATTGTCAAGAAGGAGCTGCAACTCATAGTGGAAGAGCGAAATGGCTTGAGTCCAATATGATTTGATGCCTTATTAGTATCCTGATGGTATCGATGGATCCGCTATGGCCTCCATCAAGGTCGGATTTATTCGGCAAGTTCAAGCTGGCAGGAACCAAGCGCGCCTGATTGAGTCCGCGCTATATTGATATGAGATTGGTATGGATAAGCGGTTTCATTGGCGGGCGAGGGCATAGTATCGATGATGGATTTCAGGGCGCTGCGGCACTTTGTCGCGCTGGCGGAGGAGTTGCATTTCGGACGGGCCGCACAGAAGCTGGGCATGACGCAACCACCGCTCAGTCAATCGATCAAACGCCTGGAAAAGCAGCTCGGCGTGCGGCTCGTCGAACGCTCCAGCCGGTCGGTATCCCTCACTCTCTCGGGTGCTACGTTCGCCATCGAAGCCCGCCGACTCCTGCAGCAACTCGAATTCATCGAACGGCGGGTCAAGCAGACGGCGGCCGGCGAAGTGGCAACGCTGACGGTGGGCCTCATCTCGCCGGCGCTGTATCGAATTCTGCCGCGCACCTTGGACCTGCTGCGGGCGCGCATGCCCCAGCTCGAAGTGCGTCTCGTGGAATTGCCGTCCGAAGAGCAGATCAAGCTTCTGCGCTTTGGCCGTCTTGATCTGGCGATGATCTCTCCCACACCGATAGATTTGCGGGGACTGGCGGTGCGCCCGGTGGAGAGAGGCAGCACGGTCCTCGCGATTCCCGCCGATTGGCCGTTTGCCAATCGGACCGAGCTGCATCTGGCCGAACTCAAGGATTATCCCTTCGTGCTCATACCGTTCGAGCGCAACCCGGCAAGCCGCAGCGCATTTTTCAACGCCTGCTTCAATGCCGGCTTCACTCCGAAGGTGGTGCAGGAAGCCACCCAGACCAACACCCGACTGAATTTTGTCTCAGCCGGGCTCGGCGCTGCCATCGTCACCGCGACGGCGCGATACACGCAGTACCACGGAGTGCGCTTCCTCTCCATCGTCGACCAGCGCGACGAGGCCCTGAAATGGGAGCTCTCGATCGTGTGGCAGCCGCAGGGCGTCAGCCGCGCGCTACGCACGCTGATCGAATGTTTCGGCAAGGCCAGCGGCGATCTCGAAGCGCTCCCGGTGAGAATACTGCCCGAGCGCTAGCTGGAACTGTAGGAGCGGACCTTGTCCGCGATTGTGCCGGTGCAGCCTCAATCGCGGACAAGGTCCGCTCATCCAGTGCCGCGAATCGGGCGGCCGTGCTGATCGATCAGGGTTTGCCGGGTTCTTGTTTTGTGGGTGCAAGGCTGCTGCAGATCAAACCGCTGGCTCCGGTTCGAGCTCAGGCCCGCTGGTTAAAGCGACGTCCTACCATCGCCGCGGCAATGTTGACCTTTTGTATGTCGACGGCGCCACCGGCGATCCCCCAGCCCCAGGCATCGCGCAGCCGGCGCTCCATCGCATATTCAGTCGAATAGCCGTAGCCGCCCATGAGCTGCAACGAAGCGCCGGTGACTTCACGACAGATTTCGTTGGAAAAGCACTTCGCCAGAGAGGAGTCGAGAATGTTCGGCAATCCATCCTCGGCGTTGCAGACGGCCCGATGAATCAGCAGCCTTGCCGCTTCGACCTTCATTTTCATTTCGGCGAGACGCAACTGCACCGCCTGGAATTCGACGATCGGGCGTCCGAACTGCTTGCGTTCCTGAACATAGGCGGTGACGTCTTCGAGGGACGCAGCGGCCTGGCCCAGCGCCATGGTCGCGTTGCCGCAGCGCTCCAGATCGAAGGCTTCCATCAGCTTTGGAAAGCCGCCGGCCGGCACGATCATATTGTCGAGTGGCACTTCGACCGCATCGAGATAGATATCGCTCGATGGAACGCCGCGAAAGCCCATCAGACGTTCTTGCGCCCCGAAGGTCAGGCCCGGCGTTCCCTTCTCGACGAAGACCGCGCCGATTCCCTTGGCGCCCGGTGCGTCCGACAGCCGGCAGTAGACCACATAGCCGTCAGCATGACCGCCGCCGGAACACCAGCGCTTGGTCCCGTTCAAGACGATCTTGTCACCGTCGATGATGCCCCTGGTGCGAAGATCGGTGAGCGCGGTTCCGGCCTCCGGTTCGGACATGGACACGGCGACCACGATTTCGCCGCGGCAAACGCGAGGGATCAATTTCTCCTTCAGTCGTTCGCCGGCGAAATGTTCGATGGCCCGGATCGGGCCTACACAGGATTCGAAGACGGGGAAAGCGACCGCCGAGGAGATCTTCGCAAATTCCTCGAGCACCAGCAGGGCCTCGATACTGCCGAGTCCCGCGCCGCCGTAACGCTCGGCGACATTGATTCCCAGGAATCCCATCTCGCCATAACGCCGCAACCAGTCCTGCGGTACCGGTTCGGACGTCTGCTCGAGTTGCTTGGCAAGCTGCGGCAGTTGCTCGGTGGCGAAACGACGGGCAGCCAATTGCAGCGCGAGTTGCTGCTCGCTCAGACGGAAATCCATGACCGGGCACCATTTACGTTGGAAAGAAAATTTGGATAGCTCGCGTCGGCGCGACTTGTCAGGCCATCGCCGCCTCCCGATGGATCCAAGGCATGACGAGATCGGTGAATCTGCGCGTTATAGATATTTTCCCGGATATCTTCCCGATGTTGCCAGGCGCCGGCGTCGAGGCATGAACCGCGATGTTTTATGGACCTTAATAAGTCTTTTTAGTCGGAGCGCTTTCAAAGGTCCAATATCATTTGGCGCGGCACTCAGTCCGCTTGCATATCGTCCGGGGATCGGTGGGCATTGCGCACAACAACCGCGTCGCCACGCCGTTCGTACACTTTGTACTCACTGAGGATTCAGCTAAATAATTCCCTTGGCCGCGAGTTCGTCGATCCGCGATGCCGATAGCGCGAGCCGCTCGGCGAGGACCTCACGTGTGTGCTCACCGAGCAGCGGCGGTGCGCTGCGATAGGCCACCGGAGTCTCCGAGAAGCGCAGCGGATTCGCGACCAGGGACACTTTCCCGGCGACTGGATGCGGCAGCTCGATTTGCATGTCGCGGGCCCGAACTTGAGGATCGGCGAATACCGCATCGATGGCGTTGATCGGACCGCAGGGCACACCGGCGCTTTCAAGGGCGGCAAGCCAGTGCGCGGTCGAGCGGGTTCTGGTGACCGTGCACAGCCGATCCACCAATGCGATGCGATTCGCGACTCGCTGCTGGTTGGTGGTGAAGCGCGGATCCGTTGCGAGATCCGCCAGACCCAACTCGGCGCATAGACGATTGAACTGAGTGTCGTTGCCCACGGCAATGATCATGAAGCCGTCAGCGGTCGGGAAATCCTGGTAAGGCACGACGTTGGGGTGCGCGTTGCCCAGACGCTGCGGCACCTTGCCGCCGACCAGGTAGTTCATTGCCTGATTCGCAAGGCAGGCGACCTGCACGTCCATGAGCGCCACATCGATGTGTTGACCGACGCCCGTTCGTTCGCGATGAGTGAGCGCAGCGAGAATCCCGATCGTCGCGTAAAGGCCCGTCAGCAAGTCGGTGACGGCAACGCCCGATTTTTGAGGTCCGGCACCCGCCTGGCCGGCTTCGCGCCCGGTAATGCTCATCAACCCGGCCATCGCCTGGATCAGGAAATCGTAGCCCGGTCGTGAAGCATAGGGACCGGTTTGACCGAAGCCGGTGATCGAGCAATAGACCAGCCGAGGATTGATGGCCTTGAGTGATTCATAGTCGAGCCCATAGGCCTTCAGTCCGTCAACTTTGAAGTTCTCCAGAACGACGTCCACGTCGCGCGCCAGATCTCGCACGATAGACTGGCCTTCCGAGGTCGTGATATCGACCGTCACGGATTTCTTGTTGCGATTCGCGCACAGGAAATAAGCGGCGTCCGCGCTGTCCTCACCCGCAGTGCCACGCAGGAAAGGCGGACCCCAACTGCGCGTGTCGTCGCCCATGCCCGGACGCTCCACCTTGATCACATCCGCGCCCAAGTCGGCGAGTAATTGCCCGGCCCAGGGACCGGCCAGGATGCGCGACAGATCGAGCACGGTGACGTGCGACAGCGAATGATTCATGAGTGCCATTTTTCCGATACCCGAGGCGGACTCAGCGTTGGTTCCAGCACTCCCTTCGCTGGCAGTGCCTCGAGATCTGCGACGGCCTTGTCAAAGCTTTCGATCAGCGTGCGCAGCGCGCGCGAGGCGCCGCGCGGTTCCCACACGATGGATAGCTCCCATATGAAGGCGTCGTCGCACAGATCGACCGCGGAAAGAAAGCGCACCCCCTGATAGTGCCGGTATCGTGCCGTCTCGGTGACGAGGGCGGCGCCCAATCCCGCCGCGACCAGGGCCAGCCTGGTGTTGGTCAGGGTGGCTTCCTGGACCACCTTCGGAGTGAAGCCGGCTTTATTGCAGGCGTCGACAAAGGCGGCGCTTACTGGGCCGCGATCGAACGGGGTGAGCACGAAGGGATAATCCTTGAGTTCGGCCAGCCGCACCTCGGTCCGGTTGGCAAACGGCCAATCGGCGGGAATCGCGAGGACCGTGCTGTTTCTCTCCACCGGGCGCACCGACAAACCCTTCAAGTCCATGCGGGTGGGCGATATGACGGCCACATTGAGCTGGCCATAGCGCAAGCGCTTGATCTGCTCGTCGGGCGCCATTTCCTCGAGACGCACGTCCACACCCGGCATACGTACCCGCAATAGTTCCAGGGTGCGCGGCAGAATTCGGTACAGCGCCGGTCCGATGAACCCCACCATCAGCCGGTCCACTTCCCCGGCGGCCGTCTGCTTGACCAGCCGTTCGACAAATTCGACCTGTTTCAGCAGCTGGCGCGCTTCGGCGGCGAAAGTGGCGCCCGAGAGGGTAAGGGATACCGACCGGCTGGAGCGTTCGACGAGTTGTACGCCGAGGCGCTGCTCCAGCCGCTTGATTGATTGACTGAGCGGCGGTTGGGACATGTGCAGTTTTTGTGCGGCTCGTCCGAAATGCAGTTCCTCCGCCAGAGCGACAAAGTGCCGCAGTGCCCTGAAATCCATCATTGATACCATGCTCCCGCCGGGCCAATGAAACCGCTTATCCATACCAATCTCATATCAATATAGCCATATACACGCGCGTGTTTCAAATCAAGTCTCCTGTCAGCGAGGACTGAGGGGCGCCAACTTCGTCATAAGCGACTGGAGCTTGGCTGTCTAATGACAACTCCCGCGTCACGAAGCTGCGGCGTCGGGCTGTTGCCGCCGACAATCGGCTTTACCATCGTCATGCCTATCGTCGAGGGTCGATTTATATCCCCATTCGTATCGATCCGCTGCGAAATGCTATTGGACTTGGGGTGGCTGCCCTCGCATTGTGACGACAACAAGCGAAGGGGAAGGCATGAAAACCTGTGGCGAAATCATCCTTCGGCACGGACGGCGAAGCCCGGATCGCGTGGCGGTGGTCTTCGAGGGACGGCGCACGACCTACGGCGAACTGCTGTCGCGCTCGAAGCGCCTGAGCCAGTCCCTGCGTCAGCGCGGGGTAGGCGCCCAAGACCGGGTGGCCGTGCTTGCGATGAATTGCAATGAATGGTTCGAGCTGGGCTTCGTCTGCCACTTGAATGCCTTCGTCATGGCGACGGTGAATTTCCGTCTGGCTCCCCCCGAGATCGCCTATATTCTCAAGGACAGCGCGCCCAAAGTGCTGATCTTCGAGCAGCAATATGCGGAAACTGTAGCGGCTCTGCGCGAGCAGCTACCGTCTATCGAGCACTACATCTGTATTGGCAAAGCGCCGGACTGGGCGTTGGACTATGAAGGCCTGCTGGAGGGCCTGCCGGCAAGCGGCCGCGAAGACGAGCCGCCAGTGGAGCCGCAGTCTTCCGATTTGGCCCTACTGATCTACACCAGCGGCACCACCGGCCGGCCCAAGGGCGTGATGAAGACCCAGGCCGCGACCTTGGCCAGCTTCAAGGTCAATGCCTACAATCTCGGGCTGCGTCCCGACAGTCGCATTCTCATCATCATGCCCATGTTCCATGTCGGCGCCATGTCGGAAGCCAATGCCATGATGTATGCCGGCGGCACCGTGGTCCTGCAGCGCAAATTCGAGCCGATTGAGGTTTTAAGGACTATCGAAAGCGAACGCATCACTCACGTCCATATGGCGCCGACCATGGTACAAGCGCTGCTGGACGAGCCCTCGATCCAAAGCCATGACACGTCCAGTCTGCGTATTTTCAACTATGCGGCGGCGCCAATGCCGGTCAGCCTGTTAAAGCAAGCGATCGACCGCTTCGGACCCATTTTCATGGACATTTATGGCAGCACCGAAGCGCCCGGGACCATTCTCTTTCCGCACCAGCATGTCCTGGACGGCGACCCCGAACAGGTGAAGCGCCTGGGATCGGTTGGCCAATCCAATGCCATTACCGATTTGCGCATCGTCGACGATGGCGGAAAACCCTGTGCGCCGGGAATCGCCGGGGAAATCCTGGTGCGGTCCGAGGCGGCCATGGCGGGTTATTGGAACGACAGCGTAGCGACCCAGCAGGCGGTGCGGAATGGCTGGTTCCATACCGGCGACATCGGCTACCTGGACGACCAGGATTATCTGTTCCTCGTCGACCGCAAGAAGGACATGATCATCTCGGGCGGCGAGAACATCTATTGCCGCGAAGTCGAAGAGGCGCTGATGGAGCATGGCGGCCTGCAGGACGTGGCGGTTATCGGCATTCCGGACAGCTATTGGGGCGAGGTCGTGCATGCGGTTGCCGTGGCCAAGGCCGGTGTCAGTGTGACGGAAGCCGATCTGATCGCCTTTGTCGGCACGCGGATCGCCCGTTATAAACGGCCCAAGAGCGTGGAATTCGTCGCCGAACTGCCGCGTTTGCCGAGCGGCAAGGTGATGAAGCATGTGCTGCGCGACCGCTACAAGTCGAAGTAATACTTTGGCGAAGACGGTATCTCCCGTCAGGGAGGAGCAAAGTGCAAGAACAGCCATTGGCCGGTGACACGGTTACCGCTCTGCAGGCAAAGACGAGCCTGGCCGGCATGGCCGGAAGCCGTGCCTATTACGCGCTTGGGCTGTTGTCGGCTGCCAATCTGTTTAACTATATCGACCGCAATCTTCTCTCGATCCTGGCCGAGGCCATCAAGAAGGATCTGCAGATAAGCGACGCGCAACTCGGCTTCCTGCTCGGCACCTCATTCGCGACTTTGTTCGCGGTCGTCGGCATCCCGGCCGGCCGCATCGCCGATCGGGTCAGCCGCAAAAGCATGATGGCAGCGGGCCTGGCGCTGTGGTCCACCATGACCGCACTATCGGGTTTCGCAGTGACTTTCACATCGCTGGCGCTTGCCCGGGTCATGGTGGGAGTGGGCGAAGCCTCGGCCAATCCCTGTAGCCATTCCCTGTTGTCGGACATCTTTCCGCGCCGCCGCCGTGCCAGCGCGCTGAGTATCTATCTGGCCGGAAGCTATGCAGGCCAGGCGCTGTCGCTGGCTATCGGCGGGCTCATTCTGGCGCGATGGTCCGATATCTGTAGCGTTTCGCCCGAGCTCCTGTGCGGCGTGCGTCCGTGGCAGGCGGCTTTTTTTATTGTCGGCCTGCCGGGGCTGGCCTTGGCTGTACTGATCACCAGACTGCAGGAGCCTGAGCGCGCCACCGCTCCCAACCACGATCTGCCGAAATTGATCGGCACCGAATTCGCCGCGTCGGTACCGCCTTTCACTTTTTTCAGCTTGCTGCGTGTGGGCGGCATCGCTGCCGCTCGCGCCAATTTGCTGCTGCTGGCAGCGGTGGTGGTGTCGGCATGGCTGCTGGTCTGGGCAACCGACAGCGCAGCACAATGGATTTGCGTTGCCATCGGCAGCTACTCGATCGGATCCTGGATTCAAGGTCTGAAATGGCGGGATCCCGCCCTTTATCGGGTTACCTTCGGTTCGCGCCTGTTTTTGCTGCTGGTTGGGGGCATGGCCACCCTCGGCTGCATGAACGCGACGGTGAATGTGTGGTCGGCACCCTATGCCATCCGGGTATTGGGCTTGTCGCCCAAGGTGGCGGGCCTGGCCATTGGCGTGTCCATGGCCGCGGTCTCCATTATCGGCACTGTCCTCGGCGGCTTCATCACCGACCGTTGGAAACAGCGTGACCCGCGAGCGCCCATCTGGGTGGCGCTGTTGTGCATGGCGGGCGCCTTGCCGGGTGCGGGAATGATGTATCTCACCCATGAACCCACGTTCTTCTTCGTCGGCTTGGTTCTGCAGGGGCTCTTCTCGACCGGCTGGGGCGGCGCCGCCGCCGCCTTGATCCAGGATCTGATCGAGCCTCGCATGCGCGGCACGGCGGCGGCTGCCTTTTCGCTCGTTCTGACCCTGGTTATCCTGGCAATCGGCCCTTACTGGGCCGGCAAGGTCAGCACGGTGACTCATTCACTCGGTTTTGGCGTCGCCAGCATTCATCTCCTGGCGCCGTTCACGGTGATTTTGCTGCTGATGGCAGCCAGGCAGATGGGAATCGCATCCCGGCAGGGCGAGCCGCAGTGAACGTCGCCGACCGAACTGCCATGGTGGTCGGTGGTGGCGGCGGCATCGGGACTGCGGTTTCGGCTCGTCTGGCGGCGGAAGGGGCCCAGATCATTATCGTCGGCCGCTCCGTCGAACGGGGTGAACGAGCCCTGGTTCGCTTGCGTAGCGAGGTTCCCGCTGGGCGTTTTCTGTTTCGCCGCGCCGACATCAACCAGATCGATTCCTGCCGCGATCTGTTCAGTTGGGTGAACGGCGCAGTCGGCGGGCTCGATGCGCTGGTGAACTGCGCCTCTCCGGAGACGTCGGAAAGTGGCGAAGCCAACCGAGCGGAGGGGTCCATTGCCGGGCCGTTCGCTGGCATCGATCCGGCAGCAGTCGGCACTTTTCTGCAAGCCAGCCTGGGATCGCTGTTCTTGCTGTGCCATAGCGCCTTAACCAGTCTGCGTGCGGCGAAAAGCGCATCGTTGGTGTTGTTCGCCTCGGATTCCGGGCGAGTTGCCGCGCCCAACCAAACGATGATCGGCGCCACTCGCGCTGCCATCATGATGTTCACCCGGTCGCTGGCATTGGAACTGGCGCGCGAGGGTATTCGCGTTAATTGTGTGTCGCCATCCTTCGTCGCCCACACGCCTGTTTATGACCGCGTCATGCAAGGCCCGGGAGCGTCGCGGGCGCAGAGCGCGGCTGCACGCGCAGGTCTTGGATTGGCAGTGCCGGAAGACATCGCGGCACTGGTTGCCTTTCTGTGTGGCGCGGGTTCCGCTCGATTGACCGGTCAGATCATCAGCGTCAACGGCGGCCTCACGGCGGCATAAGAGTCAGATGCTCAAGCGCGAACGACATTCGAAGATGGTTTGTGATTTTAGGATTTGTAATTTCAAAAGTGAGGCGATATGACTGAGACATTCGAGGCCGTGGTTCACTACTCCCAGAATGATGAAATTGCCGTGGTGACGATCGATGCACCGCCGGTCAATGCCATGGGAGTGGCCGTCCGTGCAGGGCTGCATAAGGCACTGTCTCGCGCTTTCGCCGAGCCCTCGGTCAAAGCGGTGGTGTTGATCGGTGCCAACGACAAATTCATTGCCGGCATCGATATCAAGGAGTTCGGTGGTCCGCGCAATGGGGTCAAGTTATCCGATCTGCAGGCATTGATCGAACAGGCCGACAAGCCGGTGGTGGCCGCGATCGATGGCTTCGCCCTCGGCGGTGGCTTGGAACTGGCGCTGGCGGTGCCGTTCCGCATCAGCGCAGCACGGGCACGACTGGGCTTGCCCGAAGTCAATCTGGGTCTGTTGCCCGCCGGCGGCGGCACCCAGCGTTTGACCAGGCTGCTAGGCCCTGAAGCGGCGCTCGATATCATTCTTTCGGGGCGTCACCTGACAGCAGAGGAAGCACTCAGGAAAGGTTTGGTCGACAGGACCGTCGCGACGGCATTGCTGCCGGCGGCCCTGGAGTTCGCCCGTACCGTGGTAGCGGCCTCGACGCCGATCCGCAAGATCATCGAGCTGACCGACAAGGTAAGCGGCGTCGATTTCGAGATTTTCACCGCCATTCGCAAGAAAAACGAGTCGAAATGGCGTGGCATGGTGGCGCCGTACAAGATCGTCGAGTGCATCGAGGCGGCCTGCCGCCTTGGCCCGCGCGAAGGGCTGGAGGTCGAGCGCAATGCTTTCCAGGTCTGCCTTGATGCGCCGGCACGCGCGGCCCAGGTGCATTTGTTTTTCGCTGAACGCAAGGCGGCGAAACTGCCGGCTGGCGATGCTGCGGCGCGGCCGCGGCCGATCAAGAGCACAGCAGTAATCGGTGCCGGGACCATGGGGGGTGGCATCGCCATGGCGCTGGCCAATGCCGGTTATGAGGTGAAGATTCTGGAAATATCCCAGGACGCGCTGGATCGCGGACTGGACCGGGTGCGCTCCAACTATGCGACCTCGGTTACGCGCGGCTCCACGTCCCAGGCAACAGCCGACGCTGCGCTGGCGCGGATCAAAGGGGTGCTCGACTACGGCGCGCTCGGCGACGCCGATCTGGTGATCGAGGCGGTGTTCGAGGACATGGCACTGAAGCAGGAAACCTTCCGCAAGCTCGATGCGGTCGCCAAGCCGGGCGCGATCCTGGCCACCAACACTTCGACCATGGACATCGACGCCATCGCGGGTGCGACGAATCGCCCCGGTGATGTGATCGGTTTGCATTTCTTCAGCCCCGCCCACGTCATGCGTTTGTTGGAAATCATTCGCGGCACCAAGACCTCGTCCGAGACCGTGGCGACCGTCATGTCCTTTGCCAAGGAAATCGGCAAGATGCCGGTGCTGGCCCGCAACTCCGACGGTTTCATCGGCAACCGTATTCTCAAGGTCTATGGCCGCGAATCGGAATTCCTGTTGGAAGAGGGTGCGACTCCCTGGCAAATCGACAAAGCACTGCAGGCGTTCGGCTTTCCCATGGGCGTCTTTCTGATGCGCGATCTGGCCGGCCTCGATGTGAGCTGGCGGGTGCGGCAATATCGCGCCCGGTTCCGCGATCCGAACGATCGCTACTCGCCGGTCGCCGATCGGATCTGCGAACTCGGGCGATTCGGTCAAAAGACCGGAAAAGGGTATTACCGCTACGACGGCCGCACCGCTGTGCCAGATCCGGAAATCGAGGCGCTGATCGAGAAGGTGTCAGCCGATCTCGGCATCGGGCGCAAGCCCATCTCCGATGACGAAATCGTCACCCGCATTTTGACAGCGATGGTGAATGAAGGCGCGTTCATTCTGGGCGAGGGCGTTGCTCGCCGGGCCAGCGACATCGATGTCGTTTATGTCCATGGCTACGGCTTCCCGAAATATCGCGGCGGGCCGATGTTCTGGGCGGAGAATCAAGGACTGGCCAAGGTGTACGAGACGGTGCAGGGCTTCCATGCGCGGTTCGGCAAACTGTGGCGCCCGGCACCGCTGCTGGCCGAATTGGCCGACAGCGGCTCCGGTTGGCCGACCGGCGAAGAAAGCTAGACCGTCTGCGCTGCCGATAGTGCTATTTCGGACCGAGGCCCGTCGTGATACGGCGGACGACTGAATAAGCAGCGTTTTGATATTGGACGCCTACTGGAGGCTGCTCTCAGTATGAGCGCTAGAGTCTGTGCGAGCCCAAGCTAGAGTGGAGATGGATTATGGAAATCGGCTGTCTGCAGCAATGCCAGAATTTCGAAGACCGGCGTACCGATCAGGAAGTGATGGAGAATATTCTCCGTATCGCCGATCTGTACGAGCCGGCCGGATTCGATTTCCTGCTCATGGCGGAGCACCATTTCCATGGTTATTCCATGACGCCGACTCCGCCGAACTTCCTGGCCTACATGGCGGGAAGAACCACCAAAATCAAGCTGGGTTCCGGAGTCATCATCGTTCCGTGGAACGATCCCTACCGCGCCGCCACCCAGGTTCTGATGCTCGACTATCTGTCGAAGGGCCGGGCGGTGCTGGGCTTAGGGCGCGGCTTGTCCAAGATCGAGATGGATAATTTCGGCATCGACATGTCGTTGACGCGCCCGATGTATGACGAGGGTGCGCGCAAGATCATCGAGACCTTGAACACCGGTATCTTTCCGGGTGGTGGTGAGTACTACAACTCGATGCAGCGCTGCGAAGTGCGACCCGCGCCACTGAGCAAAGACTGGTCGGACCGCACCTACTGTGTCGGTATGAGCCCGGATTCGGCTATTGAAGCGGGCAGGCTCGGTGGGCGCCTGATGACGTTCACGTCGATACCCTGGGAAATGTATATACCGACCTGCTTCAATCCCTACAAGGAAGCATTCATTGCAACCCACGGACGGGAACCTGGCCCAATGGTGTGCGGCGACTGTATCTATGTGCACGAGGATGAGGAGCGAGCCAAGGAAGTCGCCTACGAGCATTTCGGCAATTACGTAGAGTGGACTTCAAAATTCTACCAAACCGATGGCGCGCATATGCAGAAGGCCAAAGGCTATGAATCCTATGCCAAGAGCGGGGAAATAATGCGCGCGGTCGGCATTGCCGGCATCCGCGAGCATTTCTGCAGCATGCAACTGTGGGGTACCCCCAAGCAAATCGTCGAAAAAGTGCGGGCTCGCCAGGAGGTCATCGGGCATCCCTTCGACCTTTGCGCCCTGTTCGGCGTCGGCGGTATGGATTACGGCGTGCTTGAAGACTGCATCAAACTGATGGGCAGTAAAGTCATTCCTGAGCTCAAGAAGCTACAGGATCATCGATCGCTTAAAGCTGCGTGAATCAGTCGAATAACAGAGCGATAGAGTTTGGGGGATAGCGCTAAGGGTACTCACTCCAGCTAAGTCGGCGGAGTGCTTGCCCGGCGTTTGGACAGAAATTTCGGCCAGGATAACGTCACGATGAAAATCATCATTACGGGTGCGGCCAGCGGAATCGGCCGCGCCATGGCCGCCAGTGTCGCGGCGACGGGCACGACGGACAAGCCCGCCGAATTGCTGCTCGCTGATCGCGACAGCGAAAAATTGGGCATCGCTACCGACGAAATCTATTCCGGCCATGCCAAGGGAACCGTCAAGATCGTCGCCAGAATCGGCGATCTGGCTGATCCAGAGCTTCCGGCCGCGCTGGTTACTCACGCTAAAGCGTCGTTCGGCGGACTCGATGCCATCGTCAGCAACGCGGGCGTTCTGCTGCCCGGCATGCTGAAGGATCTGAGTCTGGAGAATTACAACCTTTCCTTCGACATTCATGCACGGGCTACCTGGCTGCTCGGCAAGGCCGCGCACCCGCTGCTCTGCGAGTCGCGCGGCGCGATCGTGGCGACCGCGTCGACGGCGAGCGAGCACCCGACACCGCCATTCGGAACCTATGCGGCAAGCAAGGCGGCGCTGGTCATGCTGATCCGGCAGATGGCGCTCGAATGGGGACCGGATGGCATTCGCTGCAACTGCGTATCTCCCGGGCCGACCGTGACGGGCATCGCCGTCGGCGGCATGCCGCTGGCGGGATTGCAGGAAAAAATCGAGAAGGGGATACCGCTGGGCAGGATGGGGAGCGCACAGGACATCGCCAACGCGATGATGTTCCTACTGAGTCCCGCCGCGTCACAGATCACCGGCGCCAATCTCCTCGTCGACGGCGGCCTGACCACGACCTTGATGCAGGCGGCCTTTCGCTGAGCATCACTGAATCGAATGGCGAGGGGCGAGAGCGACATGACGTATGAGACGATTTTGTTCGAGGTCAGCGCCGACAAGGTGGCGACTGTCACCATCAATCGACCGGAGGCGCTCAACAGCTTCAACAAGCAGATGTGCGTCGAATTCCGCGATCTGTGGGCAAGGTTGCGCGACGACGACAGCGTTCACGCCGTGGTGCTGCAGGCGGCGCCGGGGCGTGCTTTCTGCACCGGCGTCGACGTCAAGAATGCGAGCGATATCCTGATGTCCGACCAGCTGTGGTCGAAGGTCGACCCCGGCGAATATCTAGGTCCGAAATTCAATAAGCTGTGGAAGCCGGTCATCGCCGCCGTACACGGCTATTGCGCCGGCGGGGCGCTTTATTGGATCAATGAGTGCGATATCGTCATCTGTTCCGACGATGCGGCCTTCTTCGATCCGCATGTCACCTATGGATTGGTGGCGGCGCTTGAGCCCATTGGTCTCAGGCAGCGCCTAAACTTAAGCGAAGTGCTGCGCATGGTGCTGATGGGCAATGACGAGCGGATCGGTGCGCAGACCGCACTGCGCATCTCGCTGGTGACCGAGGTGACCCGCCTCGAAAGCTTGCGTCCGCGCGCCCACGAAATCGCCGCGCTGATCGCCGCCAAGCCGACACTGGCGGTGCAAGGTTCGATCCGCGCCATCTGGGAATCCCTCGACGCCACTCGCAGCTCGGCACTGCAGACCGCGCTCAAGTATCCGCTGCTGGCCAATCGGGAATCCGTGCCGCGTGTGAACCGCGAGGCCGTGATGAAAGCGGAAAAGGTCTTCGTCACACGGTAATGGCACGAACATGCGCGCCTGCTGCGACCGCTTTAGGCGATCGTGCCATGCACTCAACAGTCAGGTCAGACAAAAGTCTGGTCGGACAAACGGAGAAAAAATGCCCTCGAGCGTTCTAGTGGAGAGGCGTGGTCGTGTCGGAATCGTCAGCCTGAACAGGCCGGAGCGGCACAATGCCATGACCGACGAAATGACCGCTCTGATGCGCAGCGGGTTCGCCGAATTGCTGGCCGACCCGCAGATTCGGTCGCTGGTGGTTCGAGGTGAGGGCAAGTCCTTCTGCTCGGGACGGGATACCACCGTTCTGGGCACCCGCGTTCACGACGAAGGCCATTTCACTTTTCTGCGCCGCGGGCAGGAGGTACGCATGTCGATGTACGAAAGCCCAAAGCCGATCGTCGCCGCATTGAGGGGTTACGCCATCGGCGGCGGCGCCGAGATCGCTTTGGCCTGCGACATTCGGGTGGCGACGGCGGACCTGCAAATGGCCTTGCCCGAAATCAATTTTGGACTGGTCACCGACACCGGTGGCAGTCAGGCCTTGACCGCAATCGCCGGTCCCTCCCGCGCCAAATACATGATCCTGACAGGCCGCAAAGTCGACGCTCAGACTTTGCTCAATTGGGGCGCGATCGACTTCATCGTCGAGGATGACAAGCTCGAGGAGACAGCGTTCGAGATTGCCGAGGAGATCGCTTCGAAGCCGCCGGTCGCAGTCGCCATGGGCAAACAACTGATCGAACTGGTCTATGGCAGCACGATTCGCAGCGGCATACGCCAGGAATTGATCGCCCAGGTCGCGCTGTTCGGAACCGAGGATTACAAAGAGGCCGGCAGCGCAAGGCGCGAAAAGCGCAAGCCGGATTTCAAGGGCCGATGAACATGGGACTTCCGCGTCCGCCACCCGAAGGGTCCTGCATGCTGGCCGCGGATACCTACGAGGGACAGCTCGTTCTCGTCACGGGTGGCGGTACCGGCATCGGCAAAGGAATTGCCACGGAGTTTGCCCGCCACGGGGCGAATGTCGTGATCATGAGCCGCAATCCCGAGCACCTCAAAAGCGGGGTCGATGCTATCGAGGCTCTGGGTCGCCGGGCCCTCGGCATATCGGCCGACATCCGGGACGCCGAGCGCGTGAAGGCCGCGTTTGACGAGGCCGAAGCCCATTTTGGCAACGGCGTCGATATTCTGATCAATAACGCCGCCGGCAATTTTCCGGTCCCGGTCGAGAAAATGTCGGTCAATGCCTGGCGATCCGTGGTGCAGATCGTCCTCGATGGCACCTTCATCTGTTCGCGTGAATTCGGAACACGGCGCATCGCGGCGAAGAAGCCCGGCAGCATCGTCAACATCGCCTCGACGCTTGCCTGGACGGGTGGGCCAGGCACCGCGCATTCGGCGGCGGCAAAGGCCGGGGTCGTGAATCTGACCCAGTCTCTGGCCGTCGAGTGGGCCCCCGACGGCATCCGGGTCAATGCGATCGCGCCAGGCTTGTATCTCAACCCTGAGGGGCACGGTCATTTCAGATCCTCCGGCCATTCAGTGTCACCGGAACGGACCATACCCGCGCAGCGTACCGGCGAGGTGCGCGAATTGGGCTGGGCAGCGGTTTATATGTGTTCGCCTTTCGCCGTTTATATGTCCGGTCACACGCTGGTGTTGGACGGCGCGAACTGGTTGCGTCGCCGGCCGATGCCGGAGTTCATTCCGATCAGGGACCAGTTCCCGTCCTGATTGTCAGCGAATTCGCCATGCAACTTGAATTCGACGCGTTTCACCAGGCCTTCCGCGAGGAGATCCGGGCGTTTGTACGCGAGAATCTGCCGCCGGAGATGGCGCGACGCCAGAAACAGCTCTCCTTTCCGGGGAACCGAAGCGACATTCTGGAATGGATGCGCATCCTGCACCGCAGGCGCTGGTCGGTCCCCAACTGGCCGGTGGAATACGGTGGAACCAACTGGACGCCGCTGCAGCATTTCATTTTTGAACGCGAATCCCAGGAGGCTGACGCACCCGGACTGTTCAGGGGCGGCACGCACATGGTGGGGCCGGTCATCTATACGTTTGGCTCCGAGGACCAGAAGAGCAAATTCCTCCCCGCCATTCGCGAGGGACGCTTCTCATGGGCCCAGGGATTCTCGGAGCCGGGTGCCGGTTCCGATCTAAGTTCGCTGCGCACGACGGCGCTGCTGCGTGGGGACCGGTATGTCGTGAATGGCCAGAAAATCTGGACCAGCGGTGCGCATCTGTCGGCCTGGGGCTATTTTCTGGTTCGGACCGACACCGACGTAAAACCGCAGAACGGCGTCTCTCTGCTGCTGATCGATCTCGCGACTCCCGGAATCACGATTCGACAGATTCCGCAGATCGATGGGGATGCCCATCTCTGCGAGGTCTTTCTGGAGAATGTCGAGGTGCCGGCCGAGAACCTGGTGGGCAAGGAGGGGGCCGGCTGGACCTACGGGAAGTTTCTGCTCGACAACGAACGGACGTTCAGTTCCTTCATCTACTGGAACATCCGCGAATTGCGCAAGGCCAAGGAGATCGCCCAGCGTGAAACCATGGACGGGACACCGCTCGCGCAGCTGCCGACGTTCCGCGCGCGGCTCGCTCAGGCCGAGGCGCGAGTTCTGGCGCTCGAATGGTCCGTGCTGCGCGTGCTGGCTCAAGAAGCCAGACCCCATAAGCTGTCCGTGATCGCCTCGGCGCTGAAATTACGCGGCTCCGAATTGCAGCAATTGATCACCGAGCTGCAAGTCGATTTGCTCGGCGCGAGATCACTGCGCTTTTACGCACCCAGCGAAACGGAGCAACTTCAGTCGCCGGACGATGCCTTCTGGCCGGACTATGTACCCGGCAAGACGGGCATCGCGCTGATCACACGAGCAGCGTCCATCTATGGAGGCAGCAGGCAAGTGCAGAGAAATCTCATTGCAAAGCATGCCTTCGGTCTTTGACTGATAGCCCGAGCGATGGATTTCTCTCTGTCCGATGAGCAGGTCCTGCTGCGCGATTCAGCCGAGCGGTTCGTGCGTGAGGAATACAAGCTGGACGCCCGGCGTCGGCTGGTCGCGGCCGGCGACCCGATCAGCGCCGAACACTGGCGCCAATATGCCGAACTCGGCTGGCTCGCTCTGCCGATACCGGAAGATGTCGGCGGACTCGGCGGGTCCTTCGTCGATCTGATGGTGCTGATGGTGGCCCTGGGCAGCGGTTGCGTGCTGGAGCCTTACATTCCCAACCTCGTGCTCTGCGCCCCTATTCTCGACCGCTCCCCGGCTCGTTCTCTGCTCGGCGCGGTCGCCGACGGATCGCTGCGCCTGGCATTGGCTCACGACGAAGCGGGTGACCGGTTCAATCTCGCTGGGCCGAGAACAACGCAGGCGACTGCGGCCGGCGACGGCTTCCTGCTGACTGGCGCGAAGACCCTGGTGCTGGGCGGCCCGTCCGCGGACCGTTTCATTGTCTCGGCCACGATCACCGGCGAGCCCGCCTGCTCCCTGTTCCTGGTCCATCGCGATCAGGTCGAAGATCAGGTCGAACAGGCGCTGTCGCGGTATCCGCTGATCGACGGAACCTGGGCGGCCGATCTGTCGCTCAGCGTCGAAGTGTCGGCGGACGCCTTGATCGTCCGCTCGGATCGGGCAACGGCTCTTCTGGACGAGGCGATCGACCGCGCCACCCTGGCGTATCTCGCCGAGGCCGTCGGCTCGATGGAGACCTGTCTGGAGATCTGCAGCGCATACCTCAAGATTCGCAAGCAGTTCGGACAAGCCATCGGCAAGTTCCAGGCCCTGCAGCACATCCTGGCCGAAATGTTCGTCGAGGCACAGGAGGCGCGTTCCATTCTCTATCAAGCCCTGTCGCAGATCGGCGCGGATGCGAGCCTGCGGCGGCGGGCGGTGTCCGCGGCGAAAATCGTGATCGGGCAGGCGTCGCAGATCATCTCGCGGCAGGGCGTGCAGCTTCATGGCGGCTATGGCGTCACCGACGAATACCCCATCAGCCACCATTTCAAGCGCCTGATGGTGATCGAAAAGCTGTTCGGCGACATCGAGCACCATACGACGCGCTTCGCCGGCACGGCGCCGGGCCTGCAGGCTCCGGACTCATCACCAGCAGCGTAGCAAGGGGCAATCCGTGGATCTGGGTCTTGCAGGCAAGGCGGTCGTGATCGTCGGCGGAACCAGCGGAATGGGTTACGCCACCGCGGAAATCCTGGCCGCCGAAGGCGCGCGGGTCGCACTGATCGGCCGCAACGGCGAGCGCGCGGAACTCAAGGCGCAGCGGTTGCGCCAACAAGGCGGCGAGGTGATCGCCCTGGCCGCCGATGGTCGGATCCCGGGATCGGTGGAGGCCGCAATTGACAGCGCTGCCGATCACTTTGGTGGGCTGGCCGGCCTGGCGGTCACGGCCGGACCGGGTCCAGCTTATGGCAGCTTTCTCAATTTCAGCGATAGCGACTGGGAAGAGCAGTTTCAGACCATTTTGATGATGACCGTGCGCAGCTGCCGCGCCGTTATTCCACACTTGCAACGAGTGGGTGGCGGTCGTGTGGTGGTGACGGCGTCGATGTCGACGCGGGTGCCGCGACCGGCGCTTGTGCCCTATGTGGCGATGAAGGGAGCAGCCGCGACCTTGGCGAAGAATCTGGCGCTGGAATTCGGCAAGGACGGGATCCGGGTCAATTGCGTGTGCCCAGGCGCGGTATTGACCGAAGTCATGGGATCGGCGCTGACCAAAGCCGTCGCGACCTATGGCGAACCGGCCGACGCCGCCTTCGATCGCTATGCGCGGGAGAACTGGGGCATGAAAGTCGCGCTCGACCGGGTCGGCCGCGCCCGCGAGTTGGGCGAGCTTTACGCCTTCCTGCTGTCGGAGCGTGCCGGCTACACCACCGGCGCCACCATCAACAGCGACGGCGGCACTTCCTTCTTCTGATCTTCCCTTGCAAGAGCCCGGAGCCAGTTCATGTCCTATTCCACCATCGTGGTCGATCGCGCCGACGGCATCACCACCCTCACGCTCAATCGACCGGATGCGCTGAACGCCATGACCACGGTGATGGTCGAGGAGATCAGCCGCGTGCTCGACGACATCCGCGACAATCGCAGCGCCCGGGTTCTGCTGCTGACCGGCAGCGGACGGGCGTTTTGCAGCGGCCTCGACATTTCGGGCGACGACAAGGGGCGCGAAGGCATGCGGGTCGGCGACGGCATGCTGCTGGAACGCCTGTTCAATCCGCTGGTGGAACGGCTTTATGCGCTGCCGGTGCCGATCGTGGTGGCGGTCAACGGGCCGGCTGTCGGCGCCGGTTTCTCGGTGGCCTTATCGGGCGACTTCGTGGTCGCGGCCAGCTCGGCCTATTTTCTGCTCGCCTTCGTCAAGATCGGCATGGTGCCGGATATGGGGATCAGCTGGCTGCTGCCGCGCCTGTGCGGACGCGCAAGAGCACAGGCCATCATGATGCTCGGTGATCGCGTCTCGCCGCAGCAGGCGGAGGACTGGGGGCTGATTTACAAGGCCGTCGCTGACGCGGAACTACTCACCGCGGCGCGATCGATCGCCGAACGGCTGGCCAAGGGACCGACCACCGCGTATGGGCTGATCCGCCAGGGTGTCCGCGCTTCCCTCGAGCAAGGCCTGAGCCAGACCCTGTGGACCGAACGCACTCATCAGCGCCTCGCCGGGCGCACGGCCGATTGCGAAGAAGGAGTCACCGCGTTCCGCGAAAAGCGCCCGCCGCTGTTCACCGGCAAATGACTTTGCAGGAAACGAGCATGGCGAGAGAAAAGCTCAGGGTCGGCATCATCAGCGCCAATTGGGGCGCCATGGCGCATCTGCCCGCCTGGCGCGGCTTGCCCGACATCGATGTGGTGGGCATCTGCACCTCGCGGCGCGAGACGGCAGAGGCGGCGGCAAAGAATTTCGATATTGCCCAGCCGTTTTGGGATTATCACGCCATGGCGGCATCGCCGGATATCGACATCGTCGATTGCGGCACCCGCCCGAATATCCGCCGCGACATGGTTCTGGCCTGTTTCGCCCAGGGCAAGCATGTCTACAACGGCATTCCCTTCGCCGATTCTTTCGACTCGGCCCGCCTGCTGATCGAGGCCCAGCGCAAGTCGGGCTGCGTCGCCATGGTGGATGCCTTCACCCAATGGGTGCCCGGCCATCGGCTGATGAAGGAGATGATCGACGACGGCTATCTGGGCCGCGCGGTGCAGGTCAATCTGGAATTCCATCTGCCGCTGTTCAATCCGCCGCAAGAAATGATCAGGGGCTTTGCCTGGTTTGCCGAGCCGGAAAACGGCGCCAGCGCGCTGCGCAATCTGGGCAGCCACGGCTTTCACCTGCTCGTGCATCTGTTCGGAATGCCGGTTTCCCTGGTCGCCGTCGACTGCCGCTATGTCGACGAATGGCGCTTCGAGAGCGGCGATGTCTTCCATCCGCAGGTCAACGACACCGCTACGGTGCTGCTGCAATTCGCCAGCGGCATGACCGCGATCGTCAGAACCTGCTGGACGCCGGTGGCGGGCCGAGGCTGGACTCTCGACGTCCAGGGAACCGCCGGCCGGCTCAGGACCGAGGCGCCCTCGTTCCCGACCCAGGACGACACGATTTTGTCAGCGGCCAAGCGCGGCGATTTCGCCCTGGCGCCGGTGGCGATTCCCGAGCGCTGCGGGTCCATGGACGGCGTCGATTTCGGTGATCGCTATCCGCTGCCGCATGCCCGCTCCATGGCGCTCGCCATGCGCACCATGGTCGACGCCATTCGCGGCGTCTCGACCCCGGTGCAGCCGGACTTCGAACAAGCCTGGGCGGTGGCCCGCATTCTCGAAGCGGCGCGACGCTCGGCGGCGCAGCAGGAGTGGGTCAGGCTCGACGCGGTGGTGTAGCTTTCTCCAAGCGATATGGAGAGGGGCTCAATATCGGCTGGAGTCATATTGGATTCGTCATCGAGGGGGTAAATAAGTGCTGAGCGCACGCTCAACCGAACGCCCAGGCGGCGGCCGTTCACCGGCCCGCACTGCTTGCCTTGCACATCCTGTTCAATCTGCTGGTCGCCCCAGATCTGCGAACGCCCGAGTTCGATGCCTTCTTAGGTAAGCACGGTGCGGAAGCGGGCCGCCCTAGCATTGAAACGGGTCCTCAACGCTCACCAAGACTGGACGCTTGAGGACCATGGGGCTGCGTTGGAGCTGCCCAACAGGCCGAGATTGTGTCCGCCGCTGCAGACGCTCACCTGGTTGCAGGCGAGCCGGCCTCAAACGATCATCCATACCTCGCCCGTAAGGGCGTGCAGGCCAACGGCGCGATTGTCGATAAGGTCGGCCCTATCGCAATGGTGCCAAGTGACGCCGAACCGCAGCGGAGCAAAGCGGGCAATCTCTTAATCCCCGTCCGCGACATGGGCGGCAGTCACCTGTTAGGCGACCTGGCGACGCTTGGCCCGCTTCTCATAGCGGAGGGATTCGCCACGGCCGCGACGCTACACGAGGCGACCAGCCTGCCCGTGGCTGTCGCCTTCAATGGAGGCAAGCTTGAAGCCGTGGCGAAGGGCTATCGCGAACGCTATCCCGACCGTGCGTTGCTGGTTGCCGGCGACAACAATCACCGCAAGGAGCTTGAGCTAGGCCCGGACGGTCAGCTCAAGCCGAATGTCGGCAAGGTGAAGGCCGAGGCCGCAGCCGCAGCCGTTGGAGGGGCAACCCTGTTGCGGCCGTTCAAGACGGAGGAGCGCGGTAGCGATTGGAACGACTTCGCGGCCAGCAGGGACCGCGAGACGTTCATGCGTGAGCTGCGCAGCGGCTTCGCCATTGCACAGCGCCAGACACTCACCAAAGAGGCCAAGGCCGAACGTCTCGCCCCGCAGCTCACCCAGGAACAGGTCGCGTCGCTATGACGCTTCAGCGGCCTTCGCCGCCATCGTCGCGTGGGCCCATTAGACGAGCTCATCCAAAGCCGACTTTGTGGCGGCAAGCAGGGTTGCCTCGATGTCTTCGACGGGCTTGTTTGCACCCATCGGGGAGGTCGACATGAAGTCGGCGCCGGGACCTGTCAGGGCTTCACGAACCGATAGGCGAAGCGATCGGTCTGGCCCTTGATCGAGGGATCGAACACCTTGATCGAATGCGGATCGTCCTTGTTCGCGAGCATGGTGCTTTCCGCGTCCAGTACGAAGCCGGCCGCCTCCGCCTCCTTGCGAACGGATGCAGGCTCAATCCGATGCAGCGTCGGGGCGTCGCTCGTGCCCGCTCCGATAGCGGCGGCGTGGTCTACGATGACGTAGGACCCACCGGACTTCAGCCGCTTGTAGACGGCTCGATTGAAGTCGGCCGCCGTCGCGCCCCTGGCCTGGATCAGCGCGGTGTGGAGATCGTGGTAGAACAGGTGCAGCCACAGGACATCCGCAGGTTGCGTGGCTTCCGTCATCGCGACGAGGTCCGCCGAGACGGCTTCGACGTTCTCCCGGCCAGGCTCCCTGGCAAGCGTCCGCATGCGGCCGACCGGATCGTTCTTGAAGTCGGCGACTTCGGCCGGCACGAAGCTGTAGACCCGTCCTTCGGGTCCGACGATGTCGGAGAACAGGCGCGTCCAGTCGCCGTCGCCTGGGTAAACGTCGATGACGGTGGAGCCCGCATCGACTCGTGCGAACCGGATCAACTCGGATAGCTTGGATTGGTCGTACATCGGGATCTCCTTAACGGTTGGGCATCCGACGAGCGCGCGGCGTGCGAGGCGGCGATCCACGGCTCATTCACCATCGACTGTTCGCCGTATTCGTAGGCCTCACGAGGCTCGTTGTGCGGCTCCGGTATCGGTGGGCGAGGGCGTGGGGTTCGCGTCCATCTCCGAGGCCCGCGCCAGGGCTTGGGTGTCGATGTACTCCCGGATCTTCGTCACCTTGCCGTTTCGAACGGTGATGGCGAAGACCCAGTCGTCCCTGAACGGCTTGTTCGTGGCGTTGATTTTCCCGGTCGCCACACCAAGAACCAGAACCCGGTCTCCCTGCGCCACGTATTCAGGGGGCTCTGGGGATGTCATTTCTATCTGTTCGGACGCCTTCTGAATCACATCCGCCAATCCCGCGTGCCCGCGGTGCGTGCCGGCCAGCGGCCAATCCTCGCCCGGAATGATCCACTCGATGTCTTCGGCGACCAGCGCCAGCACACCCTCCCTGTCGCCGCCGCCGATCGCGGCGAAGAAGTCCTTCACGGTCTGGACGTTCTTCTCGGTGCTCATAGGAATTTCTCCACTTTCCTCGGACCGGATCGCGATCGAGCCGGTCGCGTGCATCGCACCCCTGCCGTTCGTCGCGTCATCAATCGAACTTGACCAGGTCCTTGAAGATCAATTGACCCCAGCTATTTCCGCGCGCCTGCACAAGCAGTCCGCCTTCAGAAAGCCCACCAAGTTTGATCGGCGAGAAACCTAGCTTCTCCGCGAGCTCAGCAATCTCCGCCGCGGCGCCATCATCGTCACTCGCCAGGAACACGACTCTCCGGCCACCATGTACGGCCGGATCTTGGTCAAGGACGGCAGCGACTAAATGGTTGAAGCCCTTGACCAGTTTCGCACCAGAGAAGGCTTGCGAGACGAACTTGGAAGAAGGTTGTCCTCCCAGGTCCTCAGGGGGCACGCCGTAGGCATTGGTCACATCGATGATGGTCTTGCCCTGCCAGGCGGGGAGCGCCTTCGCGACATCCGGGTGCGC
>NZ_JAQGNT010000001.1 GCF_028291725.1 Hydrocarboniphaga sp. | reverse complement strand
TGCTGCGGGGATCAGGCCGTACTGAGTGAGGGCCTTGATCCAGCGAGGTGCATTGCGTTTGACGCTGAGGGCTTGGAAGTCGATGACAGTATCGCGGTAGGGCTCTTTTCGGCTGAGCATGAAGAAGAGGGTTCGCAGGAGCTTGTGGGCGATGGCGATGATGGATCGCTTGTGTCCTCGGCGGACGACGAGGGCATCGAACTTGGCTTTGAAGACCGAGGTGGTTCGCCGGGCGGCATGAGCAAATTCGCAGAGCAGGCGTCGGACATAGGGATTGCCCTTGCGGGCGCGCCCGGATTTTCGCTTGCCGGCGGATTCGTGATTGCCCGGGCAGACGCCGGCCCAGGACGCCAGCCGGTCGGCGCTGCCAAAGACGCTCATGTCGCTGCCGATTTCCACCAGCAGCATCGCGGCCCCGATCCGATCGACACCGGGCAGGGTCTGGAGCAGGGCCAGGGCGTTACGCTCATGCTCGAGTCCTTCGAGCAGGCGGGTATCGAAACGCGCGATACGCGCTTCGAGTTCCTCGACGTGAGCGATCAGCTCGCGCAGCACGAAGCAGTGACTCTCGGTGAGATCGCCTTGCAGCGCCTCGAGGAGGGTTTCCCGGGACGCTTTGAGCCGCCGGCTGGCATAGGTCAGCACCTCATGAGGCGCCTGACCGTCGAGCAGCGCCTGGGTCATGGCGCGTCCGGACTGGCCGTGCACATCGCTGATCACCACGCCCAGCCGGATGCCGGAATCGGTGAGCACCTTGTGCACGCGGTTCTTCTCCGAAGCCAGCAGTCCGATCAGCTTCTGTCGCTGGCGGGCGATCAGGCGCAGCTCCCGCAGTTTGGCCGGCGGCACAAATGAGCGGCGCAACAGCCCGGCCCGCGCCAGCATCGCCAGCCACTGGGCATCCCCGACATCGGTCTTGCGACCCGGCACCTGCTTGACGTGCCGGGCATTGACCACATGAGCGCAAATGCCCACGGCTTCCAGGGCGGCATACGGGCTCTTCCAGTAAATACCCGTGCTCTCCATCACCACCACTTCTGGCGCCAGCGCCGCCACCCACTCGGCCAATTCGCGCCGATGCCGCTTGAACGTACCGAACTGCCGCCGCTCAATGCGCGTCGTGCCATCGGCTTCTTCAAGGAGGGCGCAGGCCGTGATCTGCGCCTGATGCACGTCCAAGCCAATTACTCGTTTGTAGATCGAAACCAGTTCCATACCGCCTCCTGTTTGACTATCCTCAAAAGGTGGAAGGCGGTGGAGGCCGGACCGAAAATGCCTGAAGGCGACTTCAATCGCCCACGGCCGGTTTAACGTGCGCTCTCGATGGAGGCAATCTGGGGTGCGAGTCGGTCCGGCGGGTTACGTTGGGGTCGGGGACAAGCCCACCACACTACTGCTCAACCGCTTTCCCCGCCTTCCACTTCCTAGTGTAGTGCCCCTCATATAGCCCTACAGCTAACGTGCTTTGTTTTCCCATGTAATCGGCGAAAACAATGTACCGTTATTCTCCGAACACGCCACGAGTCTCTTTCATCATCAGGGGTGGCGCGAGTCGCCATGTCCGTTGCGGTGAGCAAAGCGAACCCCAACATCGGCGCGGCGCTGGCCCTGATCTGGCGGTGATCGTTGGGGTTCGCTGCGCTCACCCAACCTACGGGAGTTGTCGCGTTCCGTTTAAAGCGCCGGCTGCGTGACCGAGGCGACGTTGCGGGTCAGGCCGTTGGCGAACACCGCATCGTCCAGCCCGCCGATCAGCGACTTCAGCCACTGCCCACCGCGCGCATCGTCCGACAGCGCCACCGCGATGTAGCGGCGGCCGTCGTGCTCGACGATCGCGCTGTCGGCGTGGAAGTTGCGCCAGGTGCCGCTCTTGCGGAACAGCTTGGCGTCGGGATAACGGGTCTCCAGGCCGGCGACGAACTTGTGATGGATCGCCGGCGAACCCATGATTTCCTTCATCTGCGCGCTGGCCTGCGGCGACACCAGCTGGCCGGTTTCGAGCAGGTAGTAGAAGCGCGCGACCTGGAACGTGGTTGCGCCATGCGACAGGTTGTGCAGCGGATCGCGGTGCGTGGCCATGCCGGTGGCGTAGGGCTTGCCGACCCAGAGGCCGCCGTTCATCGCGCTGTCGTACAGACGATAGCGGCTCGACTGCAGCACCGAGGCCAGGTATTCGGTGCCGACTTTCTGCAGCATCGACGAGGCCGCGACATTGGAGGATTCGCGGATCATCCGCTTCAGCTCCTCGATATTGTCGGCGTCCATCGCCAGCTTGCCGGCGGCGGCTTTCTCGAACGCGCCCAACAGAATCGCGATTTTCGGCAGGCTGGCGGCGTAGAACATCTGGTTGCTGTTGACCTGCGCAACGCTCGGCACCAGCGGGTCGGTGATGTCGACCAGCGATACCGCGAGATGGCCGTTGCGCACGGCGCCCTGCAGCTGCAGCTGGTTCAGGCAGCGCTCGAGCGAGTTCTGCAGCGGGCGGCTGACGGTGGGCTTCAAATCCAGCGCGACGCGGGATTCGCTGTGCGAGCCGTAGCTGGCGGGCAGGGCGCGGCCCAGGTCAATGGAGGCGGCGACAGCGAACGACGAAGCGAACAGCGTCGTGGTGAGGGCAATGCAACGGCCAAGAAAAACTGCGCCGTCGTGACTCTTGGAAGTCATCACGTACATTCAATTCCGGTTTGTAGCGGACCTATCGCAAATCCGGCCTTGTCTAGCAGCCGGTCGTCGCGTCATACCCCTTAAGCCGCACCTTAACCCTATCTGAATGCTGAACGCCACCCCTGATGAAGTTTTCATGACGGCCCGTCTAGCCCGGGTCGCAGTGCACTCGCTCACCGAAATCAGGTGTTCAGCTAAACGGCAGGGCATGGCAGCATGGGCGGAGAACGATATTTCCCGAGACCTCATGCAACCGCAGACCCCGGACCGAGTTTTGCGCGGTTTCATCGTGCTGGTCGCCTTGCTACAGGGCCTGGCCCTGTACGGCGCGCGGCTCGGTGCCGACCAGCAATGGTGGCCGCTCAGCGAACTCGGCGGGCAAGTGTGCTGGTACACCCTGGTGCTGTCGGTGCCGACGGTAATGACGCTGACGGTGCAGCAGCTGCGCGATGCACACTTCTGGCAGCACACGCTGCTGATCGCCCTGATCTACGGCGCGCTCGCCGCCTGGGCCAGCTGGAACGCGAGCGGCGCGCCGGCTCTGGACTCCGCCGCGGTGCTAGTGCCGTTCGGTTCCACCGTTGCGGTTGCCTTGTTCGAGCTGATGCCCTACCTGCAATGCCGGCTCAAGCATGGCCGCTGGACCGCGCCGTATCCGGAGCTGTTCGAGCACGGCTGGCAGAACGGCCTGACCCTGCTGCTGCTGATCCCCTTCGTCGCGCTGTGCTGGGCTGTGCTGTGGCTGTGGGGCGCGCTGTTCAAGCTGGTCGAGATCGCGTTCTTCGCCGAGCTGTTCGGCGAGCGCGCTTTCGTCTACCTCGCGACCGGCACCATGGTCGGCCTCGGCATTCTGGTCGCGCGCACCCAGCAGCGGCCAGTGCAGATCCTGCAGCAGATCGTGTTCGCGGTGTTCAAAGGCCTGCTGCCGCTGCTGGCCTTCATCGCGGTGCTGTTCCTGACCGCCCTGCCGTTCACTGGCCTCGATCCGCTGTGGCAGACGCGGCGCGGGGCCTCGCTGCTGATGACCGTGGTGATGCTGATGGTGCTGTTCACCAATGCGGTGTTCCAGGACGGCCGCGCGCAGCCGGGTGGTGTGGCGACCTATCCCAGAATCCTGAGTCGGCTGGTCGAGCTCGGCCTGGCGACGCTGCCGGTTTACGCCCTGCTGGCCTTGTACGCGGTGTGGTTGCGTGTCGACCAGTATGGCTGGACGCCGGACCGGCTCTACGCGGCGCTGCTGGCGACCACCTCGGCCGCTTATGCGCTGGGTTATTCGTACAGCGTGCTGCGGCCCGCGGGTGGCTGGCTGTCGCCGATCACGACGATCAACGTCAGCCTGTCGTGGCTGGTGATGGCGCTGATCGCGCTGCTCAATTCGCCGGTGCTCGATCCGTTTCGCATCAGCGTCGCCAGCCAGCTGTCGCGGCTGCACGACGGCGAGATCAAGCCTGCGGAAATCGATCTGAAATTCCTGCGCTTCTCGGCGGGCCGCATCGGCCACAAGGCTTTGCAGGAACTGCAGAGCGATGCCGCGATGACGCATGACCCCGCCGCACTGGCCGAGGTGCGGAAGATGCTGACGCGCAAGGAGCGCTGGCAGCCGATGCCGGGGCTGCGCGAGTCGACCGTGAGCTTGAGCCTGGAGCAGGCGCGCAAGCGCATCAATGCGGCGCCGGGCGCCGATGCGGTGGACGACGATTGGCTGCAGGCGATCATCGACCACCGGCTCAGTTCGATGGGCTGCCTGGAGGACGACGGCGCATGCCTGGTGCTCAGCCCGGATCTGGATCGCGACGGCGTCAACGAGCGCCTGTTGTGCGAAACCGGCGATTCGGGCTTGGTCGTGTGCCGGCTCAGTGCGCGTGTAGCGGGAAAGTGGGCCGACGTCGGCAACGCCGAGGCCTGGGGCAACAGCGAGCAGATCGTCGCGGCCTTGAAGCAGGGCAAGTTCACGGTCAAGCCGCGGCGCTGGGCCGACCTGCAGATCGGCGACCAGACGTTCTCGATCAATGAGCGTTGAAGCTGGACTATTCTTCCGCGAACTCGCGTGATTGCAGGAACGACCACGAGCAGCCGATCACCGCGGAATAGCCGTCGTTGGCGCGATACAACGGGCTTTCGGTGTTGGCCGCGCCGGCGTAGTTGTCGTATTCCAGCGACACGAAGCCGCGCAGCTTTTTGGTGAATCGGTAGTTGACCGTCGCGGCCAGCGACGAGGCCAGATAACCGGCCGAGGCCGAGTATTGCGTCCGGTCCGGCGTCACGTATTGCGGCTGCACGTCGTAGAAGTAGCGCTGCAGCAGCGTGCTGCCGATCTCGGCGCCCAGCGCGACCCGCAGGTCCATCCGCTGATCCAGAAAATGCTTGCTCTGGAACGCGAACTCCGGCGCGACGATCATGCCGCGCCAGCGCAAATCGAAGTCCTTCAGCGAGCTGACCGCGCGCAGCGGCAGATCGATCACCCACTTCGATTTCGGACGCGGCCCGTCGAATACCAGCCGCAGATTCGGCCCGACTTCGACCAGGTAGCCCAGGTCGGGCATGCCGCGGCGCGCGTCGGAGTGACTGGAGTCGCTGGACAGCGCCCCGCCGCCGCTGAGGCTGAGCTCGACGTTTGGCGTGAGCTTCTGGCGCAGGCGCGAGCCCTCGTCGTCGGAGCGGAATGTGGTGCCGTGATAGATGAAGTACGGCGCCGGCAGGGCCAGCGTGCGGTTCTCGTCGGCGGCCGGATAATCCGGCACCGTGAGCGCCACGCCGGCAACGCCGGCTTCCCACTTGGGCTGCTGCGCCGAGTCGGGGGACAGGGTGTCGGTGCTCAAGGTCTGCGCGTGCGCGGTGCTGGTGGCGAGGAAGGCGAGGGCGGCGCTGAGCGCCTGACTTGTTCTGATCGGCATGGCCGGAGCATCGCTGCGGAAATCCGTGCTGTCTACCGGCTGCCAGTTTGCAATCGCGGTCAAGGACCGCTCCTACAGGAATATCGCGCACCGCTCGTTAGTCGTGCCTGTAGGAGCGGACCTTGACCGCGATTGGAACTTGCAGATCGCGCCGTCGCTGTTTAAAACGGCCCATGCCCAGGCTGCTCGAAATCCCGATCTTCCCATTGCGCACCGTGCTGTATCCGGGCGGCCGTCTGCCGCTGCGGATCTTCGAGACACGCTATGTCGACATGACCAAGTCCTGTATCGGCGAAGACGAGCCTTTCGGCGTCTGCCTGATCCTGGAAGGCGCCGAAGTCGGCGCACCCGCGGTACCGGCGATGATCGGCTGCACTGCGCGCATCAGCGAATGGGACGTGCCCGCGCCGGGCCTGTTCACGCTGAACACGATCGGCGAGCAGCCCTTCAGGATTCGCGAACGCTTCAGCACGCCGGGCGGGCTGATCCGAGCGCTGGTGCAGATCGAAGACCCGCCGCCGGCGGAAATGCTGCCGCTGCGCTACCGCTTCCTGCGCCAGCTGCTGGAAGAGATCATCGCCAAGATCGGCGTGCAGCACTTTCCCGATCCGCTGCAGCTGGGCGATGCGGCCTGGGTCGCGTACCGCCTCGCCGAAGTGCTGCCGCTGTCTTCGGAGAGCAAGCTGGAGATGCTGGCGCAGCGTGATCCGGCGGAGCTGCTGGCGCTGATTGAAAAGGAAGTCCGCGCCGCGTCGTGAATGCGTGGGGTTCGCTGTGCTCACCCCAACCTACCGAGCCCTCGTAGGTTGGCGTGAGCGCAGCGAACCCCAACAGCGCCCCAACTAAAGCCCCAGCGAATCCAGCGACTCGTAGGCCTTGCGCAGCCACATCTTGGCGCGCTGGCGCTCGAGCATGCCCAGGCCGGTCAGGTTCTTGTCGTCGCTGTGCGCTGCGGCCCAGAAGCTGGTGCTGCGCTCGTCGATCTTGGTCATCACCGGCTCGTGCAGGCGCGGGATCGAGATGATCTTCGCGCCCAGGCTTAAGCTGCGTTCCTTCTGGCCGGACTTGTCGAAAATGTCGAAGTCCTCGCCACGCGAGGCATTGCGCACGATCACCAACTCGACCTGCGAGGAGTCGCCGAAGCGGTCCAGCCAGCGGCTCAGCAGATCGACCGAGTCCTTGCCCGAATCCATCACGTGCCAGTAGCGGATGCCGACGCCGAGTTCGGCAGCCAACTCCAGCACGCCGGACTCATCCAGCCAGCGCACCAGCGGACCGTGAGTCTGCGCGGCGAGGTCGACGACAATGCGGCGCTCGGCGTCCTCGGCTGCGGCCTCCAGCACCAGGTCCAGGCTTTCGAAGCGGTCGATCGCGACCGGCGAGGCGTAGCCGGCGTAGAAGCGCAGCAGCGCGCCGTGGCTGCGGTCGGAGTCGAAGCCCAGAAACGGCAGCTTGCGGTCGATCAGATATTGCGCCAGCAGGCGCGAAACCAGCGACTTGCCGACGCCGCCCTTTTCCCCGCCGATGAAGTGAACAGTGGCCATTCGGGCTCCGCATAAATAGTTGAAGAATCCCCTCTCCCTCCGGGAGAGGGGCAGGGGTGAGGGTCTGGACGATCGCGCGAACTTTGCCCTCATCCGTCCCTTCGGGGCAGCCTCGAACGGAGGGAGAAGGGATCGCCGGGGCGCGAGGCTACCGCATTCGCGCACAATAAGGGCCTGGCCGCGCCGCACGGCTACCGTATCAACTGAGTAATTTAAGTGGAATCTCAACCGTTTTCGACTCTCGCGCTGAAGCCCGAACTGCTGCAGGCCCTGGAATCGCTGAGCTTCACGGCGATGACGCCGATCCAGGCGCAGAGCCTGCCACCGATGCTGGCCGGCCACGACGTGATCGGCCAGGCGCGCACCGGCAGCGGCAAGACCGCGGCCTACGGCCTGGCCCTGCTGTCGAGGATCGATCCGGCGCTGGACCAGGTGCAGGCGCTGATCCTGTGCCCGACGCGCGAACTCGCCGACCAGATCTCCAAGGAGATCCGCCGGCTCGCACGCTGCCTGCCGAACATCAAGCTGACCCAGCTCAGCGGCGGCATCTCGCAGCGGCCGCAGCTGGCCTCGCTGGAGCATGAGCCGCACATCATCGTCGGCATGGCCGGCCGCGTGCTCGAGCATCTGGAGCAGGGCACGCTGAAGCTCGAAGGCCTGCGCGTGCTGGTGCTGGACGAGGCCGACCGCATGCTCGACGGCGACTTCGAGGAAGCCAGCCGCGCGATCGTCGCGCATACGCCGAGCACACGGCAGACGCTGTTCTTCTCGGCGACCTACAACGAGATCGTCCGCGATTTCAGCAAGACCCTGCAGCGCGATCCGGTCGAGGTCACGGTCGACACCGTGACCAGCCCGTCGCAGGTCGAGCAGCAGTTCTACGAGGTTGATCCGCTGCGCCGCATCGACGCGCTGGCGATGCTGCTGAGCCAGCGCCAGCCAGAGTCCGCGCTGGTGTTCTGCCATACGCGGCGCGACGCGCAGGACGTGGAGCAGCAGCTGTCCAAGCGCGGTTATTCGGTGCTCGGCCTGCACGGCGACATCGAACAGCGCGAACGCGACGAAGTGCTGGTGCGCTTCCACAACGGCAGCTGCCGCGTGCTGGTCGCGACCGACGTCGCCGCGCGTGGCCTGGATATTCCGGACCTCGCAGCGGTGATCAGCTACGAACTGCCCGAAGATGCGCAGTCGCATACGCATCGTGTCGGCCGCACCGGCCGCGCCGGCCGCAGCGGCCTGGCGCTGCACCTGTTCTCGCATCGCGAGCGCGGCCGCGTCGCCGCGATCGAGGCCGATCTCGGCCATCCGGTTTCGACCAAGAAGCTGGCGATCCCGGCCACGGTCAGCGACAACCCGGTGCAGGCCACACGCACGACGATCTGCATCGACGGCGGCCGCCGCGACAAGCTGCGCCCCGGCGATATTCTCGGCGCGCTGACCGGCGACGCCGGCCTACCGAAAGAGGCGGTCGGCAAGATCAGCACTTTCGACACGCGCACCTATGTCGCGATCGACAAGAAAGTCGCCGCGACCGCGATCAAGCGGTTGCGCGAAGGCAAGATCAAGAACAAGAACTTCCGCGTGCGGCCGATCGACTGACTGTCGACTGTCGCGCAGCCTGGTTCACGGCAATGGCCGGCGCGAATCCGGTAACCTGCCATGCATTGCGGTCTCCGCCTTTTCGTTTTTGCCATGTCGAACGACGAAGCTCTGGAAGAATTGATCGCCACGGCGCAGGAGCGGCGCCGTGCTCAGGATCTGCTGCCGATTTTCTATTCGCAGGTGCGCAAGCTCGCGCAACGCGAGCGCCGACGTTGGGATGGCGCGGAGACCTTGCAGACCACCGCGCTGATCAACGAGGCCTACCTCAAGCTTCGCCATCTGCCGGAATTCTTCGACGCCCGGCACTTCCTGCGCTCGGCGGCGATCGCGATGCGCCATGCGCTGATCTCCTATGCCCGCGAGCGCCTGGCCGAAAAGCGCGGCGGCGGCGCCGCGCCCTTGCCGCTGGAGGCGGCGGAAAACGTGCCGGCCGAAGACGAAGACGGCGAGAAGCTGCTGCTCGACGTAGCGGAGATGCTGCACAGGCTCGCCACCATCAGCCCGCGTCTGGTCCAGGTCGTCGAGTGCCGCTTCTACGCCGGCTACAGCGAGGAGGAAACCGCCACCGCGCTGGGTGTGGACGCGCGGACCGTGCGCCGGGACTGGGTCAAGGCGCGGGCCTGGCTGCAAACCGAGCTGTCGCGTTGAAGCCTTGCTTGTGGCCAAGCTGATATTTAGCCGCCCGCGCAGAGTTCTTTTTGGGTTCGCCAGTAAACGATGTTAACGCGCACGCGAGCGGCGGAACGAACGGTTGACTATCGCGGATAGGAGTCGCGACACAAACCGATAGTCCTAAGCAGAAGCCGCCTGCAAGTGGATCGCGTCCTTCGGTTTCGCGCGCCGGCCGCGCAGGCGGACGACGATCTCGACGTCACAGCCGAGTTTGGTCAGCATGCGCATCAGGCGTTCGACGGAAATATCCCGGAACTGGCCCTTGAGCAGCCTTGACACGTCGGGCTGGCTGACGCCCATGCGGTTGGCGGCGTCGACCTGGGTCAGCTTGCGTTCGCTGATGACATCCTGCAAGCGGCTGACCAGCCCGGCCTTGAGCAGGTGGGTGTCCGCGTCGGGATAGCCGAGATCGGCAAAGACATTGCCGGTACCGCGGACGATGGTGGTCTCGGTGTCGTTGTTCATGATGGTCCTGTTGTGAGTTGCTGCTGGTAGTCGGCTTCGGCCACTTTGAGCCGACGCCGGATCAGTTCAATTTCCTCAGCCGGGGTTTTGCGGCCCGACTTCGATTTCTTCTGGAAGGCGTGCAGAACGTAGATCGCGGCGGCGAACTTCACGGTGTACACCGCCCGGAAGGTGTCGCCGTCATGGTCGGTGACGATTTCCAGCACGCCCGCGCCGCCGAAGCCCTTGAGGGGTTTCGCGTCATCGTGTTTGGCGCCTTGCTGGGCGCGGAACAGCGCGAAACCCATCGCATCCTGTACGGGTTCCGGGAACGCCCGGTAGTCCTTGTAGCTGGACGCAATCCACGAAACGGGTCTAAGAGCTTCTGCCTCTGGCATCGGTCTAATATGGTGGAAGCACCATATGGAGTCAAGGCACAAAACCCCGTCCCGATCTTGACGGGATTTCCCGTTACTCGGTCAAAGCCGCCCTTCCGGACTCTCCAGCGCCCACTCATCGCGGGGACTCAATCGGCATCTGCCGGAATTCTTCGATGCCCGGCATTTCCTGCGCTGGGCGGCGATCGCGATGCGTCATGCGCTGTTCCTTTCCTTCACTCGCTCTACCGCACAACACCGAAATCCGATATGGCGATGAAGACGACAGCGAGAAAACAACCCCCACAAATCGCGACGGCCATGAGGTGACTGAACTGAATGCCGGCCGCTAAAACACTGTATGAAGGGTTTCCGGGATCGACCGCGACGGCGACACGCGATCCCTTGGCATGCGCAGCAACGAATCTCGCCGCATAGTCGCCAGTTGCAGAGAACGCCCAGCCCACCGCGACGCGGCGACCGACATACGATCTGCCGTCGACCGCGTAGGTGTAGGTGACTCGCGGCGCGTGGGTGTTGCCCTTGCCCACGACGCGCGATTCAACGATCGTCCCTTCGACTTTCGGCCAGGACTGACTCCGTTTTGCGCGTGCAAGCAGTCGAGTTGCGATGACCAACGCGAGCGCTGCTGGTATGGTCGAGAGAGCAATGATCCAGGTGATCATTTCGATGGCCTGCCGAGTCTGGGGAGGATCAGTCGTTCTCTGAGTGCAAAACGGCTAACCAGGCTGTAGAAAAACTCCGGACCGCCTTCGCCTAGGTTCAATACTGTGACTTTCACTTTGAATGGTCCTCCTGCAGCCGTTCGATAGAGACAGCCTCCAGGTAGTACGTCGAGTAGATCTGTCCAGAGCGCACGCCCCAGCCTTGCGGAAACCGCCCAAGCTCTGTTCTAAGAACCTTGGCCTCCACTTTGTACTTGGCGTGCTCGACCAGTGAGTTGCGGGAGATAAATTCATTCTCGTTTGTCTAGCTTGCGTAGTAGCCGCCCAAATTCGGCCGCTGTCCACGCAACGGTTCTACGAGGAGGAGCGCATGATCTTGATACTGCACGATGGCGGTAAATCTGGGCGCCGGCTCAGCGGAGACGACCAGGTCATCGGCCATCAATGCCGCGAAGGCGGCATGATCATCATCGATCACTGCGCGATCGAGCTGGTTCACAGCGTCAAGCGCAGCTGCAATACGCGGATCTGCTGTCGCCGTCTTCACATCGGCCCCCGCCGTCGTCCACTCGGCCAGGGCCGGGGTGCTGATAGATGTTGCCGCCAACACAAACGCGAATAGGTAGCTGCGGTGTTTACGCATGATGCTGCTCCAGTCGCTACGCAGGTGCTGATATTTTGCGGCGGCCTGCTAGTGTCGTGAGTCGGAAGTTCGCATGCGAATTCGCCGTGTCTTTTCGCGCCTGGCTGCGTTGCTCCTCCTCGCCATAGTGCGACTATGACTCGTCGTCGCGCCTTGCCAGACGCGAAAAGCCACTGGCCAATTCATCACGGAACTTCTGACTCACGACACTAGTTAACATTAGTGTTTAAGGAAAACTAATCGCATCGCACAGATGCAATAAGGCCAAGAGCGATCAAAGCCATTAGTCGAGTGCCGCTTCGATGCGGGTTACAGCGAGGAGGAAACCGCCGCCGCGCTGGGTATCGATGTACGGACTTTGCGGCGTGACTGGATCAATGCGCGGGCCTGGCTGCAAACGGAGTTGTCGCGCTGAAGTCAGGCCGGCGGCCGATGTGATATCAGCGGCCCGCGCGTCGTAGCAACAAGACGCCCAGCATGCAGGGCATGATCCACGGCACTGCGGGAATGCCGACGACAAAGCCCGGGATGGTGTACCAGTGGCCGAAGGCCGCTGCCAAGCCTGGGTAGTCCAGACCTCGGATGACGAGGCATGTTACTGCAAAAAGACTTGCGATCACGAAGGCATGGGCGACCTTCCTTCCGAGCCACTGAGTCTGTCTCAGGGACATAGCAAATGCGGCGGTTGCTAGGTAAGTCAGGACGCCGCCAAAGAAGAGCAGCGTCACGGACAGCGTGTCCAACGGAGAAAGTTCATGCAGCGAGCCGTCCACGCTCGCTGCCCAGCTCCATCCCCGATCCTGCGCAACATAGTCGGAGTATTGAATGCCGGTGAAGAGGATATAAAGCGGGCTGGCGAGCGTGATTGAGGTAAAAGCGAGCGTCGAAAATACGCGTTCACCGTGTTGGACGAGCGCTTCTTTGAGAACACCCATTCCGACCGCAACCAAAATCGCATCAACAAGAAGGACGAGAAAGCGCAGTTGGTTTTCTGCCGGGACTTGATCCCCGGGAGGGCCGACGCCCGGTAGTAGTGAAAGAAGCGCAACCGGCGCAATCAGCAGTCCTCCGGCGAGCGCGAAGTTCACCCGTTCTTCCGATCGAAACCGTCCTGCCCCAAGTTTCCAGGCTGCGAGACAAACGACGCTGAGCTGGGCGATGGCAAGAGCGTAGTAAACCCCGGGACTGTACTTGGCACGCACTCCAAACAGCACCAGCGCCAAGATCAGGCTGATGCTCAGGACGGTGAGACTCAGGCTTTGCTGGCTACGGTATTGCGGCATGTCCAAGCTCCTCGTTCGGTCGGCTGCGATCATTCAAACCGATACTCGATCTGCCCCGACAGCAGTTCCACGCCGCCACCGCTGCTGAGCTGGAACTCGTCGACCCCCGCGCCGATATGCCAGCCGCCGCCGAGCTTGAACAGCAGGCCGAGGCCGGCGTTGAAGCCGAGGCCGTCGTCGTGCTGGTTCACGGTGACGCCGGCCAGGCTCGCGTGCTCGGTGGAGCGGTAGACCATCAACGCCAGATGCGGTGACACCGACAGCCGGCGCGTCAGCGGCAGTGCGCCGCCCATGCCGAAAGTCAGGCCGCGGCCGGCCGGTTCCATTTGATCGGCGACATCCTGCGCCAGCCGCTCCGGCGCGGCGCTCTTGCCGGCGATATCGACTTTGTATTCGCCGAGTTCGGCGTAGCCGATCTCCAGCGCGAAATGATCGGACACTGGCAGGCCGGCGTAGAGCACGAAAGCCGGTTCGTGGCGGTCGATGTTCACGCTGACATCGTGACCGCGTTGGTTCAGCGATCGTGCCAGTTCGCTGTCGCTCAGCGAGTATTGCCCGATGCCGCCGCGCAGGCCGATATAGGCATGTGAGAAGTCCGGGGATTCATCGTCTGCCCGCACCGGAGCGCTGGCGAGCGCTGCGCACAGACTCAGCAGCACGGCAGTGCGTCCGAGGCGATGCTGCATCCACCTCAAGGACAGCAGTATCAGCAGTACCGCGAGCAGCGGCACGTCGAGCGCTCCGCCACCGGCATGCGCGCTGCCGCTGACATCGGTGAGCGGCGGAGGAGGGGGCGGCGGCGCGGCATCGTCGTCGATGATCGTGATCGTCGCCGTGGCCGGCGTCCCCAGCGTGGCGCCTGTGGCGCCCGCCAAGCTCAGCGTGAAGCTTTCGTCGGACTCGTCGAGGCTGTCGTTCACGATCGGAATCTCGATGGTCTTGGCGCCCGCTTCGCCAGCGGCCCATTGCAGCTGGCCGCTGACGGCGGTGTAGTCGGCGCCAGCGGTCGCGGTGCCGGGCGCGAGGCTGTAGGCGACGCTGGCGGCGCCTTCGCTGCCGCCGCTGCGGCTGACGGAAAGGCTCAGCGTGCCGGCGCTTTCGGCGACGCTGGCCTGTGCCGCGCTCAGCGCCAGTACGCCGGGCTGCGGCGGGGGCGGTGTCGAGGTGTCGTCGTCGCCGATCTGGATCGAGGTCGTGGCCTGTGCGCCCAGCGTGGCGCCGCCGGTGGCCGCGGTCAGTGTCAGCGTGAATGCTTCGATGCCTTCCACCACACTGTCGTTGAGGATCGGCACGCTGATGTGCTTGGGCGCGGTGTCGCCGTCGGCGAAGCTCGCGGTGGCGCTGACGGCGGTGTAGTCGCTGCCCGCGGTCGCGGTGCCGTTGGCGCTCTGCACATGCGCCGTCACCGCGCCGGCCGAGCCGCCGCTGCGCGTCACCAGCAGGTCCACCGTGCCGGCGCTCTCCGCCACGCTGTAGGCGCCGAGTTCGAACTGCAGCGTGCCGGCGCTGGGCGCGGTGTTGGTGGTGATCGGCACGCAGGAACTCGACAGCTCGGAGACGATGATCGCGTCGATGAATGCCGTGGCGTGCGCCAACACACGCGTATTCGCGCTCATGAATCGATAGTCCAGGTTGAAGCCGGACGGCGCGTTGACGGTGTAGTCCGCGTGGCCATTGGCGTCGGTGGTTACGCTGGCGAAGGGAGTGCTGGCGGCGACTTCCGCCTGCCCCAGCCCCGCCGTGCCGCAGGCCTTGGTCTGATAAAAGTGGACCTCGAACTGCGTGTTGGGCGTCGAATCCAGGCTGCCCTTGATCACGCCGCCGCCGCTGCCGGTGCTGGCCGAATCGACCACCGGCGAGTTCAGGCCCAGGTTGGCGCCGCCGTCGGTATCGCCCGGATCGTTCGCATTCGGGCCTTGCTGGCCCAGGTCGATCGCCAGGCCGGTGTTGTTGACGATTACGCCGCCGGCGTCGACCAGCGCATCGTCCTCCACGCGCACGCCGGCGCCGCCGTTGTTGCTGCTGATGCCGCCGACGCTGGCCATGACCGTGTTGTGAAAGTCGAGGCCGTTGCCGTGGTTGCCGACCGCTACGCCGCCGATCCCGACGCCGACACTGGTGTAGATGCTGATGTTGAGGTTGCTCTCCGCTGGCCGCATGCTCGCCACGTCGATGCCGTTGCCGGCATTGCCGGCGACGTAGCCATAGAGAATCGTGGCTAGTCCGTGCTCGCCAACCTCGATGCCATTGCCGCCATTGGCCAGCGCCTTCGTGCCGCTGGCGTCCAAGCCGACGTAGTTGTCCTGCACTGTCGACTGCGCCCAGTAATTGAGGTTCGATGCAGTTGCCGCGTCGATGCGGATGCCGGCGCCCAGGTTCCCCGAGATCAGGTTGCGAAATTCCGGCAGCGGCTGTGCCGGAGAGGTGACGCCCGGGATCTCGGCGCCGATGGTGCCGCGAGTGGTCAGCCCTAGATCGATGCCGACGCCGTTGCCGCGCGCCAGCGTGCCGCTCGGATCGGTGCCGATGAAGCTGCCGGTTACGGTCAGCGGCGAGGTGCAGCCGGTCTGGTCGGGGTTGCCGCAACCTTGGTCGGCGCCTGCAAACAAGGCGCTGCCGGCGAAACGGTTGATGACCAGGCCGCGAACCGTGAGCGTCGGGAGGTAGTGGCAGCAGTCATTTGGTGCGCTCTGCAGGCCGATGGCGCCGGCGCCGGCCAGGCTGCCGTCGAGCTCGATCAGCAGCACGGCGTTGTCGCCCTCGTAGAGCGTGTTCACCGCCGTGCCCGGCTGGGTATAGCCGTCGATGCTGATGTCGGCCTTGGTCTGCGGCAGCGGCGTGAGCGGCTGGATGGTGTGTACGCCGCTGCCGGGAATCGCGAAGGCGATGATGTGCGGGGCGAATGCCCCTGCAGACGTGTCTGCATTGGCATCGACAATCGCCTGGCGCAGCGAGCCGGCGCCGCTGTCGCCGGCCGTGGTCACCGTGAAGGTCGTCGCCATTGCCGGCGCTGCGCCCAGCAGCAGCGCCAGCGTGATCGTCGTCAGGAACGCCGTCCACGCGCCCGGGACAAGCCCGGACAGCCGCGCGCCGCAACCGGAAATAACCGCATCCGCCATCTTCATCTTCCACTCCCTGGATTTTGCTTCGTTATCTCCAATACGCAGGGCGGCGGAAAATGCGGACATCGCGTTTTCGTTTGAACGATCGAATTCGGCGGCGAGACGCTGCGCACGCGCCCATCTCCGCTGCTGCGGACGCAAGCGATGTCCGCATTCGCTACGCGGCTGCGTTATTTTGTCGCGATGTTTGCGCAGTCCCGACTTGGGCCTGCGGATCTGCAATCAACGACGCCAACCGCGTCAAGGGAGTACGGAAATGAAGATCAATCGTCGTCAGGCGCTGGCCCTGGTCGCGCTCGCATCGGTGGCGCCGGCCGCGGTTCGTGCCGATCCGGTGGACGAGGGAAAGAGCGAGGAGATCGAGCGGACCGATCGCGCGGCCGGCAATGCCGAGATCATCCGCCGGCAAAACGAGGCCGCGAATCGCGGTGACCTGGCGGCGGCGGTCCTGTTCTTGGCCGAGGACACGCGCAACCATGGCATGCCCGTCGGCCGCCAGGGCGTGCTGCGCGTGCTGACCGATATTCACAACACGTTTCCCGATTGGCACATGGAGATCGAGAGTCTGGCGGCCATCGGCGATGACGTGATCGTCCGCAGCATCGTTACCGGCACGCACCTGGGCGTCGGCAAAATCCCGGTCAATGGCGGGCTGCTGGTCGGCGTGCCGCCGACCGGCAAGCGCTTCAAGGTCCAGCACATTCACTGGTCCACGCTGAAGAACGGCCTGGTGATCGAGCACCGCGCTACGCGCGACGATATCGGCATGATGCAGCAGCTCGGCCTGCTGCCTGCAGTCAAGCGTTACGATCTTCCGGATGTGGACAAGCCGGCGTCTTCCGGTTGATGTGACGGCAACCGGCGGCGGCGCCTTATGCGACGCGGCCGGGAGCCATCGTGGCAGCGGCTACCATCTGCATGCCTTTTAGCTTCGCGAGGGCCGACGCCGGGTCGTCGATACGCGTCAGCACGATGTCGCTGGTGCTCAGCTTCATCGCCAGCTTGATGCCGAACACCGCCGCCTGTCCCGCTGCGAGGTCGAAGCTGGTTTCGCCCGGCGGGCTGGCCGCGTTGAAGGCGCCGCCGAGGGCCGCGCGCAGCGTGTGCCGGCCCGGTGCCGCGTCGAAGGCGGTGAAGCGCGGACTCTTGAGCTGCACGAGTTCGTGTCCGTCGATGCTGATATCGACGCCGTTTGCTCGGCCGACGTAACCTTCGTGGTAAACGATGACCAGCCCGGCGCCGGGCGCGGCGCGCAGCGCCAGCGCCGCTGCGCGCGCTTGCGCATCGGCACGCAGCGCCTTCTTGGCGCCGGTGGGGTTCAGCAGGCGGGTCGTGACGAAGAAACCGATCAGGAAACCCGGCAGCCAATATGAATTCCAGAGTGTTCCCGTGAGCGTGATGCCGAGCAGGGAAATGCCGTAGCCGGCTGCCCTGGAGACTACGAAGCCGGCCAGGGTGGCGATCACCAGCTTGGTCCGCGCCGATAAATTTTTCACGGCAGCTCCTTCGCGAACATCGATGGCCCGGCCGCAACGAGCAGGGTAAGAACCGGCAAGCGCCGGCATCGCTGCGAGGAGTCGAAAATTTTCATCTTCATCGTGGACTTCCTTGTGACCAACGCCGGCGAACGTCGGGCGGGCTTGCCCGGCGTTTAGTAGTGGCGTTTGAGTAGGAAGACGCATTCAGCCAGCGAAAGCGGACATCGCCAGCGCGGCCGGAGCTGGCGTCCGGCGCGGACGCCGGGCTCAGTGCTGCGCGCGCAGCCGCATGAGCGGTTCGCGATAGCGTTCGGAAAGGGCGGGGTGCTGCGCCTGGATCGCCGCAGCCTGTTCGATCAGCGCGGCGGCTTCCTTGCGCCGGCCGCTGGCCCGTTCGCATTCGGCCAGCGCGAGCTGGGCTTCGGCGATCTTGGGGCTCTTGGGCAGTAGCAGCTCGCTGCGCGTCGCCAGCACCTGCGACAGCAGCGGACAAGCCGCGGGCGCATCGCCGCTGCGCAGCCGCGCCAGGCCCTCGATCAACTCGCCTTCAGTGATCGTCAGCCGCAGGTACGGCGCCAGCGTACTGGCGCGCGCACGCGCCGCGATGTCGGCAGCATGCTGCGCGGCGTCTTGAGGATGGCCTTCGGCCAGATCGATCTCGGCCGCCGTGAGGCGGCGGCGGATGTTCTTGGCCGTGGCCTCCAGCCCTTCGCCGCTGACCGGCGGCAGCGCAGCGAAGGCGGCGCGTGCGGCGGTGATGCGGCCGGTGGCCAAGGCCATGTGGATGCGCAGGATGGCGGGCCATTCGCGCGGGAGTGCACCGATGCGCTGGTAAATCCGCGCCGAATCGTCCAGGGCTCGTTCCGCTTCGTCGGTTTTCCCCAGCTCTTCCAGCACTTCGGCGCGAAACTCCAGGGTGAGGGCGAGGAAGGCGTCGTCGCGCTGCTGCGCACGGACCTCGACGAGCGCGGTATCGGCATCGGCCAATCCCGTTTCCGGGTCGCCGGCGCGAACCAGGGCGCGTGCAGCGGCGAGATGGACGTAGTTGCGCAGTTCGGCATCGCTTGGGCTGGCGGGCGGCGCGGCGGCCTTGGCGCGGGCGACGGAGGCGAGTGCATCGCGCGGGCGCTCGGCGCCCACCAGTGCTTCTGCCATCGCACTCTGAGCGCGCACCCAGTCGTAGTCATGTTCGCTGCCTTTGGCGCGCGCCAGGTCGATGGCTTTTTGCGCGCTCGCAATGGCGACATCGTGCGATTTCATCAAGCCTGCGATCGACGCCATGCGGAGGTAGTAGAAGGCCAGCTCGGGGGCATAAGGGCCCTTCACTCTGACCAGCATGTCGATCGCGCGCTGCAGGGGCGGCATGGCGTCGAGGTAACGGCCACTGGCGGCTTCGGCGATGGCTTGGGTATAGAGGGCGTCAACCAGTTCGAACGAATCCGGATAGCGACTCAGAATGGCAACCGCCTGCGCGGCTTCGTTGCGTGCGCGGACCATGTCGGAAGCGCTGTCGTTTGCTGCCGATGAGGCCAGCAGGCGCCCGCGCAGGAAAGAGTCATCGTCGTGGCGACGATCGAGGATGGCGCGGGCTTCGTCGATCTCGCGCGCGGCGGCATCGGCGTCCAGGTCGACGGTCACCCAGGCCTGCTGGAGCAGGTCGCCGGCCAGTTCCGGAGAATTCTGGCCGTAAAGGCGGCGGCTGAGATCGACGGCCTGCTGGCGCAGCGGCATTTCGTCCTGGGTCAGGGCGAAATCGCGATACAGGTCACCAAACAGCCGCAGCAGTGCCAGCTTGTTCTCGGGGGCGCTGTTCAGTTCGGTGTGGATGCGTTTGGCGCCGATGTCGAGCAGCTCTCGCGCCGTGGTCTGGCGAGCCTTGACCGGGTCAGGCTGGTTGCTCGAGTTGGTGCGGAACAGTTCGACCATGAATGACTGCACAGCCGCGGCGCGCTGCGCTTCGATCCGCGCTTTGCGTGCCTCTCGGGTGATCGCCACGAGCGCAACCGTCATTGCCGCGAACACCACCGCGGCGGTCGCGAACGCCAGCCAGTGGCGGCGCAGGTAGCGGCGCAGCACGTAGCTGCGTGCGCCGGCGCGCGCCTGCACTGGCAGGCGCTCCTGATAGCGGCGGATGTCGTCGGCCAGTTCGCGCGCGTCGGCATAGCGCGCGGCCGGCTCCTGGCGCAGCGCGCGGCCGACGATCGCGTCGAGGTCGCCGCGCAGCGCACGCCGGGGCACCGGCGAATCCGCGGCGACGACGCGGCTCGGCGCCGGTGCCGGCGTTTCCATCAGGCGCTTGAACATCATCGGCAGCGACGCGCCGTCGCCGGACCAGGGCAGGCGGCCGGTCAGCAGCTGGAACAGCATCACGCCGAGCGCGTAGACGTCGGTGGCGGTGGTGATCGGTTCGCCGCTCAGTTGTTCCGGCGCGGCGTAGGCCGGCGTCAGCGGCGCGTTGATGGTCTGGGTGCCATGCCCGCTCAGATGCTTGGCGATACCGAAGTCGAGCAGCTTGGCGCGGCCTTCCTCAGTCACCAGCACATTCGCCGGCTTGATGTCGCGGTGCACCAGCAGATGGCGATGCGCCCAGCTCACCGCTTCGCAAATCTGCAGGAACAGTGCGAGCCGTGCCGGCAGATCCGCAGCCTGTTGCGTGCACCAGCTCACCAGGTCGATGCCGTCGACCCACTCCATGACGATGTAGGGCCGGCCGTCGTCGGTGACGCCGGCATCGTAGAGGCGCGCGATGCCGGGATGTTCGAGCTGCGCGAGGATGCGCCGCTCCATCTCGAAGCGCTGCAGGCTGTCGAGCGCGTCGGCGCGCAGCAGCTTCACGGCGACGACCTGCTCGTAGCGGCCGTCGGCTCGCTCCGCGCGATACACCTCGCCCATGCCGCCGGCCCCGACCCATTCGAGCAGCCGCCAGGCCCCGACCCGCTGCCCGATGAGCGCGGGCGCCGCCGGCTTGTTGGCGCGCAGCGCGTCGACGGCCGGGCGGCCCAGTGCGGGATCGGGCGCGTCTGCTGCGGCCAGCAGGCCGAGCAGTGCGGTCTGCAGTTCGGGCTGCGTGGCCAGATCGGCGAGATAGCGCGCTCGCTGAGCGGGTGGCATCGTCACGGCCTGGTCGAAATGTGCCTCGAGTTCAGGCCAGCGGGCAAGGTTCATGGCGGGCTATATCGTGGTTTGTGCGTCTGCGACCTCGACCTTGTTGCAGGAATTCAGCCAGGCACCTTGGCGAGTCGGCGGTGCGCAATCTGATAGTTGAGGCGTGTTGTAAGGTAGCGCATATTCGTTTCGGGAATCTCGTGGCGGAACCCGGGACTGATAACAAACCTATCGATGTGCTGGGAGTGCCGACGGAGATGAAACACAAAGGCAGCTGTCACTGCGGACAGATCGCGTTCGAGGTCGAAGGCGAATTCGACCGTGCGATGGAGTGCAATTGCTCGCACTGCAGCCGCAAGGGTTACTTGCTGTCCTTCGTTCCGCGCGCACAGTTGGAAATCAAGACCAATGTCGGCGTATCGACCTACACCTTCAACCGCCACGTGATCGAGCATCAGTTCTGCTCGAACTGTGGCTGCGCGCCCTACGGCTTCGGCAAGGATTCGAAAGGCAGGGAGACGGCCGCGATCAATCTGCGCTGCCTGGAAGGCATCGACCTGGGTGCGCTGAAGCGCACGGCGGTCGATGGACGCAGCTTCTGAAACGCCGTCGCCAGCTACGGTAGGTTGGGGTGAGCGGTAGCGAACCCCAACATCGGCGCGCGTGAATGTTGGGGTTCGCTACCGCTCACCCCAACCTACGGGCTAGTGGTCCGTTGCATGCTTGGCGACACAAATAAAACCGATGGATTTCGGCCTGTGGCAAGGCGCAAACCACAGCAATAGCACCGCTATTGCGAGGATTTGCAACGCCGCCGCAGGTCGAAAGACGCGGTTTTATGTGCCGTCAAGC
>NZ_JAQGNT010000117.1 GCF_028291725.1 Hydrocarboniphaga sp. | reverse complement strand
TGCAAGCACACCAGTGCGGTGACGGCCTCCCTTCCTCACGCACCCTCTATCTTGAAACCTTCCACAATCGCGCGCACCCCGTTTGCTTCGCGATTACGGCGCAGGTCGGCGCTGTAGGCTCCTACAGGTCAATTTCGACCGGCCTCTTCCGCCGTCAATGTCCGGAACGAATGCGGATGCCTCAAGTTGAACTCGTCGACGTGCCGCCGCGCCGTCGGGTCGAAGCCTTCGCGGCGGATGCGTTCCACCAGCTCCGCGAACACCGGATCGCGCTTGACGTCGGTGGCACTGGCGGCTCGCGGCAGCTGGTAGTCGGCGATGATCTTGGCGCCGCGGTTGACCCCGGCGCCTTCGCCGCGCCGGTCGCGGTAGTACTGCGACAACACCAGGATGCGCGTGCCGAGAAACACCGCTTCTTCCAGGTCATGAGTGACGAAGAACACCGTCATCCGCTCGCGCTCCCACAGCTCCAGCAGGAACAGCTGCATCTGCTCGCGCGTGTCCGGGTCGAGCGCGCCGAAAGGCTCGTCCATCAGCAGCACGCGCGGCCGCAGAATCAGCGCCTGCGCGATCGCGACTCTCTGCTGCATGCCGCCGGAGAGCTGGTGCGGGTACTTGTCGGCGTGCTCGGCCAGGCGCACGCGCTGCAGGTATTCCATCGCCTCCTCAATCAGCTGCCGGCGCCGCGTCAGCCAGGCCAGCGGGCTGCATTGCAGGCGCCGGCCGAGCACCACGTTGTCGAGCACGCTTAAGTGCGGATAGCTGGAATAGCGCTGGAACACGATGCCGCGCCTGGGGTCGGGATGGCCGACGTCGGCGCCTTCGATCGTCACGCGCCCGGCGTCGGGGAATTCCTCGCCGAGGATCTGCCGCAGCAGGGTCGACTTGCCGCAGCCGCTGGGGCCGACCAGGGTGCACAGCTCACCCTCGCCCACCGACAAATCCACGTTGTCGAGCACCCGCTTGGGGCCGTAGGACTTGTACAGGTCCTCGATGTGCAGGAAGTTGGCTTTCGCGGCGCTCATCCGCGCGCCGCCTGGTACCAGGGGAAGCGCCAGCGCAGCAGGCCGCGCAGCGCCAGGTCCATCGCAAAACCGAGCAGCGTGATCCACAGGACGTACGGCAGGATCACGTCCATCGCCAGGTAGCGGCGCATCAGGAACACACGGTAGCCGAGCCCGGCGTCGGCCGCGATCGCCTCGGCCGCGATCAGGAACAGCCAGGCCGCGCCCAGCGACAGCCGCAAGGACGCGATCAGCCGCGGCCACAGCTGCGGCAATACGATGCCGTAGGTGAGCCGCAGCGGCGTCGCGCCCAGGGTCAGCGCCTTGGTGATCTGCTCGCGCGGCATCTGTGCGACCTGGGCGGCGATGTCGCGCGTGATCACCGGCACCACGCCGATGAAGATCAGCGCGATCTTCGACAACTCATCGACTCCCAGCGAGATGAACAGGATCGGCAGCACCGCCAGCGGCGGCACCATCGACAGGAAGGTCACGAACGGCATGCCGCCGGCGGACATGCCCGGGAACAGGCCGATGTTCAGTCCGAGCAGCAGGCCGACCAGCGCGGCCAGGCCCAGTCCGATCAGCAGACGTTGCAGGCTCGCGGCGGTGTCAGCCCACAACAGGCGCTTGCCGCTGCGCGCGTCCACGCCAAAAGCCATGCGCTGAGCCGCGTCGAGCATCTGGCCGGCGGTGGGCAGGACTTTGTCGGCGGGGTTGTCCTGGTGCCGCTGATGCGAGGCGAGGCCGTAGGCGAGCATCAGCAGCAGAAACGGGATCGCGGCCAGCAACCAGCCGAGCCGGCGGCCGGGGCGAGCATGCAGGCCCCAGAGTCGTGGATGGCGATTCGAACTCATAATCTGGTCTCCTTCCCCCGCGAGCGGGGGAAGGCCGGGATGGGGGCATGACGATGGAGTTGCTCCGCGACTTCTCGCCCCCACCCGCGTTTGGCCCAAGGCCAGGAGTGACTCAATGTCACTCCTGGTTCAGCCAAAGGCCCTCCCCCGCGCGCGGGAGGGAATAAAAGAAAGCTACAGCTTCCCGTCAGCCGCGGCCTTCATGTACTTGTCGGTGAAGTGCAGCTTGAGGTTGTCGCTCTTGCCCAGCGAGCTGCCGTCGTTGAAACCGATGCCGACCACGTCGACCGAGGTCGCGTTCTCGCCGAACAGGCCCTTGGAGAACGAGAACTGGCGGACCTTGTCCATGGTCTTGGACACGTCGGCCGAGGCGGTGAACGCGGCCGCGTCGCCCGGCTTGTAGAACATCGCGGTGGTCTTGAGCTGGCTCCGGAAGTCGTCGATCGAGGCGCCGGAGGCCTTGGCCATGTACTCGATCGCGGCGTCAGTCTCGGGGCCGCTGGCCGTCATGATGCCCATGACCTCGTACCAGGCACCGGTCAGCGCCAGCTTCAGGCTGTCCGGGGCGGCGCTCTTGACCACCAGCAGGTCCATGATTTCACCCGGGATCGCGCTGGAATCAAAGATCAGCTTGGCGCCGGGCGCCTGTTTGGCCTGCGCCAGCGGCGGGTTCCAGGTCACCGCCGCGCCGTTGGCGTCGGAGGTGAACACCGCGGCGATGTCGGCATCACTGGTGTTGACCAGGGTGACGTCCTTCTCGCTCATGTCGTTCATGTCCAGCGCGCGCGCCAGCAGGTAGTGCGACACGGTCAGCTCGACCAGGTTGATCTTGCGGCCCTTGAGCGCCTTCACTGATGCGGCTTTCTTGACCACGATGCCGTCGTTGCCGTTGCTGAAGTCGCCGACTACGACCGCCTGACTGTCGACGCCGCCGACCGCCGGGATCGTCAGCGCGTCCATATTGGTCATCACGCAGGCGTCGAACTTGCCGGCGGTATAAAGATTGATCGACTCGACGTAGTCGTTGACCAGCGTCAGTGAGATGTCGATGCCGTACTTGTCGGCCCACTTCTTCAATATTCCGGAGTGCTCGGCGTAGCCCCAGGGCTCCCAGCCGACGTAGTGCGACCAGGCGACTGCGAACTTGGGCTTCTCGGCCGGTGCAGCGGCGGCGGCCGGAGCGGCCGGTGCGTCAGTGGCGGGTGCGGCGTCCTTCTTGCCGCAGCCGGCGAGGCCAGCGGTGGCCAGCAGCGCCGCGACGGACAGCCATCGCAGCGACTTGTTGAATCCCTTGAGCATGTTGAATCCCCCTTGAAGTTCTTGATGGAGCGGCTAGCTCCTGCATGGGTCCTGCCAACGCCGGGCTAGCTGGTGATCTCGATGCTGAAATCCTTGGCTGCCTTCTCGGCGTGCTCGAAGCGGCGGATCGTGGTTTCCGACTCGGCCGCGAGCTGGTCCATCTCGGTGATGTTCTGCGCCATCCGCGGCAGCGCCTCCTGGCGGTAACGCGAGATGTCGTCCAGCGCGGAACGCACGTCGGCGAAGGCCTTGCGCAGCACCTCGATCGACAGCTGCGTGCCGCTGGCCTGCTTGTGGATCTCGGCACCCTGGGTTTTCAGGCGCTCGGCGGTGCCGGCGATCAGGTTCTCGGTAGTGGCGCTGATCGCCTGCACTTTTTCGAGCACGATCTTCTGGTTGGCCAGCGCCAGGGCCAATGTAACAGCGACCTGCAGGGCACTGACGGTCACATTCAGGGCGCGATTGACGCCGCGGATCAGCTCTTTGTTATTGCGAATGACCATTTCCATGGTCAGGAAGCCCTGCTGGTTGACCAGCAACTGCTGCTGCAGATCCTGGATGCGCTGGCGCAATGGGAACAGCAGCTCCTCGCTGACGAAGCGATGGCGCGGATCGTCCGACGCGATATCGGTGTCGAGCGCGCCCTGCAGGCGGGCATCGATCAGCTGGCCGAGCTGCACCGCGCGGCTCAGCTTCAAGGTCAGCGCGCGCATCGCCTTCTGGTCCTCGGTCAGCGTGACATTGTCGCGCTTGAGCTGGTCCTGGCCGGCGCGCAGCGACTTCATGATCGCGTCGATCGTGGTTGACGCCGACTCGTAGCGCGAGAAGTAGCGCTTCAGCGGCGTACCCAGGCCCGGAATGTAACCGAGCACCCGCGACGTAAATCCGGCGTCGAGATTCAGGCGCGCCGGATCCAGATCCTCGACCTGCATCTTCAGGTCAATCAAGGAGCTGGCGACAGCGCCGCCCTCCTCGCCGCTCTTCATCAGCTGGGTCAGCGGCTGCTTCAGCATCGCGCTGCGGCGTGCCGCATCCTTCTGCAGATCGATGCCCATGGACTCGATCGCCGCCTTGGTCTTCTCCTGCGCGTCCTGGTCGTTCAGGTCGAGCTTGAGAATGCGCGCGGCGACGTCGTCGGCCTGGCTCACCAGCGCCGGGTCGGCGCCGGCGGCCGGCGCCTGCAGGCCTGCCGGGTCGCTCAGCTGCAGTTCGTCCCGCAGCTGTTGCGAGTCGGCCAGCATGAGTGGCGCAGATGCCGGTGTCGCGGCCTGGTTGGTGACGGTGCTGCTGGTGCTGGTCATTGCGCTGCGCCCCGTGCTGCGCCCTTGGAGTACCGAAAGGCGGATTTACCACGACCGTCCGGCAGCCCCAGAGTGTAGACCATGAGGGTGGCATTCCCGCAACGGCATACTTCCTGCGAAAGTGAGTCCGTGCTGATGCATCGAACAGAGCAGAGGTCGCCCCGGCAATCCGGCCGGCGGTCGGATTCGCTTTCACTGCGGTTCGAAACGGGATCGGTCACGGCCGTCGGCACTCCAGGCATTGCTCTTTACGACTTCAAGCCCAGCTCAGAGCCAGGCGTGGTATGCGCTGAGCCGTTCGTTAGGGAATTTCTACCGCACGCGCGGTCCAAGGAATGGCTAGCGCAGGGCTT